>JAIEMK010000082.1 GCA_019752295.1 Chitinophagaceae bacterium | reverse complement strand
TTTTCATAGTTTTTGGTTTTTAGTTAAATATTATTCTACTTACTGGTAAGTAAGTGTTTTATTAAAAAAATATTATTTCAATTGTTTTATCAAAGCTTTCCTGATGGCCTCATAATCTGCCTTACCCGATATTCTTGCAAGCTGTACCCCCGCGGCAAGATTGGTCATGATTAATAAGGCACGGGTTCGGGGGCTTTCTTCAAAATGCAATTCACCCTTTTTCTTCCCCTCAGCGAGTGTTTGTTCCACCATCCCTAAAACCATTTCAATAAGCTCACTGATTCTGGCTTTTACCGATTCGGGTAAAGTATTATAATCCGAAGCAATGGAACCAATAATGCAGATACTATCACTGTCACATAACCCTGTGTATCTTTCAATGAATTTATTGATTTTCCCTGCAGCTTTGAGCTTCGAACCTTCTAATTGTTGTGCCAACAACTGATAGTTTTGTATATAATTCTCTATCAGCGCCATCAGCAGGTCTTCTTTTCCCCTAAAGTGATAGTGTACCGCCGCGTTCTTGATTTTTAACTCCCTAGCAATGTCGGCATAGCTAAAGGCATTATAGCCATAATACTGTATAAATTGTTTGCCAATTCTTAGTATTTCTTCTTTCGTATCGGTAGTTCTTATACTCACTTATCAAAAGTAAGAGTTACTTACTAATAAGTAAGTTTTTAGAAGGTTATTTTTCTAAACTTTCTTATTTTCCGTTAAGATCTGCCCTGTTTTGCTTCTCGAGCCTAATCATGGAGCCATAGTCCATTTGGCGGCTCAAAGCCTTTAAAGCCATCGCAATTCTCTTGGCCTTGGTCTCCATTGTTTTAGCCGACTCAATCCACCTGCTAAAATATTTCTGATGCGATCCTGCTAATTTATTAAAATAGGCTTTTGCAGCGGCATCCTCATTCAGGCATTCCAAAAAATCGGCCGAAATTTCTATCACAGATTTATCCAGCAACATCTGCACCAACAACTTACTCCCCTTTTGTTTTTTTATTTGTTTACGGATTTCAGCGTTCAGCGCCAGTATAAAATCGCCCTCCCCCACAGGAATTAGCGCGAGTTGCTTAAATGACCAGTTGTCTAATTTACCCTTTACCCTAAACGATTTTTTATTTCCCGGGTTCAATTCCTGAGCCAATGCTTCGGGAATAAGAATATAGGTCCAACCCGTCTTTTCGCCCATTGATCCAAATTTCTCTATCGTAGTGGTAAATTGTATCATGCTGATACAAATATAAAAATACTTAATCCTTCCAAAATACCTTTCCTGTAAATTCCAGCTTTTCTTAAGCCCTTTTTTTTACCTTGATTTTCAAAAATTTTCCATGCTACAAAAAATATATTTTACAACAGTCTTACTTATTGCAATTGGTTCTGCATCTGCACAGAATCTATACCAACCCCGAGATGTGCAACAAGCATATAAAAAAGGAACCAGAACTGTAACCGGCGCTCCGGGAAGCAATTACTGGCAGAACAAAGCGCGCTACAACATTCAAGTAACTGTAGCCCCCCCCGACAGAAATGTAAAGGGTAGCGAGCAAATCGTTTATATCAACAACAGTCCGGATACCCTCAAATTCCTTGTCATAAAACTCATTCAGAATATCCATAAACCGGGCGCCAGTAGAAACGGGGATGCACAGGAAGATTATTTAACTGCAGGTGTTCAAATCGATGGATGCACCGTAAACGGCAAAGCCACCCCTTTTAAAGAAAATCAGTACCACTCAACCTGGAATAGCATTCGCCTCAGCAAGCCACTGCTTCCAAATGACTCCCTTAAACTTGGTTTCGACTGGCATTTCCAATCTTCCAAAGAAAGTGGCAGAGAGGGAATGCTCGATTCAACCAGTTTTTATCTCGCTTATTTTTATCCAAGGGTTGCTGTGTATGATGACTACAATGGATGGGATAGAGAAACCTTTACGGACATGCAGGAATTCTATAACGATTTTAATGATTACCGATTAACGATAAAGCTTCCAAAGAATTTTATTGCATGGGCTACCGGAACACTTGAAAATGCGCCGGAGGTTTTGAATAAAGAATTCGCTGATCGGCTGGATCAGTCGATGCACACAAACGATTTGGTTCATATTGCAACAGCAGCAGAATTGAAAGCACAGAAAGTAACTGTGCAAAAAGATTGGAACGAATGGGTATTTACGGGTAATCATATTTCCGATGTGGCAGCTTGCGTTAGTGACCACTATGTTTGGGATGCATCCAGTGTGGTGGTTGACGATGCAACAAATAGAAGAGTGAGTGTACAGTCGGCATTTCAGGATCAATCCAAAGACTTTCATTACATGGTTGGATTTGCACAACACGCTTTGGATTGGTTCTCGCACAATTGGCCCGGAGTTCCTTATCCATTTCCTAAAATGACCGTTTGCCAAGGCTTTGCCGACATGGAATATCCGATGATGGTGAACGACAATACTTCGACTGATACTACTTTTTCGCGTTTTGTAGCAGAGCACGAAATAGCACATACTTGGTTCCCCTTCTATATGGGAATCAACGAAAACAGGTATCCCTTTATGGATGAAGGTTGGGCTACCACCTTGGAATTATTAATTGGCCGCGCCAATATGGGAAAGGATAAAGCAGAAAATTTGTATAAACAATTTAGGATTGCAGGATGGATCAATGATAAAGAAGCTTCAGAAGATTTACCCATCATCACGCCGGCAACTGCACTGGGCGGCAGCAACGGTTATGGTAATAATACTTACGGAAAACCTTCGCTGGGATATCTGGCTTTGATTGATTATTTAGGAGATGATTTATTTAAGAAATGCCTCCACACGTATATGGATAACTGGAATGGCAAACATCCCATACCATGGGATTTCTTTTACTCATTTAATAATGCATCCGGTCAGGACCTGAATTGGTTTTGGAATAATTGGTTCTTTAGCAATGGTTATATCGACTTTGCGATTGAAAAAGTAGAAAAATCAAGAAAAGGATATACTGTTTCAATCAACAATTTGGGAGGCTTTGCTGCGCCTTTCGACTTGATCATTATTTATGAAGATAATACAACCGAAAGTCTGCATCAGACACCGGCTCTATGGAAATCTGGAAATAAAGAATCTAAAATTTTGATTACTACCAATAAAAAAATCAAGTCAGCTCAAATAAAAGGAGGCATTTTTATGGATGCCAATGAAAATGACAATCTTTGGAAATCAAAAGATTAAAAATAAGCTCCCGGAAACGGGAGCTTATTTTTACTTATCACCTTACTCTTCATTTCTAAAAACCACTACCCCATCAAACACATCCACCAACACTGTTTTCTCTTTATCAATATCTCCTGCGAGAATTCGTTTGCTCAAAGAATTAACAATCAGTTTCTGAATTAATCTTTTAAGTGGTCTGGCGCCAAACTGTGGGTCAAAGCCCTGATCGGCCAAGAACTCAAGTAGATAGTCGCTAAAGCTCAAATTAATTCCATTCTCTGCCACCAAATTTCTTAATCCTTCCAACTGTATTTTTACAATTCCCTTGATTTGTTTTTTCAATAAAGGCTGGAACATAATAATTTCGTCGACCCTGTTCAAAAACTCTGGCCTCACTGTTTGCCTCAACAAATTCATCACATCCAATTTAGTTTTTTCAATTACCAGATCCACATTTTCCTCATCCACTGTTTCAAATGCATCCTGAATAATTGCGCTACCAATATTGCTGGTCATAATGATGATTGTGTTTTTAAAATTCACCATCCTCCCCTTATTATCGGTTAAGCGACCATCATCCAGTACCTGCAATAATATATTCCAAACGTCGGGATGCGCTTTTTCAATTTCATCCAGCAACACCACGCTATATGGTTTTCTACGAACGGCTTCGGTTAATTGTCCGCCCTCTTCGTAGCCAACATATCCGGGAGGAGCACCAACCAATCTTGATACCGTATGTTTTTCCTGATACTCACTCATGTCAATACGCGTCATCATACTCTCATCATCAAAAAGATATTCAGCGAGTGCCTTTGCTAATTCTGTTTTACCCACACCGGTTGTACCAAGAAATATAAATGAGCCGATTGGCTTTTTAGGATCTTGTAAACCGGCCCTGCTTCTTCTAATCGCATCTGCCACTGCACTAATTGCTTCTTCCTGTCCTACCACCCGATTATGCAACTCATTCTCGAGATGCAATAATTTTTCCCGGTCGCTCTGCATCATTTTAGCCACAGGAATACCCGTTGCCTTTGCAATATTATCGGCAATATCTTCTGCATCTACTTCTTCCTTCATCAATCGCTTACTATGCGCACTCAAATCATTGAGCTGTGCTGTT
>JAIEMK010000040.1 GCA_019752295.1 Chitinophagaceae bacterium | reverse complement strand
AAAGATGCTAAGTCGGCAGCCCTCTTAGAAGTAGTGGAAGGCATGCAAACAAAATATACTGCCACCGCAGAAAAAGCCGGTGTATCTTTTTTGGTAAGTGCTTTGAATATTCTGAACGAGTCTGAGATCAACTATAAAATGGCGCGCAACAAACGCTTGCACGTTGAACTAACATTAATTAAGTTAAATTTTTTACAACAGGCAATTGAACTGTCTGTTAGCAACGGGCAACTTGTTAAAAAAAAACGAGTTGATAGTCCCATCGCTTATAAATTAAAGCAAGTTCCTTCTATTCAGATCGCAGCAGTTGCTACGCCACCTGAAACCAAATTATTTATTGAAACTTCAAAGCAAAAAGAAAATATACCCAATACAGTTAGTAGGGTACAGGAAACTGTTATAAAACCGATTGCGGAAAAACCGGTTACCGAAAAGCCCAAAGCCCCCATTCAAGTAGGCGGAAACAAAAAAGGGTTACTAGATACACTTCGCGAAAAGTATGGCGATCAGTATGCCATTGAGGAAGTAAAAGAAGCCGAAATACTAAATGAAGAAAAGTTAAAAACTTATTGGGATAGTTACACGCAACTACTCGAACAACAAAAGAAACATTCTTCTGCAGGAACATTTAAAATAGCGCGTCTTAGTATTGATGATGAAATACATTTCAGTGTCACAGTAACTTCTATTACTTCACAAAAGTTTGTTGAACAAGAGAAAATGATGCTATTGGATCATTTACAAAAAGCCTTCAGCAACAGGAGCATCAGTTTTTCGGTTTTGATCGATGCGGGTGAGCAGGAAGAAATACCGGCGCATTTAAGATTAAACAGTCGCCAAAAATTTGAGCGGATTGCCGAACAATTTCCTTTGGTAAAAGAATTAAAAGATAAGTTGAAACTCGAAATTGATTATTAAACTCATTTCGATTGCTTGTATCCGTTCTTGATCAGCCAGGGCAAAATTTTAGCCCTCTGATCGCCCTGAACAATAATCTCAGCGTCTTTTGCAGAACCTCCGGTACCACAAAAATTCTTGAGTTGTTTTCCCAGCGATTCCAGGTCTGCTTCAGTGCCAATAAAGCCTGCAACAAGGGTTACAGCCTTCCCGGCCCTATGTTTTGTTTCCAGACGAACGCGCAGTTTTTGTTGTGCGGGGGGCAGGGTTTCAACAACTTCATCAGCAGCTTCAAACGAAAAATCAGGGTCGGTACTATAAACGAATCCCCTTGTATCGGGTTTATTTTTTTTTGACATACGGCGGGATGATATGACTGTTACGAAAAATTGGCTTTTAAACTAAGGTCGATACTTTTTGCTTGGTGTATCAAAGCGCCAACACTTACATAATCTACTCCGGTTGCAGCAAAATCTTTGATATTGTGCAGGTCAATTCCTCCACTTGCTTCTGTTTCGAATGCGCCATTAATCAAGGCAACCGCCTCAGCTACTTTTGCCGGCTCAAAATTATCTAACATCACACGAAATACTTTCCCCTTCCCTATCTCCAACACCTTTTCTACATCAGCCAGCGATCTGGTTTCCACTTCAATTTTCAAATCCATTTTATTCGATACAACATAGTGCCAAGCTTTATCAATAGCTTGTTTGAGTCCACCGCAAAAATCAATATGATTATCCTTCAGCATTATCATATCGTACAAAGCATACCTGTGATTAACGCCTCCGCCAATTCTTACGGCTTCTTTTTCAAGCAATCTAAAATTGGGAGTGGTTTTTCTGGTATCTAATATCCTCGTATGATATCCTTTCAACAAATCGGTGTACTGTTTAGTTAAACTGGCAATTCCACTCATCCTTTGCATACAATTTAAAACAAGTCGCTCGCAACTTAATATGGTATGCACAGATGCAAATACATCAAAAGCAATTTCTCCGGCCAACACCATATCCCCATCCTTTTTATATGCTTTAAAAACTGCCGCTGGTTCTACCAACTGAAAAATTCTTTCAGCTACTTTCATGCCCGCCAGAACAGCATGTTGCTTTATTTTTAATACGGCTTTGCCTTTAGCCCCTGCATCAATACAACTAATTGTAGAATGGTCGCCATCACCAATATCTTCTTTGAGTGCGGAAACAATTAACTGATCGAGGAGTTCCTGATAAGATTGCATGCTGCAAAGCTAGGGTCTTGATTTAAATTTCAAAATGTTCCGATAAAGTTGTTACGATGCTAATTAATTCGCATGGTAATGATCTGGTGCTTATTCGATTTGGCTTTCAGCATCACCGTAATATTATAAGACCTGGTGGTACTTGTTAATTTTCCGGTAATATAGAGGGTATTACCAATTTCGCGGTCAGATCCCTTTTCAAATCCATTGATATTGTATTCATCAAAGAACGACTTTAATGCGATGGTTGCCTGATTACGGCCAACATTTTTTACTTCGTCTTTATCCAATAATTTAAAGTCGATATACTCATCAAAATATTTACCCACTTGTTCGGCGTTAGCGGTTTTAAATGCTTTTACCACAGCATCTGTGTCGGGCTGCACGGTAAATGAAAGAAAACTAAATGCCAGTGCTACTAATATGAATATCTTTTTCATTTGTTAATTTTTATTGATTTTGGCCAGACAATTTGCGCATCAACATTTCGGTTGGCAACAAATTTTGTTATGACCCCTTCACGTTATCATATCGCTAAAAACATGCCAATAATGATACAATCAACCTAATTGGCTAAATTAGCGGAAAATAACAACTATTTAATACAAGTTTAGAGATGAGTAAGAAAGTGATTTTAGTGATTATGGATGGATGGGGACTGGGTCAAAAACCTACTGCCGACGCCATTCAGCAGGCACACCCTGCATTTGTTTCCAGTTTATACAGTCAGTACCCCAATACCACATTGGTTACCTGTGGTGAAGACGTAGGATTGCCAGATGGGCAAATGGGCAATAGCGAAGTGGGCCACCTGAATCTGGGTGCCGGACGAATCGTGTACCAGGAATTACAGCGCATTAATGTGGCTATCAGAACCGGAGAATTGGCTTCCAATCCCGTTCTTTTAGCAACGATCAGAAAAGCAAAAGCGAATAACAAACCATTGCATTTATTAGGTTTGTTGAGCGATGGTGGAGTACACTCACATACCAGTCATTTAAAAGCCATTTGCAATGTTTGCAAGGCCGAAGGATTAACAGAAGTTTATATTCATGCATTTACCGATGGGCGCGATACGGATCCGAAAAGTGGACTGGCTTATGTTACCGATTTAGAGCAATTTCTTAGCGGCTCAGTTGGTAAAATTGCAACAGTGAGTGGCCGATATTATGCCATGGATCGTGATAAGCGATGGGAAAGGGTGAAGCTGGCATACGATGGTTTAGTAAATGCGGTAGGGCCTACTGCTACCGATGCAGTTACGGCGGTGAAGCAATCATACGATGCAAATGTTACGGACGAATTTATATTACCTACTGTAATTGTAGGTGCCGATAAACAGCCCATTGCAAAAATTCAATCAGGTGATTCGGCAATCTGTTTCAATTTCAGAACCGACCGTTGCAGGGAGATAACCGAAGTGCTTACACAAAACGATCATGCAGATTTCGGTATGCACAAATTAGATTTGGCATATACTACCATGACCATGTACGATCAGAAGTTCAAAAATGTAGCAGTGATTTTCGAAAACGATAATCTTACCAATACGCTGGGGCAGATTTTAGAAGCCAATGGCAAAAAGCAAATCAGGATAGCAGAAACCGAAAAATATCCGCACGTTACCTTCTTCTTCAGTGGTGGTCGTGAAGAGCCATATACAGGCGAGAGCAGGATTATGGTACCCTCTCCAAAAGTGGCCACTTACGATTTACAACCAGAGATGAGTGCAGTTGAAATTACCGACAAGCTGATTCCGGAAATTGAAAACGAAACAGCCGATTTTATTTGTTTGAATTATGCAAATACCGATATGGTAGGTCATACAGGCGTATTTAGTGCGGCCATCAAAGCGGCGCTCACAGTAGATGCCTGCGTTAAAAGAGTGGTTACTGCAGCTTTGGGCCATGGCTACACTGTATTTCTTACAGCAGATCATGGCAATGCCGATTATATGATTAATGAAGATGGAAGTCCCAACACAGCGCATACATTAAATCCGGTTCCATTTTTTATTATCGATAAACAATGGAGGGGCACCGTTCAACCGGGTAAATTGGGCGATTTGGCGCCAACCATTTTAAAAGTAATGGGCTTGGAAATTCCAAAAGAAATGACAGGAAACACACTCATCTAAAATAAGAAAAATGAAATGAGCCATAACCAAATTTGTTACCAACCGAAATGTTGATTAGCGAATTCCGTGTGGCCCAAATCAATAAAAATTAACACATGAAAACGATTCGCAAAATCGGATTGGGAC
>JAIEMK010000020.1 GCA_019752295.1 Chitinophagaceae bacterium | reverse complement strand
ATTGGAAGTAATGGCCTTGGGTAATTCTTTAGCCAGCAAAGGTTTAATAGAAGCAGAAGTATTAGCCGTAGCTGATTTTAGTGAGTTGGAAAAACGTAAAGCCGAAGTAAAAGGTAAGATCGTTTACTTCCATAGCATACTTGATCCTACACTGATTGAAACCGGAAAAGCTTATGAGAATGCGTATATATATCGTTCGGATGGCCCCAGCAAAGCTGCAAAGTATGGTGCAATTGGAGTAATGATCCATTCGTTGAGTACGGCTCCCGATAACGAACCACAAACAGGTGTGATGGAATACAACGATTCCTTTCCAAAAATTCCGGCAATTGCATTAGGTCCGAACGATGCGAAAGATTTATATACACAAACAAAAAAATCAACCCTTCGCGTGCAAATGCAAACCTTCGGATATTTTTTGCCGGATGCAGATGAAAACAATGTGGTTGCTGAAATAAAAGGAACTGAGTTCCCTAATGAAATTATTATTATTGGCGGACACCTGGATAGTTGGGATGTAAATGAAGGTGCTCACGACGATGGAACAGGAGTAGTACAAACCATGGAAGTATTACGTGCATATAAAACCCTGAACTATCATTCTAAAAGAACAATCCGTTTTGTATTATTTGCAAATGAAGAGAATGGAGGTAAGGGCGGACTGAAGTATGCAGAGCTGGCAAAATTGAATAAAGAAAAGCACATACTAGCTTTAGAAAGCGACGATGGTGGCTTTACACCCAGAGCTATTGGTATCAATTGCAGTGCTGAACAATTAAAAAAATTCCAAAGCTGGACACCACTATTAAAAAGGTATGGCGGAGAAGTAGTGCAAGGCGGTGGTGGTGCTGATATTGAACCTTTGGCAACTGCAGATAAAAATGTAATTCTCTCCAGCCTGCTGGTGGATAGCCAGCGTTACTTTGATTTGCATCACGCTAAAACCGATGTTTTTGAAAACGTAAATAAAAGAGAATTGCATTTAGGAGCTGTAAATATTGCTGCGTTCATTTATTTAGTTGATCAATATGGGGTAGGCCTCTGATAATCCTATAAATTTATTCGCTTAATTTAAAGTTGTGTAAGCTTATTATCAGTATACAAAAAGAGGTCGTTGAAAAGAGGACCTCTTTTTGATTCTGTATCTCATCTGATATTTTTGCGAATAAAATGCCTTCTCCTCAACCATAAAATAAAACCACTCAATGATAGGAAAGCGGGACTGAGGCCCACAAATACATATAGTAGTCTTGAATATTTTCCGGCAAAACTTCCTACATGAAAACTATATACAACTGCATTAAACTGTTCCCACAAATTCATCTTCGATAATTTTTCATTCACATTTACTTTTCTGATTAACTCACCCGTAAAAGGATCAAAATCCACTTTACTGGACGACGCCGGTATGATAGAAGGAGTGCCGGGGATATTCCCCTGAAAAGAGATCGCTTCATCCGAATTCTTCCCTGCTCTTCTTTTTATGAAAGGCACATAAAGATATTTTGTTGCAAACCCCGGATAAATGCTTTGAAGCTTCTGCTGCAATGCATCAATTGAAAAATATTTTTCGTGTGTTTGTTCAGTAACTATTGGAGGCTCCCATGCGCTTTTATCAAAAGCATGCCAATTCATTTCTAATCCGCTATAAAAGATCAGGACATTAAACAGCAATGCCCAAACGCCAATATATCGGTGCAGCCCCGAAGTGATTGTTCTCCAATTACTCCAATTCATAGGAGCTCTAAATACAAACACTTTTAGAAGATACTTTTTATAAATAATTATTCCGGTAACAATATTTATAAAGAGCAGTATTCCTGCAAGGGCGATGATCAGCTCACCTACAGGACCCAGGTGTAAACTCCAGTGCAGGTTTAGTATCCAATGCATAAACGACTTATTCAAATCCCGATAATATCCCTCTCTTAAAATTTCACCTGTATATGGATTGATGTCGATATTGTATGTTTCCCACCAGTGTATTAAATCTTTACTGCCATCCTGAATATATACCCTGAACGAATAACTATCCGTTTTGGATTCAGGAAAGTGAAGTATGTTAGTTCCTCTTGCGTTTGGCATCCTGCTTTTTACAATAGAAACTAGTGAGTTGATTGGTAAAGTCTTATTGCCAGGTTGAACCGTTAACTGCTCTTTATTCAGGTATCTGTCAATTTCATGATAATACACCAATAACGAACCGCTGATGCCCAATAGCAATAACCATATAGCATTAAAAAGCCCTAACCAACTATGAATTTTATATATATTTCTTTGCATGGTTATTTATTTAATGGAATACCTAATACTAAATTTCCAATTTAAAGGAGTGCCCATTGGTACCTGCAAATCGGAATAGTAGGCGCCCAATACATATTTTTGATTGAACAGGTTATTGCCAATTAAATCAAAACTAAAATCTTGCATACTGTATCCAATAGCTGCATCAAACAATGCATAAGCAGGCATCAAAAAATGTTGGTTAAATCCACTGCCTACTCTATCACCAATATACTTTCCGCCAAATGAGATACTCCATTTGTTTGAGTTCGATTTATTGGGTAACACATATTTTATCCAAATATTGGCTACGTGATTTGCCGCGTTATCGTACCTGCCACCCTTTACTCCCAAGGGACTATTCGCAGAAAATACTACACGATTATAAGCGTAGCCTCCAATAATGTTGAAGTCGCCAAGATTTCCCTGTGCAATTAATTCTATACCTCTGCTCGATAAGCCGGGAACAGCAATCTGTTTTTTACCTGATGGATCTGTTGGGTCTGATTTTAAAACATTTATATAATCAATATGATACAATGCCAGAGTAGTAAACAATTTTCCTTCAACAATTTGCGCTTTAAACCCCAATTCAATTTGCTTACCTTTTTGCGGAGGAAAGGGGCCGCCCGATCCTCTGGTATTATCATATTGTGGATTAAAAGACTCGCAATAACTTCCATAGAGCGTATTCGACTTATCAAGCGTATATACCAAACCAATCCTTGGTAAAAAAACATTTGCAACAGAAGAATCATTTGTCTGACTCCAGTTAGCAGAGGATAAGGGTTTGTTTATCCATAAAAAATGTTCGTATCGACCGGATAATAAAAGCTTAAATTTTTCTTTAATGCTAATCAGGTCCTGAAAGTATAAACCCAATTGTTTGGTATCCTGTCTGTCGTTTTCGTATTGATCTGGCACTGGGTATTTCGTAAAATCATCTTTACTGTAGTCGGGATTGCTGATGGAAATAGGTGCAGCAACATCATCGATGTATTGATTTTTTGTGGCGCCGTACAACTGGTAATCAATACCTGTGATCAGTGAATTTTTAAAATTGCTTTTACCAAAATCAAAAGTTGTGAAAATACTATTTTGTAAATTATACGGAGTGTACAGCCACTTGTCGTATCTTCTTTCAAGAGTATCTAAATGCGTGAGGTAGTGATCTCCATACATTGTGCCATAATGCTCGCCCATATCGAAATGATTATTGACGAAACGGGACAGGTAGGTTAATCTGAAATTAGATGTAAATGCATGATTAAATTTTAGTGTAATGCTGTTGCTGTTAATATGCCCAAAATCACTCGGACTATTATGCACAAAAGAACTCAATGCTCCATTAAAATTATAAGTACTATCAGGATTCATAAATACCAACCCGCCCCGATCGTAAGCAAATCTTGTATGATTATCGTTATTAACTAAATCCAGACTAATATTTGTTTTATCGCTAAAATTGTACACTAGTGAAGGGGCTATCAATAAATTTCGATTAAACTGGTAAGGCCTAAAACTATTTGCCGTATTGTATCCAATGTTAAAGCGGTAAAGCAGTTTTTTGTGCTTGTCTATTGCGCCTCCCAAGTCGGCTGAAACATCAAATAAGTTCCACGATCCGGTAGTAATCGTAAAAGAATATTGTTTTTCGTCTAATGGTTTTTTGGTTACCATATTCATCACCCCTCCTGGTGTACCAACACTGTACAACGCAGAAGCTGGTCCGGCAATCATTTCAACTTTATCAATATTATATAACTGTACCATCTGACTCCATTGATACATATTTCCCATAAACCCGTCAAATATGATGAAAGAATTGGGGTAATAATTTGTAAAACCACGCATGGTGTATGACGTGTAGGAATTATTATTGATAACACCGGTCAAATTTTTTGTCAGGTCATTCAAATTTTGAGCCTGTTGATCTTTTATGATCTCATGATTAATTACCTGAATGCTTTGAGGGGTTTCTATTAAGGGAAGCGACAGTCTAATTCCTGCAGTGGAAGATTTGGTGAAGTAAATTTTTTTAAGGTACGACTTTACCAAAACCGAATCCAACACATTTGTTGGACTATCTACTGAATTGCCTTTATTGTTTTGCGAAAATGCCGTGTTAAAGATTAACAAGGCCATGAAAGTGCATATAAAATTTCTCATCTCAATTTTTTGAAATTGTTTATTAGATTGATAATAATAGAAGGGGGGCATGAATAACTGGCATGGCAGATATGGGCACACGCATGCATAGATTCATAGAACCACTTTAAATAAAAAGAACGAATTGAGATTAGGCAGTTGGTGGGTGAAAGATGCTTTCGGAGATGTCGATTACCGAATTATTATTAGCAATCTTGTGTTCAATTAATGCAAGCGATGAAATGTGTTCGATGCTGGCGAAAAAACTTTTTGAACTAATTACTTCCTCTTTACCGTTATTGCGCCTTTCGGGATTTTGTTTGTCTTTATTTTCTTCCTGCTTTAATTTTTTACTTAGTTGGCAATGACCATTACAGTGCATCATTGGCCGGGCTTTATTTACGCAATTTTTGGCGTATTTGCCGGTATTCAATGCGTAGTCGGCATAGTAGAGTACTTTTGAGAAGCCACTAACGATTAACGAAATAAGGATTATTATGACGGCAAATGATTTCAAGCAGAAGATGAATGATAATAGTGTGTAAAATTAAGAAATATTCTACTTCGTTTCTTTGTTTAATAAAAGGTTTGTTTAAAAATTAAATAATAATTTTAGCTTAGGGTATAATTATGTATGCAGTACAATCTATTAGTTATGGCTAATAATCATTCGAGAAGAAACTTTATGAAGCAAACTGCAGTAGGCATTGGAGCAATGAGTTTGCCTGCATTATTATTTGCACAGAAAGGCGTGGCAATCAATAAAAAGAAAGTGGTTTGTTTGGGTGCACATCCCGATGATCCTGAATCGGGATGCGGAGGAACGCTAGCTGCATTGCGCAAAGCGGGACATGAAGTTACCATCATTTATTTAACGGCAGGAGAGGCAGGCATAGATGGAGTGTCGCACGATCAGGCGGCAACGATAAGAAAAAAGGAAGCTTCTGATGCTTGTAAAATTTTGGATGCAAAAAATATTTTTGCCGGCCAGATCGACGGTGATACGATTATGAACAACGAGTGGTTGCAAAAACTAAAACAGATTATTGCGAACGAAAACCCAGATATTTTATTTGCGCACTGGCCCTTGGATGCGCATAAAGATCATCAGGTAGCGAGCTTGATTGCGATACAATCCTGGTTGAGGTTGGGTAAAAAATTTGCTTTATACTTTTTTGAAGTTTGTATTGGCGAACAAAGTTTTGTTTTTCATCCTACCGATTATGTAGACATAACCAACACACAGGAGCAAAAAAGAAAAGCTGTGTATTGTCATCTAAGTCAGGACCCTCCTGGCATTTATCAATGTGGCCATGCGGCAATGGAAGATTTTAGGGGAAGAGAAATGGGGGTAAAATCAGCAGAGGCTTTTATTAGAATGAATGGACAGTTACCATTTTCTTGATGGTTAATTATCATACCATCTGCAATTAAATTTAGTGAACTCTTCCAATTAATTTTAGTTGAATATTTTTCTTTTCACCAAGATGGTTATAAATGATTAAATCACCAAT
>JAIEMK010000039.1 GCA_019752295.1 Chitinophagaceae bacterium | reverse complement strand
GGTACTTTTCATTTATCAAGTAATTGCAGTAACGGAGGAGTGGTAAAAGGCAAATTATTTTTTGGAAGGCACGGTGGGGCAGAAGTCAATGATCTCATCCTAAAATTTTCATAAAAAGGTTTCATTGGTAATTTTATTGCCTTCCTATTCCCACATAAGATTAATGCATCATCTAACTGGTGTACTTCGTCCGGTGTGAGGAGCAAACGTGTATGTTTACCAGTTTCATCCTCATATTGAAATGATCCTAATGTAGCAGATATTTCTTTCGCGACATCGATGGGGACACCAGGTAAGAGCACATTGGTAAAACAGTTTTCTTGGATAGATTTAGCATTGTCATTATTATATAGACTTCTGATTTGAGAAAATGATTGAAAGATTGCCATCAGCCCACATCGTGCCTTACGAATATTCGCACAGACAATTGGTAAGTCTGAAATATACAAGCTGGAAGCTTCATCCAATAAAAACATTATTGGTAATTCATTATTTTCAGGAATACGAGTCAATACCTCTTCAAAAAATTGTTGAAAGAATAGGGATGTTATTGGTGCATAATATCGCTGAGAAATGACACTGTTATTAAAAAATATAGTTGTCAAATTTTTACGACAATTTTCAAAATTAACAGTATCGTAGCTGGTTGTGAGTGCTACTGATGGATTCGTAAATATCTGTATAGCACTTTTAATTGTTACAATTATATTTTTGAGAACTTTAGGATCATTACTAATGAATGCTTTGTATTCCATCAATAAACTCGAATTGTTAGCACTAGCTTTGACAACAAGAGGGTCTATTTTAGATGGATTGAAGCTGAATACATTAATAAGTTGTACCACCTGGTACATGTGGCAATTTTCTTTTGGTAAACTGCAGGCGATTTCTATAAAGATGGCAAGACCTGATGATGCACTAAAATTCCAAAATGGATCTTTCCCGCCTTTCCCCAGTGAAGTAAAAATAATAAGTTCAGCGGTACGTTGTATATCGCTCTTATTTTTTATTCTATGAAGCGGATTAAATCCTCCCATTTCTGGTTTTTCATAATTTATAATAATTACATTGTGCCCACTGTTATGCAGTGTACCTGAAACGGCTTTTGCAAGTTCTCCTGATGGGTCATTGATACACATAGATACATGTTTACGCATAGTAAGACACGACGGGATTAGTATACAAGATGATTTCCCAGATCCTGTTTGACCAGTGACAAGTAAATTTTTAAAACTGTCTAGTAACGATAAAGACTTTCCATTAATATGAAATCCCTTATTGAATCGACTCATTAATTCAGACGCAGGAAGAAAATCTGCATTATACTCTGTATTCCGTTCTTGGGGGAAGAGTGATAATAGGAAATCAAATATTCCCTGCAGGAAACTTGCGAAGGTGCCGACTATTGCATTTATCATCTTCATTATTTTTTGATTAGATGTTTTTCTATTTCCTGTCCTATATGATTTAAAATCAATGCTACTATGCGACAGCTCCAAGCAAAAATTATTGCGATGATTTTTATTAAGTACAGTAGGACAGTTTTGAGTACGATAAACAATTGCTTAATTGAACTTTGGTTCATAAAGATTCATAGTTTGTATTTGATTTGATTACTACCCTTCCACCCCTAGCTTCAATCATTTTTTTGTAAATGCTAGACATTTGATAATACTGTGTATCATCAATACTATTCCTTGGAAGAAAAGAGAAAATGACTGTAATATTTTTTAAATTCTGCGGTAGTAACTTTGTTTGATCAAATATTTTTAATACACTTTCAGGATGTTGTTCTAATTCATTACGCCCGGCAAAAGAGTAACAAGAGAATATTGAAGAATGCTCACGTAAATCTGAGTGGATGATGAGTATCTTTTTTGCAGATTTTGTTTCCAAACAAAATTGCAACGTTGTTGCAATAGTTGAAAAACATTGCGAGCTCTTAGTAGAATCATTTCTATGTGTAGCAATGAAATCTGTTAGTACCGAACGAACATTTTGACAAAAATTAACTACTAAAGTATTGCGGTACTGAGCATCATCTTCTACATTCTTTTTTTCACTAACTGCACCAGATGCTAAATGCAATTCTGCAACAGAAACAATTCGCTTATCAGTTATTGATGTTAAAGAAAAAAAAGCTTCATTATCAATACAATTATCGAATTCAAAAAGTGGTAGTATATGTTCAACATTCGGTGCTAATACCAGCTTGTCAGACGCATCAATAATTACTGCTACCTCCACCGATTTCGTTGTTTCCGCTTTCTCTTTTTGGCACCCAACGCAGTAGATGCTCAAAACAAATAAAAGGAGTAGAGTATTTTTCATGATCAATTCTTTTTGAGATTATCAAAAAATAGCTTGTACTTGAGTGTCGGTAAATTTGCAAAAAATGCTGGGTACTGTTGATCAGTCCTATGTCTGAGATTGTGACTGATATATACTTCGACTGCCTGTCTTCCTATTACCTGTAACCTATTTTCTGTAGCAACTGCGAGCTCGTACCGTGCTAATGCTTCTTCGACTTTTATATTTGTTTCTTTTTCAATCATCTCGATTTGCTGCTTGTTGGCGGCAATACGTTGTTGGATTTCGTCACGCTCTGAACATGCCTGATCATAAGCCTGTTCTTGTTTGCGCTGCTCATAAGTCTTGTAGAATTTAACGGCTAAAACAAGCCCTGTAAGGAAAATAATAAAGCTTATTATACAAATTACCAAAGGTTGACTAGTATGTGTTAAAGTGGGTGTATTATTCAGTTTAAAGTTTAGTTCCGCTATAGTATTATAAGCATTAGAGCGAATAGTAGCGAGTGCAAAAAAGCCAATCACCGCAGGAATTAATACAAGGAAATACCGACCTACTTTCTGTTTTACGGTTTTCGCTTTCCGAATAAACCGGCTTCCAATATGTGTGGTTACTGCAATTGCCACCATAATTCCGGTTGCTGTAACCAAGGCAGTTATTTTAGGAAACGAAGTTGCCCTCAAACTATCATAGGCAAATACACCCTCTGCTGCTGAAATTATTCCAATAGCAAAATTGACGGCAGTACCGACAAATCGATTTTTTTTGTCAGGCATTAATTTAGTTACCCTTTCTAGGACTGGTCTTAACAGATGCTCATCTTTTTGAATTAGAGATTGGATCAAAGCAATTTTTTTCTCAGCTTCCGACTTAATTGATTTAGCAACCACTATACTCGAAATTGGAAGATTTCTCTCATGATTCTTTGAAATAGCAGATTGAACTGCAATTTCAGCATGGTTTAATATCAGAGAGCGAAACTCTACTTCATTTGTAGGTTTGTTCTGTTGTCCATTCTGTTGACCTTGGAGTTGAGAGTATCCTAGTAATTCTCTTTCGAGATCAATAATCATGGTTTCCTGGTCGGTGTCTGTGAGGCTACAGTGTGTAATTTGTTGGTTCATAAAAAATGTTTTTGCTGAAAAATTTGGTTATGATGAATAATTCTTTCTATAATCAACAGTGCGACCTTTGATTACATCATTTACAATAAGGAGATAGGTACTTTTTTCACAAGTGTTGCACGTTTTAACTTCATGAACTTTTATATGTTCAAAGTCAAAAACCAGATTAACTAATGGCAAACACAATATGCCCGTTTGAAAGAAATAAATTTCTGTTTCGAAACCTTGTGTTATAGCTTCCTTTACATCAACAATGCATTGGGGGCAACTGGTATGATTCATAAAAAGTGTTTTAGTTTTAATATGCAGTTGTATATTTATAATAGGTGCCACTATAAGAGTTATCCTTTGCAGCGATCCGATACAGGATAACACCAGTACAATGTATTTCTTGTATCTCCAATTCATCCGCTGTGTAATACCGTTCAGGATTTGATAGACATCTATAGCGACCGTCGGGGGTCTTGGTAAACGTATGTATCAAGCCATCGACAATAGCATCTCTCATCTCAGGAAATGAAGGACGCTCCCACCAGTAATCAGAGTATTGTACTGCGTTCATAAAGACCTCCTTTTATTTAATAAGCCATTATTTGAACAATTTGGATATAAAAAAAAGCCAAGCAAACTACCTGGGTAGCGCTTGGCCTGATTCTTGACTCAGAGTTCCAAAAGTTGTCCACTAAATATCTATTGAAATTGGATATTTAGTGGTGTATGATTACTTTTGGGTCTGGCGTTAGTGTCTCAAGCGTAACGCGCCAACCTGCTCGTAATATCTAAATGATGTTGCGGGCTTTTTTTTGCCCCTTTATCATTTCGTTAACAATATACATAGTTATTTTTTAATTAAAAAAAAATCATCTTGAAAATTTAAAAAAAATCATGTTTTTAACAATTTTCCCTACGTTTGCCATAAAAAAGAATGATCCAAGAAGTAAAAGCTCTTAAAAATCCTTTAAGTCAAGCCCTTGGGCTACTTATAAAGCGATATTTATCCGAGCGAAACTGGGATTTAAAAGATTTTGAGCGGGAAACCGGAATTAGGCCCAACTACATAAGATCAATTTTGCAAGGGCAAACAAGTCTACATATTAGCAAGGCGGTTATTTTATATGATGTCTTCAAAAAGGAATCCTTAGGAAAATACCCCTCAGTTGAAGGGCTTATCAATTACTTGTCACTTATATCCATCTTAGAAGCCCGTGGTAATGAAAAAATTGCTCAATATGAAGAAGTATGCAAGATTCTTGGATATTCTATAACGCTTGAGGGGAAAAACAAAGAATATTTCAAAGGCCTTATTGAGGCAAGTCTCACACTCTCGAAAGCAAGTGAAAAATATAAGGCATTGTTTTATCCATTTTTTTCACACGACATCTATTCAAAATCCACTTCGGATGAGGTAGCAGAAATTATTGAAACTAGAGGTTTATTAATTGAAGTTGAAGATTTCTTAATGAATTATGAAAGTTATGGGATGAATGAAACCGTCAGACATTCTATTTTTTTTGACAAATTCTTCAATGATGTTGCTTCTATTTATGTAGACATATTTTCGACAGTTAAAAAAAGTCTTTCTTATCTTCCGATCCGAATACATATGACTGAACTATGGAAATGGGAAGATCAATTTTGTGAAAATTTTGAAGAATTAACAATTGTCTTCACCGGAACATTGGATAATACCAGTAAAGAAAATCTCGAACAGTACATGTATAAATATTTATGGCAGAAAAATTTTCAGCAGTTAAATGTCATATACTGTAATCTTGAAAGATCATCAGATGACCTTTTTAAGGATTTTGATAAAAATTTGCAACTTTCATATCAGAAAACATCATTACCGGAGAATTGGGAAGAAGGGATGAAAAAGGTTAATTTTTTTACTACAAACAAATTAACTGTAAAGGAGCAAAAACTAATGGAATCTGAAAATGATTTTTATACAGCTTTTTGGATCTTTAAAGTAATAAATTCAGGCGAAGTTGCCTTTGTTGCCAAAGAGATACCAGGAGAACGAAATAAAATCGATGCAGGGAAATGTCTAACAGTTTCAGAAACTAATAGCAAACTAAAGATAGTAGATTCTCTATTGAAAAGAGTAAAGAAAGAAAAACAAGTACAGAACAAACAATAATCCACATATCTTAAAATGAAATACAATATTGCAGTTGAAAAAGTGTACCCAGAAATATCTGAAGTAGAGTTATTTAAAAATACAGATAGCATTCTTGGGGTGAGCCTAGAAAGTCCATTTTTTGAAAGATCATCACTAAATGATATTGTTGAATGGTGTTCACTCAATTTTGAGAATACAAATATTCTGATCGGTGATTCATTACACAAATACAGTGAGGCAATTGCTACGGGGGCACCTTTAAAGGAAGCTGAGAGAAAAAGCATTAGTAAAGGCGATAGCTTGTATGCTCGGTTCGAAGAAGCTATAATGAAAATTGGAAAAGATAGCTTTACAATTACTCGATGGAAAAATATTGCGCAAATTATACCTCTCTAATGCTCACGCAGTTTATTTAATGGGCACATTTCCATTAGCTTGATAGCCAGAATTTAAAGGGTGAATC
>JAIEMK010000059.1 GCA_019752295.1 Chitinophagaceae bacterium | reverse complement strand
ATCTTGCGCACACCTTTTAATTTTCTCATCTTAGAAATAAATAACTCCATAATAATGATCGTCACCACCGGAAACAAAATGGGGTGATCTTTAATAGTATCAATCTCAAATACGATAAAAGGCTGCCCCAACAAATCAAGATTTTCTTTCGCGTTCAATAAATAATCAAACTCTCCCCCTTTATAATAAGGGCGTAATACATAGAGAAAATTAGATACATCGAAATCTTTCTCTTTTACATTTTGTGTTTGCAGAATCTTTACGAAATCTCTTTCAAGAAATTCATAAAAAGTGTCAAAACATCTGAATAGAATCTCCTTTTCATAATATAGTTGCAAAGCATTCGATAATGCCACATACTCAGAACGAAAAAAACTTTCATCATCCTTTTTCCATAAAGCCAATAGTAAAGTCTTGATACTTTCCTTTTTCTCTGTATCCAGCACTGCATCTTCTTCTAAGTAAAATGGATTGAACCGAATTGGCTCCTTTTCAGAGTATGTGAAATAATAACCCTTCATCATCTCGCACAAACCTCTGTAAGAGTGCCCCATGTCCACCACGACAATATGGGAACCTGCTTCCAAGTAGGAACGCGAAGTATGATTGGTTAAAAAAGATTTCCCGCTCCCCGATGGCCCGATAATCATTTTGTTCCGGTTGGTAATGATGCCCTTCTCCATAGGTTCATCTGAAATATCCACATGTAATGGCCTACCTGAAATACGATCCCCCAAACGAATACCCATCGAACTGATCGATGAACGATAGTTTGTTTCCAGGTTCAGAAAGCAACAAGCCTGATTAGTGAATGTGTCAAAGGTTTCATTGATTGGCAAGTCAGCCGCATTCCCTGGTATGCCTGCCCAGAAGATCTGCGGCGCACCAAGCGTTTCTATTTTTGGAGTAGCATCTATCATGGTTAAAGCCGACGAACATTGATTCCTGATTTCTCTTAATCCCTCCTTATTATCTGTCCAAGCCAAAATATTAAAATGTGCTTTCACCGGTAACCGGCCATAACCAACAGCTTCATTCAGAAATTCTTCTGTAGCATTTTTCGCCATTGCATTTGCCCTTGAATAAGCAGACAAACTCTGTAAACGTAATTTTTTCGATTCCATTTTTTTAAGCGTAGACGAAGCATCCTCTATAAAAATATACTGGCTGTAAATATGATTGACTGATAAAAGCTGCCCAACTGGTGTTGCAAATCCAATACTGTACTTAGTTTTGTCAGTAGAATATTTATCGTAATTGATTCGAGAACCACAAAGGGATGGCAGATTTTTTGGATCAGCAAGTGTAAACAGTTCGCAATGTTTTTCCCCTATGGAAATACCATTTTCAAATTGAATATCTCTTACCACATTATCCAATCCCAAATTCAAATACTGATGGATCGCGCTATTTAATTTTTCATCAGTAAGCCGGTTCATTTTTATAAAACCAGTATCAGTTATTATTTTTTCAAATTGGCCCACAACCGAATTAAATTCTTCAAAAAACTTTTGATCCAAAGTTTCTTCCGGCACAATATGATCTCTCAATAAAGTTGAAAATATCGAAATTGGCTGCACCCTATCCTTTGGTCTCTTTGTTAAAAACAAATAACAGGTATGATCCAGATATTGTCGTTCATTAAAATAGCGTTCACTACTTCGCAACAAAAAACTTTTGTCACTAGAATAATCAGCTTGATGTTTTTCTTCCATAAACCAATCCTGCTTATACAAAACACAACCTACTGGTAGCACCTTTATTGCTTTGACCCACCCCTGGTGAAATGCTTCAAATTCATCGGAGCTCATAGTGAAAATCTCTGGCAGTACACAGGAAAATCCAATAGTGATATCCCCCATCTTGGACAAAATAAAGTCCTGTTCAACAGCGTAAATAGGCAATATGTCTGATAGGTTTTTCATGTATATTTTATGATTTTGGGTATGTATTTACTCGCTCTCTTTTTCATCAATCCATGTTCTCCAAAACATTTACTTAAATTATAAACGTAGAAAAACATGCATGCGCCCAATCCGAAAACCACCATCACACAGAGCAACATATTCACTCCAGTTATATACAATACAGCAAATAAGAAGAGCAAAGCCAATATTCCTCCACCCAACCACCAGATATACTGCGCCTTCAATCCCTTAAACTCAATACACTGATTAATCCCTTTATTGATGTTATAAACGCTACTCATTCCCACCCGCTTTGCAGGTAATCATTGATCACACCGGCAACCGCTTGATCTAGATGTGGGTTCTCCATATCTTCTATCAAAGGCATATCGTCAAATAGATCGTGGCAAGCACTTACCATATTCACCAATTCATAATTCAAGGTCCCAGCTTTCTGCATCCTTTCATATTCAGTGATGAATACCGCTTCAAATAAGTCTCGTACATATTTGAATTTTGATGGCTTCAAATCAGCTGTCAAAATCTCTAAGCATTCGGTTTCATTTAAAAGGTTTGGCTTGGCATTATTTAGCACCAATTCAACTTCCCGAATTTTCTCCATTACCCATGCATGTAAAGCATCATCCTGTTCCAATTGTAATAACAACTCCGGATTATTTTCTCTGATATAGCCCAATAGCAGGCTCTGTAATCTGTTGGTCATAATTTTTTTCCTTTTGATTTTGCTCGTGGTTTCTTTTCAAGCAAAGGGGGGTTGATTTTTTGTTTTATATAGTAAACCTGCTTTTGCCAATACATTTTCAAGTTGGGTACTTTCATTTTCTTGATAAGCCTTACTCTGGTGTGGCCGCACGGTAATTGGTGATCCTTCCCTGAATTCCTGCATTAGCCATTCAAAACCCAAGGGATCCATTTGTTGCAGAGTGGGTAGTTTTACCCAAAGCAAGTCTTCATCTTTTCGGTGTTCAAATTCTTCTTTGCTTCCTTCAAAATAATTTTTGGTATTAGGATCAAAACAAACTAGGTAGCCACCTTCGATTTCATTCAGGTCATCGAGATTCAAGCGGTTCATGAAATTTGAACATTCCCTGAATTCATTTAACCGCATGTCGAGATAGAACTGTATTCCGCCTATGTCAATCTTGGGTAATTCCCTCGCCTGTCTGCCACTCATATATTGTTCACGCATTACAGTATCATCGATACGAAAAATATCATTCCGTCTTTCCCTCATTATATTCCAAAGAATGCTCTAATCACAGTAACAACAACTACTAGGAACACGCATGCACCAAACCATGCCGCCGCTACCTTGCCAGTATCATGATCGCCGGCGCTCCATTTCTGGTAAACCTTTACTGCTCCAATCAATCCGATAATGGCACCTACTGCATACATCAACTGAGTTCCTGATACGAAATAACTTCGTACTTTATTATTCGCTTCGAGGATACCTGCATTACCATCCTGCGCATAAAGGCAGTATCCAAAACTCACCAACAACAGCAGCATACCGATTCTTATAGTTATTTTCATTTCACTGATTTTTTTCAATACTTTAATAAATGGGCTCTCGATTTATTCTTTTTCACTCAACTGCCAAACATGCATGGTTGAACAGAAAATCATCAGGGGGATTTCCATAGTTGCTCTATTTCTTCAGGAAGAATGCCATGAATCCCACGGATCGCTAATTCCTGTTCAATATATAAATTGATTTTGCCTTTGTATTCTGTTGACTCCAGAATAAGAAAGTCTTTTATCTTTTGCTTTAATGCAAATTGCAGTTCCGACAAAGCAGGTTTTTTTTCAGAAGCATTTCGGATTACGAGTCCGAGTTCACTAACCAGTTCATGTACCATGGGAAGTAGGTCAGGCTTTCTGACAGGAGTTTCGATTGTATCCCGTGACTTATTTTGTTTTGAAAATATAAAATGGCTGATGTCTTTTTTATAGAGCGCATAACCCAGGATAAAAAAATAGGTGACCACTATTATCCCGATATATTCAAAAAAAGATGACCAAGTGTATGAGGAGAACATTTGCTTTGCTTTTGTTACACAAAGCTATTTTGAGCGAGATGGTTGATTGATCCAAAAATGATAACAAAAGAAAAATAAAACTTATCAATTTTGGATGAATCAGTTTTTTTTGTGAGATAGTAAACCTGAAAAGAATTAAAGCCATTGGAACAAAATGGAATTATAGATCAACTTAAACTAATGGTATTGCTAGAACCATCTTTTGAAACGTAGGTGCCTACTAAAAAAACTTAATCAAAGATTTTTTTAGTAAAGAAATCTAACTGCAACTAATGAAGCATTTGAATAAAGTAGGAAAATTGCAATGCCACATACAAATGAATAGGTTATTTTATAAAATACTACTTTGGTTTTGATATGCATTTTATTACTCCACCTGAAAGAATAATTCCTGAGTTTCGTGCAATATCGAATTGATCCCCAATGAATATTGAATTTTACACAGTTGCATCCATCTTACAAACACGAAACAGAAATATTTTATAAGTGGTCAAACACAAATGGTAACAGGGGCACCAAATTAGTGGATTTTCCACTCTATCATTAGGATTTTGAGTGATGGCTTAAGTTTGCTGTTAACTTGCTATTGATCCCCACATTTCACAACGGTATTTTAACCTTAACTTCCCACTTTTTGTATAAAACTCAATCGGAATAACTGATTTAATTTCCCTCAATGAATCAAGATGAGTTCCACCGCATGGCAACCAACGATATCCCTCTATCCGGGTAAATCGTAGAGGCTTGTTTATTGGAGGTTTAAAATTTTTGGGTAGCAATGCTGATTCAAAAAGTTTAGAACCAATTTTAGCTAACGTCACGTTCATTTTCGGATTTGCCTGTAAATCAATTTGCATTACCATTCTCATTTCATCAATGGTTTCGGGAGTAATGCAATTGGCATTACCTTCAAATTCAATATAAGCTTCATTAGGAAAGTGGTGACCTTTAACAGGAAATAGAGGTAGCTGCATATTTTCAAAAATCAATTGAGAGAGCCAATGCCCTGCTGTATGATACGCTGCATTTGTTCTTCGTGAATCCTGAAAAATATGCATAGCTACCTCCCTGTGCAGGATTTCTTTAGGCACTATACTTTCCGTGTAGTGCCTCATGCCGTTGTCAGTATATTTTGCTTTAATGATTTTGATCTCATGTTCTTTGCCAAGAGATATGTAACCATCATCGCTTCGCTGTCCTCCACCTTGAGGGTAGTAAATTGAACGGTCAACTACGAAGTAATTACCGTATTCATCGGTTCCTGTTTCCAGCACATTCGCAAGCATGGCAAACAGGTATGTGTTCTCTAAGAACAATGTTTTTGTCTGATTCATTAGGTTGTTGTTTTAGTATTTAAAAAAATATTTGATTTAGTTATAATAATATAGCGTGTTGCTTGCCGGAACATATATAAAGAACACGGAAAAATTCAGGCGTTGAGCAAGCGGGTGACCGCCTTTTACATCATGGAAGTTTAATGTGGAAAAGAAATAGCACAGGCGTAATACTGGAGTATGTAAATGATTGCGATATGCTTTTACCCTTTCTCCCGGGTAGCGCCAGCCGCCTTCGCCATAAAAATTATTTTCCAATTCGCTGCTATATCTCAATTCGTGGATGATTAGATCATCTGGGCGATAGCCACCATCTTCCAATTGAATACATGCACTGATTTGGTGATACTCCATTCCCTCAAGACCCAGAGGTAAACGAAAGTCCGCTTTCTTGCTGCCGTCCCGCATAATGTCATCGCAATGAAGCACAGTGCATTCATTGCCTGTTGGTTTGTAACATCCTTTTGGAACACTGATATTGCGGCAAACCTTTGATGAGTATGGTAACATGGTAATAGGATCAATAAGTGGTCTCACCACGAAACCAAATACCTCAAAAATTTTTATTAGTCGGTCTAATAACGGTTGGGTGAGTACCTCAAATTCTTCATCAGGTGTTGCCGCTAAAAAGTCCATCAAAGTAGGAGCATCAACGAATGGTTTTCCGTAAACCAAAACCTTTTCAGTTTCGTCTGTATTTTCATACTGCCTGATTTTAAAATGCAGCAACCCAGCTACAATTTTTTTACGTTCTTTTTCTGTGATAACTTCAAAAGGAAATTCACCAATCGGTAAACAACCAGTGATTACCTTTATAATAAGTTCCCGATTTGTAGC
>JAIEMK010000052.1 GCA_019752295.1 Chitinophagaceae bacterium | reverse complement strand
TACTGCGATACAAAAAGGAAACTATTCTCAAATTGATTTGATTGAAAGTAAAGATACCATCAGAGTGAAAGGTGAGTTTATTGCAAGATGGCATTGGATTCAAGATAGCGGTTGGCATTTAAAACAAATGAGCACGAAGCCGATCAAGTAAATAATATTCTTTCGGAGGCACTAACTCCAGACTTCAGTCTGGGGAAGAGGGTGAAGAAGGAAGAACAGGGGCTGCCCCTTTTGAGACAGCCTCTTAATGTCTCAAGTCATAATAATTTTTGCAGACTACTTAAAGTGCAAATTATTCTGCTAGTTGAGGCTCATATTTTGCCACATCGAATAATACAATCCCTTCAAATTAATTAAATCGCTATGATTCCCCTGCTCTATTAATTTTCCTTCCTGTAGTACAAGAATAGAGTCTGCATTTTTAATGGTGCTTAGCCTATGGGCAATCAAAATAATTGTTTTGCCTTGATTTTTAAAATCCACTAAAGTTTTTTGAACTTTTAATTCGCTCGTAGGGTCTAATGAGGAGGTAGCTTCATCCAGAATTAAAATTTCCGGGTTGCGATATAATGCTCTGGCTATGGCAATGCGCTGACGTTGCCCGCCGGAGAGATTCATTCCTTGTTCATTCAAAACAGTATTATAAGTAGCTGGCAATTTTTCAACAAATTCATGGATGCCCAACATTTGTGAAAGCTCTAGTATTTTTTTTAGGTCTGGTTCAAAATCCCCAATAGCTATATTTTCGATAATTGTTCCTGCAAATAGATCAATATTTTGGGGTACTACAGAAACAATCTGTCGCAGACTTCTATTGCTGATGTATTGTAGATTTATCCCGCCAATACTGATATTCCCTTCCTGTAGTGTATACAGATTTTGCAATAAGGAGAGTAATGTTGATTTGCCACTTCCGCTTTCTCCTACTACAGCAGTGATGCTGTTTTTGCATATGCTAAGATTCAATCCTTCAAATACGGTAACCCTTGTGCCATACCTGAAATGAACATTAGTGAATAGAATATCACCAACCGTTTCTGCGGTGAGTTCTACTTTATTTTCGTTGGACGATTCTGTTTCCAGATCAATAATTTCAAAAAGACGATCTGCTGCGATAAGTGCATCCTGTATACTTTTATTTGTGCCCAGCAATGATGCTGCAGGTCCGGTAAAATATCCCACTAATGCATAAAAAGATAGTAACTCGCCCGGGGTTAGTTCACGATTTATTACAAAATAGCTTCCGGCCCACAATATAATAATGGTAAACAAGTGTGTTACAAAATCAGATGAACTAGTAAGGTATAATCCCTTGATACTGCTTTTGTAAATTGATTGTAATAAGATGATAAATTTATTTTCTGTTTTAATGTTAGCATACTCTTCGAGCCCAAAACGTTTAATAGTACCTGCGGCATTGAGGCTTTCAACTAATTGTGTTTCCAGCTCGGCACTGTTTTCCATTAGTCTTCGTTGCCATTTTTTATTAATGCGATTGCCGATCCAGTAAAGAAAAATATAAATCGGAACAATCAACAGCATAATTATTGCCAGTTTCCAATAATAGAGAAACATTAAGCCAAAGGAAAATGCAATAATCAAAATATTTACGATAATGGATAGTGCAATGTCGTTGATAAACAACCTGATTTTAACGGCATCGTTTACCCGGCTGATGATTTCTCCTACCCGCATGGTATCAAAAAAACGTTGAGGTAATTTTAATAAATGTTTATAATATCCAAGTATCAGTTTAGCGTCGATATATTGCCCTGTTTGAAGTCCAAGAATACTTTTGAATGTTCCGATAAACAGTTGAAAAATTAAAATTGCAATCATGCCAATGCTCAGCAGATTCAATAAACGAGTGTTACCATCTACCAGCACAAAATCAATAATTTTTTGCATGTAAATTGAAGAAGAGAGCCCGAGTATCGTATACACAACAGCCCCAATTAATGCCTGAAGCATAATTGAGCCATGAGGTTTTATTAGTTGCCAAAACCTTAAGGAATTAGATGTTTTTTCATTGCCGGCAACAAATCCTTCATCTGGCAATAACAGCACAATTACACCACTCCATTCTTCGGCAAACTCCGTAACCTTCTTTTTTTGGATTCTTCCATCTCCCGGATCCATGATGGTTACAAATTTTTTGGAAACCCGATAAATTACTACAAAATGATGCAACCCATTTTTCAGGATTACATGCGCAATGGCTGGTAATGGTATTTTAAAAAGACTTTCGAGTGGCCCTTTTGCGCCTTTGGCCTGAAAACCCAATCGTTCTGCAGCTTCAATCAAGCCTAGCACATTCGTACCTTTTTTATCAGTTCCTGCATACTGGCGTATACGACTTACAGGTAATTGTAAATTATAATGAGCCGCAACCGATGCTAAACAAGCAGCACCGCAGTCTGTAATATCTCTTTGTTTTATTAGAACCGACTTGTTCAATTTGAAGCAGTTGTTGTTTTAGCAGGGGCGTTGGGGTTTAACCAATCGTCCAGTTTATCAAATAATAATTGCCAGAGGCTTCGGCGTGCCACAATAAAACTAGCCTGAAAGCCCAACCCCTTTTTTAATCGGCCTGTAAATCCGTTTTTAAGATGTAATTGGATGCTGTCGAAACTGCATCGCACTTTAAATGCCGGTTTATTATTTACTGGAATAAAGTCATTATCAATACTGATTATTTTACCAGTGAGAACACCAAAATAATTATAATTGAATGCTTCGAATTGGTATCGCGCTTTCTGACCCTTTTTTAACAAGCCAATATCTTTTGTTTGAATATAGCACTCGCCAATAATACTTTCTTCTGGAGAGATGCTGCACAATGTTTCGTTTGCCTGCAAGAGACCGCCGGAATAGCGAGTATTGATGCCCTGAATAATACCCGCTGTAGGTGCTTTTACTTCGAAATAAGCAGCGTCTGTATTGATCTGTTGATTTTGTTGTTGATATTGAGAAAGTTCCAACCTATATTTTGCCAGATCCAGTTGCCAGACACTTAACTGTTCTTGAATAAAAGCTTTATATGCAGACTGTATTTTTTCTGAATTGATTTGGATATCAAAAAATTCTTTTGCACTAATTACTTTATCACTTGCCAGAGAGGAATTAATTTCAACTTCTTTAATCGCTTTTTTTAATGAGGACTCCTGATCGCTTTTCTGATGAATAAACCTTGCGGCTTGTTGTTTATAAAGCGGAGAAATAAGCTGATCAAGCAAGCTCTGAGTAATTTCTTTTGCAAATGTTAATATAGTAAGATCGTGTATAAAAGATTCCCTTTGAAAAATCTCAAATTGATTTACGATTCGTTTGCTTTTTGAATTAGGGTCTTTCATGCGAAGAATAGTTGCATTTTTTTGTATTAGGTCTCCTTCCTTAAAAATAACCGAATCAATAATTCCGGAAATCATCGACTTTACTTCAGTTCTTTCGCTCAGGGGGCGGGTAATTCCGGTTGCTTTAATAGAAATATTGGTATGAATAAAGGGCATGGAAGCTAAAGCACCTGTAATAGCTAGCAACAAAAACAAGTATAACAAATAACTGTTTTGCTTTACCTTGGTAAGATAGGTAAGGGAGGTGTTTTCTAAATTTTCGGTTGAGAATAGCATGGTTTACGAATTAAATGTGTTGTCACGCTAAGCTGCAAGCCTATTGGCTATTTTTGATTCTCTCTCTTTTAATTTCAGTACTAGAAAATAAATGCCAACTGATTGAAATAATATTGATAATACAGATCCTTCAAAACCAAAGTTGCCTCCATTCCAAATATTTGGCTGTAAAAAATCAATATTTATGATCGAATAAACATGATTACCACTTACATTGAATCCGAAAATTGTTCCTTGAAAGAAATTCCAGCTAAAATGCAAAGCAATTGGAAGCCACAATCCCTTAGAATAAATATATCCCACTCCTAAAAAAATTCCAGCTATGAATATTCCAAAAATACCAAGCAAACTAACATTTTCATTCCCTAAATGCATTAAGGAAAAAAGTAAAGCGGATATTAGTAGAGCAACATATTTATTGAATGCTAACATTAAGTTGCATAAAACATAACCCCTCATTAACAATTCTTCAGAAAACGCGACCAAGATAAATAGCACCACACTTTCAAGCAGGCTTAAAAAATTAAAAGTCGAGGAGACAAATCTTATCTGATTCGTTAGAAGAAGCCCTACAAAAGCACAAGAAATAATCAAAGACCCCAAAAAAGTGCCCCATAAAAAGTTACTTAAAATATTGGCTTTATAGAACCCTAAACTTATAAAAGACCTTTTGTCTATTTTTTTTCTAAACCACCAAACAACTAAAACCGTCCCTAAAGTCGTAAAAAACTCCATGATAAGAAGTTGTTCGCTACTAAGAGTACTCATACTAGTATGTACAATATCTACTCCCAAAATTTTGCTGGCACCGTATTGAAAAAGGGCTACAACAATAAAAAATGGGATAATAATTTTTAAAACATTTTTCCAGTCGGGTGATTTAATTATTTGCATAAGTTTAATATTATTGTTAGTTATATTGAGATTCTCAACATGTTTATTCCTGCTTAAATATCTTATGCATTATTTAGTTGCCTTTCAAAATGTTTTAGTGTTAGATATGATGCTACTCCTCCGATAAGTGTGTAAACAACATCAGAGTATGAAAATGTTCCAAAGTCGAAATATCCTTGCCCTAATATTTCATATAAAAGCCCTCCTAAAGTAGCACCGCAGCACAAAATCAAAAGCTTATCACGATTATTAAAAAAACTATATTTCATTAACGTAAAGCCAAAAACTAGGCCGAAACTTGGATAGCTTTCTGTAAACCAAAAATCAAACAAATTATATTTTACTATTAGCGGGCGCAAAAAAAACCTAACAGCAACCCACATTAGTGTAGTTAGGACAACTAATAATTTGATGCTCTTCATTCTAGTCTAACTTTTATTAATTTACCAGAGGGGTATCCCCTCTGGTAAATACTTTTTATCGTGAAAAATCACCTTGAGCCTCAGTAAAATCTCTGAATTGAGGTGTTTGAAATCTACTTAGCCAGGATTTAATCTTATACTCAATTCGACCAGCATAGTACATAATACCCTCCCCGGGATTCATTCCACCAATAATCTCTGTTGATTCTGAAATTGACAGATCAACCAATCCAAACTTTGAAAGATTTTTCATTTTAGTAAAATTAGTTGTTTAAGAAAAAATTAATGACCGCTTGCCCCTCTTTTATAGGCATCTGTATACCTACTAGGGTTTACGATCATATCTGCTGCTAGAGCTAAGGATCCAACCTCGATTGCGGCTGCTCCCAACTCAAGCGCAATCGCAAGAAGAATTAGAAACCCGCCGGAGTTTTCGCGCAATTCATTAGACTGCATTGGAACTAAACCAAATTTGTTTAGATCCATTACTTGGGTTTTCATTTTTTTAGGTTTTATTTTTCTCCCCTGTCTAACACCATGGTTCGTAAATATTCAGCGGTTTATTTACTTGCTTATACTGCAAGGCATCCAGATTGCACGGGAACGTGCTGGTGGGGGTGCGTCGCCAATCTGATTTTCGTATCAGATAGCCGTCCTTTTTATTTGTGCCTGTGGCCTGCAGGTCTGGTAAAAAATAGGGACCAAAACCCAGTGTTGCGCTGATTCTTTCCGAACAATTAATAGGGGGGACAATACTATTTATAGGGCAACCACAATTGATGATTGCAGTATAAAATTAATAGGAATGAATGGAAAATAATAACCTTTTCTGGGGAGAGAAACACCTGATTTGAGAGGGCTAAAACTTTTTTAGGATAAAAAATCATCCTATTGCTATAGATATCTGAAGAGGATAGATATGTTATTGAATAGGATGTGAAAAAAGATTGAATACAACACCCCTTTTTCGATACGAATAACCGACAGTACCATGCCTATTAAAAATAATGGAAACAGTGCGAAAGGAAGTAAAGCGATTTTGTTATGGGTGATCGGGAAATAATTGGATAAATGAAAAAGTGCAAACAAAAAAGAGCTATAAATACATCCTGCTTGATTAAACCGAATATTGTACTCATTCTTTAGCGTTGCGGTATTTAAACTTAACAATGCTGCAAAGACACATAAATAAACCAGTTCGAACTGGAATATTCTATTGCTAAAAAAAAGTAAAAAAAACAGCGCTAGACTAGATGTAATTAATGTTTTTTTTGAATTATTGAGCGGGGCGCGGAACATTAGCTATTCATAAATAGGCCCAATCAGGCCTGCAAGAATCAAATATCTTAATTTTCCAATCCCATTGATAAACGAATCCTTTGTCGA
>JAIEMK010000033.1 GCA_019752295.1 Chitinophagaceae bacterium | reverse complement strand
TAGCCCATAAATTTCTGAATCAGTTTTTATAAACCTCCCTAAATATATACAAAGAAGAAATTATTGAAATGTCTCGATTAAGATATTGTCAGAATTTAACGCAGCCTATAAAAGATGAGCGGTTATTAGTATTTAAAAAGCAAGACAGTTTGTTCGAATAAAAAAAGTCCAAGGTTAATACTTGGACTTTTATCTCCCAAAAGAGAACAATTATTCTTTCTCCTCTCTTCTATTGAGAATGTAATCAACAGCTTGCTGTGCTCTGCTACTCGCATAAAAAATGAATCGTTTATCATTCTTTAAAACCTTTAGCCAGCCATCAATATATGCCGCAGTGTTAGTTAAATTATCATCTGCAATCCCGGCAAATGATTTTAAAAAAGCGGCACCAATTTCACCTGTTAATTCTTCAATAGAATAATCTTTAGTACCAAATTCAATGTTTCCGGTTACTTCTTTACGATTTAATCTTGTTTTGTGACCTGTGCTGTGAATTAATTCATGAAATAATACTCCGTAGTATTCTTCACTTTTGTTGAAGTTGTTAAGCTTTGGCATATTGATATAATCCTCGACAGGTGAATAATACGCTTTAGATTCTTGGTGTTGAATAGCCGGAGGGTTGGGAATAGCATCGATAATTTCTTCGCACTGACGAAGTGGTGAAATTGTCGATAAAGAACTTTCAGGAATCATGCCCACAGGTATGTTTTCACATTGAGCCACATTAAAGACTTTGTAGTAGCGCAGAAGAGGAACTTGTTTTTCTTTTGGAACTTCTCCAGCTTCACTACTCTCCTTAACCAGTTTTTTGTAAAAGATAATTAGGTGACCCTTTTCTCCCTTTATTACTTTTCCTCCAATTTCTTGAACTTGTTGCCAAGTTAGAAAGAGGTTCTTTTCATAAGCTAAAGAGGAAAGGAGGAAAACATTAATGCCATTGTATGCTTTGCGAGTGATGAGATTTGCAGGAAGACCGGCATCCGTCCAAGGTTTTTCCCAAGGAACAGTACCAGCTTCCAAAAGTTCAATAATACGATCTGTGACGATTTGGTACACATCAAGTGTGCTAGTTGTTTGTTGTTGCATTTCAGTACATTTTTAATTGTGAAAGAACTATTTCTTAGATAGTGTACTGAAATACTTGGAGGAATATAAGGGAGAGGAATTTGCGGAAAACAGCAAATTATATTTATACCTTTGTACAATATCATATTACTATGAGTGATTTCAATTCTATATGGGAAGGGTGGAAAGATGCTGCAATATCGGGTTCTCTTTTAACAGATAAGCATGATCCTAATAGTGCTTCTACACAATCTTGTAGTTATAAGACTGTTCTTTCAAATCAAATTTCTGGGAGTTTAGAGCAGTTAATTGTAAATAAAGAATTTGAAAAGGTAGAACACTTTAGATATAGTCAACAACCCAATAAAGAATTTTATTTAGTACAACCCAAAAACTTTGATGTAACAGGTTTTGCCCGTCATACCGGTTCCCTTATTGATGCAGAGTCTTGTGATAGGTTAAGAATCTATTCTGGTAGTGTGCAAGGTTGGCATACATGTGCAGAAACTTCATCTCTTTCTGATCTAACAATTTCGCCCTGTAGTATTCAATTAATTGAAACTTGGAATGAATTTTGAAAAATACTTAAATATCTAGACCACTTAAAAAAGAGGAACGGTAATCAGCATCCTCACTATTTATTTTCCAATACCCATCTTTTTTATCTGTATAGTAAATGGAATTTTGTAAAATAGAAATCAGCTTATATTCAATAATACGGTTTTCATGGTTTTCTAAAAATATTTTAAACTGGATGGAATCGTATTCTCTATCAGTAATTAAAATTTCTTCAGGATCAAAAACATTAAGTAGCGCTTCAAAAAATCTATACCTCCCATGGGCTGCATCATATGGAAGTGTATGTACTAATTGTTGTCCAGCGAATGTATTTTCCCAACTGAGTTTTATAGGCTTACCATTATAGTAATCTACAAGATACCCACTGCTTTGTTCAGAGCCGCTTAATAATATCTCACATTCTTTTACAGACAAACCTTCTACAGGTTGACCTTTTTCTAAACCTCTTTGATACTGTTTAATACCATACCCTTTGGGATCTGCATGGACATATAATGTTTGTAGGAGTAGTATCTTATCAAGATTAGTTATGTTAATTTGCATTTTACAAAGATACCTTTTCAAATAATTACAATTTATTTCAAGCAATTTCGACAACAGTCATTACAAAATCTTATGTCCCTTTCTGCCACGAATTGTAGTATCTCAATATTTTATTTCTGCTTGCATAATCATACAAATTATTTTTTGTGAAAAAATGTTTGTATGCGTATAACTGATCTGAAAAGTGACGTAAGGATGGGTTTTAAGCTACTATTTTAATAAGCAAAATATTTCATATTAAAAAATAATACGCATTATATTTTTGTGGTCAGCGTTAAATTCGGTGTTTCCCTCGTTTAAAATTCAGTTAATACAACATTTTTTATTTCAAAATCTGATCTGATATTTGATTATTGTTAGATGATTAACCAGATTGAAATAAAATCATTTAACAAAGTGGCAAGTATATCGTGTAAAAAATTGAACAAGTTTATAATATAAGCTTTCCAATATAGGGTTCTCCCGCAGCCCAATATTTTTTAGCTCAGTGAAATATTTGAGAATAAAGTCTGAGTATTTGAAATAAATGGATTTCAAATAACCCAAGTGCATTAAAAAATATCTGTACAAAAAAGATGATATGAATATTGATATTATCACAGTTTTAAATAAGAATATTTTATTCTTCTGCTTATTCTTTATGTGTTTTAATTCTGTTAGTGCTAAAGAAACAGGTTTGTCAAAAACTGGGAATGACACGGAGTTTAAAATTTTAGTGGAAAAACATAAGCAGGTTGTTAGCGAAAAAACAATTTGTAAAAATACAGAAAGATATAATTTAAAAGATGCAGACTCAATTGCGATTAAAATACGAAACTCTATAGATAATATAAACTCAAAAACGCTTAAGCTATTAAATCGTTCATACTCCTCTATTCAGAAGAAAATCGAAAAGAAGAATGGAATGATATTAAAAAAAATGCAGGAACAAGAAATAAAACTTCAAAAAAAATTGCTCACTAAAGATAGCACACTTGCAAAGCAGGAGATTCCTATAATACATGATAGATATCAAACACTATTAAACAAAATAAAATCCTCCAATAGTTTAAATAGCAATGCTTCTCATAGAGACTATATTCCTGGACTGGATAGTATAACAGCTATCTTAAAAATTTTCCAAATTCAGAGCAATAAAGTTGATAATCTAATACCAACAGATAAGTTAACTCAAATAAAATCGTTGAACACAACAATAGTCGGGTTGCAAAATAAATTTAATCAATCTGCTGATATACAACAATTTATTAGTGAGCGCAAACAAGAGCTGCAGCAAATTTATAAGCAGTATGGGTTAGAAAATCAATTGTATCCTTTAAAAAAAGAAATATACTATTACCAACAACAGGTTAATGAGTATAAAGAAATCTTACATGATGAAAATAAAGTAGAACAAAAATTGTTGTCGATAATAAGAGAGCAGTCATTTTTTCAGGAGTTTATGAAGCAAAATTCATTTTTAGCTCAATATTTTCCGATTCCTACAGGTTACGGATCTCCTCAGTCATTAACAAATTTACAATCAAGAAATTATTTAGAACAACAGATTTCTAGAGCAATAGGAGGAGGAAGTAATGGAAACCCAGAACAGTTTGTGCAAGATCAAATGCAACAAGCACAATCGCAATTAGAACAATTGAAAAATAAAATTAATCAATTAGGGGGAGGTAATGGCTCAGTTGATCTGCAAATGCCTGACTTTAAGCCTAACAATCAAAAATCAAAATCAATTTTAAGAAGATTGGAATTCGGGTTTAATATACAATCACAAAAGCCAAATGGATTACTTCCAGTAACCACTGATTTTGCTGTTACGACTGGCTACAAACTAAATGACAAAAGTATTATTGGTATTGGTGTAAGTTATAAAATGGGCTGGGGAAATGGAATTAAGGATATCCGTTTTAGTAATCAAGGTTTTGGTCTAAGAAGTTATTTAGATATCAAAATAAAATCAGGTATTTGGATAAGTGGTGGGTATGAGCAGAATTATATGCAAGCATTTGCGCAAATTCCGGCATTGAATGATTATAGTAAATGGCAAAGATGTGGTTTAGTGGGGCTAACAAAAAAATATAAAATAGGTAAGAAAACTAATAAAATCCAATTATTATGGGATTTTTTGAGTTATCAACAGGTGCCAAAAACACAACCGCTTTTATTTAGAATGGGATATAGTTTTTAATAAAACACTAGGTTAAATATAAATTCTATGAAAAGAAAATTTCTTATCACTCTTTTTACAATTTTCAGTCAGTGTGTAATAATCTATGGGCAAAACTCTTTAGCCTTTCCATCAGCAAACAATACATTTTTAGGCGCAACTGGAAATATTTCTTCAGCAACAGGGGTTAATGTTGATTTGTACACTGGCACAGCTATGATTAATACTCCAATATGCAATTTAGCTTCAAAAGAAATATCAATCCCTATATCACTAAGTTATATCGGCGCAAGAGGAATTAGGGTTCAAGACAATGCAGGCTCTGTTGGACTTGGTTGGCAATTAAATGCAGGTGGAAGTATTTCAAGAGTAGTACGTTGTTTTCCAGATGAACAAAGTAATGGTTATTTAGGTACTGGACAATGGGGGAAAGTGATTGCGAATAATTTAGCAAATAATATTGCAATGTCCTCTTCACAATCTGATGCTTTGTTCGGAGTTGCTGGAGGGCCTCCTACGGCTGATGGAGAGCCAGATATTTTTTATATAAAAACCCCTTCTTTTAGTGTTCAATTTACTTTTGATGAAAACGGGAACCCTGTTTTTTCGAATAGTACGGGTATAAAAATTATTTCAAACTACTTTTATAATAATCCTAGTTATACAAATAGTTCGTTTGAGGTTATTGATAATAGTGGTAATCAATATTATTTTGGAAGCTCACCCTCTTCGGTGGAAACATCAACCACATTATTGTATGGTACCTCATATACCTTTCCGACTACATGGTATCTCGATAAAATTATCACATACAATGCAAAAGATCAGGTAACTTTTAGCTATGCTAATTATTTTCCTACTGATATAAACAACCATTATCAGTATAGTATGACATACGACAATTTTGGTAACACAAACCCAGATAATACACCTATCTCAATTACAGTTAATTCACCAAAAGTTATTTCTAAAATAATATCATCATTAGGTGAACTCGATTTCAATTATGCTACTGATAGACGAGATGATATCAATGCTGTAAGGATATCAAGTATTTCATTGAATTCATATAATACGCAAATACAAACAAACAGTATTCTTCTGAAAACATTTTATTTTAACTATAGCTATTTTGGGGACCCTGCTACCGATCCAAATTTATTAAGATTGAGGCTTGATAAAATTACTGTAGTTGGAAATACTACCGAAACATCAGCCCCACTAACAATAAATACGTTTGGATATAATACTAATGTAAACTTGCCATCAAGACAGCAATTGTGGGCAGTAGATTTTTTTGGATACTATACATTTTCCACAGCCGCCAACCCATATAATGTATCATTACCCCCTAATTTTAGTTATGCTCAAGCAAATATTTTAAATTCAATAACCGATGTAACCGGCGTAAATAATCAAATTACATACGAACTTAATTCATATTACAATAAAACCTCTTTAAATAACGTTGATGTGGGTGGATTAAGAGTCAGTCAAATCTCTAAGATACTACCAACTGGCGAAAATTTATATTCACAATATAAATACGTTGATAATAATAATAATTCAAGTGGGGAGATTTTAAGTAGTTCTTATTTGATAAACAAATTTTCTAGTTGTGGTATGAATAAAACCTTGTCTGAGTCACCATCAAATTATTATGATTTAAATGGGAACTATGTTGGTTATTCATCTGTAAAAGTTTTAAATCAAAATGGTGGTTACACTATATTTAGTTTCTCAAATTTTTCAACTCCAAATTGTAATGACATTTTAAAATATTCTTCAGCCTCTGGAATTCCAGATATAACATCATCAATAAGCGCGGCATATAAACGTGGCTTACTATTAGATCAAGCAAATTATAATTCAGTGGGGCAAATCATTTCCGAGGACATTACCCCATTGGCTTCTTATGTTTCATTGACAACAAATAAATCATCTTGGGCATACCATTGGTATAACGTAGCTCTTGCTGTAGCGGGGGGGTCTTGTAGTTTCAGTGCTGCATCTACCTATTGGACAAATATAGAAAACTATAGGCCTACCCAAACTATTCATAAAGATTATGCTCAAAATAATCCATCCAGTTATGTA
>JAIEMK010000060.1 GCA_019752295.1 Chitinophagaceae bacterium | reverse complement strand
TTCAATCCTTTGGCATAGTGGTGTAATTGTTGTTGATTAATACCGGTTAATCTCTCCAATGCCGATTTCGTAAAAACTCCCTTATAATAATTCAAAAGGCTTTCTGTATCGAAGCGAAAGACCAAATCGTTGTCATGTGACAATGTTTTTTGAAGAAGCAGTTTGCAAATTTGCATTGTTGTTCAAGGTCGGGCAACATAAAAACAAATAATTATGCCAATTACACTTACCCTTACAGAAGGGGTTTTAACGAACGAAAAGATAGGAACTGCTATCGAAAAAATAACTTCATCCTTACTGGCGCACCACGATTTGTCGGGAAACAAAGTGATGACCAGAAATGTAACAGCTCATGTAAACATTATTCCAAAAGGATTGTCTTTTGCAGCCGGCAAACCAGTAGAAGGAGCATGGATTGAAACCAAAACACCTTCTTTTGCACTAGCCGACAACAAAATTCAAGAGCGCTTTTTTAGTGAAGCCACTCAAATTATTCATAACCTCTCAGATGGCAAATTATCAAAAGAAAAAATCTGGGCCAATGGTGTTCATACCGTTGATGGCACATGGAATATTGATGGCATCCCGTTAACCAATGCGGGGATTGTAGAAGCTGTTTCAAAAGGTTAATTCGTACAAAAAAAGCTGAACTGAGAAGAAAATCAGAATAAAAAGGGGCTGTATCAAAATTTCGATACAGCCTTTTTTGTGTAGTCTATAATCATTCTTGGAAAATAAATTTGGTTTACAATTAGGGAATATTATCTTTGTAAACTAAATAACATGTTTAATTAGTTATGGCTTATTCGCTTTCATTTTCAAAATCGATTCTGGTATTAGCCTTTATTTCAGACAAAATCAGGCGTGGAGAAACAGAATATATTTCTACTAAAGTAATGTCAGAATTACTCGACATTCCAAAAGCCACGCTATCGCTTATATTCAATAACCTGATACGCGCGGGAATATTAGAATCAAAGGAAGGGATTAATGGGGGCGTACGGTTCATCAAAAGTGAAGACAAAGTAACATTGCATGATATACTTGTTGCAATTGAAAGTCAAAAGCCTCTTTTTCAAACAAATTTTGATTTGAAAGCAAAAGGTAAGAGACCAGACACCCTCAAAAAGAATGTGGCTCTGTCCTTAAACAAGGCGGAAGAAATAATGAAAAAGGAACTCAAAAAAATAACCCTTCGGGATATTTTAAAAGAGGTTTAATTTTTTTTATTAAAAACTAACTAAACACTATAATAAGTTTATGTATTTAAGGTATTATTTCTTTTTCACCCCTCTAAAATTTCAGCCATGTCGGTATTCTTAAAAGCTACTGAAAGTGGCTGGTACCCAGAATTTTTGAATCCTGTTGTAGAAGTCATTATCAGTAATAGTCAAAATAAAAGGGTATTAGATATTGGCACGGGGCCGGGCAAGCTGCCAGAAATGCTGATCCAAAAAGACCAGGAACTGCAAGTAACCGGAATTGATGTAAACAGGAAAATGATTGAAGAAGCCACCCATAGGCTGAAACATGAAAATATCATTTTCCAATATCACGCTCACAATACTCCATTGCTGTTTCAGGATAATTCATTTGATGTAATTACATTTTGTTCTGTTCTCTTTTTAGTAGAGGATAATATAAAAACAGCTTTGATGACTGAAGCTCTGAGAGTTTTAAAACCTGGTGGGGAAATTATTATTCTTACACCATTAGGTAATAAGCCTATTCTGACATCATTTATTGAAGTATGGCAGTATCCTTTTTCTTTCTACAATTTCACTTTTATGATTTGGAAATTAGCCACTGCTTCGAAAGCTAAAAGCTGGCAAAATCAAAAATGGCTACATCAATTATCAATCAAAAATAAACTAAGCTATAAAGTGTCTTTTACTTTCAACAATAACGCAATACTGGAAATACTATCAAAACAATAAAATCAAAAAAAAAATGAAACCAATTTCTTTAGCAACTATAATTGCTATTCTGTTTTGTGCAATAACAACTCAGGCTCAGGACAATAGATCAGTTGGAAAGACTAGCTTCTCCATTGAAACAGATCCTTCAACTTTTGTTTTTAAGGGCTACGCATTTCACATTCGCATCAAGCCGAAAAACAGTAGGCATTTAGTAATTGGAGCAGGCACTTACGCTCTTGATTTGCCAGATGTAATGGTGGATATAAATAAAGACAACAAAAGCAAAGGTTGGAATGTGAGAATTAACAGTGCTTATTCATTGTTCGGGGAACAATATTTTGGGAAAGCAAATGAAAAGTGGTTTGTAGGCTTGCAAACCGGTATTCAGACGTACAGAATCATCAACGATAATATTGTTGGCAAGCAAAGTAAGTACAGCAATCTTTTACTGATGCCATCCGTAGGTTATAATTGGCATCCTTTCAAATTTCCGCTTTACATAAAGCCTTGGGCCGGGGTGGGTTATATTTCAAAAATCTCTGGAAGTAATTCAATTGACAATTTTCTTTACAACATTTCTCCATTTACACCTTTTTTGACACTGCATATTGGATATACTTTTGGGAAACAATATAAAGTGTCATAATCTCTCGGCTGTAAATGCAGATTAAACAAGAGATTGTTGCAACCATATTTGTAACCATCAAATAAAAAAGGCTGTATCAAAATTTCGATACAGCCTTTTTCATCTTTCTCAATGCTGCCTGCAAGCATCCCATTATTGTAAACAAGTCCTTTCATACCTTCGGCTTTTTGATATCAATAGCAATTTCAACACCCAAAGTTTCGAGTAGTTTATTGAGCGTATCAATAGATGGATTTCCATTTCCATTTTCAATCAGATAAATGGTTTTAGAACTAATACCGGTCATTTCGGCAAGATCCTCTTGCTTAATAAATAGCGAATTCCGCCCGTTTTGTATAATATGCCCAATTTCTATTTTATCCATCAGAAATAAATTACCGATTTTATGCAAAAAAAGACTTTATTAATTAAAAAACAAATGAATCAGTAATATATTACTCAATGAAGTATATGTGATAATAAAAACAAAAAAATATCAATCGGCTAGGAGGAAATATATCAAATGTTCTCTCATAACAGGCTAAAATTAAAGGAGTTAGGCCTGTTAGAATTTACCCATAAGATAGATTCTAGCAGTCTAACTCCTTCAGTGGAGTCGAGGGGAGTCGAACCCCTGTCCAAACATCGCTACCATTAGCTTTCTACATGCTTATTTCATTATTAATTGTAGGCACTCAGCAGGAAACGAACAAACCAACCAAACGCTTAGCTGAATGGTCTTAAGCAACAGTCACAGCCTTCTGTTACAGCATCCTCTTTTGTTTTAAGTCGGCGGCAGCAAGAGGTAACAGGCGAACCTTAGCCGCGGCCCGAATGGTTACTTAATCACTGATTAAGCAGCCATGGCATACTGAGTATTGCCATTTGAAGTTTGAATATTCAGATTAAAGTGCTAATTATCCAACGCACTGCATGCTTACACCAACCGTGACATATGCTGTCAAAACCAATACGACCCCGATGTGCAAAGTTAACGCTTATTTAAACAATCTCCAGAAATCCAATCCCAATGCATAAGCCATCAATCCCAATAACAATACCATTCCAAACATTTGCGCATACTCCATAAACTTGTCGCCGGGCTTGCGTCCGGTAACCATTTCATAAATCGTAAAGAGCGCGTGCCCGCCATCCAAGGCAGGAATTGGCAGGATATTCATGAATGCCAGAATGATCGAAAAAATGCCGGTGAGGGTCCAGAATTTTTGCCAGTCCCACACACCCGGAAAAGTATTTCCAATACTAATTACACTACCTAATGATTCGCTTGCATTTACCTTGCCGGTAAAAATTTGTTTGATGCCCGTGATATATTTTTCGAGGGTTTCAAAACATCTGTTGAAGCCAATAGGAATTGCTTGCGCAAAACTGTATTGCCGATACACGGTACCAAACATTTCGTAAGGCGTTTTGCGGAAGAAGCCCACTGCACCCTTATTATTCAACAACACTTTTACATTCACTGTGTCTGCAGCTCTTAAAACTGTAAACGTTACAATCGAATCGGCATAGCCTTTATTCAACGCTTCGTACTCGTGAAAAAATTGAAAGGGTTTGTTATTGAATGCAATGAGTTTATCGCCTTTCTGAAACCTGCCCTTCGTAAAAACGGCTGCCTTTGAAACCGAATCCACAATTGCAGGATACCGCATAGTAATAAAATCGGCTGCGATCTCTTTTCCTTTTTTTGTCTTAAACAAATTCTTGATCAAACCATCTGGTAAGTTGATATCTACCAAGGCTCCGTTACGTTCTACCTGCATTTTTTTTGCATCGGTAGTAATGATATCCGGAACGATGGTTCCAAAATCTTCTACAATTTTACCATCGAGTGAAACAATTTTATCTCCATCCATGATGCCAATACTTCTGGCCAACGAATCGGCGTGCACGCCATATTGTAAATTCTTTGCCGGCAAATATCGTTCGCCCCAAACCCATGAAATGCCGATGAAAATTACTATCGCCAATAAAATATTAACCACTACTCCACCAACCATAATAATCAATCGCTGCCATGCAGGTTTTGAACGAAACTCATATGGTTCGGGGGGCAATTTCATTTGCTCCTTATCCATACTCTCATCAATCATGCCCGATATTTTTACATAACCACCAAACGGTATCCAACCCATACCATATTCTGTTTCTCCCTTTTTCTTTTTCCAGATACTAAACCAAGGATCAAAAAACAAATAGAATTTTTCTACCCTGCACTTAAAAATTCTGGCCGGAATAAAATGCCCCAACTCATGCAAGACCACCAAAATGGAGAATGACATGATAAATTGTGCCGTTTTAACGCCGATACTTATCCATTCGATTGCTAATAAATTCATAATTCGTTATCCCCTCGGGGAATTTTGTTTAACTACTTAAATTTGGATTGCTTTGATTACATATGAATTAAAGAGGCGGCGAAGTTACGAGCCTCTCCATCTGTTTCAAAATACTCTTCTAAAGTTGGCTTCTCGATAAAACTAATTTTTTGCATGGCTTGCTCTACCACTTCTGTCATGTCGAGAAAACCAATTCTGTTTCTCAAGAATGCGTACACCGCAATTTCGTTTGCCGCATTTAGAATGCATGGCATATTACCCGCTTTTTTGAGTGCCTCTGTTGCCAGCGCAAGATTCCGGAAGGTTTTGATATCCGGTTCTTCGAAGCTCAGTGTTTGTGGTTTTTTGAAATCGTATCGTGGAAAATTATTTGGAATACGTTGCGGAAACGCCATTGCATATTGTATGGGTAATTTCATATCAGGCAAGCCCATCTGTGCTTTTAAACTTCCATCTTCGAATTGCACCATGCTGTGAATGATACTTTGAGAATGTATAACTACTTGTATTTGTTCGGGTGTGATATCGAATAACCATTTTGCTTCGATCATCTCAAGCCCCTTATTCATAAGGGTTGCAGAATCGATGGTGATCTTGGCTCCCATTGTCCAGTTTGGATGTTGCAGGGCATGATCTCTTTTTACATTCACCAAAAAGTTTGGCTTTTTTCCAAGAAAAGGCCCCCCGCTTGCAGTGAGTATAATTTTTGAGAGCCTGTTATTCGACTCTCCTACCAAACACTGAAAGATTGCTGAATGCTCGCTATCAACAGGAATGATCGCTGCATTTTTTTCTCTGGCCTGTTGCATTACAATATCGCCTGCAACAACTAATGTTTCTTTATTAGCAAGCGCAACCGCCTTACCAAGATTAACCGCCTGCAGTGTGGGCCGCAGTCCTGCATACCCCACAATGCCTGCCAGCATCATATCATAGCAATCCAAGGCCGCAACTTCCTCCAAGGCTTTTTCACCGGCAAAAACTTTTACATCGGTTCCAGCCAGTGCTTCTTTTACAGTAGTGTATTTTTTTTCATCGCCAATTACTACCATATTCGGATTAAAAGCCAAAGCCTGCTGAATCAACAATGTATCGTTGGTTTGAGCAGTTAAGATTTCTGCGCTGAATAAGTCTTTGTTTGCAGCAATCACATCCAGTGCCTGCGTACCGATCGATCCGGTAGAACCAAATAAGGCTATGCGTTTTTGCTTCATTAATTTATTTTGGACTTCTTAAAGATTCATGCAAAATACGCGAATCTGGCTGTAAAGTCTGTTTATTTATCAACTGCCAATTCCCTATTTTTCCTGAAAAGGAAGCAGTTCTCCGGCTAAAACCCTGTCGTTGCTGAGACGGGGCACTTTGTTTTGTCCGCCTAATTTTCCGATCGACTTCATATAATCAATAAAGCCATTTCTTCGGATCGGGCTGATCTGAAGTCTTTCCAAAATATTACCCCTGATCAGATCATCATAATAAATATTCTTTTTGCGCAACTGTTCATCCAGTTTTTCAGAGAAGAGCTCCATCGAATCTGGGGCTTTTTCAAATTCAATAAACCACTCGTGGTAGCTTTTACCTTCGCCCTGTTGAATCATCGGTGCCACGGTAAATTCGGTTACACGCACGCCCATTTCTTCCGAAGTCTTTAACAAGGCATATTCCACTTCCTCGCCAATCACGTGCTCTCCAAAAGCGGATATAAAATGTTTGATCCTGCCGCTAACAATAATGCGGAAGGGATTAAGGCTTACAAATCTTACCGTATCTCCCAGATTATAACCCCAAAGACCGGCATTACTATTGATTATCAATGCGTAATTCACCCCTAACTTCACTTCTTTTAAACTCAGTCGGGTGGGCGTTTCGTTAAATATTTCTTCGGCGGGAACAAATTCAAAATAAATACCGCTATTAGTATTCAGCAATAATCCCTCCGCATGCTGGCTATCCTGAAATGCAAAGAAACCCTCGCTGGCCGGGAATAGCTCAATGGAATCGATTTTTTTGCCGATGCTTTCAAAAAGCTTGGCCTTGTAGGGCTCAAAGTTTACCCCACCCTGCACCATAATGCTGAAATTGGGAAACAAGTCGCTTATTTTCTTCCCTTCTTTTTCGATCAGGCGGTCGAAATACATCTGCA
>JAIEMK010000079.1 GCA_019752295.1 Chitinophagaceae bacterium | reverse complement strand
GTTTTAAAAAATGGCGGTCGCGCATTGGATGCTGTAGAGCAAGGCGTGATGGTTACCGAAGCTTCAGAAAATTGTTGTGTGGGTCTTGGTGCGAATCCAGATCGAGATGGTTATGTAACACTCGATTCCTGCATTATGGACGAACATGCCAATTGCGGTAGTGTGGCATTTTTGGAAAGGATAAAACATCCGATATCAGTGGCTCGCCGTGTGATGGAAAAAACACCTCATGTAATGTTGGTAGGCGCTGGCGCTCAACAGTTTGCTGTAGCACAGGGATTTCCACTTGAACCTCAAAAACTCTCTGTAAACGCGCAGAAAGCTTATGATAACTGGCTAATCAAAAGCGAATACAAGCCCATAATAAATATTGAAAATAGCAATCATCAGGAAGCATTCGCACCACACAAACTCGAAAATGGCAATTGGAATCATGACACTATCGGTATGGTGGCCATGGACGCCAATGGCAATCTCAGCGGCTCATGCACCACCAGCGGTATGGCTTATAAAATGCGCGGAAGATTGGGCGACTCCCCTATTATTGGGGCGGGTTTATTTGTAGATAATGAAGTGGGAGCTGCTACTGCTACGGGGCAGGGTGAAGATGTAATCAGAATTTGTGGGTCGCATTTGGTGGTGGAATTAATGCGTCAGGGTTTGCACCCCGAAAAAGCTTGCAAAACAGCAGTAGAGCGAATTATAAAAATCAAGGGCGATTCAGCCAAAGATATTCAGGTTGGATTTATTGCCATCAACAAAAAAGGGGAATATGGCGGATATTGCATTCAGAAAGGTTTTGACTTTGCAGTTTGTTATGCAGATGATCAGAATTTTTTAGTAGCAGGAAAGTATATCATCTAATGAAATCCACACTCGAAATAGCCGTATTTAATATTGAATCCGCAGTTGCTGCAACTGCCGCTGGTGCTGATCGCTTAGAGCTTTGCGAAAATCCATATGAGGGAGGTACTACCCCATCCTATGGATTTTTAAAAACGGTTACCAAATTAATTTCAATTCCCGTATTCCCAATAATCAGACCTCGAGGAGGAGATTTTCTCTATACCAATGCAGAATTTAAACAGATCTGTTATGATATAGAACTTTGTAATGACCTTGGATTTAAAGGGGTGGTGAGTGGCATTTTATTAGCCGACGGAACCATTGATTATAAAAGAACTTGCCAGATGGTGAAACTTGCAGATACGATGCAATTTACTTTTCATCGGGCATTCGACAGAGCTATCAATCCGCAGCAAGCTTTGGAAACAGTGATTGAAACAGGTGCATCCCGAATTTTAACAAGCGGTCAAACACCAGACGCTTTTGATGGTAAAGAATTGATTCAACAATTAGTTGAAATAGCCGGAAACAGAATCATCATCATGCCGGGCAGTGGTGTTAGATCCAATAATATTAAGGCACTCAAAACATTTACAGCCGCCAACGAATTTCATTCCTCTGCCAGAATCAATACAGCTTCTTTAATGCAATATCACCAAATTTCGATGCAGGAAGAAACAGCGAATACATTCGTAGATACTACAGAAATCAAGGCAATGAAAGAATTGTTGAAATGAATATCGCGGAAAGAAAGCAATTCTATTAATACAGCATTCTAACCTTAATAGTTTCTTTAACTTTCTTCAGTAATTCAACAGCTTGTTTCGACAGCTTTTTGTCGACATCCAATACCACATATCCTATCTCATCGTTGGTCTTCAAATACTGTCCAACAATATTGATACCGTGTTTAGACAACTCTGTATTAATAGCACTCAAAACCCCGGGCTTGTTATTATGAATATGCAAAATCCGGTGCGCGCCATCCACCGGAGGTAAGCCGATAGCAGGAACAGTATGAGAGCCATTGGTAATACCACGTTCCAAATATTGAAATAATTTAATGCTCACATCTTCTCCGATATTTTGTTGGGCTTCTTCGGTTGAACCTCCAATATGTGGCGTTAAAATTACATTCGATAAACCCTGCAAAGGAGTTTCAAAACTATCCCCGTTTTTTTCGGGTTCCCATGGATATACATCAATAGCAGCGCCACCAATTGCTTCTTCTTTTAAAGCAATACTAAGGGCTTTCAGATCAACTACTTCTCCACGAGCATAGTTGAGTAAAATAGAACCCTTCTTAAAGTATTTGATATTGGTTTTGTTGATCAGATTTTTAGTTTGTACTGTTTCCGGAACGTGTAAAGAAACAATATCAGATTGCTGTAGCAAATCCTTCATGCTCTTTGCTGCACTTGCATTTCCGAGAGGCAATTTGGTCTCCACATCATAGAAAACAACTTTCATTCCAAGGCTCTCAGCAAGTACACTTAATTGTGAACCAATATTACCATATCCAATGATTCCCAGTGTTTTGCCTCTTAATTCAAAGCTTCCTTTTGCCTCTTTCATCCAGATCCCTTTGTGCGCTGCGGCATTCTTATCAGGGATTCTGCGAATGAGCATAATGGCCGAGCCAATGCACAATTCAGCAACGCTTCTGGTATTACTATAAGGCGCGTTAAAAACAGCAATACCCGATTTGGTAGCTGCTTTAAGGTTTACTTGATTTACTCCAATACAAAAACAACCAATGGCTTGTAATTTCTGTGCAGCTTCTAACACTTTGGCAGTGATCTGCGTTTTGGAACGAATTCCTATCAGGTGAACGTCTTTTACTTCTTTAATAAGTTCCTCTTCGCTTAATGCACCATTTAGTTTTTTTACGTTGGTATAGCCATTTTGCTTGAACTGTTGAACTGCTTTTTCGCTGATATTTTCCAGGAAAAGAATCTTGATCTTTTCTTTTGGATAACTGGTTGCTGATTGTTTGATCATAGTGCGAATTTACTTGTTTATTCTATTCACACCATGCGCATAGTTTTCCACGAAGGTTGGTGAGCCTGTTTTCTGCCCCTATATTTGCGACTTTAGCATAAACCCACAAAAATGCCAAAATCAATGCTGGTAAGTTTTTTAACCTTTTTATTGTTCGCTTGTGGCCAGCCGGCAAATCCTCCAAAAAAACAGGTAGTAATTGCCGACACCACCATATCCACACCGCTTACCGAAAAGGAAAAAGCATATTACTATGCAAAAATCGAAGCGATGTATCCCACGGCACTCCTGCGTTCGGGGTTTAATGGAAGTATCTTGCTTGCAAAAAAGGGAGAGATTGTTTTTGAAGATTATCGTGGTATGATCAACTTCAAAACCAAAGAGTCCATCACAGCAAATTCAACTTTTCATCTGGCTTCCATATCCAAAACTTTTACGGCTACTGTCATCCTTCATTTGATGGAACAGGGTAAGATTCAGTTAGATGATCCTGTTGAAAAATATCTACAGAATTTTCCTTACGCACATATTACCATTAAAGACTTATTAACGCATCGCAGTGGGTTACCCAAATACGATCACTTTATGGATGGCACCCGCTCAGAGCGGATTAAGAAAAAAAATAAACGTGGAAAAACAGTTTACAAAGTAAGAATCTATAAAGTTCCTATTGATATTGCGGGTCTACCCACCAATCAGGAATTATTACAATACATGATCCGCTCTCACCCACCAGTAGAATCGGCTCCAGATCGTCATTTTAGCTATTGCAATACCAACTATGCTATGCTGGCACTGATTATTGAGCGGATTACCAAAATGGATTTCCCTACATACATGAAGGATAGTGTATTCACACCACTAGGTATGAAGAGTAGTTATATTTTCAGCATTAAGGATACGGCAAATTATATTCCATCATATAATTATAATATGGCCCCCTTCCCGCTCGAAAAACTGGATTGTATTTATGGCGATAAAAATGTATATAGTAATGTGCGCGATTTATTGCAATGGGATAAAGCATTATATGAAGGGAAATTTGTAAGTAAACAAACCATGGAAATGGCTTACAGGCCTTATAGTAACGAGAAAAGGGGACAAAAAAATTATGGACTCGGATGGCATTTGTACATCAATCCACCCGACCCCACCATCGTGTATCACAATGGCTGGTGGCACGGAAATAACACCGTATTCAAGCGCCTGATCAGCGATTCAGCTACGGTTATCATCCTTGGAAACAAATTCAATCGGAATATTTGGTCTGCCGGAAAGATGAGTTCTGTATTTACAGGCCGCCCCGATACATCGGCTTTAGAGCAATAATAAAAACTGTATTTCAACGTTTTAATACAACTGCGACAAGAATTGTCAATAGGTAGCTAACTAATGCGTTTTCCCCTATTTTTGCAGACTTTCATTTTTAAACTACCAGACATAACTGTTTATGGACAAACTTTTGTTTTTTGCTGTGCCAGCAATGGGTATCGTAGGATTGCTCTATACCCTTATTAAATTTAATTGGGTTTCAAAACAAGATGCGGGTAACGACCGCATGAAAGAGATCAGCACTTATATAGCTGAAGGTGCAATGGCTTTTTTAAAAGCAGAGTACAAAATACTCGCTTATTTCGTTGTGATAGTGGCTCTTTTACTTGCTATCATGGGATACTCTGATAAAAATAGCGACTGGAGTATTGCGCTAGCTTTTATTCTGGGTGCTTTCTTTAGCGCATTAGCCGGTTTTATTGGAATGAAAGTTGCAACAAAAGCAAACGTTCGTACTGCACAAGCAGCTCGTACCAGTTTGAGTCAGGCTTTGAAAGTTTCTTTTACAGGAGGTTCCGTAATGGGAATGGGTGTTGCAGGTTTAGCTGTATTGGGATTGGGAAGTTTATTCATCATTCTTAAAATGGTGTTCGCCCCTACTCAGGCTGTTGACAGCGAAGAGATGAAAAGAGCTATTGAAGTATTAACCGGATTCTCACTTGGTGCAGAAAGTATTGCTTTGTTTGCACGTGTTGGTGGTGGTATTTATACAAAAGCTGCCGATGTAGGTGCTGATCTGGTTGGTAAAGTTGAAGCCGGTATTCCTGAAGATGATCCTCGTAACCCTGCAACCATTGCAGATAACGTGGGTGATAATGTGGGTGACGTTGCAGGTATGGGTGCCGATTTATTTGGTAGCTATGTAGCAACCGTTTTGGCAACCATGGTGTTGGGAAGAGAAGTTACCGGAATAGGTGGAGTTGCATTAGTTGATAATTACGGAGGCTTGTCGCCTATCTTATTACCCATGCTGATTGCATCAATTGGTATTATATTTTCTATCATCGCTACCTTCTTTGTAAAAGTTAGTGATAACGTAGGTTTAAGTACACAGAAAGTTCAGAATGCTTTGAATATGGGTAACTGGGGTTCCATTATTTTAACCGCAATCGCCTGTTATTTTCTGGTAAATTATCTGATGCCCGCACAATTATTATTGCGTGGTTTTGAATTTACTCCCAATAAAATTTTTGGTGCAATCATGGTTGGCTTAACCGTTGGTACACTAATGAGTATGATTACTGAATATTATACAGCAATGGGTAAACGCCCGGTAATGAGTATTATTCGTCAATCTTCTACCGGTTCCGCTACCAATATCATTGGTGGTTTGGCTGTTGGTATGGAAAGTACTTTATTGCCAATCCTTGTATTGGCTGGTGGTATTTATGGCTCTTACGCATGTGCCGGTTTATATGGTGTGGCAATTGCTGCAGCAGGTATGATGGCTACAACTGCTATGCAGCTTGCTATTGATGCATTCGGACCAATTGCTGATAATGCTGGTGGTATTGCAGAAATGAGTGAGCTTCCAAAAGAAGTGCGCGAAAAAACCGATATACTGGATGCTGTTGGTAATACCACTGCTGCAACCGGTAAAGGATTTGCAATTGCTTCTGCAGCACTAACTGCATTGGCTTTGTTTGCAGCATTCGTTGGAATTGCAGGTATCAATGGTATCGATATTTATCATGCAGATGTTTTGGCCGGTTTATTTGTTGGAGCGATGATCCCTTTCATTTTTTCTTCATTGGCAATTCGTGCAGTTGGTGAAGCTGCAATGGCAATGGTTGAAGAAGTTCGTCGCCAGTTCCGTACTATTCCCGGCATTATGGAAGGCACAGGAAAACCTGAATACGATAAATGTGTTGCCATTTCTACTGAAGCTTCTTTAAAGAAAATGATGTTGCCTGGCGCCATTGCAATTTTCAGTCCCTTGATCATTGGCTTTATTTTCGGACCTGAAGTATTGGGAGGATTTCTTGCCGGTGCTACCGTGAGTGGTGTATTGATGGGAATGTTCCAAAACAACGCCGGTGGTGCATGGGATAATGCTAAAAAATCTTTTGAAAAAGGTGCTGAGATAAATGGTGTAGTATATTACAAAAAGTCTGAACCGCATAAAGCATCTGTAACGGGTGATACTGTGGGTGATCCTTTTAAAGATACATCTGGACCATCTATGAATATCCTGATCAAATTGATGTCGATTGTTTCATTAGTGATTGCTCCTACTTTGGCCCAGATACATAAATCTGATCTCAAAGCCGCTCACGTTGAAAAAACAATTGAGATCAAAATGACTTCAAATGTTTCTGCTGCTGATTCTGGAAAACCAACAACAGTTACTGCAAATGGCAACGACATGAAAGCTCTGATTGAAGCATTAAAACATGATGGTTTGGCTAAAGAGGGTAAATTGGAGATTGATTTTAAAGAGGGAAAATTAACCGTTAACGGAACTACTTTCGATTCCTCTACAACTGCTAAATATGCTTCTTTTATTGGTGGTAAAGACAATGTGAATATTAAAATTAATTCTGTTGATCAGAAAAAATAGTCAGCAATATTAATCGCTTAAAAAATCCCGAACTAAACATTCGGGATTTTTTATTTTTTCTTCTTCAATTTTGATTTTTGAATTTTGACTTTTAATTTTTTGCTTCCAGAGGTTATTTTTATGGCACGCAGATGACGCTGATGAAACAGATTTGCGCAGATTTATTATTTAAGTAGAGTTGATTAAAATATTTCCCCTCCAAACCGTGGTTTGGAGGGGTGGCCGAGCGATTTAGCGATGGCCGGGGTGGTTGATCTCAAATCAAGTATTTTTCCTCACTTACAAGTTTTTTCCCACCCCGCGGCACTGCGTGCGCACCCCTCCCAAACATGTTTCTACTGTGTGGACACATCTTTATTAAAAGTTTGGTAGAGTTGCCAACCTTTGAACATGGCATAGAACTGAGTTAG
>JAIEMK010000069.1 GCA_019752295.1 Chitinophagaceae bacterium | reverse complement strand
AGAACTATGTAGAAAGCGATAAATACAACAAGACTACTTTTAAGGGCACCATTAGTAACAACGAATCTGTTAATTATACCAAAGATGGCTCATATCCGGCCAAAGTAAAAGGCAAGCTGGAAATGCACGGTCAGACAAAAGAGATTGAAACCGAAGGAAAGATTATTGTAAAAGCAGGTAAGGTATTGGTAAGTGCAAATTTTGTTGCTCAGTTTGCCGACTACAACATCGTGATTCCTCAGTTGGTAGCAGACAAAGTTGCAAAGTTCGCTAAAATTACAGTTGATTGTACACTCGATCCATTAGCGAAATAATCCTGTATCATCCCCCAAAACTCACACATGAAATATTCACATTTATTCAGCCTCTGTATACTTTTGTCGGTAGTACTGATAACAGAAGGCGTAAAAGCACAGGACAAAGATTTATTGGACCTAGTTGATACCGATAAGCCCAAAAAAGAGATCGTAAAAAATGCTTTTAAATCGATCAGAGTTATTAACGGGCATTCAATGGAATTTTTATCTCCCGGAACGATGGACTTTAGAATTCTGCACCGTTTTGGTCAGTTGAATCAGGGAAACAATTTTGCCGGTCTGGATCAGGCTTCAATGCGTTTAGGTTTTGATTTTGGTATTTCTCGTTATTTACAAATGGGCTTTGGAAGAAGTACTTTCAAAAAAGAATTTGATGGTTATATCAAGTTTGCACCCATTCGCCAATCAACCGGAACACATAGCTTTCCTGCTACTATTGCATTAGTTGGAGGAATGACAATGAACACACTGCCTTATGCCGATCCTACTGCACAAAACTTTTTCTCTTCCAGATTGGCTTATTATGGTCAGGTGATCATTGGTCGAAAATTCAGCGAAGGAATAACGCTTCAAATAACACCTACCATCGTACATAATAATCTTGTGCCATTAGCCAGTCAGCCAAACGATATTTTTGCTGTTGGATTCGGAGGTAGATTAAAGATGAATAAGCGTACTGCATTTACCTGGGATTATTTTTATCTCTTAAACGGAATTGAAAAAGATGTAAACTACAATCCCCTTTCGATTGGCGTAGATATTGAAACAGGTGGTCACGTATTTCAATTACACGTTTCAAACTCTGCCGGTATGAATGAACGCGCTTTCATCACAGAAACTACCGGTAGTTGGGAAAAATTTGATGTCCGTCTTGGCTTTAACCTTTCCCGGATCTTCCAAATTAGTCATAAGTAATAAATCTATTACCAAAGTTTAGAAACAGAAATATGAACAGAAAAGAATTCCTTAATAAAATAGGGTTAGGTGCAGCTTTTGCCTTAACTGCAACCTGCCTGCATTCATGCGATAAAGAATCAACAACACCTTCAGGGCCCGTTGATTTTACAATCAATTTAAACGATACGGTTAATGCTGCACTGGCAAACAATGGCGGTTATGTCATTCAAAATTCAGTTGTAATTGCCCGAACCAATACAGGTGCATATGCTGCAGCCACTGTTATCTGCAGCCACGAGGGGCAACAGCAGGTAACTTATAGAGGTTCTGTTAATCAATGGTATTGTACAGCGCATGGGGCTACTTTCGATATTAATGGTGTTGGGCAAAACGCTAATGGCTCAAAAGGATTAACCATTTATAAAACACAATTAAGCGGTACTAATCTTCGCATTTATTCATAAGAAGGTTAAATACAAAATTTTAATAAAGGGCCTGCCTCTTGGCGGCTCTTTATTATTTCATCGATCTTAATATACCCAATTCTACTCCACGTATTTCAGCAAGCCCTCTCAATCGGCCAATTGCAGAATATCCTGGGTTGGTTTTCTTGTACAGATCATCCAGCATTTGGTGTCCATGATCGGGGCGCACAGGTATTGCTATATTTCTGTCATTCATCAATTCAACGATCTCTTTTATTACAGCATACATATCCACATCTCCTTCCAGATGATTGTCTTCAAAAAAATCGCCGTACTCGTTTGAACTCGTATTTCTCAAGTGAATAAAATTGATTCGATCACCGAATTTTTTTATCATAGCAGGCAGGTCATTGTCCGACCGAACTCCAAACGATCCTGTACAAAAGCATAATCCGTTTTGCAAGGAAGGGATAGCATTATATAATTTTTCGAGATCAGAGGCAGTGCACACAATTCGCGGCAAGCCCAAAATAGAATAAGGCGGATCATCAGGATGGATTACCATTTTAACATTTACTTCAATTGCAATAGGTATGATTTTATTGAGGAAATAAATGAGATGTGCCCTCAGCTTATCGGCATCAATATCTTTGTACGCATCTAAAGCAGATTGAAATTGCTCCAGTGTAAAACTTTCTTCACTTCCGGGTAATCCGGCAATAATATTTTTCTGAAGTTGCAATTTATCCTGCTCCGGCATTTCTGAAAAAATCTTTTCAGCTCTTTTTATTTCATCCCCACTATATTCATTAACAGCATTTATCCTTTTCAAAATAAAAAGATCGAAAGCAATAAAAGCTGCCCTATCAAAACGAAGCGCCTTACTTCCGTCAGCAACTGTATAAGAAAGATCTGTTCTGGTCCAATCCAATACCGGCATAAAATTATAGGTCACAATATCAATTCCACATTCACTGAGATTTCTAATGGTTTGCTGATAGTTTTCGATACACAACTCAAAACCGGGCGACTGCGTTTTGATGGACTCATGCACTGGCACACTTTCAACTACAGACCAGCGAAGACCCATTTCTGTTATTTCATTTTTCCTTTTTAAGATTTCATTCTTTGGCCACACAGCACCATTAGGTATATGATGCAAAGCAGTAACTACTCCAGTACAACCTGCCTGCCTGATATCATTCAAACTCACCGGATCGGTTGGACCATACCAGCGCATTGTTTCTTCCATTTTGAAACCGGTATGCTGATAGGAAACACATTTTTTTTCCATGGCGTACTAATATAAAAGTCTAGCTAAGCTTAAAAATCAAACAGCAATTTAAGTTATCTGTTTCAACTTTATTTGTCCGAGTATGAATCAATTAAGTTTGGCTCCATGAAATCTCATTTAGTAAAAAGAAATCAAAATAGTGGCTACTAGATCGATGGATACTCTGGAATCAAAATGGATAAAAACGCTGAAACGCCTTTATCAAGATAAGCTCAATTTAATTCTTTCAAAACAAGCCTCCTTCTGGGAGGCTTTGTTGTTATATACAATCCCCCTTATACTCGCATTAGCCTTGTTTCTATTTTTTAATCTTTTCTTAATCAATAGTTAAGACATTTTTTTTACTAATCCAAAGATTTAAATCAGATTTTTTGCTGACATAACTCATTTTAATATCAGCTTTATTTAAGTGACATTGCATTACGATGTTAGAACAACAAAGTTTAAACAAACATTGAATCAAGTAGTCGAATAACTATAGAAGAATTTGTCTACAACTGAAATGTATATTAACGAATCCCGAGCACTCGGACCAAAATAAATAAAACACATGAAAAAAGAAAGAAACTGTTTGTCAGTAATTACGCTAAGCTTAGTACTTACTCTCTTCTGCAATTATGCAATTGCACAATCATCCAAAGCAAAGCCATGGATACCACCAACTTCTGTTAATCAACTCAAGAACCCTTTAGCACAGGATGCCGCCGCACCAAAAGAAGGTAAAAAATTGTATATCACTTATTGTGCACCATGTCATGGCAACTCAGGTAAAGGAGATGGTATTGCCTCTGCTGCAGTAAACCCCAAACCTGCCGATCACACTTCTGTAGCCGTTCAAAGTGAAACGGATGGAGCGTTATTCTGGAAAATGACCGAAGGCAGAGGGCCCATGATTTCTTATAAACAACTATTAACAGAAACGCAGCGCTGGCAATTAATTTCTTTTATCAGAACACTTGGAAAGAAAAAATAGTTAGTAAAAAAAATATCAAAAGCACCATCATCATTCAAAATACATTTTAAAACACATGAAATGAGCATAACAAAAATTTGTCACCAACTGAAATGTTTGTTAGCGAATTACATGTAGCTAAAATCAATAAAAAACACATGAAACCACATAATCTTTTAAAAAAACAGCTCCTGCTACTAACACTTCTATTAAGTGTTATTACAGGCCTACGCGCTCAAACAGTTCCTGCCACAATTGATTCGTCCATTTATGATCGACTAAATTATTTGGAAGAACAAGTTAATTATCACAAGTCGGGGGATGATCATTTTATGGTAGTTGGACTTGCCACTTTTGGATTCGCAAGTAACTCTACTACCAATATACTAAACGGAGTTTCCACCAATTCAAAAACAAATAGCTTGGGAGATGCAGACCACTTCGAATTCAGCCCTATGTTTCTTTGGCGTCATGGAAAGAAATTCCTAATGGAATTTGAACCTTCTTTCAGTAATAACGGACTGGGCGTTAACTGGGCTGATATCTCCTATTTTGCTGCCCCGAATTTGATTATTAAAGCGGGCTATTTCGTTTTACCTTTTGGTACTTATTCAAAACGACAGGCTGCGGGCTGGATCAATAAACTTGCAACCGATCCGATGGGATTATCAGGTGTACCAACAACTGATTACGGCGTTGAAGTATCAGGTGGATTGCCAATGGGAAGCATGAAAATGAACTACGATTTTGCTTTAACAAATGGCTCTCAGCTTAATGCCGACGGTACTTTAAGCGGAGGTAATATTGTAGACAATAACAACAATAAAACTTTAACTGGTCGCTTGGGAATACTTCCATTCTCCAATTCATCATTAGAGCTGGGTGTTTCAGGTATGTTCGGTAAAGTGGGAACCCCCGGCATGATCAACGAGAGGGCAAAAGGTAATATGTACGCTTTTGATTTAAACTATGTAAAAACTTTTATTCCATTTCTAGTCAATATCAAATCGCAATACAATATTGTAAATGTTAGCAAGGTAGATTATGTGAATCCGGTTGATACTACTACTACTTATAGTTTCGACAATCACAGTACAAATGCATTCGTTCAATTTTCAATTCGTCCAACTGGCATTCAAGCTCTTCATGATTTAGAACTTGCAGGCAGGTACACCACTTACAATACTCCCGTTAATTCAACATGGGGAAGTGATCAGTCTAGTTATTCAGTTGGACTAAATTATTGGATGAGTTGGAGATCTGTTATTCGTTTTACTTATGAAAAATATACCGGTAACAGTACCGCTAGTTCTGTATTAAATGCATATACTGGTCAAACAAAATCAAATACTTTTTACTTACAATTCTCTATTCAACTTTAAAATATTTTGCAATGAAAAAGTTTAATCTATTATACAAAGTATCTTTCGCACTCATCTTATTATTCTCCTCCGTTACCCTTTTCTCTTTAAACAGTTGTGCCCCATCAAAAGCTGTGGCCGCAAAATCTGGTGTTCAATTATGGAGCGAAAATTGCCAGAGATGCCATAATACGCCCTCTCCAGCAACATTTTCTCCTGAAATTTGGGAAACAGTTGGTTTACACATGCAAACAAGGGCTTTAATTACAGATAAAGAAAGAGAAAAGATCGTTGAATTTTTAAAGGCAAGCAGATAAAACCATCTGCCTCTGTAAACTGCATTATCGGCAATTTCTATATACTCGATTCCCCCCAGGTATAACATTAATTATTGGTAATGCAGTATTTTTTTATCCCTGAAAAAAAATTATAAAGCACTTATCCAAAGGCTAAAAAAATCGTTCCAAAAAATAAACAAACAATATGATTCCAATCACAAATTGGAAATCTCAAAAGATTACATTTGTAAAAATCTGCTAACCTTCTTGAAACAACTGGTTGTAATATTAATTTTTCTTTCTCTACTTACCAGTAGCTTCTCAAAGTTATTTTACTATGCCGACTATCAATTAAATAGAGCGCAATACAAAAAGCTTTGTATCAACAAAGCTAAACCGCAACTGAAGTGCAATGGGCATTGTCAGCTTATGAAACGGTTAAAACAAGACGACAATAAAGACAAACAATCGCCCGAAAGAAAACCCGGCTACCGAGAGGAAGTATTAAGTTCCAAAAGTTTTTTTGGAAGCATTCAATTTATTTGTTTTAACTGCAAGCAAAAACGCAGATCAATTAATAATTCTCATACAACTGATTTTCCTTCTGCAATCTTTCGTCCACCGGGTGCATAGTAATACTTATTTGAAATAAATTTTATTACTAAAAACCTTATTCAGAATGAAAATATTTTTCATGGCTATTACCTTTATGTCTATAGCTATCTATTCAAATGCCTGTAGTATTTGCGGTTGTGGTGGCGGCAACCTTTTTTTGGGAATCTACCCTAGTTTTAAATCAAAATTTATTGGGGTAAGATATAATTATAGCGAGTACAACACAGTGCTTAGTAACGACCGGTCTCAATTTAGTCATAACTATTATAATTCAGTTGAACTTTGGTCAGGCCTTAATATTGGAAGAAGATGGCAGCTTTTTGCTTTTATTCCATACCACTACAATAACCAGATAGATGATGACAGTAAGAAAACCAAAAAAGGGATTGGCGACATTAGTATTTTAACTAGCTATAAGTTAATCAATACACATAGTAGTTCTAAAACTGGTCTGCCAGTTTCCAATCAGTTATGGCTGGGTGGTGGATTGAAGTTGAATACAGGGAATTTTAGCGTAGACCCAAATGATCCAGGCACAACATTGGCAGACATCAATAACCAAATTGGTACCGGTAGTACCGACTTGCTCCTGAATCTTCGAAATGTATATCAAATTGGATATTGGGGACTAACCAGCAATATCAATTATAAATTTGGTACAAAAAATCAACAGGGTTATCAGTTCGGAAATAAGTTGTCTATTAATTCAATTGCATTTTATAGTATCGATTTAGGAAAAACTACTATCAGTCCGAATATTGGAATGCAATTTGAAAAAACAGATGGCAACAAATTAAATGGCAACAAAATTGTATTATCGGAAGGTTTGGATACTGGCAGTTACCATACCGGGGGATATACTTTCAACGCAATTGCAGGATTAGAATTAAACGTTAAAAATATCAGTATTGGCTTCAATATCCAAGCTCCACTAAAACAAAACTATGCTGCTAATCAAACAACTATGAGCTGGAAAAGCATGTTACATCTCTCTGCAACTGTGTAAGTTTAAATCAGCGCGTGCAAAAGCTAACGGGAGAGAACCTAGAAGTTATTTGGGGG
>JAIEMK010000021.1 GCA_019752295.1 Chitinophagaceae bacterium | reverse complement strand
GCAGTTGAGGCTGATTCTGATTTATTAAAATGTACTAGGTTTCCATAAATCGGCAGAAAACTTCTTTCTGCCATATAATCGCTTTCATAATCATCCCATGACCAGCCCATCCCCCAGCCTTTCGATTTCCAATTTTCGTCGGTCAACAAAATCGTTTTTTGTTTTTTTAGAAATTGATACATGGGTTGGTTGGGAAAGTCGGGATGCAAAAATGTAGGATCTCCGTTGGCTTCCATTTCGATGGTGCCATCAGCTTTATTTACGTATCGCATACCCAATAAACTATCTCCCAAATATTTCATTGCAACATAACAGGTAATGATTTTAGTATTACTTGCCGGAATAAAATATTTATCACCTTGATAGTTATAGAGATAGGATTTATTAGCAGGATTATACACGGCAAATCCAATATGCGCACCTTTCAGATCCGGCGCAGCCAAGAATTCATCTTGAAAAGAAGGGCTGCTTATTTTAGAATTGGTTTGAATTTTTTGCTGCGTGCGACATGATAACAATATAAAAGACGCCGCAGTGCAGAGTAAAAAAAGTTTTCGCTTCATAGCATAAAATTAGCTACCCGAAACTAATTAAAGATTGTGTAATTAACTACGTTCAACTGCGCGAAACCATCTTTCGGGAATTTCGTTGTTCGAAGCAATCATATAATCGAACTGACTGCAGGCGATAAATTTACCGTCTTGCAATTGCATCCACCAACGGCCGGTTCTTTTGCTTTGCAGGAATACCGTTTCCACTTCTGCAAATGCCATGGTAAATTCATTGAATTCGCTCCTGTTATCCAACTCCGCTTCCTGTTTACCTTTGTGGATGCCATCCATATAATACCAGAGCATATGAGAAATTTGTTTTGCCGTAAGTGCGTGTTCATCTTGTTCGGCGATATAGCCATAAATGCCTACTGTATCGCAGTTATTGCTCATTCCCGCATACTGCATCAGGGTACATGCTTCCTCACCATTAAATCCATTTGGAGTTAAACGGTTGGCAGGTGCGTGTGCGTGCTGTATGGCGGCAATATCAAAACTAAATAGCTCGCTGTTACGGATTGCAGGTTCCATTTCTTCCAGACGTTCTTTTACTTTTCCAACACGATAGCAATCGAACCCTAATTTGTCGATCGTTTCCAACATGTCGGGGTGCATAAAATAGCTTTGAAAACCAATATGGCTATAATGCTTCAGGTAGTTGGGCATACCGGTTAATAGTTCTACTAAAAAATTATCAACGGGCAGCACACTATCCATATCCAGATCAATGCGCGCATCTACGCAGGCAATATCTATAATTCTGTTTTTGCTGCCATAAGCATTGTATTGTGCCGTAGTAATATCGTGTGTTCCACCCAAAATCACCACTCTTTTTTTCTGATCCATCAGTTCGGTAACTACAGCACGTAAAGCAGCATAAGAATCTTCAAGCGTTGCCCCACATTTTACATTGCCAATATCTGCAACGCTTACCTGAGTATGCCAGTGAAATAATTTATAGTATTCGGCCCTAATTGCATCGGGAGCGGCAGTGCTTGTTAAACTAATTCCTGCTCCGCGCATTTCGCCACAACCAACCAGTACAAAATCGGCTTTTGAGATATCAGGAAAAGATTCGTCGTAAACGGCTATATGTTTCCCTAACTGGGTTTCTTTGAAGCCTTCATCGTTCGAAATTTGAGCTATATTAACTGGGTCGAGAAAATCTATAATGGACTGTAATTGAATAGACATATTGACTATTTGAAAATAATCAAACGTTTATTACAGGTGTTTATTGCTTTTTCGGTTCATATTAAGGAGTGTATTTATACCCAACGCCCCTCACAGAATGAAAATGATTGGGGCTGCGACTATCTATTTCAAAATACTTTCGAAAGTTGAGAATAAAATTATCGATGGTTCTGGTGGTGGGGTAAACATTATAGCCCCAAACAACCTGCAAGATTTTTTCGCGTGTTACCACATCTCCTTTATTTTCGATCAGCAATTTTAGAAGCATGGCTTCTTTCTTGCTCAAAGTAATCCTGTCTTTATTCCATGTAATAGCTTCTTGCGCTTTGAAATCAATCCTGTTATTTCCAAATTCATACACATCGTCAACTGCTTCTTTTACCGACATTTTTTTATTCTTATGAATCAGTTTTGATACTCTCAGTAAAAGTTCTTCGAGGTTAAAAGGTTTTGTAAGATAATCGTCGGCGCCTTTTTTTAATCCAAGTACCCTGTCGGCACTGGCGTTTTTAGCGCTGAGAATCAGGATAGGCACTTCGTTTGCATTTACACGAACCGTTTCTGTAATACTAATCCCATCTACTTCGGGGAGCATAATGTCGAGAATGATCAAATCAAAATATTCGTTCGCGATAGCTTTCAAAGCTGCGCTACCGTCGTAAGCCGAAGTAATGGAATAGCCTTCCATTTCAAGGTTTAGTTTCAAGGCTTCGTGCAGGTTTTCTTCATCCTCCGCTAACAGAATATTTGCCATGGGTTCTTTCTTCATGTAGTTCTGAATATGACATTAAAAATACAACCCTGTGGTTGATTGTCCGATACAAAAATATTTGCCCTATGTCCCTCCACAATTTTTTTACACAGATACAAACCCAAGCCGGTACCCTTTGTTTTGCGTGTGTTTTCCTGGCCAACCCTGTAGAATTTATCAAAAACCTTCTTTTTTTCTCCTTCTTCAATCCCTTCTCCTTTGTCTGCTACAGCAAAATGTATTTGCTTTTCGGATTGGTGAAGGGATACCAATATAGGCTGGTCTTTGGGGGCGTATTTTAAAGCGTTATCAATCAGATTGTTCACCAACATCTGCAATAAAAGAGGTTCTCCAATCAGGTAAACGGATTCCTGTATATTTTCTTCGATTGCTCTAAGCGGGAACCTTGTTCTGAAGCTGTCAACACAACCTTGCAGGAGGTCGGTAAAATTAATTTCCTGTTTATTAGCAGTGTACACTCCGGCATCTAATTGGGCGGCAAAAAGAATATTGTTACAAAGTGTATTAAGCCGGTTGGCTTCTTGCAGGGTATTGGAAATTAATTTTTGACGGGTGTCTTCCTCCAATTGTCTTTTCTGCAGTGTTTCTAAATTCAACTGAGCAACAGCAATGGGCGTTTTTAATTCGTGCGTTACTGTCATCATAAAATTCTGTTGTTGCTGCGATAATTTTATCTGACGGCGTGTAGCTCTAAAAACAAACACTGCACCCACCAGAATCAGTAACAGAAAAGTGGTTCCCTCACTAATATATTGAATGGTTTTGCGTTTTGCTGCAGCTTCAATTTTAAGTGCATGACTATAGTACTCAGGATTATCGCGTTTAATTTGGTTTAACCGGATATCGGTAATCACCCGATTTTGATTTTCGAGTGCAATAAACCAATAGATCAGCGCAGCAAGGATATACAAAAGCAACATCCAGTACACGGCTGTTGCAAGTGCCAGTCTCTTTTTTTGCGAAGGGGTCATGGGTTTATTTTTTCTACACGGATACCTGCATTAAGAATTGCACCCAGCGGGTCTTCGCGCATAATTTGTTGCAAGTTAAATTGATAAATTCCCTTTTTTAAATGGATGGGAAGTTTTGTTATCCTGATACGATGATCAAAAATATCGTCCATTCCGGTTCCCAGCCAACCGCTTGTATTGTTTGCCAGTTGCAGATTTACTTTCTGTGTATTTGATTTTTCTCCCGGTGCAGTTGTGCTTACATTCAACCAGAGGTTGCTATAATGATAAGCATCTTCGTGGCGGATAACCACATAAATATGGTAGGCAGCAACGGTATCTGTTATCTCAAACTGAAAGTTGGGTTGCACTTTACTGTCCCATTCGTGTTTAGGGAAGAACACCGTTTTTTCAAAACTATTAATCTTGTTACAAGAACAAATTACCACTATGCAACAAACCGCTATAAGAATTTTTTTCACCTGATCTGTATTTTAATCAAAGATAAAATTGAAAGCAGTTGGATTTTACAAAACATTTAAAATCTGTTCTTTTGCTTTCTCCAGTTCGTCCTTCATCAGAATAACACATTTCTGCATCACTGCATCGTATGCTTTTGATCCTGTTGTATTAATTTCTCTTCCAAACTCCTGCAGTATAAAAGATAATTTTTTCCCTTTGCTAACTTCTTTTTCCTGTAAAATATCTCTGAAATATTTGCAGTGATTTTTTAAGCGAACTTGCTCTTCGCTGATATCTATTTTCTCGATATAATAAATCAATTCCTGTTCCAATCTGTTCGGGTCGTAATTATCCTTTCCTACATTCTCTTCCAGCACTTTTAATAAACCGTCGCGAATACGCTGCCTGCGCAAAGGCTCCAGTTCAACAATCATTTGTTGCTGTATTTCAATATTGGATAAGCGCAGCAATAAATCTGTTTCGAGCGATTTTCCTTCGTCTTCTCTGTGTGCATTTAGTTGCAAGATTGCTTCTTTTAAAACCTTTTCAAAGCCCTTCCATTCCTCATCACTCAGCATTTCTGTGGATGGTGTAATTACATCGGGCAACTTCAGGATAGTACTTAAAATATCTCCTGTTTCGAGTTTTAATTCAGCGGCCAATTCAGCCACCGGCTGATAGTAAGCTTTGGCAAGTTCTGTATTGATAGATACCGGTTTGCTTGCACCATTTTGTTTTAGCGTAATGATACACTCAACACTGCCTCTTTGCAAACCCTCGCTCAAAATATTGCGCACTTCGAATTCAAATGGTTTAATTAAAGATGGAATATTCAGGCGCAGGTCGAACTGCTTTCCATTTAAAGATCTGATTTCAACCAAAAAAGTCTTACCGTTAATGGTTTGTTCGGCCCTTCCGTAGCCCGTCATCGAGTAAAGCATATTCAATAGTTATTTCTGCAATGTAAGCAATGTTTTAAAATAGGCTGCGATGCAATCATCTAATCCTAAAATTGGCTCTCATAAAAAAACGCCCCCGATTTTATTCGGAGGCGTTTTTTATAAGATGAAATACTATTAATTAATAGTAACTGTTTGTTTTCCTTCGTCAAGGGTAATTATGTAGGTTCCGGCAGCAGTAGGGGTTTTAAAGTTGTTTGTACCATCCCACTTAATTGATTTCGCTACACCTGTGGCCTGGCTTTGACCGCTATTATCTTCGTAGTCCAATGCACCCCATGCATTACCTGCAAGGAATTTAATATCCTTATTGGCGTATAGTGTAATGGTAATAGTCCAAACACCATTTCCTGCGTAAGTCATTTGAGGAGAAGTAGCCGGATCCCAACTGCCAACACCTGGCTGATTGATTCCATCGCCTACTACTCTCATTTCATTTGCAGGGCTAAACAAGTATTTCACGTTGTTTACATCGCGACCATCCCAGATAGCTCTGTATCTGCCCGCAGTTGTATTATCCGCGAAATTGGCGCCATTTACTTCCAGTGTACCACCATCACCTAATGGAGTACCATAGCTTCTGGTTTCATCAACGGTATTGCTTCCATTATTCCATGAATTGTTATCAATCATTTTCCATCCGCCAGTGCCGAGATCAGTAAGTCCGATAAAAAGATTGGTAGCAATATTACTTAAAGCATAGTTAGGGAATACATTTGGAGGAGTCCAACCAGCACCGGTAGCTCCGCCAACAAATCCCATTCTGCCTTCTCTGATATCGTACACTAATTTATCGATATCGATAGTGATGCGATACCATCCTGAAGTGGGTACACTCAGGTTTGATCCGCCGGGAGATAAAACACCATTCGATCCACCAAAGTTAATATCCCATGAGCGGCCCTGAGTAAATTTGAATTCCTGACCAGCGGGAAGATACATGTACATATAATACATCTTATTATTTACCGGCGCACGAAGGTCGCGAATCATTTCAGGTGCAGTTCCTGGATCCCAGTTGTTACCATTATTGGTAGCTGCCTGATATCCACCGGGAATATAAAATCTAAGGATCGGAACATAGCTTTGAATAGTTACGTTCACTGTGTTTGAATAAACAGTAGAGCCTGTTGATGTAACAGCTTTAATGCGGTATTCAACTTTACCGATGGTACTAGCAACAATACCAGAATTTAATGCGGTGGTATTCATATCTGCCTGAGTCATTGCTTTAGACAGTATTGAAACACCAACCGGCATGGATTGTGGTGCTACGAATTTCTTACCTGCAGAATCATATTCCAAAGTATAAGTAGCAGTTCCAGAGAAGCCTTTAAATGAAGGGCTCCATGAGAAGGTATTAGAAATCTGAGTAGAAGTAGCCAGTGCGCAAACAACTGATGTTTTTTCAGTTACCAAGTTAGAAGAATCCTTGAATGGGGTAACCAATACCGTTACAATTCCAGATTTATATTGCTCGTTGTTATTACCATATGAAGAGGTAATACGTGCATCTAATTTTCCTGCAGCGCCTAATGGAAATCCGAATCCAATCAACAGGTTGTTCACTTCTCTACCGGTAAAGTTCTTTAATAAAGAACCGGTAATGGTGTAAGAAACAGCTTTTGATAAGTTTCTTCCTGTAGAATCTACTTCAAGAATATATTTTACTGTATTCGAATCAGTAGCATATTTAGGATTCGACCAGTTAAAAGTTAGAACGTTTTTACTGGTGTCTGCAATAGTTGGTGTAATTGCAGATGCAGATAATTGCATGGTTACAGCCGATCCGTTTGCGTAAATTGGCAGGCTGCCTACCTTATTACAAGCTGCTAATACTGTAGCAATCATCACAGTAAACAGGCTTAGTTTTAATAAAAATTTCATAAGTTTTTTTTTAGTTGAAGGAATCAATATTTAAACAGTATCAATTCTTTCTTTAAAAAATTATTGTTTTGTAAGCGTATAAGTACCCGCCTGAAAGTCGACCGATATTTTGTAATTACCGGCTGTAGCTGGTGATGGAAACTGAGGATCAGAATCCTTCTTCTCAAAGTTTCCAAACATAGCTGCAGTACCATCCAGTGCATGGTATTGGGTACCCCAAACACCCATTTCCTGAACTAGTTTATATCCACCACCAGTAAGCAATGGAACAACTATTTCGTATAAGGTATTTGACACTTTTGTAAATTTCTGCGACACATCGTATGGAGTCTGCAATGGGTTATTCCATCCACCTGCAGTTGCGCTACCAACAATCCACAAAGTTCCTGCTGTTGGTGGAGTAACTTTTGGAGGAGGATTATAAGTAGTTACGT
>JAIEMK010000041.1 GCA_019752295.1 Chitinophagaceae bacterium | reverse complement strand
TTCAGTCGAAAGAAGGGTGCTATAATCGGTGTTGATGTTGTTGAAGAAATGATCAAAGCATGCAAAGAAAATTTTTGTATTGCAGAAAAGGAAAACAGATGGTTTAAGTCCGAATTTATTGAACTGTTAAACGGTAGTGCTTTAAATTTACCGATTCAAGATAAATCAATCGATATTGCCGCTCAAAATTGTTTGTTTAACATATTTAAACATACAGATTTGAAGAAGGCGATGAATGAAATGTATCGCGTACTTAAACCACACGGAAGACTTATTCTATCAGACCCCATCTGCGAACAGCCCATTCCGGAAATATTGAGGGAGGATGAAAGATTGAGAGCATTATGTCTAAGTGGCTCGGTAACATTAAATGAATATATAAAAACAATTACTGATACCGGCTTCGGAACTATTGAAATAAGAGCAAGGCGACCCTATCGAATTTTAGGCCCCAAAAATTACAATACAGAAGAAATTGTTTACATTGAAAGCATTGAGGTATGTGCTATTAAAGATCCGATGCCTTCTGATGGCCCTTGTGTATTTACAGGTAAGGCAGCAATTTATTTTGGCAAAGATGATTGCTTTGATGATGGAAAAGGTCACGTGCTATTTCCCAATCACCCGTTATCCGTTTGTGACAAAACTGCCAGAGCACTCAACTCTTTAAATCGTGATGATATTTTCATATCAGAGAGTACCTTTTTCTATGACGGAGGCGGCTGTTGTTAAATTTAAAATAGAATGGAACAAATAAAGGAAACCAGAGACTTTTTACAAAAAAAAGGAATTGATCATATCGATATCGGGCTTGTATTAGGAACTGGCTTGCATCATTTTGTAAATTTAATAGACGTAATACAAAAAATTCCATATTCAGATATTCCTAATTTTCCACTTTCAACAGTTGAATTCCACAAAGGCAATCTGATATACGGAAAAATAAAGGGTAAGAAGATTTTAATAATGCAGGGCAGGTTTCACGCATATGAAGGTTATAGTCAGCAAGAAATAGTATTCCCGATTAGAGTAATGAAGATGTTAGGCCTAAACGCATTATTTTTATCCAATGCTGCAGGAGCTATTAATTTAAATTTCAAAAAGGGAGAGTTAATACTTATTGAAGATCATATCAACTTGCAATCTGGTAATCCATTAACCGGAAAAAATATCGACGAATTGGGTGGCCGATTTCCTGATATGAGTGAACCTTACAATCAACTATTATCCGATGCACTTTCAAAAAAAGCAACTGAATTGAATTTGTCTTTAAAAAAAGGGGTATATGTCGCAGTAAATGGACCAAATCTGGAAACAAAAGCTGAATACCGATATTTAAAAATCATTGGAGCAGATATGGTTGGAATGTCTACAGTACCTGAAGTAATTGCAGCTAACCATATGCAAATTCCCTGTGCAGCAATTTCAGTAATTACAGATGAATGCGACCCAGCCAATTTAAAACCAATCAATATTGCTGAAATCATAGAAGCTGCCGGGAAAGCAGATCAACTACTCTCCAAGCTTTTTTCTGAAACAATTAAGGCGCTATAATGAGAACCTCTATAATAATATTTATAAAAAACCCCATTCTAGGTAAAGTAAAAACTCGCCTTGCTGCCTCAATCGGAAATGACAAAGCACTTTTAGTGTATCAAAAATTATTAATGCATACAAAATCAATAGTGGAGAATATACCAGGCACAAAATACATTTACTATTCAAATATGATTGACGAAAACGACATATGGGATACTGAAAAATTTAAAAAAAGAATTCAAAAAGGATCAGACTTAGGTATAAGAATTCAAAACGCCTTTAGTAATGCATTTGATGATGGGAAAGAATCAGTATTAATAATTGGATCAGACTGTATTGAACTTACTGAACTAATACTAATTGATGCTATTCATCAAGTACAATATTATGACGTAGTTTTAGGTCCTGCCAAAGATGGTGGGTATTATTTACTAGCCATAAAAAAAATGTATGCAGCCCTATTTAAAAAAATCGAATGGAGTACTGAAAAAGTTTTAGGGCAAACAATAGCCATCTGCAAGAGATTAAATTTATCCATTTTTCTGTTACCCACATTATCAGATATCGACACTGAAACGGATCTTGAAAACTCGCAAATTTGTGTATAATTATTGATGCCGCTAAAGATGATAAGTGTTATAATTCCAACATATAATGAAGGTCAAACTATTAAAACAACTATTCAAAGAATAAAGGAAAATGATTTTCTAAATTTAGTAAGCGAAATACTAATAGTAGACGGAGGAAGTAATGACAACACATTTTCTGAAGCACTTACAGAGAGCATTCTACCCGTTTTAAGTCCTCAAAAAGGCAGGGCAGCTCAAATGAACTACGGAGCAAGCATTTCCACTAATGAAATAATTTACTTTCTCCACGCAGATACAATTCCTCCATCAAATTTCTCGAAAGAAATAATTGATTCAATACATGATGGCAATGAAGCCGGCTGTTTTACCCTGAAATTCGATTTTAACCATTGGTTTCTAAAAGCTAACTGCTGGTTTACAAAACTTGATATCAATGCGTTTAGATTCGGAGATCAGAGTTTATTTGTTTCCAAAAAAATATATTTAAAAGTGGGTGGATTTTGCGAGAATCATATTATTATGGAGGATCAGGATTTTATAAAGAAAATTAAAAAAGTAGCCAAGTTTTCGATACTAAACAAACCTGTAACCACATCGGCAAGAAAATATTTGGAGAATGGCATCTACAAAACGCAAGCGATATTTTTTTTAATTTTTTTTATGTACAAATTAGGATTTTCGCAACCCAAGCTAGTTTCGATTTATCGAAAATTTTTGAGTCAACACAAAATTTAATACCACAAGAAAATTTTCTAAAAACTACTGTACGATGTTTTTCCTGATAGAAATAACAGTAGAATACACACTGTAGGAAATCATCATTCCAATAAATAAATAGACCCATAAAGGAATGTGTTTGCCAACAATAACCAGATATAAATATGCAGAAATAAAACAAAAACCAGTTAGCATAATGGGTAGAAAAAAAGATCGTCCTCCTTTTATTCTAATGATGGTCCACCTAAGGCAAATAAAGAAAAAAGGGATAGCCCCAATGTAAATTGCACCAAAAATATAGGGATTTACATTGTATTTACTTCCGAGGTTCAAAAACCATTCTTTAAATAATTCTATAAATTGCATAAATAAAAAAAGGTTAGAAATTTTCGACTAAAGAATTCCCCATCTCGTCTAATACTTTTTTAAGCTTTGACTTAACATCTACTGGCAACTGAAAATCGCTATGCACATTTTTGGTTCCCAAACCAATTTCAGTAATCTGTTTTTCGAATTTTCTACATAAATGGCATATAGATATATGTAGGGATAATCTCATTCTATCTATCATACTAAGTTTCCCCTCATCTCTCTTTGACATCAAAAATGTAGCATCTTTGCAATTCAACATTAGATACTTCATTATAAATTTTTTCATTAAACCATTTTCTTCTCAACACAAGACCTCATTTGAAGCCTGGCCCTGTGAATCAAAACCCAATAGTTAGACGGAGTAATACTTAAGACCTTACAAATTTCATCAGAATCGAGTTCTTCCATATACCTCAAAGTAAATACTTGCTGCTGAAGATTTTTCAAGTGATCCTTACACCAATTTATTATTCTTTGAATTTCCTTTCTTTCAATAATATTTTCAGGAACTTGCCAATTTTTTGGGGCCTTTTCCTCAACCCACTGTCCACCTGTATCGAACCATTCATTATCATATTCTTGCAAATCCGGCATAGTAACAATGCCTCGTTGAAGGGCTTTCTTCCTATAATAGTCAATAATTTTATTTTTAAGAATACTAAAGAGCCAGTTTTTTTCGGAGGCAATACCTCGATAACCATTGATCGCTTTCAAAGCAGATAAAAAAGTTTCCTGAATTAATTCCTGAGCGATATCATTATCATTCACTCGGGGCAAAACATATTGATACATTAGCTCGCTATATCGCTCCACCCACTTATTAGGTTCCGCCTTATTAATATGGTTATCCATCATATAAATTTTCCTAGTAAATATATAAAAAGGGATTTAAACCAGTAAGGGCTGAAGAATAACGTTTTTATTATCCAGTTTGTAAGGCTCGTTGAAAGACTTCGTCTTAATTGCGAAATGGCGATTAAGCTTGAAAAACTTATCGTGAAGAACACAGGAAAATCTTTTCAAATATAGCATAACCCTTAATTAAAAACAAACACATGTCTACCAGTAAAAAAAAGTTGATTGGATTAGTCATTCTGTCAGTAATTATTATATCCACCCTTGTGGTTGGCTTCATGTGGTTCAAACCACACCGTAATGTTCAATCAACAAAAGCAGATGCGGAATTGAAAGTGCAAGATCTAGTAAAAGAATTTGCAGATAATCCAACAAAAGCAAATGCAAAATACTTGTCAAGCGATGGCAATTCAAAAATTTTGATTGTAGAAGGTCATGTATTTAAAATTTCGAAAAATCAAAATGGCGATGCGGTAATCATTCTTAAAGAAGAGGGAGCAAAAGCAGGCGTGAATGCAAGTTTTACAGCACAAACTACTCCAAATACTTCTTCTCTTAAAGTTGGTGATTTAATTAAAATAAAAGGAGCCATAACAACCGGGAGCAGTTATAACTCCGATTTGGATTTGTACGAACACGCTGTGCTCATCCAATGCGATATTGTAAAAGATTAAAAAGTTAACCTTCTACTTAAATAAATCATACACCCGGAAACCCCAAAAGAATGAGCCAAAAAATAAAAACAATTTTCACGTTAGTTGCATTTTCTATTACAATTACTAGTTTTTCGCAGGAAAAAGGGAAAATTTTCTTTACAACTGCGTTCGGATTAATCAGTGCTCAAGGAAAGTTAAGCAATGCCTATAAATCAACGGTTACATTTAATTCAGGTGTTGAACTTGCTTTAAAAAAGGACTGGTTTGGGCAATTTGTGTTGGATTTTAATGCACTTAAGTACGACCAACAAATTCGAGATAACAATTCAGCCTTTCTTTTCAAGAACACCAATAGTTCTCTATTACTTTTTGGGTTAAATTTTGGTAAAAATGTTTATTTCAAAAACAAAAACTGGTTTACTTCATTTTACGGAGGAAGTGGATATCTAAATATTGGAGAACCAAGGTTGCAGGTAGATCCCCAAACAAATATTGCGCTCCAGGAAGTTGTTAGAAAGAGTAGCGTTTTTGCCCGAACCGGCGCAAGAATTGCATTTAAAACAAAGTCTAGTTTTTTCCAAACAATATTCCTAGATGGATCCTATTGGGCATCCCCTACTTATGTACAGGATGGAAGGGTAAATGGCTTTTCTGTTTATATCGGCACTAGGTTCGGAGTAATACAATAAATCAATCGTTAACCATAAAAAAAAACAAATATGAAAAATGCAATTCTTAAGTCGGTGGTGTTTACTTTAATAGCACTTATCAGCACTTCCTTATTTTCGTCATTAAGAGCCCAAGGCAAAGCAAGTGCACCAAAAGTTTACGCTGTAATTAATAAAGCGGATTGGTGTCCGGTATGTCAGGCCAACGGTGGAAGGGTAATGAATGAAGTGCTTCCTGCTTGTACAAAATTAAGTGTTCAGTTTGTTGCGAATGACTTAACAAACGAGCAAACAATTTCAAAATCAACAGCCGATTTAAAAAAATTCAGAGTGTTCAATTCTGTAAAAGAAACTAAAAAAACAGGAGTGATTCTTTTAGTTGATGCAAAAACAAAAAAAATAGTCAAGGAAATTAGCGTAAGCCTGCCATCAGCAGAAATTGTAAAGCAAATAAAGGAGTCTCAAATTTAGTTTATTAGGGTTGAGGTTTTATGTTTATGTGAAGTGCTCCAGATTGGGGCACTTTACATTTAATTGATTAAATTACCAAACCTCCAAAACAGTAATGCAATCAGTATCACTTAACCGAATAAGAAATACCATATGCGCACTTTACTAATAATTACTTATATTTTTTTTGCCACTCCACTCCTTGTTTCAGCTCAAAAAATCGATTCGCTTTTTATGGATGCCGCTATCCGGAAGTTGCGTAATTCAAAAGAGTATACCTTGAAAGTGGCCAATTTAATGCCCGAAAATAAATATTCATTTAAGCCCAATCCTGAAGAAATGAATTTTGGGGAACAAATTTTACACATAGCATCGAATTTAGGATGGCTAAGCTCTTCTTTTTTAAAATCAAGCACCAACCCTATTTCAAAATCAGAAATACTGAATAAACCAGATTTAATAAATAAGTTGACACTTGCATATAATTTTTCACTGAATGTATTGGAACATTTCGATCGAAGGCAATTGTCAGATACAGTTTCTTTTTTTGCCGGTCCCATGAATAAATTACAGATAATCAATCTAATAAATGATCATCAAACACATCATCGAGGTCAATTATTAGTTTATTTAAGGCTTAACGGAATCAAACCACCAGACTATATAGGTTGGTGAAAGTATTATATGGCACGGATCTGGTAAGGAATTCCAATATCCTACTCAAAATTATGAAGCGATTCCTCCCAATTATATGGCTTAAATTTAATTCGATAACCATTTACATCTTTTCCAATAACTTTTTTAACAATTGCTCTAATTCCATTCTTACCCCCAAAATCGCCGCTAAACCAATACATAATTTTAGTTACGTTAATCTCTTTTTTGAAATCATCGATAATTGTTTCTGAGGTCATAAAAGATTTTGTAGCTAGATCTAACTGGTTATCAATTTTATTATAAGAATAAAAGGCAATAGGTGGGCAGCTTTTTGCACCACAATTAAGTGCAAAATGAATTCTATAATCCATTTTAAGAACGGCCAATCGCTTAATCAGTTTCTTTGTAAAGATATTAGGTAAATAGCCCAAACTGTATTTCCATCTGTATTTGCGCAAAATTCCATGTTCTATTTCATCCAAGCTAAATAATACTCCAGCAATAGGGATTTTCCTTTCCGAAAAAATATCTGGGTTCTTTAGGTTGTCACGGGTGGATAAAATCTGATACCAAGAATTATACATGTTTATCCAAAAAGTTTTTTTTGCTTCATCATTTGGTAGCCCATATATTAACTGTTCGAGTTCAATATTCTCCAATTCAAATTCAATTTCGAAAGTAGCTGCCCCAATTTTAGTATTATATAACAAACTTTCAGACAATTGAAGCAATTCGGCATTGGGCATAGAAATAGTTTTATGACTATAAAAAGGAGCGCTCACAGCGTTTCCAAATGAAAGTAGCACCAAAAAAAGTATGCAAATAACTCTATGGCTCCATCGCAAAATATG
>JAIEMK010000087.1 GCA_019752295.1 Chitinophagaceae bacterium | reverse complement strand
ATGCAAGTCTGCCGAAATTTGCATAAGGTGTCCGTTACAATTACAGCTAACGGCAGTTTGTCTAAATACTCGTTTGCAAACTAAATATACATAAAATGGGAAGTCATTTCAGGCGATTCTAGCGATAGTTAAAAAATGTATGGGAAATAATAGTTTGCAAATCTGCAGTCTAGTATTAATTATAAATGCGATTAGTAAGGTCATTTTTGCTGAAAACAATAGAGCAAGTTCTTGTAGGAACTTTTGGAACAATTTTTTGTCAATGATATTCATTAATCGGCGCAGGTTAAAGGCTACAAACATCAGTCCCACATCTGCACTAGCACGTTTCATCCCTTTTTTAGTGCTGATGTAATAAAATCCCCATTGTCTTTTAATAATACCATATGGATGTTCTACTATGGCTTGGCGCTTCTTATATATGGAACTATTTAGCGCAACATTTTTTTTGTTTTGCTCAATGTATGGCTGGTATTCGCTTCGCTCAATAAGCCTACCCTTTTTATTTAATGTGCATAATGCAAGTGCTGGGCATCCGCTACAGGCATTGGTTTTATAATGCTTGACATAATAGATATAACGTTGTTTACTTTTTTGATACCAGTTACCATTGGTGGTTAATGTTTGTTGTTGAGGGCAGGTATAGGTGTCGACAGTTTCGTTGTAAATAAATTTGTCAAAATTATAATTATCGTTTGGAGCAAAAGAAGCTACACCAGGAACAGCTACCATTATGTCGATTCCCATTTCAACGGCCTTTTTAATTTCGCTTCCCGTATGATACCCCTTATCGTAAAGCGCTGTAAAATCGCAGGTTTGTAAGATGGTTTTTGTTCTGCGCAGCATGGCGCCCATTGCTTTGCTATCGTTCTGATTAGTTACTTTATAATCAATAGGAAGGCAATGTTTTGCATCTACTACTGTTTGAACATTATAAGCGACCTCAGTAATATTATTACGAGTAATCATTTGGCGGCTATCAGGATCAGAAGTCGATATCTGGGTTTCGCCCTGTTCTTGTAATTGATTACTGAGTGAATTGTAAAACGCTTTTCTGTTATGCTGTTTTTCAATTTGTTTCTGAATTACTTTCTTATTATCCTCATCGGCAAGTTCAAGAGCTGTATTGTATTCATTAAGTTTATTATCGATATAAATAAGGTGTTGCTCAATTTTATTTTCATTGAAATTATTTTTCTTACTGTTTTGAGCACGCAGTTTGGTGCTGTCTCCTGCAATAGGTTTACCTCCAATCAAATTGAAATGTGTTGCAATGGATACAGTGTGCCGAAACACTTTTCTGATGGCTTTTTCATTATTTCTTCTAAAGTTGGCAATAGTATTGTGGTCAGGAGTGAGTTGTTTCATTAACCACATTAGTTCAATATTGCGTTTAGTTTCTTTTTCAAGTGTTCTGGAAGATCTAATAGAATTAAGATAACCGTACACGAAAAGTTTCAATAAATCTTTAGGATGATAGGCAGGACGCCCTTCGGTAGAAGTTTTAACCACAAATTTAAAATCGGCAATATTAATGGTCTCAACAAAAAGGTCAATGATACGTACTTCGTTATCTAGGCTAATTATTTGATCCAGTGATTGAGGAAAAAGAATGGTTTGTTCTCTACTGTTTCCTTGTATATACTGCATATGTAAATTTACTTTTTAGCAAATTGAATGCAAGTATTAGTTATTCAATACTGTGAATAGTTTTTAGACAGTTTGACGGCCAGGGCATTAAGCAGTTAGAAAATTTCCTTACGGCTGCTGAAACGGGTGCAGAATGAAGTTACAAAAGATTAGAATAGGATTTACTGCTGGGTTTTATTGTGACAAGCTGAGAACTAGTATTGGGAAATGTATTGGGTTGATGTGTTATTCTTAAGCACCAATTGCCTCAATGTTCTGTTGTATGGAAAATCCACGATCTTATTACCCCACATTCCATTTGTGCTTAACCCCCTTATAAAATATTGCAGTTTTATCTTTTTATGATTGGCACAACTATTTGAAATTGAGTACTTCTTAGGGGTTAAATGGGCTTGGTGAAGAGGGGTCATTGAAAATTGGAGAAGCTAGGTCAAGGTGTGCTGGAGAACGAGGATCAAGGTGTATGGATTTTCCAGGTTATGAGTCTATTAGTGGTTTTGGGGTTTGTAGATGTCTGCCGAAGTATAAGCTGCACCCTCGGCAAGGCATCTACTCTTCGTCTTTGAGTGTTTCAGGAATCTTCAATCCTTTTTTATAATTTTCAATATTAGAATGATTATGATTTTTGTCGTACCATTTTTTGAATGTTATTGCCGAAAATATAGTGCCTAAAACAAAAATAGCTGAGCTGAATATTAAATTTGTTGTTAGTTCTTTATAAAGAGTAACGGCATTACTGATCTTCCAGTCAGCCAACCATAATAAGCTTAAAATACCTGCAATGAAAATAAATAGCCAAAGAAGTAATTCAATATTTGTTTTTCTACGCCACGTTTTCAGGGTATCATCTATAAATTGTTCCCTTTTCTCTGATTGACGTTTGTTATTTTCTTTTCTTCGTAATTTTTTTTCTCTTTCTAACTCACTACTTAAAGATTGAATTGTTTTATCTTTTGAGTGTGATTCGCCAGTTGCGGAAGTTATCCTTTCATCAAGACTTTTAGATTTTTCTTCAAAGTCGGATTTTATTTTTTGCAAACTGGTACTTTTATAAGTTAGCTCTTGTAATATTTTGTCCAGCTTTTTTATCCTTTCTTCGTCAAGTTCTTTTTGTTTTTGCGCTTCTTCATTTAGTCTTTTTACAAAGAGCTCCTTATCTTGCTTTGCAAGTTTATTTAAGTTTTCAATGTCAGTTAATTGCTTTGTTGTAATTCTCGTTGCAACTCTTACAATATCTGAATCTGTCAAACCATTATACTGGGCATATTTATGAATATTGTCATCCAACTCTCTAATTATTGAAAGCCTTGGAAGGGAGCTTGTTAATCCCATTGAAATAAGGGAAGTCAATCCGATTTCAGAGATTTCATGTATGTCAATAGTTCTGTCGATTTGAGGATTGCTTAACCAAATAATGTTTAAAAAATCATCAGCTTTGATTAATTCAGGTTGGTACTCAAGATTATTTCCTTTATCCAACTGATACTTTTCCCGGCTTACTGAATTATTAATAAACCAGCAATTTACATTTTCAAACTCCTTAATTCTTTTCATTCTTTTTTCTCGAACATAATATATGGCTGTGGCATCATGTAAAGCCGCAACGTCACTATGGCGATATTTTTTCAGCGATTCATATTCATTACTAAAACGAGCTAAATTTTTATATTTTGTTGTATCAGATATGACTCCAACTCCAAATGATAAGACTTCTTTTTCAAGATTATCTGTGATTCTTTCAAGGTCTGTAGAATTTAATTTCCTTCGATCACATGCGTTATAAATATCTTCCGGATAGATTTTCTTCTGCAAAAAGGTCAAGTCGAAATTTTCTACTTTGGCTTTTAATAATGAAGTTGTTTCTTTAATTGTATCACTTAATGTTGTAAGCTTGTAACCCTGAGCTTTTGTTATTTCAATTACTTTTCTACACGTATGAGTTGATTCCGGTGTATTAAGGTCAAGCATCCCCAAAATGAAATTTGTATCTAAAAGAAGCTCAATATCAGTTTTAATATTCTCGGTTTTATATTCTATGTACCCGACAATGATTGAACCTAAATAGATATTTCGGATAGTTTCATATACTGATGGTATTTGTCTGAAAAATTCGACAAATTGTGCTTCAATTGTGTAGTCCTTTGTTTCATCTAATTGTCTGTGAGCAAGATATTTGGATAAAGAGAGTTTATTTTTTTCAATAAATTCGAGAATCGAAGATTTTTTTGGTTTATTTTCTCCGCAAGTTTGGCAGAACTCGCTAAACATTTTTTCAAGATTTTCAATTTCTTGTGATTGAAGTCTAATGGTTTCTTCAAACTCGGTAAATGCGTAGTTTTTTATTTGAAAAGAGTCGTCTTGAAATAATTCAAATCTTCGTTCTGTTTCTATATTAACCTCTCTTGCTATTGCTGCAAGTATTGTTCTTAATACTGGAATAGGGAAGTCAATACCATAACTAGCATCGGATTCTACCTTAATTTCTGTGATGCTTTTGCCACTGAAAATTCCTCCTTCATTTAGTTTTGAAAGTGTTCGCTTAATGAGGGGAGTAAAAACACTTATTGGCCCGCTTACCAACTGTCCTTTACTTCTTATATGAGCAAGGAGGCTGTAGGTTAAAGCTCTTTCTTTTATTTTATCCATAAAATTAGTTTGGTGTCTCGCTCCTTGTCGTCAACTCATAAATATAAGAAGGATTTTAAAATATTCCCTAATGCGGATTCTTCTCTTGCATTTTTGATAATTAAGCAATCAGTGTGTATTGAATCTGAGAAATAAACTTGCTCAAATATAACCAAGGGGGAATATCAGTAACAGGGTTCAATTGTGATAAATCATTTGATGGGATAATGATGAACAGCCAATGAAAAATTGATTTTTACCGGAATTAACCAGTTTTTTATAGGAGGATTAAAATTTTAAAAAAGTAATCTCAGGTTAACCTATTTTCTATCGCCCTTACTATTGAGTATCGGGGTCGAACCGACGCCATCTTGCATGTTATGAATTTTAAGAAATCTGTACCCCATAGTGTACCCAAAACATAAAAATGCGTTTTAAATTAATGACTTACAATGTATTACATATTAAAAAAATGTAATCTAATTGAGTGAGTAAAAAAACGAATTTTCCTGATTTTATAGTATTTTGCTGTTTTTGAACGAGCTGAAGAAAGAAATCGAGATATACCATCTGTTTGAGTGAATTGAGAAAGTATAGAGGTAGAGTTACCCATTATACCGGACAAGTGCGGCAGAGTGGCGATAAAATCCTCTACATGACACAGTTACGCTGTTTAACTTATAGCACTATAATTCCTAAAAAGAATTATATTAGATGATTCCTAACTAATTGTAAAGCCCACCCCCCTGGCTTTTGCTTCAATTGTACCCACCATGGACATTGATCTTGGTCAGAAATTGGTAAGTAGTTCGCTAGATGCACTTATTGCCTCTTATTGGGATGAGTCATTGCTCGCAAAGCGGGTCTTATTCGATTGCAGTAAACTTGAATGGATCTCAAATTCGGAAGTAGCTTTCCTGTTCAGCTGGATAAAAGCGTTAGAGAATAACAAAGTTGCAGTAACACTTCAACTTCAATCCAGCTATAAGATTCTTGTTAAAAGTGATACGTATAAAAAAAGAAAATACTGCCTTGAAAGACTTTTAATACAGTGGAAACTGCGCACCCATGTTTCAAAATCCACAACAATTCTTGATGGAGGCATCCAAGCAGATTCGAAGACTGTTCTCGGATTTACCGACTACTCTCCCATCCCGATTCAGCAATTCGACCCTTTGAAATTCGATCATGATTTTGACAGCATATTTAATAGGTATTTAAAACGCTTTGCGGACACTCTGCGATCCGCGATTAGCCAAACAGACATAAGTTACTATGATAGCCAGTTTTTAGACTATTCCGTTTTTAAAGAATTGTATTCTAATGTTTGCCTGCATGCGGATAGCAAAATAACGAACGACTGTTTTTTTTCAATCGGATTGAACAGGAAATTTTCTGGAACTTCCGCCTTCGTATCAGAAAGCAGATTATCTGAATTAGCCGATGCGGAATTGAACTTTTTTTCTGAAAATGCTAAATACCGAAATATTGATTATATAGAGTTGACATTTCACGACTTTGGCAGAGGAATAGCCGAATCACTACGAGCCAACTATCGTGCAGAAAGTAAAGACAATCTGGAAGCTTTTTTTGGAGGTCATTACGCCACTCATTTAAAACAACATGAAGATACACGGGTAATTGAATACGCATTACTGCTGTTTACATCAAGCATGGAACTCGAACGTAAACTCGACATACATGGTTATGTTCCCAGAGGCCTTTATATCATTAAGGAGCTCGTTAAACAATATCATGGATACTTTGAACTTTCAAGTCGGTATGGGTCGGTGGCATTGAATTTTAGAAATAACAAAACTCAGTTTAGTTATAGAAAAAGCAAAAAAGGGGCGCTGATTTTCCCTGGAACGCGAATAAAAATCGTTTTCCCGGCATTGCCGGTCGACTACCATGTTCAAAATGAGGATGTTGCTGCCGCGAAGTTAAAAAACAATAAAATTTTAGCAACTTCTATTCATACCATTCACTTTTTGCACGAGCATTGTGAAGCGCTTAAGAAAACAGAAGAAAACTCCAAAAAAAATCAGCCCGAAATGTCCCGGCAAACATCGGTTGCGATTTTCTTTTCAAGAATATTAAACCAGTTTCGAAAATCCGCTGAGAATTCAATTATCATGATTGACTTTGCCGGTGCTGAACCTGCAACGGTTGATTTCTTTAATAAGTTCATCTACTTTGTAACACATTTCCCTCTATACGGGAAACGCCGATTGATTTTTTATAACGTCCAGATAAAAGGGTTAAACAGAACTGTTATTCTGCCAAAGAAAGGAACGTTGAGTGCTAAAGGCATCATCTCATCAACTATCCCCTGTGTCCATGTTGATCTTAGTATTGAATGGTTAGGTATTGACGATTTGTCTGATGCGGATCATTTCACTGAAGTTTGGAAAAGGGCCGAGGGCATCTATTTTTTCAGCAACCTAATCCGCTACAATGGGAATATAATCGTAGTAAGAAAACAGCAAGGACAATACCGGGTTGATATAGACCTGCCGTCTTTTGATGAAATCTCGGGTTTTATTGATTCGGCTATCAGTAACAGGATACAAAGAGAACTGAGAAATGAAGGAGTTTATTATACAAGTCTTCATGCTGAAGGAAAGACAAACTACAATAACATAGTTATTTCGAAAGAAGGAATATGTTATTTGAACGCCAGGGGAAAGATTGTCAATGAATATGTTTCATTCACAGAGAAATTATATATCATCTCGTACCGGCGTATGATTACTTCTTATTTTTTGTTCAAGCTTTTTTATGTTATAAAAGATGTCCGCCAAATTCAAAAAATCGATAAGATACTGACAGTAACACTTAGCAGCCAAATGATAGGAAATGAAGTTGGCAAAACACTTGCTTCATTGAGCAATAGTGATATCAAACTTGTGGCGTTGTCGAATTATTATAATTTCCAGAATGAAGAGAAATTCAGCGAGATCACAGCCGGTAGCCGAATACTTATTGTTAACGATGTCATTTCAACCGGTGCATTGACGACAAATGTAATCAAGTCTATTGAAGTGGCGGAAGCAATACCCGTTTGCTGTTTAGCGATCGTAGATCTTAGTGATAAGCCGATCTATTCATTTGACGTTCCTATACTTTCATTGGCTAATGGAAAAGTTGAATACCTCGATAACATCCCTGAAGGATATGAAGTAGAAGTGATCAATCCGGTATTAAACGTTCCAACCTCAATGCCTAAAACCAAATCAAAGCAAAATGTACTGATGACTAA
>JAIEMK010000017.1 GCA_019752295.1 Chitinophagaceae bacterium | reverse complement strand
TCTTCCTTTATCAAGAAATATCTTCCTGTTTTAGCAGGCATTTTTAACGCACAGCAAAATGCGAATGCAAATTCAACACCTTCTGATCAGGTAATTAGCCTGTTTTCGAGATGGATTTTTCCAAAATACCAATCGGAATTTTATGTGGAATTTGGGTTTAACGATTTCTCCTATAACCTAAGAGATTTTACCACCGATCAACAACACTCGGCAGCTTATATTATTGGTATTAAAAAAGAAATTCCACTTTCCCGGAACCGATTGATCGACTTTAATGGAGAGCTCACTCAAACGGCGCAGATGCCTGATTATTTGGTTAGGAATGCCGGTAATTGGTATGAACATGGCCAGGTTCGCCAAGGGTACACCAATCAAAACCAAATTATGGGAGCCGGCAGTGGCAAGGGAAATAATGTACAAACTGCCACCATCACTTATATTGATGGGTTTAAAAGACTGGGGATAAAATTGCAAAGAATTCAACAAGATCCCATGGCATTGGCTAGTGGATCGTACATCGATCTTTTTTTGAGGAAAACCAAATGGAGCGATTATGCACTGGGTTTATCGGGGCAATTGCTGGCTTATCGTAAACTAATCATCAACGCCGAATGCCAGTTTGTAAAATCACAAAATTATGGATGGGTTGACCATAATGATCAGTTTAATTTTTATGGCCTTTTAAACCTGAGCTATCTATGGTAATAAGAAATAGCTTAATCGCTTTTTGCATGCTTTTATTGATTGCAAATAAAACCCATGCTCAGCCCGGGTTTCTGCAAAATACCAACTTATCGGAAACCGAAAGAAGGTTACAATTAACAGATGATTCAACCAAACATAAAAATGTTTCTTTTACCATCAAACCGGTTTCGGAATTTGTAAAAGATAGTGCTTATAGAAGGCCTCGTTTTAAACTTACCGATATTGGCTATGCTGTTCAAAACAATACCAATTTGCCTTATGGAGAAAACGATGAAAGCCTCTACCCATCAGTTGGTTTACAACAAAGGTTTTCTCTTGGAATGAAATTTCAATACAACCATTTAGTAATTCATTTGCAACCTGAATTTGTAATGGCTGCTAATAACGAGCTGGTTGGATTTACACCCGATCCCGGAGATCCAAATTATTATCCGAGGTATTACCTGAATGTGTTGAATAAGGTTGATTTGTTTAGCAGGTTTGGTACTGCTCCGATACAGCAATTTTTTCCGGGACAATCGAGCATTCGATACTATTATAAAAATATGTCGATAGGAGTTTCTACCGAAAATATTTGGTGGGGACCGGGCGTTCGAAATTCACTTGTAATGACCAATAATGCGCCGGGATTTGCACATATTAGTTTTAATACGGCTCGACCTATTAAAACTCCAATAGGCACGGTTGAATGGGAAGCTATTTTTGGTCAACTTGAAAACGCAACAGAAGAAGCACCCGAAAATGCCATCATGCGAAATATTTGGAAGGATGGTATTGCCATAAAAAATCAGAGTAAAAGAATGATGGGAGGGCTGGTTTTTAGTTGGCAACCTAGGTGGATTAAAAACTTATACCTGGGATTTGCAGGCACTGTTCATTACTATACCGACTCTACTCCAAAACCTGTGCCTGACATTGGTTTGCTCAGTACGCAAATTCAAATGCCCAATCTTGGATCCATATTTTTTAGGTATGCGATGCCTGCGGAACATGCAGAAATTTATGCGGAATTTGGAAGAGCCGACAGATGGCCTTTGCCTTGGGATCTGTTTCAAAATAATATTCCAACAGGATATGTGGCAGGCTTAAGAAAACTATTCCCTTTAAACAGAAAGAACCAATATATTGAGTTTCATGGCGAGATTGCCCGCTTGCAATTACAAACACCCAGTTTGATTTTTGATAGTATTAGTCCATTCGGCGGCCCTCAAACAAATAGTTGGTACACGAACAGTTATGTAGCACAGGGCTATACCAATAATGCGCAGTTGATGGGTGCTTCGATTGGGCCTGGTAGTAATAGTCAGACTTATAGTTTGAGTTGGGTAAAAGGTTTTCATAAAATAGGCATTCAATACGATCGGGTTGTACGCAATAACGACTTTTATTATTACAATTATTTTACCGGAGTAATTGATGGGGGTTATAATAACAGATATTGGACTGATATTTCCTGGGGGATAAACGGGCAGACAGTTATTATGAAGCATTTATTGTTGGCGTTTTCTGTTGTTCATACAAAAGCCTATAATTATAAATGGGTAAAGGTTTCACAAGGTTGGGAACCTTCGCCTGCGTCGGATAAAGATAATATGCGATTAAATTTTTCGCTGAGGTACCGGTTTTAAAATGGTACTTTAGCGGCACAAATTGTTGCTGCTTTGAGCATTAAAAAGAATATTTTATATAATGGTCTGTTATCGATTAGTCAGATCATTTTTCCGCTTGTAACTTTCCCCTATGCCACTCGTGTTTTGGGTCCCGATAAGTTGGGATTAGTAAATTTTGCAGATGCTTATTGCAAATATTTTATTTTAATTGCCGCACTCAGCATTCCCATTTACGGGGTTAGAGAAATAGCCAAAAGAAATAAGAATGGCGCCGAGATAACCCGTTGTTTCTCGGAGATATTTACAATCCATTTAATTACTACCCTCTCCCTCTTAGTAATTTATTTTATTTCCATTTTCGCGATTCCGAAAATCTACCTAGAAAAAAATATTTTTTTATGGGGGGCATCCATGCTTTTCATGAACCTTTTTACGGTTGAATGGTTTTTCGCTGGCATGAACCAATTTAAATATATTGCGATTCGAACATTTTCGATCAGGATCCTTTTCATCATCTTCTTTTATGTTTTTGTAAAAGAACAAGCCGACTATCCCATTTATTTCGGCCTGATGATTTCAACAGTAGTTTTAACCGGGTTGACCAATATATTTTTTCTTTTTAAAAATCATCCATTCTACTTAGTATTTAAATGGAATGATTTGAAGAAGCATATAAAACCTATTCTATGGCTGTTTTCGGCAGTAGCGGCAATTAGTATTTATACATCGCTCGATACGGTAATACTGGGGTTTTTAGTGGATGACGCGAGCGTGGGCTATTATTCTTCGGCATTGAGAATTAATAGAATTGCCATTTCGGTAATCGGCTCATTTAGTATCGTAGTGTATCCCCGATTGACACAATTGTATGCTGAGAATAAAAAAGAAGCGTTTACAGAACTGGTTAATAAACTCATTAACCTGATTGTGTCGTTTGCTGTGCCGGTTGCTGTAATCTTTTTTTTGTATGCTACCGAAATAGTGCAAGTGGTTGCCGGCCATAAATTTGAACCTGCAATTATGCCTTTTCAAATTATGTGTTTATTATTTTTGTTTATCAGTTTGTCGAATATATTTGGCAACCTGATATTAATATCTATGGCAAAGGACAAACAATATTTAATAGCTACTTTAATTGCTGCTGCTATTAGTTTGCTATTTAATTTTGGATTAATACCTATATGGAAAGAAAATGGCGCTTCCATTGCAAATCTTGCCGCCGAAATTACCATTACGGCTTGTACTTATTGGTTTGCGCGAAAATATGTAGAGATCAATTTTGCCATGAGCTTTTTATGGAAGCAATTAGCAATAGCAATTCCTTATATTTTGATCATTTTTTTGAGTAGACATTTATTCGCTAATATTTATTTTAGAACAGCAATTGTATTGATTTTTTCAGGATCGTATTTTGTTTTTTCGCAGTTGCTTATTTTAAAAAACGAACTCTTTTTATCTTTATTTCAGGATTTGAAAAAGGGTATTTTAAAATCTTAAAGATGGGTGTTGCAGTAGTTTATCTTTCTTATATACCATATGGAACCATTTACTTGGAAAGATTTCTGGCATCCTATCAATCCAATCCCGCAGGCCGGGAGCACGAGTTGATCATCCTGTTCAATGGATATCAATTGAAAAAAGATGCTGAACCCTTTTTAAAAATATTGGATGAATCGGGCATTGCGGCAACAACTGCATTTACAGAATCCCGCTTCGATATCAGTGCTTACATGAATATCGCTAAGGAGCTAACCCATCCATGGCTGGCATTTTTAAATACTTATTCTCAGATCCTGCATCCCAATTGGCTACTGTATTTATATCAAAATATACAAGCCGAAAACATAGCTTGTGTAGGCGCTACAGGATCGTGGGGAAATAAATACAGAGATGGCCAATATCGAAAACTGGTAAAGAATCCTGCCAGTTATTTCAGGCTCGCTGCTATAAAGGAAATGATTAAATACCGATTTAATTTTTATCCTGCTGTATCGGCCCATATTCGCACGAATAGTTTTTTAGTGAGAAGAACCGTATTTCTAAAGATGGAATACCGGCTTTTTAAGCCCTTTATTTTTAATTTTTTACATGGGTTTAAAGAGAGCAAATTAGCATCGGAGTGTTTTGAACATGGTAAAAATTGTATGACTAAGCAAATGACCCGTCTTGGATTTGAATTATTATTAGTTAATAAAAATGGAATAGGCTATCCGTTAAATGAATGGAATAAGGCAGGAAGTTTTTGGCAGGGCGAGCAGGAAAACTTATTGATCTCGGATAATCAAACAGAAAAGTATCGGCTGGCAGATGCCGAGGAAAGGAGTTTCTATCAACACTTTGCCTGGGGATCTGCATAAATAAGGATGATGGGCTTGAATAAGAGGATAATTACTCACCACCCTGCTTCGCACCCCTCCATCCTGACCACTCGGTTTGGAGGGGAAATTTCAAACCTGTAGTTTTACGCATAATACATTGTTATGGTTCGATTTTGTAAAGTATTGATTTTAGTATTGGTATTGGTTATTACCAGCCAAAAAATTTCGGCTCAGTCTATGCCGATGAATATCGAAAATTTGACAGATCAACAATTGATAGTACTGATGTCGCAATATCAATTGTTTGGATTATCCGATACAGAAATGGACATGAAAGCCCGCGAAAAGGGACTGAGTGCAGACCAGATAGCGCTTTTAAAAAAACGCATGGCGATGATGGATCCCTCCGTTTTGAAAGAAGTGAATACAGCTTCCAAAAATACCACTGATCCCTATGAGCCCAGGACAAGGATTAAGAATTCTAAATTTCTAAGAATTGCTGTTCCGGATACTACAAAGTCGCTCAAAGTTTTTGGCGCTTCTATTTTTGATAACGCCGATCTGAGTTTTGAACCCAATTTAAATATTGCCACACCACAAGGATATATTATTGGTGTAGGAGATCAGTTGCTGATAGACATTTATGGTGTTTCTGATAATACGAAGAAGTTAAAAGTTACTGCCGAAGGAGATCTGCGTTTTCCGAATCTGGGGCCGATTAAAGTGGCGGGATTAACCGTAGAAGAGGCACGTTTGAAAATGAAGAAAGCATTGACTAAAATTTATCCGGGCATTGCCAATGGGTCTGTTTCTGTTCAAATTTCAGTAGGCCAGATTCGTAGTATTCAAGTTAGTTTAATTGGAGAAATTAAATATCCGGGTAATTACGATGTATCGTCCTTATCTACTATCATGAATGCATTGTACACATCGGGTGGTCCGAATGCAATTGGTTCTTTTAGAAATATTGAACTGGTAAGAAATGGCAAATCGATTACAGTATTTGATTTGTACGATTTTCTTTTGAAGTCGGATCTTACTAAGAATTTTTTATTACAGGATGGCGACGTGATTCGTGTGAATCCTTATCAAACCCGCGTTGCTTTAAAGGGAGCTGTAAAAAAACCGGCTTTATTTGATGTAAAACCAAATGAAACTGCTACTGATATTCTGAACTATGCAGGTGGCTTCGCAGATATTGGATACAAAGAAATGATTCGTGTAATTCGCTTCGGTGTCAGAAGCCGAGAGTTGATTACGGTTAAAGCCACAGACTTAATGAAATTTAAATTGGTTTCGGGCGATACTTTGATCGTGGATACCATTTCGAATTTATTTGATAATCGGGTAACGATTGATGGTGCGGTATATCATCCGGGAGCTTATGGTATTGCACAAATGCCCAATCTGAAAGACCTTCTGGAAGCTGCAAAACCACAGGCCGATGCTTATACCAGCAGGGCCATTGTGCGAAGGCTAAAACCAGACCTTAGTGCGGAGTTTATTAATTTTAATATCAGTGATGTATTGAGTGGAAAAACAAATATTCCCCTTGTTAGGGAAGATAGCATCCAGATCTACCATATTAATGAGCTACGCGAAAAATTCTTTATTACTGTTAATGGAGAAGTAAATAAACCGGGCACTTACGATTACTACGAAAATATGTCGGTGCAGGATTTGGTATTGATGGCCAAGGGATATAAAGACGGTGCTTCTCTGCAAAAAATTGAAATTTCAAGAAGGCTCCGTCCGGCAGAAACAGCAGGAACTCAAAAAGATAGTGCAGTTTATTCTATGATCAAAGAGATTGACCTTACCACCGGTAACTCAAGTGACCTTGATTATAAGTTAACTGCATTTGATATTGTGTCGGTTCGTAGATCACCCATTTACAAAGAACAGATTACTGCCACCATTGAGGGCGAAGTAATTTATCCGGGCAACTATACATTGGCGGGTAATGCAGAAAGAATTTCGGATTTGGTGAAAAGGGCTGGTGGCTTGAAATTGAAGGGCTTTGCCGGAGGCGCAGTATTGATTAGAAAAACCTATCGGGATATTTCAGAGAACGATGCGGTACTGGTAAATAATAAAACCAATTTAATTAATGCACAGAGTGGTAAAGATGCTTCTATCGCTTCGAGTGATACTACTACTATTAAAAATTTATATAAAGAACAGAAAGCGGTAGGTATACGCCTCGATAAAATTCTGGCGAGTCCCGGTTCTACAGAAGATTTATTTTTATTGGAGGGCGATATTTTAAAAGTGCCAAAAGAATTGCAAACCATACAAACATTTGGTGCAGTGAATGTGCCGAAACAGATTGTCTACTACGATGGCATTAGTTTCAAAGATGCGATTGTGGAAAGTGGAAAGTATAGTATGAATGCATCGAGAAAGAATGCTTATGTGATTTATCCGAATGGGCAGGTGCGCAAAACACGCAACTTTCTGTTTATTCGCACTAATCCAAAAATTCGTCCGGGAACAGAAATATATGTGCCCGCAAAAAGGCCGAAAGCAAAATTGTCGACAGGAGAAGCAGTGGGCATACTTAGTAGTATGACAGCAATGGTAAGTGTATTGGTTATTTTGTTTAGGAAATAAAGTAAGGAGAAGATTTTTTTACGGAGACATTAACCCCAGACGGAGCTCACCATCCCTAGGCTGAAGCCTAGGGTTAATGTATTCAGGAGAAGTATTTCATAAGGAGTCATTAACCCCAGACTTCAGTCTGGGGATTAGGATGAAGAAGGAGGAATCGGGGCTTTAGCCCTCACGTTTTTTTGATTCTGAGGTAGATGACCCAAGCGGATGGGTGAGGGGCTGAAGCCCAATAATCATTAATTGGATGTTCCCCCCCAGCTTAAAAGCTGGGGGGGAATGTATCCAAGAGAAGTATTTCATAAGGAGTCATTAACCCCAGACTTCAGTCTGGGGATCAGGGTGAAGA
>JAIEMK010000075.1 GCA_019752295.1 Chitinophagaceae bacterium | reverse complement strand
AAAACCTTGCCAAAGGAGGTGAATTAGGTCTTATTACCGTTAACACGTTCATCAAAAGCATCAATGGCAGGGCCCTTCGAAATTATTTTTCTGAGAACAAAATCGAAATCAAAATCATAAACTTTGGTGGAGAGCAGATTTTTAAACATAAAAATACATATACCTGCCTTTGTTTTCTTCGCAAAATAGAAGGTAGTATTTCTTATAAAAGAATACTCAGCTCCGGGTTGTTGAATTTTGATCAAAAGACTTTTTTTAATTATGCATATGACGATCTTAACAATCTGGATGGCTGGAATTTAGTGGATAGTACTGAGAAGAATGATTTTATTGGCAGAATAGAAGCAACCGGCAAACCATTTAAAAATCTATTTACGACACGTAACGGTATTGCTACTCTACGAAACGACATTTACAAATTTGTTCCGACAGGCGAGGATAGTAAATTTTATTATGTCACAAAATTTGACAAAGAATTTAAAATTGAAAAGGGCATCTGCAGAAGAATTATAAATGCTAACAAAATAAAAACTGAAAAAGATCTACTTACAAAAAACGAACAGATTGTCTTTCCTTATACAGAAGGCGATGAGACTCCAATCCTGGCTGAAGAACTCTTTGTTCGAAAATATCCATTTGCATACAACTATCTGAAGTCAGTGAAGAAGGATTTAGCTCTACGAGACAAAGGGAAAACCAAAGACTATGAAAAGTGGTATTCCTATGGTAGAAGACAATCCTTAGACATATATGCATACAAACTTTTCTTTCCGCATATTTGTGAAAGACCCAGATTCGTTATTTCAAAAGAAAAAGATCTATTGTTTTATAACGGTATTGCGGTAATTAGCGACAGCTTAGCGGAGATACAAGAATTAAAAAGTTTGTTAGAATCAGATATTTTCTTCGAATACATCAAAAACACAACCAAGGATTATTCATCTGGATATATTTCAATGAGTCGAAACTACCTAAAGAAGTTTGGCATTCCTGAACTTTCGAAAGAAGAGAAGGATGAATTGAAATTGGCTGGAAAAAACACCAATCTCTTTTGGGAAAGAATTTATAAGAAAGCCTTTAAGAATCTCAAAAATTAATAATGCAAGGACCCTAATACTGTCTCCTCCTAAATAAACCTTACATTGGGCAAGCTATTCTGTACAACCAATTTCTAAGTAGTTAATAATGAAGTCCTTGAAAATAAATTCTGTAACTCACTTTGATCCAGACACAATGCTCCAATTCTCTTTTCAATATTCTTTAATATCGTTTGCTTGTGCACTTCAACATTTTTTACAATTGACTCTACGCGGAAGGACTGCTTTTTTACAATCATATTCCATATAATCACTGCAAGCTTATGGGCCGTTGCTGTTACAGCCGATATTCGTCCTTTCTTAAAAGCAATGCGTTTAAAAAATGGGGTTAACGGATGATCTTTTTGATTACCGATTGAGTTTGCTGCTTGCCGAAGTGCGATGGCAATATGATTTTTTCCCGATGGACTTCTACTACTTATAATTTTGCCACCACTAATTTTATTATTCGGTGCAAGCCTAAGCCATGATGCAAAACTTTTTGCGGTAGCAAATTTATGAATATCGTTTCCAACATTAGTCAATAGACAAAGAACTGTTCCATGACTAACACCTGGGATTTGGTAGAGATCAGTTCCAAAATAGGTGAAGGCAAATTTTGAGACACCAAACGTTGGGGAATGTTTACTGCTTTTCCGCTTTGTAGAGTCGTTTTGTGCATTTTCCTGTATTGAGGACTGAACCGGTATCCATTCATTTAATCGCTGTTCAATAACTTTATCACATTCTACTAGCGATTGCTCATAAAACTTATAAAACTTCAACGATGACTTGAGCTCAAAAAGAAGTTCAGGTCTCCAATTCCCACACAATGAGTTTGCAATTTCCTCTTGTGATTTTTTAACTCTAATATCTGCTAGATTAGCAAGATATTTAGGGTCTCGTTCCCCATTCAGTATCGCTTCTATGATCGTAAATCCAGACTTTCCAGTAACATCCCTCAATACAATATCTAAACGAATGTTCATCATTCGTAGACTTTTTTCTATTCTATTATCGTAAGAAGTTTTGTGTTCGATCAAATGTTGGCGATGTAAATAATAGGTTCTAAGTTCCTGTAGCATATCATTTAACAAAAAGCTGCCAGACAATAAGCCAAGTGAATGTAATTTATGTATCCACATACAATCTAATACATCAGTCTTCCGGCCTTTTACGTTCTTAGTTTGAGAACCGTTTACTAATATCACATCAAAGCCTGCCCTTTGTAAATAATTAAACAATGTCTGCCAATAGCTTCCGGTACTTTCCATGGCAATAGTCTGAATACTATTCTGCTTAAAATACTCGACCATCGACCAATGATCTTTGGTGTAAACACCGAACTCACGAACGTTACTGCGATTCTGATCGATTGCAACCATGTAGGACTTTGCACCTACATCAATCCCAGCCGCATTGGGATTAACAATTTGAAGTTTTTCTGTTTCCTTTTTCAGACTATTTGGTTTTTAAAAAGTACTTCAGGGAATACACTTTTGATATTCGAAACTTTTCTGTACGGGATTCTTGCAAGAAGATCACCAATTAATTCATCACTTACCTTTTCGGGCAATGTGTACTCCTGCCTAAATTTCAGGAAGGACTTTGTTTTGTGCCAATTAGCTACCAGGCTTTTCTGAAGCAATGTGAAGTTAATAAACTTTATTTCCAAAAAAGTTGTCTCCATTATTCAACGGTGTTCGCACAGCCTTATAATTTCAGGACTAGATAGTCCAGCTTCATTAATCAACGGAAATGTTAATCTGGCCATGGTCCCATCTGGTAATAGAAAATCCTGCTCAATTTGTTCATACAATTTTTGCTGAAACAATACCTCACTGTTAGGTGCCTTGATAGACATTTCTATATAGGTTTCATCTTTGTATTCATCTAAAAGAACTGGAAATTTGAAAAGATCTACATACCATGATATAAAACCAAGAAAAACGTCTCAAGAAAAGAAAACTTTCTTTATAATTTTCGAGCAATGAAAAACAATCAGGTACTTCAAAAAGTCCATCATCTTTTCGATTATTTCTTTTGCTGCCAAAAACATCTGTTACACTAGCTAAAAAGCGAATTATTTCAGGGTCTGGAGGTTTATGGTCTTGGTGAGGGATATGGGTATCAGAATGTCTATATAATCTACCTTGTTTTTCGGGTTAACTTCATATTGAGTTCAGGTTTATAAATCCCTGCAACAAACCTTTCCCTTTGAAGAATTCTTTTTAATTTTTTCAAATAAATTTCCCAACCCCGATTCGTAAAATATAATTGCTGCTTTTTATTCATATATGCCTGCGATGGGGAAATTCAGAAATAATAGTATCGACAAATGTAATATTTTAACTAATTGTGATATAATTTCAGTTGGCTTTTGAATTTTTAAATTTAGATCGTGAATCATTTCAAATATGTAAAGTAATTAATTCTGAAAATATCTATTGATTTTAGCCGTGGAGGAGAACTTATAAATTAATCATACCAAAATCAATATTCAATCTTTTGGTTAAACAAAAACAAATCAAACAAACTACCCAATCCAAACGACTATTTTTCGCGCGTATAAACACCGACGAACAGAATACTAATCTGTATGAGTTTTTTTTTAAAAAAATACCCATTAACTATTTCTTCAATTGAATTCGCCTTAAACTTATTTTTCTTTCTTTGCCTTTTCTGTAAGAAGTCTAGTTACTTCTTTTTTAATCAATTCACAGACATCATATTTGACTTGAAAAAAATTATCCATCACTTGCTGTTGACTGACAGTTGCAACTGTTGGAATTGGCTTAAATAATTCCATTTCCTTGTTTGATGATTCTGAATCATGGATAATCTGTGAGTGAAACATTTTAAGTTTAATTTTTTCCTGTGGATCATCCGCTATCATTCCTACAAATTCGCCAGAGGAAAGCGCAGAAATTTTACTAGAAGGGATAGCTGTTTCCAGTTGCTTTGACCGGCTGATTGATGTGCCTGTACCATTGTCCGAAAAACTCTGCCTGTCCTGCATGATTTTGCCGAATCTATCTGATAGCAGTCGAGCGGTTTCCCCCATCACTTGACCGCTGATAATATTGCCACAAATGTTCACGATCACATCAGCCTGCTCCTTACCATAATCCTTCCTTAACTGGCTAAAATCTTGCATACCTAAAATCGTAGCCACTTTGTTACTTCTGGCTGTTGCAATTAAGGAATCCATATTATTAAAGAACAGGGTAGGGAACTCGTCAAAAATGAGCGCACATTTCTGCCTACCTTTTTTATTGACCAACTTAACGAGCCGAGACACATACAATGAAATAACAGCACCATAAATTCCCTGCTTTTCTGAGTTGTTTCCAACGCACACAATTTTTGGGTTTTCAGGGTTATTAATATCAAGGGTAAAATCGTTACCAGATAATACCCAATACAACTGAGGTGATGCTAATCGCGCCATTCCGATTTTTGCACTCGCCACTTGACCTTCTAGCTGCTCCATTGCATCATTTTGGAATGCTGTGATAAATGGATTGACTAACACTTCAATTTCTGGGACGGTATTGAGAACAGGAAGCAAGTCATCGTAATCAGCTTGCATGAGTTCTATTGCATGAGGGAGTGTGCAATATTTACCGTTCTCATAACATCGCAGGAACCAGATAACAGCTGTAACAAAATTGATAGGGGACTCTACAAAAAAATCACCTTGCTTTTTAATCCACTCTCTATTCAGACCTAGCAAAATAGTACGTGCTGATTCGGTTGCATCAGTGATATCATGCATGGCCATTGGATCAAGTGGGTTGCACCTATGTGAACAGGACAGGTCATCAAAATTGATTGCGTAAAACGATGGCGGGTTTTTGAATTTATTTTTGTTTGTCTGTAGCCAATTGTAAGCAGATTTGGAAAGGTCATCATATTTAAAATCGTACACAAACATCCCATATCCCTTTTCAATTAACTGCTTCATTAAGGGAAGGATCACGAACCAAGATTTTCCTGCGCCAGGACTACCGCTGATAATAAATCCCCGAAAGGGGTTTGGAATATTAATCCAACTAGATCGTATTTTACCTTTCAATAAATACTGTGCCCTGAAATTTATTGAATACTCGTTCTCAATTAATCTTTCTTCCTGTGGAAATGTTTCATTCTCTTCATTGAAAATGTCGGTTGACAATTCTTGAATGATCATCCTAGAAATGAGTGTGCCGCCTTTGATGAGGAACAGGTATCCTAAACCAAGAAAAAAAATATAGCAAATCGATGTGGTTTTTATATCATCACAAATTGAAAAAACAATTGAACTACCGAAATATAAAAGCACACCAAATATGATATAGATAGCAATAGATTTCCAGGATTGGTTAAGATCTTTTTTTCCTTGAACACCCATCAATCCTGTTAGCAATAGCGCCAATGAAAAAAACTTTGCTGTATTGAAATTTTTGAACAGGCCAGTAGCTTCAATTGTAAAAAGCGTTTTATCAGACCAAGATCCAGTTAGTGCCCATAATCTAAAAGCTGCATAACAGACGTAATATACGTGCAATGTAAGCACTCCAATACTTACAAATCTTGTAAGATCAAGCATCTTTCGTAAATCAGTATCATTCTCCCCGGTTGACGACATAAGTTTCTATATTTTTCTTTTCTTTTTCCGTTTCTTTAATTGGTAGGGGATAGGGTTAAACTCGTTCTCAGGCTTCATCAATTCAGCTAATGTAGACAACCCATTAAATTCTATAAACCCTGTTCCTGCTTCATCATTCATGTGTGGTCGTCTTTGATGGTTTGTATCTATTTGTTTTAGTAGCCCAGCCACACTATATTGTCTACCAATTTCTGAGCCGTTAAATACGGAACGATTTTGATTATCAACAAAAGTTATCCCATACATTTTCCCTTCTGCATTTTGCCTTGCTACCACCACCACATTTTGTTTTAAAAGCATGGTAGATAACTCTGACATAGTTTTAGGATATTGTAACAAGACCACATCAATTTTTGCTTTCAACTTTTCCCTTAACGGATCACGTAGACCAATGTTCTTTTCATATCTTTTTTCAAGATTATCAAGGGTAGGGCTACCTGCTATATTGCTTGCCTTAATAGGTACACCAATTTTGTTGCCATTACTATCAAGAACTTTATATAAAAGTCCTCTTTTGGAATAGATAAAACCATCTTCTGCACCACGGTCTGCGATAACATTAAATTGTTTTAGGATAGCATTTAATTCGGGCAGGGATGTATAGTTATACGTCCCCAAAACGGCGTGTAAGACATTGGCGATTCCGCGTCTTGTTTCTGATCTTCCGTATGCTACTTTTTTAAGGTCAAAAGGGGTAATCATTTTGGCGGAAACAAGCGACTGATTCTCAGCCTTGATCAAACCGTATTTTTCCTCTATTACTTTTCTTGCGATTTCTGATTGATTGCGCCCAATATTGTGCGTATTAATCCGCGTGCCATCGGAGCGGATGGTGGTAGAAAGGATATGGATATGAGGATGGCCTGCATCAAAGTGGTGGTAAACGAGGTAAGGCTGCTGCCCGAACCCAATCCGAGACATATAATCTTCCGCGATCTGCATCAAGAAATTAGCATTATAATCTTCTGAGTTGCTAAAATTCAATGATACATGAATGGTCTTTGTAGTGGCTCTTTCATTTAGGTTGTTTCTGTTTTCAAACAACTGTTTCTTGTCATAAAAATTCATTTGGTTTACCGAAAGTAAAAACCCATTTTCTCCGATACAAAGAGCTGTTCCATGCTGAACTTTTTGTTCATTATAGTTCAGCGCCTTGTGTAATGATTTGGGTGTGGTTATTCTTGCAACCATATTTGGTAAATCTGGTTTCCGTGCGCAATAATCTGATCAGCTTTTTGAAGAAACTGGTGGTGGACAGATTCATAATGCTGGATCCAGTTTCTAAATTCAGGAATCCTGTCAAGTGTATGCAGTTTGTGAACAGCCTGATTGAAGTTGTTTCCGATAGCATTCAACTCTTTTTTTAATTGAATCATTTCATTTAGAAAATCATCCGCTGTTCCATTGCGATAAATAATGGTGACAGGCCTGCGAAGTGCTACTTTGCGCAGGTAATTACTAACTGTTTTTTCTGTTGAACTGGCTATTAATTTTTCCAGGATATTGTACTCTTTTTCGCTCATTCTTACAACGATAATTTTGCGTCTTACATCTGCCTCTGATTTTTTCATTAGGACTCTTGTTCTTTCTCCCGCGCGAGTTCCGAGCGCGGGCAAGATGCTCTCAAACGTATAACGTTTGTACATCTTGCCGCGAGCTGCAAAAGCCGCTGAACATTTGATCAATGCGTTGATCATTTGTTTACGATGTAAAATTAGGTAAGGGAGAAATAAAGAATGGAGCCTACCCGTTTTTCGGGAAGGCAGATTTCATAATAGAAGGGAAATTGGCTATAGTAAGCCTTGGTCTATAAAGGAGAAATAGCCTTCGGAAGATAGAATAATATGATCAATTACCTGAACATCTAATAGTTTGCCTGCTCTACTGATTTTTTCTGTAAGAATTTTATCTGCTTCACTTGGGGAGAGATTGCCGCTTGGATGATTGTGGCAGAGAATTAAGGAAGATGCATTCAGTTTTAATGCAGCGGCAAAAATCAATCTGGGATCGGCAACGGTTCCGCTAATACCTCCTGATGAAATCTCAATTATTGCAAGCACTTTGTTGCCTCGGTTTAGGTATAATACCTTGAACTGTTCTACG
>JAIEMK010000042.1 GCA_019752295.1 Chitinophagaceae bacterium | reverse complement strand
TCACCATTTACATCATAGTTAAATCCAATTCTTGGACTCACCATCAGTTTTGCAGTTGGTAATTTTGAAGTGCTTAATTTGGTAGGCTGACCCAATTCGTTTAAGAAATTATAGCCATCTACTTGTGTATTAGCAAAACCAGATCCAACAAAATAAGGTACTTCAAAACGAACACCATAAGTGATGTTGAAATTCTTTTCCAACTCAACCTCGTCCTGAATGTATGCACCAATATTTCTTGCTTTTGTTTCTGCATACCAAACGGCACCGCCAGGTAAATTACTGAAAGCAGAAGTGTACTTAATAGGCACAGGATTAGAAGTCATACTGGGATTAGCTATATAAGCATTTGCAGAAGTATAGAAATCCGCTAGTGAGTTGAAAGTGTACACACCATTGATTTGTGCAGTAAATCCATTTAAATAGCTGAAGCTTTCGAAGTTGATACCTGCCTGAATAGTGTGTTTGCCACCATAGAAAGTTAGGTTATCAGAAAACTGCCAAGTATCGGTATTCAACTTGTTATTAGGAGTAAATGGATCGTTACCAAAACTGATATAAGTTGTGTTGTTACCATCCTGAATATCTACTGTTGGAAAATTACCACCTTTAACAGCTCTGTAATCTCTGTTGGCAGTAAAACCGAAAGTCATTTCGTTGTTCAGTTTGCTGCTGAAGCGACTGTTTAACTGACCGATTACAGAATAGATATCGTTATTGATTTCATAAGCAGTATTTGCATAGCTCATTGCATTGATACTATTTCTTGCACCGCCCAAAGAGCCTGAGTTACTAATTACCACATCTCTTTTTGATTTCAGATAATTGCCACGAATACTGAATTTGTGCTTATCGTTGATGTTCCAGTCAAAACGAGCCAAGGCTTTATCGCTTCTGGTCAAGAACGGATAATTCTGATAACCACCTGTAGTATAGTTAAATTTAGATTGTAAAAAACTAGATAAAGCATCCAAATCAGAAGCCAGTACGCGTGTAACGTTACTTTGTCCGGTGTTGCTGCCAGTGTTAGCGAGGAAGCTGGTACCCGGATCAGTTCTTCTTTCACCTTCATAGTTCAGGAAGAAGAACAATTTGTTTTTAACGATTGCTCCACCCAAGCTTCCACCAAATTGTTTAACATCAAATGCAGAAGTAAGAACGTCTTGTTTTCCACCCGCACCTGCTTTTTTTCCTACCATGCTTTCGTTTCTGTTATTGTAGAAACCACCGCCATGTAAAGTGTTGGTACCTGATTTGGTAACGGCGTTGATACTTGCACCGGTAAAGCCTGCATCTTTAAGACTATAAGGAGATACGTTTACCTGAATTTCTTCGATCGCATCAATTGAAATAGGAGTTGAATTGGTTTGGCTACCATTTAATGCTTGTAGACCAAATGAGTTATTAAAGATTGAACCGTCTAATGTAAAATTAATTGCTCTGTTATCTTGTCCGGCAAAAGAAGTACCGTTTGACTGAGGAGTTAATTTAGTAAAGTCTGTAATGCTTCTTGATAAAGTTGGTAAACTAGACAATAATCTTTTGTTGATATTGGTAGAAGTACCTTTTCTGTCTTTTGATATTAAAGCACCTTTGCGTGCAGTACCTGTTACTACTACTTCTTGTAACTGTGCTTTAGCATCAGTCATTACCACATCAATTACACTTGGTTCGCCCAACTGAATGTAGATGTCAGAAACGACTTCAGTTTTAAGACCTACATAACTGATTGTTAGCTTGTATGGTCCGCCGATACGCAAGCCTGGTAAGTGGTACTTACCGGTTGTTGCAGAAACAGTTTTGTACTTTGTGCCAGATGGTTCGTGCACAGCTTCTACTGACGCTCCTCCCAGATCTCCGCTCTTACTGTCGCGGACAAAACCGGAAATAGAACCGTTTGTAACTTGTGCCGATGCGGATAGGGCCACAAAGTAAGCCATCACCACCAGCAAAATTTTCTTCAGATTTCTCATAATTTGCAGATTTAAAGTTGCAAATATGGTGTTAAATATGTTAATTAACATAGATTCCAACATAAATTTTGCGTTATCTTGTAGAGTATTTTTCCAAATGTTCTTTATTTGTTTATAATTCCTGCAATTTCACGCAGCGATTGATCAGAGTGCATTTGAGACCTCAGAGCCATTCAAAAAACATTTAGTTTCTAAGTCTTGAACATGATTTTTTAGAAATAGCTAAATGATAAATTCTTTAAATACCTAGTTGCGTGATTTTTAACACCTAGTGACACAAATTTTTTCAATCTTTTTTGATAATGCAGTTTTCGGTTTTCCAATTGTATTTTTGCAGCCTAATTAAAAACTATGTTAGACAGGATTGAAGACGCGATTGATGCCATTAAGGCGGGAAAATTGGTAATTGTTGTGGACGATGAAGATCGCGAAAATGAGGGTGATTTTATTGTTGCTGCCAGGCATGCCAGCCCCGAAGTCATTAATTTTATGAGTAAGGAAGGGCGCGGATTGATTTGTGCGGCTTTAACGGAGCAGCGTTGTAAAGAATTGGAATTAGAACCCATGGTAAGATCTAACACTTCTTTGCATGAAACAGCGTTTACGGTTTCTGTTGATTTGAATGGGCAGGGCAATACCACAGGAATTTCTGCACAGGATCGTTCCAAAACAGTGCTCGCATTAATTAATACCGCTACTAAAGCCTCCGATCTTGGAAGGCCCGGGCATATTTTTCCTTTGATTGCAAAAAATGGGGGTGTACTGCGCAGAGCCGGGCATACAGAAGCAACTGTTGACCTTGCGAGACTTGCTGGCCTGGAGCATGCCGGGGTATTGGTGGAAGTGATGAATGAAGATGGTACGATGGCACGGTTGACTCAGTTATTGGAAATTGCAAAAAAGTTTGATCTGAAAATTATTTCCATCAGGGACCTGATCGATTATCGGTTAAAATCAGATTCCCTGATCGAGGAAATTGTTCGTGTGGATATGCCAACAAAATTCGGCCATTTTAAACTGGTAGCGTTTAAAGAAAAAACTACCGGAGCAGAGCACCTGGCTTTGGTAAAAGGAGAATGGCAAAAAGACGAACCGGTTTTAACACGTGTACACAGCAGTTGTTTTACAGGGGATATTCTTGGCAGTTTACGTTGCGATTGCGGCGATCAATTGCATCATGCAATGATGATGGTAGAGAAAGAAGGAAAGGGAATCATTTTGTATATGAATCAGGAAGGAAGAGGAATTGGTTTAGTAAATAAATTAAAGGCTTATAAACTGCAGGAAGAAGGGATGGATACGGTAGAAGCCAATCTGCACCTGGGTTTTGGAATGGACGAAAGAGATTATGGAGTGGGTGCACAGATACTCAGAAGCCTTCATGCAACCCGTCTGAAATTAATGAGTAATAATCCCAGAAAAAGAGCTGGCTTGAAAGGCTATGGTATAGAAATAGTAGATACCGTACCAATTGAAATATCTCCGAACGAACACAACGAAAAATACTTAATGACCAAACGCGATAAATTGGGTCATGAAATTTTAAGATAATAAAAAAGCTAAAATGCCCCCGAATAATCGGAGGCATTTTAGTTATGAATCAATGGGGGTTGATATTAATGCTTGTTTTTTAATTCTTCCAGACTGGCTTTTGTTTCATCCAGTTCTTTCTTCAAACTGATCATATACAGTGTTAGTTCTTCTACTTTCTTGAGTAATAATCCGTTCATTTTACCCAAATCAACTCCATTTTTCATTACCTCTTCGGTAGAAGGTACATCGGGTAAATGTTTGTTGTCTTGAATAAATTTTTCTAATTTTTTTATAGAGATCAGTTCATAGTTTTTCTCAAATACATTGTCGTACCAATCCTTAGAATCTTTAACAGCAACTTTTACTTTTTCAGTTAAGATGCCCTGTTCTACATACAATTTATATCCATCATATTGGGTTCCTACTTCGCCGATTCTTACACGGCCTTCGTATGAATCCACAGAGAAAAAGTCTCTTTCTGTAAGGTCTGTAGCCGATTTGTAACTTATTTTAAAAGTTTGAGCAGTCTTTAAAGTATTATCGCCCGATACCCTCGCTCCAATGGTCCAGTAACTAATGTTCTTTGGATCCGTGGCATTACCATTCGAAAACATAATACTCGGTTCATTTTGTCCGCTCGGCGCCCATTCGTTACTGAGCTTCAAAAGAATGTTTTTCTTAGTGGTATTTCCCGCACCTCTTTTAATTTCGAGTGGTGCGCTTGGAGTAGGAATACCGATGCCCACAAAGCCATTGGCAGGAAATACATTTTCTCTGCCGGCATCATTCGCTGAAGTGCTGGGTTTAGAACCAGAATAGGGTTTTGGCTTGGTATTTGGCGCTACCTGCCCAATAGCGTTGATAGCTATCAGGCCCAGAAAAAATGAGAAGAATATAATTTTTTTCATTGCACTATTGTTTTCAAAAGCTACTTAAACCGTTTTTATAAAACAGCCGGAATGGTGAAATTAGCGGAAATCGGCCATCTACCTTCTAAGTTAAACGAAAAAACGGTCATGCAAATTGTGCTCAAATAGGAGGGTATAAATAAAAAAAAGTGGACTAGCCACTTTTTTTTATTGAATGATGTGTTTATCTGTGTGAACTGTGACCATATTCCTCATCTTCTCTCTCTTTTTCCTTCTCATAAGCCTTAATGATTGCTTTAACTAGGCGATGTCGAACAACATCTTCTTCATTCAGTTCAATATGAGCAATCCCCTCTACATTTTTCAAAATTCTGGTTGATTTTTCCAAACCACTACGCATATTCCTTGGTAGGTCAACCTGTGTAGGGTCGCCAGTGATAATGGCTTTTGCATTGGAACCAATACGGGTTAAAAACATTTTCAGTTGAAGGTCGTTGGTATTTTGAGCCTCATCCAAAATAATAAATGCATTATCCAGTGTACGTCCACGCATATATGCCAATGGGGCAATCTCGATGGTTCTGGTGCTCATATAATAGCCAAGCTTATCGGCCGGTATCATGTCATCGAGCGCATCATACAAAGGGCGCAGGTATGGATCGATCTTTTCTTTAAGATCGCCGGGAAGAAATCCCAAACTTTCACCTGCTTCCACTGCAGGACGAGTAAGAATAATCTTTTTTACAAGCTTGTTTTTTAAAGCTCTCACCGCTAAAGCAACGGCTGTATAAGTTTTACCCGTACCTGCCGGTCCGATCGCAAATACAATATCATTCCTGTCTGCAGCGTGTACCATTTTTTTCTGGTTCTGCGTTCTGGCTCTAACCGTTTTGCCGTTAGGACCAAAAACAAGAATGTCGTTTGGATTACGATCTACAAAATTATCGATGACTTCAACATCATCTCCACCGAGTATCTGTTGAAAATAGATCTCACTCAAATGCCCGTTCCTTTCAAGGTATTGAATGATCAAATCGATTTTTTCTTTTGCGGTATCAATCTGTTCAGGAGCACCACTTAATTTTAATTGAGTTCCTCTTGAAAGAATTTTAAGTAAAGGAAACTTTTTTTTCAGGAGGTCTAACTTTCCGTTGTTTACACCAAAGAATTCAATTGGGTTAACGGTTTCGAGGTTAATGATTGTTTCAGTCAATCTACTTCGGTTTTAATGATTACAGGATTCTTGAATCGATCGTGCTATGTGTTTCTCAAATTTAATTGGATAAACATATTAAAACCTAGTACTTCTTATTCACAAGTGTGGATATAAAAGCGAATCATAGACTCTGTCTTGCTTTGATTTTTTTTTTGCGCAATACTGTGTTAAGATTCTGTAAAGCCTTCAGAAAATAGTAAATTCAAAAAAATAAATCCTTATAGCGCTTTTAGTGAAGCAATGGTTCCAAGAGGGTTCTCTGATTTAAATACCGTGTTTCCTGCAACCAGAATATCTGCGCCTGCACTAATTATTGCGCGGGCATTATCAAGTGTTACACCGCCATCAATTTCAATGAGCGTATGCAATCCTCTTTGTTGTATCATTTTTTTGAGTGCTCTTATTTTATCGATTGTTTGAGGAATAAAAGATTGCCCACCAAACCCCGGGTTTACACTCATCAAACAAACTACATCAACATCATCTAAAATATCATCTAGTAAATGAACAGGTGTATGCGGATTTAGTGCAACACCTCTTTTCATATTCAATGATTTGATCTGCTGCATATTTCTGTGGAGATGCGGGCAAGCTTCGTAATGCACGGTCAACACATCTGCCCCTGCTTTTTTAAAAGCTTCTGCATAATCGCCCGGCTGCTCTATCATTAAATGCACATCGCAAACTTTTGAAGTGGCTGTTCTGATCTGTTCAATAACAGGTAATCCAAAACTAATATTCGGTACAAATCTACCATCCATCACATCCAAATGAAACCAGTCTGCTGCACTATCATTCAGCATAGCGCATGCGGCACCAAGCTCTAAAAAGTTACATGCTAAAAGGGATGGCGCAATAATGGGCATAGCTCTTTTTTTGCAAAAATACGATTTGTTATTTGCCTGATCTTTAGTTTTTTAATCTTTTAATAGCTGTTTCGGCTTCATGCAACTGAGGGTCAAGCGAAAAGGCTTTTTCATAATTTTCAATAGCTGAAGGGCGATCTTTTTTTGCTTCAAAGCATTTTCCAAGCCAGTAATACCCATCGGGATAATTATTTTTTATGGTAATAACAGTCTGGAAAACCTTGATGGCATCATCCAATTGTTTGTTGTCGTAAAATATAAATCCCTTCTCCATATATGCTTCCATATAAGTATAATTATTCAGGATGCACTGGTTAAATCCCTGAATGGCTTTTGTATAATTTCCTGTTCGGGCAAAATAAACCGCCGAAATAAAATCGCAATGTGCCTGATAAGTTCTGCCCATTCTAAGATCTGCCACCTGCGAACAAAGTATTAATGATCGCCTGTCTTTTGTTTCAGCATATAGATTAGCAAGTGCGAGCTGCGCATCCGGTGAAGCATAAATGCTAACCGCTTTACTGTATGCATGAATTGCGCCAATAGTGTCTTTGGCTGCTGTTTTCAGCTCTGCTTTTTTAAACCAAAGTCCAAAATTTCCGCTGTCTTTTTGAATCATCAAATCCATTTCATGCAGGGCCTTTGGGTAATCTCCCAAACTATCCATTGCATTTACCAAACGAAGGTGCAAACCAACGCTGTCGGGAAACTGTTTCGATAGTTGCATCAGCGATTTGACCGCTTCAGGCAGAGCAGTTTGTTTGTTGTTTAGTTTTTTTTCTTTTGTTGTGTTATTACATGCAATAACCGATAGCAGAAAAATGAGGACTACAATTTTGTTCATTCACAAAAATACAAAGGCAATACTTCTTATGTCAAAATTCTGACAAAATACATGTTGCAACTACTTATTTTTGTTCGATATTAACATATTCTGCAAAGAGCCATTGGCCAAAATCAATAAAAGACACATGAAACAATTGAGTTTATTCATTGCTACTTCTTTACTGTTTTTAAATCTTGGTCTTTCTCAGGGAAAAGCACCCATTCCCGATTCGGTACATTTTGCAGGAGAGAAGCATTTTAAAAATATTCGGCAGTTAACATTTGGAGGCGATAATGCGGAAGCTTACTGGAGTTATGATGGCAAGTCGATTATTTTTCAGAGAACCAATCCTAAGGAGGGTTTGAATTGTGATCAGATTTTTATTGGTAAACTACCCACCAGTGTTAATGAACCCTTCACTTATAAAATGATTAGCAGTGGAAAGGGTAGAACAACCTGTTCTTATTTTTTGCCAGATGGTAAACATATCATTTATGCTTCCACACATTTGGGTGCGGATAGCTGCCCACCCCTTCCCGATAGGTCTAAATATGGAAATAAATATATCTGGCCCCTCTATGATTCATACAACATTTTTATGGCTGACCTAAGCGGCAAAATTGTAAAACAATTAACCACTGCAAAGGGCTATGATGCAGAAGGAACGCTCTCTCCAGATGGGAAAAAAATGATCTATTGCAGTGGTAAGGATGGCGATCTTGACCTATACGTGATGGACCTTAAATCGGGAAAAGAAAAGAAAGTGACCAATGAGCTGGGGTACGACGGAGGTGCATGGTTTAGTCCGGATGGCAAAAAAATTGTATGGAGAGCTAGCCGCCCAAAGACCGAAACTGAAGTAAAAGAGTATAAAGCTTTATTGGCAGAAGGGCTAGTAGCTCCGACACATATGGAAGTATATGTAGCAAATGCAGATGGTTCCGATGCAAAGCAGATTACATTTTTAGAGCAAGCAAACTGGGCT
>JAIEMK010000072.1 GCA_019752295.1 Chitinophagaceae bacterium | reverse complement strand
ATCAATGCATGTGTACTTTGACTGTTGTATTAAACTATAAGTATTATATTTGAAACACTATTATTAACTAAGACAAAATACTGTCCGACTAAATCATCACACCTCAATCGGCCGGTTAATATTCTGGAAGAAACTACTGACGATCAGCATACAAAAAAGGAATATGATCCTGAAATCGAAAAGAGTTTCTTAGCTGCTGTTAATCGTTGCAATAACATTAAAGGCTTGAAATTGCTTTATATGCAGTTATTAAATCATGAAAGAAATATTGAAATAAAATCCTTAAACAATTGGCAATCGTTGATTGAAAAAACCTATACTATTAAAGGAAACATAACTCAATTTACAAAAATACTAAAAGAGCATTCCTATCCACACACAGACTTTATGAGAAGTGAGAGCAAATATCTTCATTATGGAGTAGCAGCAGCATTAGCCAATATTAATACAAAAAAGGAGATGATTGACTACTTGTCAACTGAATCAGGACACGATGGTTTTGTCAATATAATGAAAGCGTATGAATTGCTTGGAGATCGTGTTATGTGTCTTTCACTATTCAAACGATTTTTGAAATTTTGCAATTTCCTTGTTACCTAACAATCCATTGACTAATGATGTTGTTAAATGATTTTAAATCAGTTTAATCAATTGTTTATTTAAGTATCGTCCCATTGTCAATATCTATAATGACGCGGAAAATGCAAAAGTTCCAATGAATAGAAAACTAGCATTCTGTGAAATTGAATGCAGCCGAAACATTTACTGGATCCATAAAGCTTACGATATTAAGTACTTTTATTGCATAAAATTGATATCTGAATTCAGCGATTAAGACAAACTCTTAACAACAAATATGAAAAAATAAAAATCGTTAACCATCGATTTATTTATCACGAAAATCTCACTAAATAAGGTTTTTATTGATTGGGTTCGAATCCCGTCCGTTCGCAAACCCACTAAACTGAAAGAGTTTTGTATTATATTGATGTATATCGTGGTTTAAATTCACTAGATGGTGCAATTCCATCTCAAACTAATTGCCCATTATTTGAATTTCCTCAACGCTCCTCCAGAAAGAATTACAGCAGAGCTATCAGCTATATTTAAATCCAATGAGTCAATCTGTGCATGTCCAAGGTTTAATACGGAGTACCCTTGTATATTCGCTTTAACTGATTTTATTGACATAGCTTCTGCACTTTTAATTACTGCACCATTTGGGGTTTTAATATGTTTTTCTGAAGTTGGTATATATTCTGGAGACATTTCAAAAACGACTGATGAAGAATCTTTTAGAGAAATATTCAATGAATCAAGATTGTTAAACATGCTTTCCACTTCAAACTTTGATTTACCAGACATATTTACCGTAAGATTCTTTTGTTTTAATTTGAACATTTCTAAATGAGTATCGATACAATTAACATAAATAAGTTCAGGAGCAAAAATGCGTACAGAAGTTGTCCATTTCAACCATCTCACACCACCCACACCCAAATCTTTATCAGATGGCTTGTAAATGAATTTCACAAAAAGAGTATCGTTTATCACAGATGTTTTGATAAGCGCTGGATAGTTATGTTGCCATTGATTCAATACCCGTACAGAGTAATTGGGGCTCGGTTCGAAAGCTATATCAGTAATATTGCCTCCCTCTATTTTAAGGTATTTAAAATGAAGATTTGATACTTGTTCAAAATTCCAAAAATGGTCTGATTTGTCTACTTTATTATATTCATTTTTCATAACCATATTGGAAAGAAACAGCAATGCGATCAGCATTGTTAAAATTGAAAATAGAATTCTTGTGCTTCTTTTCATAATATCATTTTAAAAAATTATCTTTTACAAACTGTTCGAATAACGGTTTTATGTCCTTAATATCAATTTTTAGTAAATACATATTTTTTAAAAAAATAGGTAATTCATTTTTCATAAATTGTTCCCGTCTAAATGCAAGAATTAGATCCATTGCATCATTATCTATAAAATAACCCACTCCTCTTTTGTTAATTATTATATCCCGCTGTTGAAGAAAATCGTAAGCTCGTTGCACTGTGTTAGGGTTTACCTCCATAATGATTGCAAGATCTCTGATGCTAATAATTTTATCACCCAGATTCCATTTCTTTAATAAAATCTGTTCGCAAACATATTCTGATATTTGTAGGTAAATAGCAGGAGTTTCTTTAAAGTCCATTCAATAATTTTAAAATTCTTTATCACGCAAACGTACATATGAAATCCCCCAAACCAATATTGGGACAACATAAGCAATACCATAAAAAAAAATGTTAGCCCAAAACTTTGAGTGTTCAATAGATCCTTCTTCTTTTCCCACTGGTATTGTTACATGGTTAAAAGGGGCTGCATCAGTGACATTCCCAAAGAAAATAATTGCAAAAATCCAATTCAATGCAAAGCCTCCAAAGCAAATAATACAAAGCGTTATTGCAGTTTTTATAAAGCTAACCTTATTGAAATACAAGGAACCTAGCATCATAGAACCTGAGAGTGCTAGGAACAATGGATACACTTTCCTTGCAACAGCACCGTCTAATGGCAATATAAAAACTGAGTTATATTGGATTTTATATTCAGGACTAGTAGAATCTAAATTATTGTGATAAAACCAAACAAAGCTGGCATCTACGATCCGAAAGAATAAGAGAAAAATCAAAGGGAACAAAACACCTGCAATTAAAACACCACAAAGCCATTTTTCAAAAGACGAGGCGGGAAGTGTTAGATAAGACGAGCCGCTAGCATTTGAAGAAAAATACGCAAATACAAACGATGCCATAAAGCAACTACTTAATGAGAATCCCAAAATAAAAGTTATGTTTTGAGCTAATTCAAAACCACTAATTGTTCTGAAAGCAGCATATATAATAAAGACAAGGGCAAGAGTAAGTGCAGTAAATCCAAACATTTGCATTTGTCTTTCAAAAAGCGTCTTTTTAAACACTAAGCCAAATCTTTTTGCATTGAATGTGTTGTTCATCTTTTATGCTTTAAAAATTAATTTTGCCCTTTCTGGATTTTCTGTAATTGCATTGAATAAATGCTCCAAATTCACTTTAGAGTTTTCACCTTCTGTATTTTCGACAACTATGGTAGCACCTTTTAGCGACTCTTCCTTGTATAGAACTTTGGTACCATCTAAAACTTCAATAACAGTTCTAAAGCTTAACTTTTCAGATATTACCTCAATGGATGAGTTTAAAAGCAGATCTCCATTATCTACAATTATTACATGGTCAATTAGATTATCTAAGTCCCTGATTTGATGTGTAGATATAAATATGATTTTATCCTCTGTAAAAACTGATGAGATTAGTTTTCTGAATCTAATTTTTGATGGGATATCAAGCCCATTGGTAGGTTCATCTAATAACAACACTTTTGTGTTACATGCAAATGCAAAAGCAATAATGAATTTTTTCTGCTGACCAAATGAAAGTGTATTTAATTTACCCTCCTCATTCACCTCAAGTTGCTTTAAATAATCAAAAAACTGTTCGTCATTAAAATTTGGATAAAACGGGGAGAACAATTTTTTATATTCCTTCATGGTTAATGGTGGCACATTTACCTCCTCTGGAATTAAATAAATGGTTTCTAAAAAAGATGGTAATCGTTTCTTGGGTGAGTATCCATTTACAGTAATACTTCCGTTTAATGGGAATAGAAGGCCCATTAGGTTTTTTAGGAAAGTAGATTTACCAGCTCCGTTTTTCCCTAACAATCCATAGATACTGCCCTCCGCAATGCTTAGGCTTAGATCTTTATACAATAATTTCTTTTTACTGTATCCAAATGACAAGTTTTCAATTTGTATCATAAGTGTATTAGTTATCTAGTACACTACTAAAATACATTTATATTTTTTACATCCCCAAATATTTTACTTTTTAAAAAGATTTGTAAGTACCTGATTTAGGTATTAGCACACTGTTTAAACTTAAGAATGTCAAGTATTTTGCACCAAATACTTGACAAATACATCATAAATCGTCTATTTATTCGCCAAAATATTTCTAACAAATTTAGAATTTTTGCATGAATTTTAAATTACAATTCATTCATATTACCTTATCTTTGCATCAAAGAATTAGTTATGGCCAAGCTAGAGGAACTCAAAAAAAGGCTAAGACCAGGCAAAGTGTACCGTCGAGAAGACCTATCAAAATGGTCTACCTCAATAGATCGTCACCTGCAGGAATTAGTGTTGGATGGGAAGCTGGAAAAGCTTTCCCAGGGGCTATACTATTCTCCTAAACAAAGTGCTTTTGGCAAAACACCTCCAGATGAGAACGAATTGCTTGAGGGCTTTTTAAAAACTGATCGATTTTTGGTTACTTCCCCTAACCTCTATAACAGTTTAGGCTTAGGCACTACCCAATTATACAACAAGCGAGTGGTTTATAACAACAAGCGCCATGGTAAAGTAAAACTTGGCAACCGCGAATATCAGTTTCATGTTAAGCTTGATTTCCCGAATACGCTCAGCAAAGAGTTTCTTATGGTTGATTTAGTCAATAACCTCGAATCACTTGCAGAGGATTCCAAGCAGGTTTTGGCAAAAGTTGCAGATAAAGTAACTACTTTAGATCAACGTAAATTGAACCTAGCCGTAAAGCGTTATGGCCATGTAGCCACTAAAAAAATATTTGCATCACTTTTACCTCAAAGTCTCTAATGGCTTATCTACACGAAAATAAAGATTTCAAATCCCTACTGGATATCGTTGCAGATGAAATGGGCATTGAGGCGGGGTTGGTGGAAAAAGATTATTGGATCATGCATACCCTGTATGGTCTTAAAAAACAGGGATTTCAATTTGAGCTAAAAGGCGGCACATCCCTTTCAAAAGGATTTCAGATCATTGATCGCTTTTCTGAAGACATTGATATACATATCACCCCGGATCCAGAAATGAATGTAACTGAGGACCCTCGCAAGATCAAACAAAGTCATATTGATTCAAGGGCTGCCTTTTTTGAATGGTTAGTCAAAAACATTCAGATCGATGGCATCATTTCACAGGAAAGAGATCATGAGTTTGACAATAATACTTTTACTTCCGGAGGAATTCGACTGTATTACGAAAATAAAGTTGATAAAGTAGAAGGTACCAAAGAGGGTATTTTATTGGAAGCAGGATTTGACACTGTTACACCTAACAGTAAACTCACAATAAGCTCCTGGGCTTTAGATAGAGCCAAGCAGACTGATGATATAGAATTTACGGACAATACCGCTTTAGACATTATTTGTTATGATCCGGGATACACTTTTGTAGAGAAACTACAAACAGTAGCCACTAAATACCGGCAGGAACAAACTGATGGCATTGTTCGCAAAAACTATATGCGCCAATATTACGATTTGTATTGTTTATTGAAAACCAAAAAGGTCCAAGAGTTTATTAAAACAGAAGCCTATCAAGAGCATAAGAAGGCTCGTTTCCCAAAAGCAGACTATGCAATACCAATCGCAGAAAACCAGGCCTTTCTACTTTCTGATCCAGACCAAAGAGCAGCTTTTCAAAAGCGATATCTAGATACTTCTAAATTATACTACAAGGGGCAACCTGAGTTTGAGGAACTCTTAAACAGTATTCACAAATACATTCATTTATTGTAATCTGGCACAGTAAAACGGTTATCAAACTATTTTATTTGATACAATTTGGTTAACTTTATCATGTTCAAATGAGTACAAACTCTACCCAATTTGACAAGTTCTTTACTATATTTTATAAGGTATGCAAATCGGTATACATCGGTTTAAACACTCCAGAGAATTAAGCTATATCAGCATCTTGGCGTTAGGGTTCGAGTCCTAGCCAGATCACTGATAATTAATTGAAATAGAACTACTTATGTAGTTCTATTTTTTTATACCCATATACTTCTTTTGTTTTCATAGTTTTTCTCTCTATTAATTTTGAATAATAAATTGTAATACTTTTTTAAAAGTCTAATTTTTTAATACCTCAACCAAAAGATGACTTAAATCATATGTTGTATTTACGTTGCTTTTATCTTTGATTGACATTATGCTTCAAACTAATCAAAAAATAATTGCCTTCTTTCTATTCCTAATTGCTTTTTCATTTGGAGAAGTAAAAGCTCAAAAACTAATCAAAGGGTTTGTTTTTGATAACCAATCCAAACTACCTATAGAAGGTGCATTGGTATCTATTCTCCCTTCTCAAAACACCAATACAGATAATCGTGGAAGGTTTGTATTTAATAAAATTACTGCTAGTAACATTCAACGTCTTCAAATCAATAGTATTGGCTATTCTGTTAAATCTATTTCCCTTGATCAACTATTATTGAATGATACCATTTTTTTATCTCCAACTAAAACTTCATTAACTGAAGTTTCAGTAAATTCCAATGTTGGAAAAGAGTATAAAATAGTAAGCGATCTTGATATAAAAATGAAGGGTGTTAACAATTCCCAAGAAATACTAAGAATGGTTCCGGGCTTATTTATTGGTCAACATCAAGGCGGAGGAAAAGCAGAACAGATCTTTATTCGTGGGTTTGATTGCGATCATGGTACTGATATCAATGTGAGTGCTGATGGATTACCTGTCAATTTGGTTTCGCAAGCACATGGACAAGGTTATGCTGATATGCACTTTATTATTCCTGAAACGGTTGCTGAAGTTGACTTTCAAAAAGGGCCATATAATGCTTTGAAAGGAAACTTTACTACATCTGGGTATGTTGATTTAAAAACAAAAAATGCCTTGGACTATAATCTCTTAAAATTTGAAGGCGGAATGTTTGATACCTATAGAGTTGTTGGCATGCTTAATTTACTTAGAGAAAAAGCAAAGGCTAAACAGCAGTCATGGTATGTAGCTTCAGAATATGCTTATTCCAATGGCTTTTTTGAACATCCACAAGATTTTAATAGATTCAATTTCTTTACAAAGTATAATGGTAAGATCAGTAATCAAACTTATCTTTCTTTATCAGCATCTACATTTAATAGCAAATGGGATGCCTCCGGGCAAATCCCAGACCGGGCAGTTGCTGATGGATCCATTGGATTTTATGGTGCTATAGACAGTACAGAGGGTGGAGAAACTGCACGCTCCAATATCAATATGCAACTTGTTAGTACTTTTAAAGACGGCTCTTATTTAAAAAATCAATTGTACTATTCCAATTATTATTTCGATTTACACACCAACTTCACCTTTTATTTGAATGATCCAATCAATGGAGACCAGATCCGCCAAAAAGAAAACCGAAATATTTATGGTTATAATAGTACCTATCATCGAGATGGCAATATTGGATCAATCATTACCAATACTGATTTTGGTATAGGATTTCGTTTAGATAAAATTAAGAACTTGGAATTATCACACACAAAAGACCGATTTACTTTACTAGATCGATTAGCTTTCGGAGATGTGGCAGAAACCAATGCATTTGGATTTATTAATAAGACCTTCCGATTCAGTAACCATTTCAGCTTAAATACTGGATTAAGATTTGACGAATTCTTGAATGATTACACAGATCATTTAAAAGTCGATAGCTTATTCAAATCAAACGAAGCAATAGTAAGTCCAAAAATCAGTTTGTATTATCATAAGGATAAGTCAACACAGTATTATATCAATATTGGAAAAGGCTTTCATACAAATGATACCAGAGTTTCAGTTTTGGAGAATGGCCGAAAAGTAGCACCCCCAGCCTATTCAGCAGATCTGGGAACTATTATAAAACCAACCAATAATTTATTGTTGCAAGCAGCAATCTGGTATTTATGGCTTGATCAGGAATTTGTATACAGCGGAGATGGCGCCTTTGTAGAACCCTCTGGCAAAACAAAAAGAACGGGATTTGATTTTTCAGCGCGATATGAACCTATAAAATCACTTTATATTGATGTAGATCTTAACTATGCACATGGTCGGTTTGTAGACGAACTTAAAAGTCAAAATTATATTCCATTGGCTCCGGTTTGGAGTAGTACTGGTGGAATTACTTATAAAAACAAAAACGGCATTAATGGAAGTATCCGATATCGTTGGCTAAGCGATCGGCCAGCAAAAGAAGATAATTCAATTGTAGCAAGTGGCTACTTCGTAAACGATTTTGTGCTTAACTATACCAAAAAAAAATACGAAATCGGGTTGACCATCAACAATATTTTCAATGTTAAATGGAAAGAAACACAATTTGATACAGAAAGTAGACTAAAAAATGAAACCACACCTGTTGAAGAAATTCATTTTACCCCTGGAACCAAGTTTGCAGCAAAATTATCTTTAAGTGTTTTCTTCTAAAATTGACTCAGTTTAT
>JAIEMK010000077.1 GCA_019752295.1 Chitinophagaceae bacterium | reverse complement strand
GAATCAACCACCCCCGCCATATTCCGCTAAAGCGAAATTGGCGCCCCCTCCAAACCACGGTTTGGCGGGGAAACTAATTTAGTGGTACTATCCCTTCTCCATCCAAAACGATGAAGGCTCTGAGTTGGGTTGCAGGTGAATCAATACTTTTCTGGCTTCCTCAAAATGTGATTTTATAAGGTGGTTGATCGTAAATAATATTTTAAATTCCCGATTATTATATAAAAAAGCCTCCAGCAAATATTGCTCATTCCAGAAACGCATTTGCCTCGTCAACCATTCCTGCGGATAGTGTCTCGGGGTAAAAATATCGTGTATATGAATCAATACTCCCTTTTGAAGCGCGGGTAAGATCTGAAAAAAAATAAAGAGCAGGTCATTACCGGGGCGAATAATATGCGAGCTGTCGATAAACAATATATCGCCCGCACGCAGTGTTTTGAATAAATCGATATCCAGTTTTTCCACTTCCGATCTAATCAGTGTAATATTTGAAACAGCATTTAAAAAAGGCATTTCAAAAGGTTCAATACAAACCAGTTCACATTCATAGTCCTCTTCCCGATTTTTTTCTATCGCCTTCAAACATAGCATCGTGCTATATCCAGCGCCGATTTCAATTATCTTTTTGGGGTTACGATTACGAAGCATTAAATAATAAAGTTCAGCGTCGCCGGCGCCAAAATTGGGGTTGTTCACAAAAAAATCACTCTTACTGCTAAAAGTATCGATTGGTAATTGCTTCAACTCATTTACAAAATCTAGCGATTGCAAGAGCGCAATCTGTTCAGGCAGCCCTAAATCAAAAGCAATTGCTCTAATCTTCGAAGCATCAAAATCCTTCTCAAAAACAAAACGGGGTTCATAATAGTGGTCGCGAATGGGGAATATCCCTACCCATTTAAAAAGGGTTGATTGCAATGGAAAATGCTCCACACCATATTTACGGGTAATTTTTAAAACAGGCAATAAGAGTAGACCAATCAACGAAGCCATCAAATCATAAATCAAATAAAATATTTTCTTGAAGGGCTTGGGCATCTAAGACAATTATGATGATTTATGCAAATTTCGATTCACCCACGACAAATAAATTTCCCGGAAAGTGGTCTCCAAATCTTTAGTGATCTCCCAATGGGGATAATCTTTTTTCATTTTCCGCAGGTCGCTATAATAACAAATATGATCTCCAATTCTATGCACATCGCTATATCGATGCTGCATGGGTATTTGAGAAATATTTTCTATCAAAGAAAAGGCTTCCAAAATCGAACAGGTATTTTCCTTGCCCCCGCCAATATTATATACTACTCCCGATTTTGGATTTTCAATAAACTCATAAATAAAACCGGCAACATCCAGAGCATGAATATTATCTCTCACCTGCTTGCCCTTATATCCGTAAATAGAATATTCTTTTTGCTCCAAATTGCACTTAATCAAATAACTCAGAAACCCGTGTAACTCCACACCACTATGGTTGGGGCCCGTTAAACATCCACCCCGCAAACAAACTGTAGGCATATTAAAATACCTGCCATACTCTTGAACTGTAATATCAGCCGAAACTTTTGAAGCGCCAAAAAGCGAGTGTTTACTTTGATCGATCGACAAGGTTTCAGGAATCCCATACAGGAAATCTGCATCATCAAAATCCCACCTGGTTTCCAACTCTTTTATTTTAATATGGTTGGGCCTATCGCCATATACTTTATTGGTCGATAAGTGTACGAAGGGAATATTAGTGGAGAACCTTCTTGTTGCTTCCAACATATTAAAAGTGCCCACCGCATTGGTGTCGAAATCATCAAAGGGAATCAGTGCGGCTTTATCGTGACTCGGTTGTGCGGCTGCGTGTACAATGGCATCGGGTTTGATCGAAAAAATAGTTTCCAAAATCAAATCCCTGTTTCGAATATCCACTTCGTGATGGGTAAAATTTTTTAGTTCCCGCTCAAGTCTTTGTTGACTCCACCTCGTATCACCATTCTCTCCAAAAAAAATGGCTCTTTGGTTATTATCAATTCCATGAACCTCCCATCCTTTTTTACTGAAAAATCCACATACTTCCGACCCTATTAAACCTGAAGACCCTGTAACTAATAACTTTCTCAAAACTTTCGTGTTTATGCTATTAAAAGACCACAAATTAATTATCGAAACCGTTTAAACAAAAATGCTCTTATAAATAAAAACAAAAATTGGGTATTTGTAAACAGGTAGCGTTTCCATAAGCGGCCCGGCTCTTTGTATAGCCTGTACAACCATTCCAATCCATTTCGCTGCATCCATTTTGGGGCCTGATCAAGAGTTCCCGCCAAAAAGTCAAAAGCTGCGCCCACCGCCATCATCGGTATTTTAATGCTTTCTAAATGATCCGATACCCATTTTTCCTGCCTTGGGCATCCTCTCCCAACTAAAACCAAATTTGGGTTTAAGCTATTAATCAATTGAATATCGGCAAGATCCTCTTCATCTGTGGCTTCCCTAAATCGGTCTGCCTGCATGCCAACAATTTTAATGGCAGGATATTTAGCAAGAATATTTTTTGAGAGTAATTGAAGGGTTGCTGCTTTGCTGCCAAACAAAAACACAGCTAAACCAAGCTCATTTGCGCGTTCTAATACTTTCACTGTTAAATCCGGGCCATATACCCTGTCCTTCAATCGGCAATTATACAATAAGTTCATCGCCCACCTAATGGGTTGTCCGTCTGGCACTACCAAATCCAATTTATTTACCCGCTCCCTGAATTCGGGATTATTATAAGCTTCCATCAGTCCATGCACTGCCAAGGCCGAAACACCGCACTGTTCTCTTTTTACAGCAGATGCAATGATATAATCCGTTGCAATTGTATAATCAATAGCGGCATAGTTGATGCCAAATACCGACAGTTTCGTAATACTCATAATTTACTGGTTCCCAGAACAAATCCTTGAATCTATTTCTCTTGGAATTTTAATTAAAAGATGAAGTTAGTTTTTTTAAATAAAATAGAAATCAGCTCGAAGCATTCACCGATTACGAGACACGACTGACCGATTTTAGAGTGTTTTAAATCGTAATGGATTGAACTTTAAATTATATTAAAAAAAACAAAGTAGGATTAAACTTACAAGTTCTTAGATTGTCCTACTGACTAGTTACCCTCATTGTTTGTTAAACCAGCTAGTTTTATGCTTCATGTATCCCTTTTATATTTAGATCCAGGATCCGGTAGTCTTTTATTTCAGGCGCTCATTTCTGGCTTCCTAACCATCATGATATTCTTCAAAAAAATTATTGCTTTTTTAAAATTTAAGTTTTTAAAAAAAGAAAATATTGAGGAAAATGCTGATTGAACCTCAATATTTTTCTTTTAAGGATCCCGATGCTTATGTACTAAAAAAGGATGGGGAGTTTGTCCGCTATATTTTCCTTAGCTATAAAGAGCCCTACGATCACCTAATGCGATCAGGGCTTTACGATCGTTTGGTGAAGGAGCAATTATTAATTCCGCACCGTGAAATAGAGAGTGATTCTGACGATGAAAATGTTTACAAACTTATCCTTCCACAGCAACTGCAATTTCAAAGCTATCCTTATGAGTGGTCGTTTATTCAGTGGAGAAAAGCAATACTGGCATTTTTAAAAATCAATCAGATTGCATTGGAATATGGTATGATTCTCAAAGACGCAAGCCCTTTTAATTTTTATTTAAAGTCTGGTAAAGCAATCCTATTCGACACTACTTCTTTTATATTCTTTAAAAACAATGATCCTTGGCTAGCTTATCGCCAATTTTGTGAATCTTTTTTTTCACCTCTCGCTCTCATGAAGTATAAGGGATCCGACTGGGCAAAATTCAATACAGCTTCTTTAAGGGGGATGCCTTTAAAATTTATAAGCAAACAATTGGGCCTGCGCTCCTGGTTCAATCTATCCTGCCTGCTACATATACATTTGCATGCATATTATGATAATAAAAAGGGTTCAAAATTTATTCACCCAAAGGGTTTCTCCACCGAACAAATTCTACAGCTTTTTGGGATGTTTATTTCAACCATAAAATCGTGGAAACAAGCACATTTTTTTGTGGGAAACTGGATCAATTATTATCAACAGGATATTGAATCAAAAAATTACCTAACTGATAAGCAGAGTATTATTTCGGAATGGCTTTTGCAAACTAAACCAGGATCTGTAATCGATCTCGGAGCTAATACAGGTTTATTCTCAATGCTGGCATCCAAAATTGCAGAACAGGTAATTGCAGCAGAATCCGATTCAACTTGTGTTGATCAGATCGAGTTAAAAATCCAACAAAAAAAAAATCAAAATATTACTACCCTAGTAATTGATCTGGCCGAAACAAGTCCGGCCTTGGGTATGCTCAACAAAGAATATCGCCCATTTATCGAAAGGGGAAAATCCGATCTGGTAATGGCTTTGGCATTAGTACACCATTTGTGCATTGGCAAAAACCTTTCGATGGTGCATATTGCAGAATTATTTGCTCAATTATCCAAACAATTTGCCATTGTAGAATTTATCCCAAAAACTGACAACAAAGTCAAGTTATTATTACAAAGCAGGCAAGATATCTTTTCAACTTATAATGAAGAAAACTTCAAAGCCAGTTTCTATCATTTCTTTGACTTGATAGAAGAAAGAAAAATAGAGGACTCAGATAGAATTTTATACCTATGGAAAAAGAAATAATGCTCAAGTCTTTTTTTAAAAAACATTTCTCGCTAACTATACCATCGATTATTTTATTTGTTCTCCCATATATCTCTTTTCATTGGATAGATATTTATAATTCTGCATATTATTCAACCATTAAAATATTTTTATCCTTCAGCATATTAGCACTTCTACAGATTGCATTTTCATTTTTATATATGCACAAGAGCAGAAAGCTTAATTTTTTATCAATACTAATACTCGTATTCATTATACTATTATTTTACGGCTTAAATATTGTTGACTTATTTTACAGATGGGAAATATACCAATTTCATTATCAACTTTTTCGAAACAGGGTTATTTTCGCTCCAATTTTTGCATTAATTTTCGGTATTCAATACTGTATTTTCAGATATAAAAGAACTATCTTCCGGTTGCAGAATGTACTTTTTTTTATACTATTTGTATCTACACTAATTTCACTCTTCTACGATTATAAAACAATAGAGAATATTGATGGCTTTAAGAATAGTTATCAAAATATTAAAACAACAGATTCAGTTAACAAACCAATCATACTAATGATTTCGGATGAATACAATTCTCCAATCGGTTTATCAAAAGCATTCAGGGATAGTTCAGTATTTGATTTTTCCAAAATGCTGGTTAAAAAAGGATGGAAAGTAAAAAATAGTTTTTATTCTCATGAAACATCTACGATTCATAGTTTAAGTTCCCTGTTTAATTTTAATCTATCTCATGATTCAATTTATTCTAAACAAAATATAAATCAAATTGGACCCAAAAAACTGATCAAGTCTTTATTTGCAGATAGTTTAAACAAAAAACATATTGAAATTATCAATTACGGGATTTTTGATTTAGGCAATTCAAATCCTTTAACAAGGCTCTATTATTATCCTAAGAACTTTTTAGAAGAGCTTTTATGTTATTCAGTTTATCCATCTATTTTTTACAACTCCGATGGATTAAAACTTAAAGGTCTGAAAAACACTTTTTATCCGTCAGAAGGGCATAACAAAATAATTTTAAGCTCTTTGGCAGATACATTGAGCAAGCAAAAAAACTTAAACTGCTTCATTTATGTGCACCTATTTATGCCGCACGGGCCAATGGTCTTAGCTCCTGATTTTAAACTACAGATCGAAAGTCCGGAACATTATTTAGCCTATTGGAAATTTACCAATAAAAAATTGGGCATTTTATTAGACAAGATTACAGCAAAAAATAATTGCCGTATCATATTAACCGGCGATCATGGTTATAGAAGTGACCCCTCAAGAATTAATCCAAAATATACCTTTACCGCTTTTTATGGGTTTGATCAAAAAGATGTAGACCAGCTTAAATCGGTACAGGACATTGGTAGTTTGGTCAACGGATATTTTAAATGATGCTGTAAAATCAATATTTAACATTTATATGCAAATATTCTGTTATGTTTTATCAATTCAAGGCCATCATCAGGATATTTATTTACCTTCATCGGCCTTTTAATTATTTTAATGGGCAATAGTCGGCTATGAAGAACAAAGTAAAGAATTACAATATCACCCGATACTTGGCCGATGCTATTGCAATTATACTGGCTTATTGTTTTAACCTCCTCATTTATTTTGGTAATCTTAAATCCGACTTTAGTTTCTTATTCATTGGCTCTTCTATTTTTTTCTGGTACTTATTATCACAGGTTTCCAAAATATATTCCGATCGCAGATCCAATAAATTTTCGGAAGAAATTATTTTCATTGGCTATAATATTCTTTTGCTAAGCATTTTATTGAGCTCTACCCTGTATTTTTTCGAATCGAAGCCTTCCTACTCCACACGTTTTTTTGGAGAATACTTGCTCTATATTTTTGTTTTTGTGGCTTCCAGTAAATACTTCCTTCGAAAAAGTGTACACGCAGCACTCTACCAGGGACGACTATACGATAAAATAATATTGGTGGGATCCACTCCCTCGGCAATCAACTTTTATGAAACGGTGAGTAAATATTATTACTACGGATATGAATGCGTTGGCCTGATTGATGAGAAACCAGCTAAAATAAATGGCTGCAAATATTATGGCAATATCGATGCACTTTCCCAAATTCTTAAAACTGAACTGATCAACGAAGTAGTTATCGCACTCCCCAATAGCGAACACCGCGATATTCAACGTTGCATGGAAGTCTGCGATTATCATCGCACAAAAGTGCGCATCCTTCCCGACCTGCAACAATATGCATCATCGGCCATTACGGTTGATAATATTGGTATGATGCCCACCATCAGTGTCATCGACCTTCCCCTCGACCAATGGCAAAACAGATTACTGAAAAGGGCTTTTGATATTGTTTTTTCTTTACTGGTATTCTTCACCATTGGCATCATCTTGTTTCCACTCATTGCCATTATTATTAAACTCAGTTCAAAAGGAACCATCTTTTTTAAACAGGAAAGATGGGGGCTCAATAACGAAAAAATTACCTGCTACAAATTCAGAACCATGGTGCAGGAAAGCACTGATGTAGATGAAAAGGGTAAGTACCGGCAGGCTAAAAGAAACGACCCAAGAATTACGCGGATTGGTAAATTTTTGCGGCAAACTAATCTCGATGAACTACCACAATTTCTAAATGTGTTGCTGGGTAATATGTCGGTGGTTGGTCCGCGTCCGCATCCTACCCCACTCAATATCGAGTCGATGCATACCATCGAAAATTATATGTTACGCCACATTGTATTACCCGGCATCAGCGGATGGGCTCAGGTAAATGGCTGCAGGGGCGAAACCAAAACCCCCGGCGATATGCAAAAAAGGGTCAACTTCGATTTGTATTATATACACCGCTGGACTTTTTGGCTCGATCTTCAGATCATCCTACAAACCATCATCAACATTTTAAGAGGCGATCAAAATGCGTATTAAAATTTTATTCTTTGCTTTAATCATTGCAAGTAGTTTATCGGCACAAACTGTTTGGGAAAACCCCAATAGCGAAGTGTATCATTTCTTATACCGATTCTCACAAAAGGGGGTGATCGATTTTCAGGATCTTGTTCAACCCGTAAGCCGAAAACAGATTTCAACACTCTTGTTGGAATTAGAATCAAAAACTGATCAACTCTCTAAAACCGAAAAAAAAGAATTGCAATTTTATTTGCAGGAGTATCGCCCCATTGCCGGATCGGATACCGATAAAATGCATTTTCTAAAAAAGGATGAGAACAATCGTTTCAGAACCGTGTATGTTCATTCAAAAGATTTTCAATTAAATGTGGATCCCTTTTTAAGCATCATGCGGGTTTCGGGAACCAACAAAGGCTTTACACAATTGAGTAATGGTTTAGAATTATGGGGACAAGCTAAGCGGTTCTCCTTTCAGGTTTCTTACCGCGACTATACCGAAAAGGGAAAGGGCATCGACAGCTTTAGAAACGAAAGCCCAGAAACCGATATCATTAAATTATACAACCCGAGCGCAACGGGCCACAATTTCAGCGAGATTAAAGCCCATATCAGTTACAACTGGAAAAATGGATCTATCACATTGGGGAAAGATCGATTGCTATGGGGATATGCCGAAAATGGAAGAACCGTATTATCCGATAAAGCGCCCACTTATCCCTTTCTGCGATTCGATTTTCAGCCCTTTAAATGGTTGGCATTTAACTATACCCATGCATGGTTGAATTCTAATATCATTGATTCAAATGCCACTTATCCAACAGGCACAACTGGGGTAAGCGGAGATGTGCGTATCATTTATATTCAAAAATTTCTTGCTACACATTCTTTGATTTTGAAACCTACTAAGGGATTAGATATTG
>JAIEMK010000046.1 GCA_019752295.1 Chitinophagaceae bacterium | reverse complement strand
ATCGTACCATTCTTCGGGGTGCTGCGATTGGTGTTTAAAAACTGCCTGCCTTTTTTGTTTCAATGCATCACTGATATCAACATAATCTGTTGGTGTAAATCCAAATGTTTTTGTATGGGGTTCGTTAATTGTTTCGTAGAAAAAAAGTTCAAATGAAAAGCGATTATCCTGGAATACCCGCCAAGCCAAAAGTCCTGTAGCCTGATGATCGTTGTGTACATCTAGGGGCCATGGTGCAAGCACAATGGATGGCTTGATGAGAAGCAGTATGGAATCCAGTTTATTTGTATTGGCAATGTCAACAGCAAGAGAGCCATCTATTGCGCCGAAGAATTTAATTTTTGCGTGCATCAGATCCGCAGCATTTTTTGCTTCCTGTTCCCTTATGTTTCTTGCTTCATCATTCGATTTTCCTCCAATACCTAATTCGCCTCCGGTCATGGTAAGAATCACTACCTGTTTACCCGAAAGCACACTATTTATAATCAGGCCACCACAAGATGCTTCTGCGTCATCAGGATGCGGAGTGATTACCAAAATTGTATTCTGTGAAAATGATACGATGCTGTAAAACAGCGAGCAGAGCAAAACAAGTATTTTCTTCATTGCATAAAGTTATTCAACCATTTTATATATGATAAATGCTCTTGCTTTCCCATGCGGAGTGAAGTGATACTCCAAAGCCAGTATCTTTTATAAAGTGTAAGAATTAACTGTTTCAAAAAAGAACAATGATTTTTAAGAAACTGTAAATAGCAAAATCTATAAATAACCTGTTCGAGCCTAAAAAATACATTACTTTTTTGTTTTATTTATTTATCTTTAATTCAAATACTGACAGCTTTTTATGAGTAACTCATCTTTTTAAAAAGAAATAAGCATCCTCATTTTCTGAAAGTTATTTTTTATTAAGGGGCATTCATTCGTCAAGACAATAGTGGTCATCATGCTCAATTAGGTGAGTTTTCGCTATTTTATAGTAGGAATGCAGTGGTATTGGCGTGAAATAATAATTTGTTTTTATTTTCTTAAATGTATTTGAGTGAAACATATTAAGATTATAGGGTTAATAGTTTTGGTTTATTGTATTACTAATGCATGTAAACGAACTAATGTTTTACCCTCAGATCCGTGTAAAGAGGCGGCATCAATAAAAGCCGTTCTACAAATTTCTGAAATTCATGGTGATAGTCTGGTTGAAACAGATTCTGTTTTAATAAACAATACTGTTTCATTTAAAGCAATGGGGTCTTTGCAAAACCTCACATCTTTTGAATTTCAGGTTGAAGGAATGAGTTTTACGAGTGGTAAAAACGAATTGAGATTATATTTCGATAATAACAATGTTTCACCTGGTGATCTTATTAATGTACGTCTAATTGTAAAAGGAACTCCCAATTTAAAATGTTTCCCAAATGATAAAAGTAGTGATACTGTTTATAAAAAGTTTAGAATAATCCATTGGAAGAACGCTCCAATTATTGGAAAATATAAAGGATACTTTGGAAGTGATATAAGTAAGAGTGATCCTCAAATAGTCGAAGTAAGATATAATAAGCCAGATAGTTTGTACACATATGGATCTTTTGAATTATTTAATATTGATAAAGGGTGTAATACAACAATCACAAATCCAAATTTATGGCCTGATCCATACGATATATTCTTTAAAAGAACTGGGTCAAGATTTATGGTTTTCATCGGAGGTGGGGATAGTACAGGTGGCTCATTTACTTTTGTGAATAGCTGCCATGCACCCTCAGGTATTGTCCAATTAAAAGGAAGAGATACACTAACATCAACATTCACATATAGCAAATCAAAGACAGCAGCAGAGGTTAGAACTCAAGAATCTTTTATCGGGATTCGGATTTATTAAAAACTACAAAAGAAAGGGGCTTCTACAAATACACTAAACATTATACAATGAAAATCAAATGGAGTTTACTTGTTTTTATCTTTAGTCTTACAATTTTGACAAGTTATGGACAAAGGAAAATAACTAAATACTGTGAAGTACGTCTATCTTTTTCAAGAATAAAGGGGGGGTATAATATTACAAGTATTGATTATGGGAAACAGCAAAACGTCAAAACTTTTAGTGATTCAACAGTTGAGAATAAGTTAGAAAAGGTAAAAGATTATACAACTCAAGTAGGTATCTTAAATTATATGTCAAATATTGATTGGTCATTAGTTAGTATAATTCCAATTACTTCAAACTGGGGAACTGTTGGGATCGAACTTTTTTTCAAAAAAATATTTAATGATGAGGATTGAGTTAGATTATTCTTATGATTTAATATTAAACGTAAGCAACCTACCAATACCCTTATAGCACTGCATAATAAAATTCTGGGATATAAGGTCTCTCTCAGGTAATCGTCCTCAATAAGTTTGTCAGGCCGGTATGGCATGAAAACAGTATGGCATGAAAATTTCTCAATTGTCTAGTAGTTGAGTTTTCAAGCCATACCTCCCTTTGGTTGCTTCGCATCCTATCATACTTCTTTCGTTCCTGATACCACTCCATTCGAGAAGCTCCTGACTCTTAATGGAATACTTTCACAATTCCTCCAGCATCTTGGTAACTCCCTCGCGTTTTAAGATCAGGTATCCGATTCGGTCGTTGCTGATGCCTTCTTTGATCTGATAACTAAATTCGAGGATATCATCCTGCATACTCGTTTCGAAATAGCGGAACTGTATATTAGAATATTGCTTCAGCCCTTCTCCGATTTCGTATAAATGAGTGGATAAAATAAATAAACTATGCTTCATTTTAATAAGGCCCTTAATCACTGCAGTACTGCACTTCATGGCATCCTGAATATTAGTGCCCTTGAATAGTTCGTCGATTAGAATTAGCCAGTTTTTTCCATCGCTGATTTTCTCCAGCGTTTTCTTGATACGCTGTACTTCGTTGTAGAAATAACTTTCGCCCTTAAAAATATTATCTTCTACCTGAATATTACTGAGTAACCCATCAAACAAACTCAACTGCATCTGTTTTGCCGGTACGCCCATGCCAATATGTGCTAGGTACACACTTAATCCAACAGCTTTGATATAAGTACTCTTTCCTCCCATGTTGGCACCGGTTAGAAAAACAAAGTTTTCGTCTTTGTTCAAAATAATATCATAAGCAACAGGAGTGGGTAACAATAAATGGTACAATTCTTTTGCATTCACAAAAGGTTGATCGCTCTCCTCAATTGAAGGAAACACAAACCCATATTTTTTACAGGCGATGGCCATACTAATATATGCATCGAGTTTATAAAAAAGATCAATCAGTTCATCAGCCGGTCTTTTAAAATGATTGCGTAGGTAATTGCCGTAGTATAAATTCTGTGCCAGAGAAAGTTTGGTATCTTTCTTAATTTCAATCATTTCCTGCAAAACAGGCCGGTCAAGAAAATGCTCAATCTTATCATACCAAGTTTGCAGTTGTAGGCTTCTTTTATCTTGGCCAATCAAATCGAGAATAATTTTCATCCCTTTTAAAAATGCAATGGCATGGGTAACTGTGTATTTGGTAATGCTATAATCGGGTGCGTGTAGCATTTTATAGATAATACTGCTAATCAGATTTGGTTGTTTAGGATAGGGATCTATCGCCGTGTCGTAGAACCTTTCGATAACCATAATGGTGCCATTCGTTATTAAGTGTAGCGGCCATTTTTCCTGTAACTGCATCAATGCCTGTATGCTTCTCTGTGCATCGTGGATGGCTTTGATAGAATCTAACGGTGTACTCAGGATGGATCTAAAGTATTCCCTTCCGCCATTAGTATGGGTAAAATTGAGGTGATGAAAAACAGATTGCTCCTCTTCGCTATGGAAGATAGAGAGGTCGGTTAACGTGGTTTTATCTACTTGCATGTTTTGGTTTAGCGTTCAAATTGCAATCTCATTCCCTGCTTAGATTCATCGAACAAGCCATTTCCATAAACTAAGTGTCCGTTTACAAAAGTATCGGTGATGGTAGCAGGAAATACAAAACCTTCGAGCGGACTCCAACCGCATTTGTACAGGATATTTTCTTTTGACACGGTTGTAGTTTGGTTTAGATTTACCATTACCAAATCAGCAAAATAACCTTCGCGCAGATAGCCCCTTTCTTTGATCTGAAAACAGGCTGCCGGGGCATGACTCATTTTTTCTACCACTTTTTCCAAACTAATTTTTCCTTGCGCTGCATAGTGCAACATCAGTAAAAGCGAGTGCTGCACGAGTGGCAGGCCGGCGTGCGCGAGCGAATAATCTTCATTTTTTTCGGCCCATAAATGTGGTGCATGATCGGTGGCAATAATATCTAAACGATCGTCGAGCAGGGCTTCCCAAAGTGCTGTTTTATTTGCTGGCGCTTTAATAGCAGGATTGCATTTGATCTGATTGCCTAATCGCGCATAATCATCGCTGCTGAAGTGCAAGTGGTGTACACATACTTCGGTAGTGATTCGCTTGTCTTTTAAAGGAATCATATTGGTAAACAACTGCAATTCTTTTGCAGTGGAAATATGCAGAATATGTAAACGACTATTAAATTTTTTGGCGAGCTGAATGGCTTTAAAAGACGATTCAAAGCAAGCTTCTTCGTTTCGGATGATGGGATGATCAGATGCTTCCAACTTTTCTTTACTCGCACTAATCAAAGCCAGGTTTTCTTTGATGATGCGTTCCTCTTCGCAATGCGTGGCGATCAGTAATTCGGTTCCTCCAAATATTTTCTCCAGCAGCATGGGGTTATCTACCAAAAGATTTCCGGTAGAAGATCCCATAAAAATTTTTACTCCGCACACGTCCTTTTTCTTCTCATTGGTTTTTAAAACCTCTTCGAGATTATCGTTCGAAGTACCCATGAAAAAAGAATAGTTGGCAATGGATGTTTGTTTGCCAATCTGGTATTTTGCTTCTAATAATTCTTGTGTAAATGTGGGTGGATTGGTATTGGGCATTTCCATAAAACTAGTTACACCGCCTGCCACAGCCGCCTTTGATTCGGTGTAAATATTGGCTTTATGCGTTAAGCCGGGCTCACGAAAATGCACCTGATCGTCGATTGCTCCGGGTAAAACAAATTGATTGCTTCCATCGATTTCGATGATATTGCCGGGTGCCGAAATGTTGGCAGCTATTTTTTCGATGCGCCCATTCTGTATAAACAAGTCGCCATAAAAACGCTTACCCTCGTTGACAATACAGGTATTTCTGATCAGATATTTTTGCATGCTGAATGTTTCGATGCTGCAATTTATTGATTCTTGCTATGGGGATACCGATTTTGGGAAGATATTTATAAAACCCTAGTCTTCGAAATGAATCGAAAAAACAATCATGCGCGAATAAATTTTGTCGAGCACATTCGAGAATTTCAAGGCAGGGTCCACCTGATGCAGGTTGGATAGCCCGTTACTGATTTTTAGCTCAGGAGAGATGGTTACAAAGGGTAGGTAGAAATTAAATCCGATACCCGCCTCATAACCAAAATCGTATCTGCCCAATTTAATGATATCGTCTGCATTTCTTGCTGTAGAATTACTGGCCAGGTCGATATCGTATTTTATGCCACCCAATAAATAAGTTCTGAAATTGCCGATCCTGTCGGAATTGAATTTTAGTTGAAAAGGAAAACTTACAATATTCGATGGCAATACTTGTTTTTGAAAAGAGGGTTCACCCGGTTTGGTATTTGCCAGATTGTATGAGAAATATTTTGATCCACCGATGATGAGTTGTGGATTTACTCTAAACTGCCAGTGATCATCCAACTTTAAGGTTCCTAATAGTCCCAAAGCCACGCCACCACTCGATCCCGGCTCGGCAACCAATACGCTGTCGGATGCAAGAAATTTGCTACTTTTTGTTTGGTGTAGGTATGATGTGTTATAACTCAAGGTTAATCCAAAATAGTATGGCAGGTCGTCGTGGTCCTGGCGATACAATTCCTTTTGGCTCATACCATTCAGGCATGCCATTACAAATAGGAAAGAGAGGAATAGTTTTATGGTTTGCTTCCGCAGTAGATCGTACATATCCCTAGACTAAGCTTTTTTAAATAAGTTTGGGTAAATCCTGCTTCATTCATTAGGTTTAAAAAGGTTTGTCCCTCGGGAAATGCCTGTACACTCTTGTTCAGGTATTGGTATGCTTGTTTATTTGATCCGAATAATTTACTGATGCGTGGTCCAATTACATTCATATAAAACTGATAGAATGCATTTACAGGGCCAAAGCTTGGTTTCGAAAATTCCAATACTACTAATTTACCACCAGTTTTTAATACGCGGTGCATTTCGGACAGACCTTTTTCGAGGTTTTGAAAATTGCGCACGCCAAATGCAACAGTTACTGCATCAAAATAATCAGTTGCAAAATGAATGGTTTCGCTATCGCCCTTTTGTAATTCTATAGCTGCCGACAGATTCTGATCTGCAATTTTTTTTCTTCCAAATTCCAGCATCCCTTCCGAGATATCGATGCCGATAATTCGTTCGGGATGTAATTGGCGATAGGTCATGATGGCCACATCGCCTGTGCCAGTGGCTACATCCAGAACGAGTTTGGGTTGTAAGGTTTTTAGTTGATTGATGGCCTTCTTCCTCCAGCCCTTGTCGATTCCAACGCTCAGAAAACGATTTAAAAAATCGTAACGGAAGGCGATGTTATTGAACATCTGGGCTACCTGCTCTTTTTTTTCTAATTCACTCTCTTTAAAAGGCACTACCTCGTCGTGTGCAAACTTAGTCATGTGGCGAAGATATTGAATTTCGATGGGAGGAGGGATGGTGTTTGGCGTTTAACTGTTGAAGGATGGTTAATATTTTAAAAAACAGAGTTTCCTGCAGACTGCTATTTTATTGGACAAACTGGTGTGGGATATTATCTTTGTTGTGAATGAGAGCATTGATCTATAAATCTACGGGTAGCTGGTACTGGGCTAAAAATGCAGAAGGAAAACTATTCAATGCCCGGATAAAAGGTATTTTTAAGATCGATGAAATTACTTCCACCAACCCCATTGCTGTTGGTGATGAAGTGGAAATGGAAATAGAAGACGTGCAGGAAGAGTCGGCCATCATTCACGAAATTTATCCCAGAAAAAATTATGTGGCCAGAATTTCTCCGCATAATAAACGTATGCATCATATTGTGGCGAGCAATCTGGATCAGTGTGTTTTGTTTGCCACTTTAAAAGATCCCAAAACTTCACAGGGGTTTATCGATCGTTTTTTAGTTTCCTGCGAATCATATCATATTCCTGCGGTAATTGTTTTTAATAAGGCCGATATCTACAGAAAAAAAGAGATGGTGATTTTTGCTGAAATGAAAGCCATGTATGAAGCCATTGGATATAAAGTAATTCTGGCGAGTGTACAGGAATTAGTTGGTGTGGATGAAATAAAAGCTTTGCTGAAAGATAAGATTAGTTTACTGAGCGGACATAGCGGTGTAGGCAAGTCTACCTTCATTAATTCCGTATTTCCCCAATTCAAGTTGAGGACACAGGAAGTAAGCGGATGGAGCGGAAAGGGTTTGCATACAACCACTTTTGCAGAAATGTTTGACTTAGATTTTGGCGGTAAGATCATTGACACACCTGGCTTACGCGAGTTCGGACTGGTAGATATTCCGAAGCAGGAGCTCTCGCATTATTTCCCCGAAATGCGCAATCTAATACAGGGCTGTCAGTTCAATAATTGCATGCATATCAATGAGCCGGGTTGTGCAATTAAAGCTGCTGTGAATAGTGGGGAAGTATCAATTGAAAGGTATGTGAGTTATTGCACCATACTGGAGAAAATGGAAGAGATTAATTATTGATTATAGTCCTGGGTTTTATCCATTTTATATTTAGGCATATTCTTCGCCTTCTTATCATCCGACAATAATTTTTCTGCACCCACATTTCTACTGTGCAAACCATTGCAAGATAAGCCCGCTGTTTCTTTTGAGTTGCTGCGAAATAGTCCGCAGGAACTAATTAGCAAACTGAGTAAGACAATTAGTATTAGGCGCATAGATGATTTATTTATTGGGTGCATTGTTATGTTCCGAAAACCAGGATGCGTATTTGATATAATTATTTGAAATGCGATTGATTTCGCCATGGATCAAATCCTGCGAAATGTCTTTTACTTTTTTTGCGGGCACGCCGGCGTAAATAGAACCTGCTTCTACAACTGTGCCTTCTAAGACCACTGCGCCTGCGGCAATAATGGCATTGCTATGAACGATGCATTCATCCATTACAATTGCACCCATACCAATCAATACATCGTCGTGAATAGTGCATCCGTGTACCATGGCGTTGTGGCCGATAGAAACATGATTGCCAATAACAGTGGGATGTTTCTGATAAGTGCAATGAATGATAGCGCCATCCTGAATATTTACTTTATTACCTATTTTAATAAAATTCACATCGCCTCGAACCACCGCATTGAACCAGATACTGCAATCATCGCCCATTACCACATCCCCAACGATGGTAGCATTTGGTGCTACAAAACAGTTATTGCCAAATTGGGGAGATTTGCCCAGAACAGGAAGTATCAGTGCCATGGAAAGATTTTTATAAAGATACGAAACTACTTAGCGAAAAGCTTTTTCCTGTACGAAACCTTTGTTCTTTTGTAATATTGCAAAGTGATGTTATCGAACCGACAATTATTTTTAAATCATGTTGCCCAAACTTCGGCCACACCTATTGGTATTGAAATGGTGAAAGCAGCCGGAATACATTTATGGGATGTGGAGGGTAAGTCGTATATCGACATGATCTCGGGCTTTAGCGTTTGTAATATTGGACATAGCCATCCCCGCGTGGTGAAAGCGGTGCAGGATCAGGCTGCAGCATATATGCACCTGATTGTGTATGGAGAATTTATTGAAAGTCCGCAAACAACTTATGCTAAATTGCTTACAGAACAATTGCCTGCCTCTTTGAATTGTGTGTACTTCACCAATAGTGGCGCCGAAGCTACTGAGGGGGCTATGAAGTTGGCGAAGCGGGTTACGGGCCGTTCAAAAATGATTGCTTTTAATCGTGCTTATCATGGCAGTACACAGGGCGCATTGAGTGTAATGGGCGACGAGTACTGGCGCAATGCATTCAGGCCTTTATTGCCCGATATTATGCATGTTGATTTTAATAGCATGGAAGCGATCGATGCAATTGATTCTGAAACGGCATGTGTTATTGTAGAGACTGTACAAGCCGAGAGTGGCATCATTAAACCCAATAAAGAATGGATTCGGGCATTGAGAAAAAAATGTGATGCGCATTGCGTTTTATTAATTTTTGATGAGATACAGGCAGGCTTTGGCAGAACGGGCACTTTGTTTGCATTTGAACAGTATGAAGTGGTACCAGATATTTTATTATTGGGGAAAGCCCTTGGCGGTGGTATGCCTCTTGGCGCTTTTATTGCTAATC
>JAIEMK010000028.1 GCA_019752295.1 Chitinophagaceae bacterium | reverse complement strand
CTCTATCGTTACAAAAATTTTGTACGATAAAGACAAGAAAAGAGCAACAGGTGTAGAAGTATTGGATTCAGAAACCAATAAAACCGTTGAGTACAAATCAAAGATTGTTTTCCTAAATGCAGGTACTTTAGACTCTGCATGGATTCTGATGAATTCAGCAACAGATGTTTGGCCCGAAGGTTTAGGAAGTAGTAGTGGAGAGCTTGGTCATAATCTGATGGATCACCATCTTGGAACCGGTGCAGGAGGAAGGGTTGAAGGCTACGAAGACAAATATTATTTCGGTCGCAGAGCGAATGGAATTTATATTCCACGTTATAGAAATGTAGGCAACGATAAGCGCGATTATGTTCGCGGATTTGGTTATCAGGGTGGAGGAAGCAGAGAAGGATGGAATCATTCTGTTGCTGAATTTAGTATTGGTGCAGAGTTTAAAGATGCACTTACTGAACCGGGTAGTTGGACAATGGGTATGGGTGGATTTGGTGAAATGCTACCTTACCACGACAATAAGATTAGCATCGATAAAACCAAAACCGATAAGTGGGGATTGCACGTTCTGGCCATTGATTGTGAGTTGAAAGAGAACGAGAAAAAAATGCGTAAGGATTGTGTAAACGATGCAGTTGAAATGCTTACAGCCGCTGGCGTAAAAGACGTACATGGTTATGATGGCGATGGTACCCCCGGAAAAGGTATTCACGAAATGGGTACCGCACGTATGGGTAGAGATCGCAAAACTTCTGTACTGAATGGAAACAATCAGGTATGGGATGCACCAAACGTATTTGTTACCGACGGTGCTTTCATGACATCATCATCATGCGTAAATCCATCATTAACCTATATGGCGTTTACCGCAAGAGCTGCTGCATTTGCTGTGGAAGAATTGAAAAAACAAAATCTATAATTAAAAAAGTTGCTGCAATAATATTAAATTAGGGTAGCTTAAATTTTAAAACATTTTAAAATAAACATAATGAACAGAAGAGAAGCCATTTCCAGTGTTGCATTACTGTTAGGCGGTACACTATTGGGTGCTGAGGCTTTTTTATCGGGCTGTAAAAACACAGATAAAAATGCCTTGGCAGCAGTTAATTTCAGCAAAGATGATATTGCATTTTTGAATGAAATTGGCGAAACCATTCTTCCCGCAACAAATACCCCCGGCGCTAAAGAAGCAAAAGTGGGCGAATTTATGAGCGTGTATGTGAAAGACTGTTATGAAGCAAAAGACCAGACCATTTTTGTGGAAGGATTGAAGAAACTGGATGATGCAAGCAAAAAGAAATCGGGTAAAACTTTCATGGAAAGTACCACACAGCAACGACATGACCTGTTGGTTGATTTGGACAAAGAAGCCAAAGATTACCAGAAAACAAAAAAAGAGACAGATCCAACACACTATTTCAGAATGCTGAAAGAGTTAACCCTGATGGGCTTCTTTACTTCGGAAGTAGGCGCTACCAAGGCTTTGCGCTATGTGGCTGTTCCTGGTAAATACGAAGGATGTATCCCTTATAAAAAAGGCGATAAAGCTTGGGCAACCTAGTAGCATTTTTGAAATCAGAAGTCATTATAAATTCATTTTAAAAACGATTGTATGTCAAATAACAGAAGAGACTTTCTACGTATGAGCGCATTTGCTGCCGCAGGATTGTCTTTGCCATTCAAGGGAAAATCAGCAGGTGTACTGGATATGTTTGCTGCTAAAAAATTACCCGCTTTTGGTTTGCAATTATGGACCGTAAAAGAAGATATGACAGCCGATGCAAAGGGCACGCTGAAAAAAGTTGCTTCTTATGGTTACAAACAAATCGAAAGTTTTGAAGGTTCCAAAGGAATGTTTTGGGGAATGGATCATAAAGAGTATAAAAAATATATGGATGATCTTGGAATGAAGATCATTTCATCGCATTGCAATATTGAAAAAGATTTCGAACGCAAAGCTGCAGAAGCTGCTGCCATTGGAATGAAATACTTGATCTGCCCTTACAAAGGCCCACAAAAATCGATCGACAATTTTAAGAAGTTTGCCGAAGAATTTAATAAGAGTGGAGAGATCTGTAAAAAGAATGGTATTCGTTTTGCATATCATAATCATGATTATTCTTTCAAGCCAATAGATGGTCAGGTTCCACAGGATGTGATGATGGATAATACTGATAAGGATTTGGTAGATTTTGAAATGGATATTTACTGGGTAGTTGCTGCAGGCATCGACCCATTAACTTATTTCAAAAAATATCCGAACCGTTTTCGTTTATGCCATGTAAAAGACCAGATGAAAACTGCAAAGGGACATGAGTCATGTCATCTTGGAAAGGGCATCATCGATTTCAAAAAAATATTGAAAGCGGGCACAGAGAGTGGTTTAAAATATTATGTGGTAGAACAGGAAGCATTTACCGGAACTAATCCTTTAGAAAGTGCTGAAGTAGATGCAGCTTATTTGCAATCATTCTCGATGTAAGAAGAAAGTCAAAATTCAAAAGTCAAAATTCAAAAGACGAAGACAAATTAAAAAGGGGATCATCTAATCAATGTATCCCCTTTTTGAATTTTGAATTTTTACTTTTGACTTTATACTCCTAAGCTCCATCCTTCGCGATAAGTACGCTTCACAAACTGATTGGCTTCATCAAAATTGGTGATACGCATATTGGGTCCGTCCCATAATAATTTAATACCACGGCCCGGATGTTCGATGGAACCCTTTGAATTTTTCTTTTCAATATTATAACTGCGAATGGCCAGGTTACCCATTAGGATACTTTCGGTTAGAGGGCCAGCAATATCAAAATTGGAGCTAAGGTTATTGGAAAGATCTGAGCCATATCCAGCAATGGCTGCTTCCACCCATGCAATATAGTGATCGCCATTTTTAACCCTTGCAACGGTTTGAGGAACAACGGTAGTCTTTGTTTTGGAAGTAGGTAATAATTGCGGGTTAATACCATAAGTACCGCACATCATCTTTCCTTTTGAGCCAATAAAAATTGCGCCATTACCACCATCGCCCATTGTTTCGTTTGCATCCAGTTCTTCGGGGCGTTCAGGTTGAATGCCACCATCCATCCAGTGCAATTTCAAATCGGGCTTGCCATTCTTACCTTTAAAAGTAAGGATGATATGAGAAGAAACAGGACCGCTCTCCGGAAAATTTGCTTTAGTCCAGTTAGCAATATAAGGAGTAGATACACTGCACTCTGCAGAATCGGGATAACCTAGTCCGAGTACAGCAAATGCGGGAGCCATAATATGACAAGCCATATCGCCCAAAGCGCCGGTACCATAATCCCACCAACCGCGCCAGTTAAAAGGAATCAATCCTTCTACATAATCTTTTTTTGGAGCAGTACCTTGCCAGAGATCCCAATCTAATTCTTTTGGAACAGGAGGAGTGCTCTTTGACCAACCAATACCTTGTGGCCATACCGGACGATCGGTAAAACAATAAATGGTATGTACATCGCCAATTAATCCGGCGTTGTACCAGTCAACCAACTGACGAACACCGTCGCCCGATGCACCCTGATTACCCATTTGCGTTACTACTTTATAACGATGTGCAGCTTGTGTAAGCATACGTGCTTCGTAAATATCGTGTGTCAACGGTTTTTGAACATACACGTGTTTGTTGAGTTGCATGGCAGCCATTGCAGCCACGGCGTGTTGGTGATCGGGAGTAGAAACAGAAACAGCGTCGATATGTTTGTGTTCCTTTTCGAGCATTTCGCGATAGTCTTTATACATTTTTGCATTCGGATAACGCTTGCGACTCAATCCTGTTTGGCGATCGTCGACATCGCAGAGGAATGCGATATCTGCTTTTCCGCTTTTGAAGAAACCATACAGATCGCTTTCGCCCTTTCCTCCTACGCCAATACCGGCCACCAGTAATTTATCGCTTGGTGCAATAAATCCGCGGCCTAATACGTGGCGGGGAACAATAGTAAATCCTGCTAATGCCAATGCGCTTGTGCGGATAAATCCGCGGCGCGAGTTGTTGATTGGTTCATTTTTTTTCATAAAAGAATCGTTGGTATTGGTGAACAACATTTGGCTTCAATTTATTAAAATTGTAACATAGTTGCTGAACAATTATTTGAATGAATGGGAAGAAACCGGGTATATCTGTCATTCTACTTCAATGTAGATCTTAAAAATTTAAATTATGATGATGCGCATTAATTGATTGAGGCGATGTGGCGGAATTCCGTGATCCGTCAGCCGGGAACTGTTGCTAAATTTAAAACCTCAAGCTGGAACCATAGCTGATTTTTTTCTTGCTACTGCTTGCTACCTGCATTCCATCAGCAGCCATAATGCTCAGTTAACCGCAGTATTTATTCTCCAAGTAGTATCTGAACTTCTTTTCTTAACTGGGGTAGGTATTTTATTACAATACTCCAAATGATTTCGTCAGAAACAGTATCATATCCATGAATGATGCGATTTCGAGTATCTACAATTTTTCTAGAATTTGAAATATTTATTTCAGGTTCTTTACTTAAAATCCGATTTAGTGCTTCGCCAATAATTTCAATATTTCTTTCAACAGCTCTTCTTGTTCTTAAATCATTTTGGTAAGCATCAAAAGTCATTGGCTTATCAATAAAAAAGCTATCAATTTCTTCAATGGAACTCAATACATTAAACAGCCATGTATTTACTTCAATTTCCATAAACAATTTGTTTTTTATTTTGGATTGATTGAAGGAAGTAAGGGTTTTTTATTGCTATTTCTTCTAGTAAATCAATTTTGCGATTTAGAACATGCTCTAAGGAAAATTTTAAGTCATAGTAATTGTCGGCGTATTCTTTTGAGTTTACTGGGAAAAACTCAACTAAAAAATCAATATCACTATCGGAATTAAAATTTTCTGTAAGTACAGAACCAAACACATAAAGGTTCTTTACGCTATGATTATAGCATAATTTGTTTATGTCATTGATATGTATTGATAACTGATTCACGTATCAAAAATACAACAATGTTTATGATATTCGCATTCTTGCAATAGTGCAGGCAACGCCAGTTTGTCTAAAAACTCGCTAGCAATCTAAATATACAAAAAATGCGAACTCATTTCAGGCGATGCTAGCGATAGTGGGATAATAATTTGCAAATAATATTTTACAAATCTGCGCCCTTGTTTTTGGGATAAATGCGATCAGTGGGGCCATTTTTTTCCAAAACAATCGTGCAAGTTCTTTTAGATAAGGGAAGTTTGATGCTATTCAAAAAAAAGCGAAAAAATAAAATAACCGAATACTCCAAAAATAAATGGTTGAAATAAAATCATATCCTATTTTTCTTTCGCAAATGCAAAGCTGCAAAACGACAACTCCATAATACACCAACCCTCCAACATTTACCGGTTTCGTTCAACATTAGGCCCACTGTTGGCGCTGCGTACCCAACGAAGCCTTAGTTGTTAGGCGGCGTTAACGACAAACTGGCGGATTGAGTTTAATTTATTTTTCAGGAGGTTATTTTCTTCTTCGATGTCAAAATCATCTTGTAATCCGAGCCAAAATTTCGCAGAGTTGCCGAAATATTTAGAAAGCCTTAAAGCGGTATCAGCAGTTATTCTTCGATTGCCTTTAATAATGGCGGAGATACGAGTTTGAGGAATGTCAGTGTCTTTCGATAATTTGTATGCTGATATTCTCAGTGGGATTAAAAACTCTTCGAGTAGGATTTCCCCAGGATGTATATTTCTAAGCTTTTTCATTTTTATAAGTTTAGTGATAGTTTAATGTTTCAACCTCTGAAGCATTACCATTGTCCCACTTAAATATTATCCGCCACTGATCATTAATTCTGATTGAATAAAAATCTTTTAATAAGCCTTTTAATTTCTCCATTCTATTGGATGGAGGAATTTGCAAGTCAATAATGTTTTGCGAGTTATTGAGCATCCTGAGTTTCCTTCTACCAATTTCCTGAATTTCATTTGGAATCTTTTTAACTCTTTCCCCATTCCAAATTTTCTCAGTTTCTTTAGTTCCAAAGGAAATGATCATGATTGATTTAATAAATACTTACGCCAAAGGTAAGTACTTAAAATTATATTGAAAAATAAACTTTTTAATGCCGCCTAACGTCCCCGCATTTAAGTAGTTGGTGAATTTTTGCACTACTGCAGGAATGGGTGTGGAATGAAGTTACAAAAGATTAGGATATATTTTATGCTGGGATTTATTGTGACAAGCTGAGTATTTCTGTTGGGATATGTATTAGGCTGATGAGCTATCCTTAACACCAATTGATTCAAGCATTGTTAGGCGCAGTTTTCTATGAACCAAGAAACTCTTCGACACAATTTGTTAGAAGTTCGACTAATTCAGAGTCCATATAATTATAGTTGTCTTCTATGTGTAAGATTACTATTTGTTTATTCTTAATATCGGATTCAAAGTTTTCAACTAATCTTTGTTTATGTTTTTTTTCCATTACAAAAATTATATCTGCCCATTGAAGCAATTTTGAATTGATTTTTATTCTTGCAGATGGTTCAGTACCAGCAGATTTGCAATTAAATTCACTTTTGTTTTTGTAAAGATCTTCAGCAGTTCTGCTCCTCCACTGATTCCTGCTGCATACAAATAGAATATTCACAATTTATCTTTAGTTGTTAGGATATTCGAGTTTAAGCCAAGTTTCATACCAAAGTGTTTTTGTTTTAGTAGGCTTACAGATACGAGTATGTTTATTTTCAGTAATAATATATACTATGTTATTTATTATTGAGAATTCTGAATTAGAGAAAGCAATTTTTTGTTCACAAAGTTTTTTATACGTTTCTTCCCTTTCATTACTCCATTCGGCTTTATCTAATGAAAATCTTTTATGCATATTGTAAAAATTGCCGCTAACGGCAGTTTGTCTAAAAACTCGCTAGCAATCTAAATATACAAAAAATGCGAACTCTTTTCAGGCGATGCTAGTGATAGTGGGATAATAATTTGCAAATAATATTTTACAAATCTGCGCCCTTGTTTTTGGTATAAATGCGATCAGTCGGGCCAGCTTTTCCAAAACAATCGTGCAAGTTCTTTTAGATAAGGGAAGTTTGATGCTATTCAAAAAAAATGAAAATATAAAATAATCGATTACTCAAAAAATAAATGGTTGAAATAAAATCATATCCTATTTTTCTTTCGTAAATGCAAAGCTGAAAACAACAACTCTTCAAAATTTACCGGTTTCGTTCAACATTAGGCCCATTGTTGGTGCTGCGCACCCAGCGAAGCCTTAGTTGTTGTGCGCCGGGCTAAGGATTAATTTTAAATTTTTCTTTAATTATTCCCTCTGTACCAAAAACGCCCCAAGTCATGAACCCGCCAATATCAAAGCTGTAATCTAAAGTGTAAGTTGGGTATGAAGGTACTGGCGGATTGATTTGTGATATTTTAATTTTACTATTCGATAATACTAAATATGAACCAATTAATGTGTAGGCTGAATCTGTTGGATATTTTCTAAAATACTTTCCGTCAGTCGTAAATTTTAGTTTAGTATTTGAATCAGCATTTTTCCAGTATGCCGGACCTCCCCAATAATCGTTCCCATAGACCTGATTTATCGTCCAAGTACCAGTAAACTCTGTAGGTGCAACTTCAATGTCTTTTGTACAGGAAATATGGTTGATTGTCAAAATGGCTGCAATCATTACTAACTTCTTCATAAAAGATGATTTTCAATATGACTCTTAGAATTTAGAAAACGTTGCATTGGCATAGCGAACACCTCCCCCCGCATTTAAGCAGTTGGTGAATGTTTGTACTGCTGCTGGAACGGGTGTGGAATGAAGTTACAAAAGATTAGGATATGTTATACTGCTGGGCTTTATCGTGACAAGTTGAGAATCTTGAGTTGGGAAATGTATTGAAGCAGATGAGCTATTCTACAGCACCAATTGCTGAAATGCAAATGTTGTGCGTTCGCTTTTCTTTGAATTTAGGAGTAGAAAAAGAAAAAGCTGGATTTAAATTGCTGCTATTTGTCTTTTGAAAGATACCTGTCATAAAATAGCCCCGTACCTTTTGCATCTAACCTACCAACGATTACTTCTACAGAGCTTGAACTTATATCTAAGTTGGGTCTTAAATGAAAGTGTTCTCTTGCTCCAATTGGAAGAAGTGAAATGTCATTTTGGTTTGTGTCTGCAATCTTAATTAATAGTTTTGCAAAAGATCGGAGTCCTTGTGGATCGCCATGAATTAAAATTTCTTGAAAATTAGAAATCTCTCCTTCAATTTCTTCTTCATTCTCTAATATAAAAATATCTAAGTGTCCTAAAATTTCTGATTTGTATTTTGCCATTAATACTCTATTTTAAAGTGACGCACAACGCCCCAAGCATTGGCGGTTGGGGAATGATCTTCCGTCGCCCATGGCTTTCTGTTGCTGATTGAAGTTACAAAAGAAGATGATATATTCTACTGCCAATTAGAATTCCTTCAGCCGGAACTGATGCTTGGATATTTGCTGTAGTTGAAGAACGTTATTCGTCAGCCTCAATCGCTACAAGCAATGTTGCCTGCTGGCGTATTTTGTGCGCAGGATTTTATTTAGCAAACAGTTTCACAACTTTCATCTTTGTCGTCATCATAATCTTGCTTTGAAGTTTCAGAAATTGTATCGTCAGAAACTCCTTTGTCAAATAGCCAGCGCAATTGCGGGTCAGCAAAAACTGTCCTTAATTGAAATTGCCCAATCCAACTTTCAAATTTGTTTATGAGTTCGTCTTGCTGAATTATTTTATGTCCTGGACCGTGTTTTATTAATTTTTTTAATTCGTTGGGAATTTGTACTGCCGCAAGTCCGAAATAATAAAAATGAGTTGAAAGTAAAGTATATATTCCGCCAGTGTCTGTCGCTCTGTTTGTTTCGTCATGTACGCTTTTTCGTAAAATCGGTTCACCGTCATTGGAATAGTCATATACACAATCTCCCATTCTTAAACGCCAATCGGCTGTTCTCCAAACTGGTATTTTATTCTGTAATTTTTCATTGCAGAATTCATTGTAATCTTTGAGGTTTTTTTTATCAGTAACTTTCATTGCATAAACTAACCCATCCGAAATGTCTATTGTGTCATTTTTTGTGACCCTTGTTTTTTTAGAGCCTGTCCCAATAATCCAGTCTCCAATTTCTGCTGTTCGTCTAATCGCAGGTTTGCAAATTGTCAATGTGCAAATATCCCAAAAAGGGTTTGGGGCAGCACCACTGTCATGCCGTAAAATGTAAGAATAAATTTTTTGTGTCATGAAATTTTAAAGTTGCGAAACGCTTGCAGCAATACTGATGTTGAACTAAACCTTCGGTAGCCTTTTTCCATTGCCGTAACTTTAAGAAAACAATTTATTATGACAACGAAAAAAAAGAACCAGAAGAATTAAGGTACAATAAGTTTCTCAATCGTGCCTGCCGTGAAGTTAATGGATTCGAGTCTTTGC
>JAIEMK010000045.1 GCA_019752295.1 Chitinophagaceae bacterium | reverse complement strand
TTTTTAAATTTAGGGATATTACCTATTTTTTATATAAAACAGGGAGTTTATCTTACGGGTAAGTATTTATCTTATTAATCCTGTAAATTCTGCAAATCGCTATTCAGGCGGTATATTCAAAGATAATAGCAGTGCACGGCTGTTATAGTTGCCTTTGAATAAACCAATAAACGGTGCATTTTGCAACTGCTGCACCACAATTTTTTAAATTTATTTAAAATGAAAACTTTATCAAGAGATGAAATGAAAAAAGTATTTGGTGGAATGCTTGAAGATAAGCCATGCGATCAAGCGACATGTTCAGCCAAATCTACTTCTTCCAAAAGTTGTACCTGTAGTGCTTTCGGCTATGGTTGTTTATGTACGGCCATAGTAGTAGTAAATTTATAATTAATATTGGGTGTTGTAAATGCAACACCCAATATTTTAAAGCCTAAATATAAAAATGATTAGGTATAAAATTTAAGTATGGTACTTACAAAATATGTTAATCAAATTGGGCGATCTTTTTTTTTCACAATGATAATCCTATGCTCAATTCTTTATTTAGTCGGATGCACCTACAAAATTAAAATTGAAGGACACATTACGAATCTACCAGGCGATAAAATTTATCTAATGCAAAAGGGTGTCGATGATATTGCTATTGATTCAGCCTTTGTAAAGAATAATTATTTTTTGATTGAGAAAAAAGTTAAGAAATCAGACACTCCTAAACTCGTAAAATTGAAAATTAACGATTCGAATTGCTTGAGTTGTTATCATCCTCTTTATCTGGGCCTTGGAAAGAATCAGGAGAATAGCAAAAATTATCCTAGAAATATTTTTTATTTGGAAAAAGCCCCTATTACTATTCAGGGCGATTATAAAAGCAGTTACTTGAAGTTTAAGGCTGGAAAACAAAACATCTTACTTTTTGGTACAGAAAAACCTGTTTCCTATTGGGAAATTGATACTATGAATGAACAATTGAGGTTAAAAAGCATTGAAAATATTAAAAAGCTTATAAAATTAAATTCTAACTCAATTTTTTATTTTGATAATATATATAATTCAAAAAACTACTTTACTACAAAAGAGCTGAAAGAAATATATCCTTTATTTAATAGTAAAATATTAAACTCTGTAAAAGGAGAAAAATTAATTAATTATTATAGAACTAAAATGGGAGATACAATTCCCTACTCTAACTTTCAATTAATTGATAGCACTTTGCAATTGAGAAATGTATTAGCAAGTAACTCGAAAATTGCTATCTTAATTTTTTGGGCAACTTGGTGCATTCCTTGTAGACAAGAAATCCCACTATTGCAAAAACTATTTAAAAAATTTTCTGATAAAAAAATTCAATTTATTTCGATTTCTATTGATGAAGAACAAGAAAAATGGGTTACAGAAATTAGAAAGCTAAAAATGCCTTGGGAACAATTTATCATACCACAAGACAGCTTAAACAAATGGGTTGAACGATTTGATATCCCGACTATTCCTTCAATACTTGTACTTTCAAGTGATCGGAGAAAAATAATACAGTTTTATGGATTTTCAGAAAACACAGAGCAGACTTTAGATTCATTAATTCAATTAAACTTGGAATTTTTTAAAAAATAAACCCCAGAGATTGCATTACCATCTTTTTAAGCACGTTGAATTGTTCGAGATATTGCCTTTTTTATATAAAGCGGGATGCCTAACTAACGTCCTGCATCTTTTTTATCATCCAAATCCCCGATTAAACGGAATATATTCAAAGATAATAGCAGTGCACGGCTGTTATAGTTGCCTTTGAATAAACCAATAAACGGTGCTGTTTGCAACTACGGCACCACAAAAATAAACTCAAATAAAATGAAAGAGTTAAAAAAAATGAACCTGAACGAGCTAAAAACGCTTAGCCGTAAAGAAATGAAAAACATTATGGCAGGCAGCGGTGGTAGCGGTGGTAGCTGTAACACAAATTGTTTTAACCGATGGAATTGCTCTTATCTAGGAAACAATTGGATTAGCTCTGTGTGCACAAGCACATCAGCCGGTTCTGGATACGGCCCTGGAATTTGCACCTTTATGGATGTTTATTGCAATTAATTTTAAAAAAAATGAATAGCGAACGCAATTCGCTATATATACCCACCGCGCCAAATGGTGGGTATATGAGAAAAATGATTTATTAAAAATATTATTTAGTGTTGCAGAAAAAGAGTTTTTTATGAAAAAAGTACTAATAATCTTTTCATTGATTATAACAACTACAAACTTATTTTCACAGTCTTGTATTGTAAATGTTGTTTTTTTAAAAGGGCAATATACGGGTGAGTGTAAAAATGGAAAAGCCAATGGCAAGGGTGTTGCAATAGGTGTAGATACTTTTTCAGGAAACTTTAAAAATGGATACCCTGAAGGGTATGGAAAATATACATATCGAAATAGAAATTATTACGAGGGTGAATGGAAAAAAGGGATTTACGATGGTAAGGGACTATTACACTTATATAAGTTTGATGGAACCGATAGCCTCGAATTAAAAGGATATTTTAAAATGGGAAAATACGGTGGCGTTTATAAAGAGCCTTATTCAATAGACATATCAAGTAATAAAATTAATGAGATCAGCATCGCTAAAATAGGGAAAAAAGGAGAAACGGTCACTATTATTGTAAAATCAATCACAGGCGGTGGGTCTACATTGCTTGGTGGTACACCATCTCAAAATGATAGCGGGAAAGTTATTTCAGGTTATGTTATTGCGAAACCTCAGCTAACAAATCTAACAGTACTCTCAGGAACCTATTTGACTAAATATGTGGATGATAACAATCGATTTTACAATATCTATACATTAAATGCTGTACAATTTCCCATTAGATTAGCCCTTTCGTTTGATAGTGAAAATGCAATAGTTGAAATATTTGAAAGAGGTGACTGGAAAATTGAAGTCAAATTGGATAAATAAATGTTTGCCAGATTTAAAGGTTTAAAATGAAATCAATAGCTATTCTTATAGGCTGGTCAGGTAATTACACATGGTGCAATTTTAAACTAATTAATCAGAATTTTTTAGGTGAATTTTATTTTAGAAAATGAAATCACAGCAGAGCATTGCAATACTTACTTGCTGGTACGGAAAATATCCATGGTATTTTTCATACTTTATATATAGTTGCAAATACAACCCAACTATTGATTTCATTCTTATTACTGACAACCAAGAAATCATACTTAATAAACCAAATAATGTAAAAGTTATTTGCAAAACTTTAAATGAAATTAAAAACATAGCAACAGAAAAATTAGGATTTACTGTAAGCATAGATTATCCTTATAAACTCTGTGATTTTAAGCCTACTTATGGTTTTATTTTTCCTGAAATTGTGGAAGGATATGATTTTTGGGGGCATGGCGATATTGATATAGTATATGGTGATATTCGAAATTTTATGACGGAAGAAATTCTTATTACTTATGATATTGTTAGTAGTCGACATGATTACATTACGGGAACGTTTTGTTTATTCAGAAACAATGAGCAGATAAATACTTTGTTTATGCACAGTAAAGATTATAAACACGTTTTTAGCAATGCGGAACATTATTGTTTCGATGAATGTAATTTTTTATTCCAAGAATTACAAAATGGAGCTTCTATTTTCGATTACCCCAATAATATTCAAAGTATGACATGGGTAGTAAAAAAAGAGGAAGCTAAATGTAAATTAAAGGCATTTTTTGACTTTATAATTGTGGAAGGCACGTCCGGTAAAATCAAATGGGACAAAGGAAAGATTATTTATAAGGATATCTATGAAGCCATGTTTTATCATTTAATTAAATTTAAAACAGAATGTAAGCAACCAAAAATATTTAATTCAATGCCTGATACATTTCATTTTACTCCTACGAGAATCATTGTAAAAAAACAAAATTGAACTTCCATTTCTATAAACAACTTAATGCCATGGATTGCGGCCCCACCTGCCTGCGCATGGTAGCTAAATATTATGGCAAACATTATAATACAAATGGTATCAGAGAAACAGCAGGTTATGGGAAGGAAGGTGTTAGTTTATTAGGCATCAGCGATGCAGCCGAAAAAATCGGATTCAGAACAAGGGGAGTGCAGCTTAACTTTAAACAGTTCAGAAATGACGCTCCATTGCCGGCAATATTACATTGGGGGCAGTACCATTTTGTGGTTCTAATATCTATAAAAAAATTATTCTTTAGCAAAAATTGTTTTGTTTCTATAGCCGATCCGGCTAAAGGAATAATTAATTATACTAAAGAAGAGTTTCTTAAACAATGGATTAGCACGGTAAACGAACAGGGCGAAGGTGTAGGAACAGCATTATTAGTAGAACCAACACCTGAGTTTTACAAGCAGAAAGGAGAAAAAGAAAATAAATTAAGCTGGGGGTTGGTATTGCAATATTTGCAAAAAAGCAGATGGCAAATTACACAGGTTTTTATAGCTTTACTAATTACTTCGGTGCTGCAACTTGTTTTCCCTTTTCTGACTCAAAGTATTGTTGATACGGGTATTAATACAAGAAACCTTCAATATGTTTCGATTGTATTAATTGCGCAATTGATGCTTGTTTTTAGTAGAACAATTGTTGATTTTATACGAAGCCGTTTGTTGTTACATGTTTCAACTGTTGTTAATCTTTCCATCTTATCTGATTTCTGGATTAAACTTACGCGATTGCCTATCAGTTATTTTGATAGCCACCATACAGGAGATACTTTACAACGCATTGGCGACCATAAGCAAATACAAAACTTCTTAACAGGAACTGCCCTCAACACACTTTTCTCTTTATTCAACTTTGTAATCTTTGCTTTTATATTGGCGCAATACAATGTACAGTTGTTTTTTGTGTTTACAGCCGGTAGCATTTTATATTTTGCATGGGTTCAAATATTTCTTCGTATTCGCCGAAAATTGAATTACCAGACCTTTCATATTTCAGCCAATGAAAACAGTGCCACACTTCAACTAGTGCAAGGCATGCAGGAAATAAAATTGCACAATGCTGAAAAGCTAAAACGTTGGGAATGGGAAAATATTCAGGCTGGTATATTTAAACTTAATTTTAAGGGTCTAACATATAGTCAGATACAACAAGCTGGTGCATTATTGATTAATCAGGGGAAAGATGTGCTGATCACTTTTTTGGTGGCAAATCTGGTAATTACAGGGCAATTAACATTAGGGGCCATGTTAGCCATTCAATACATCATCGGGCAATTAAGCGGTCCCATTGAGCAATTTGTTGGCTTTGTACAAAGTGCACAAGATGCAAAAATAAGTATGGAGCGCTTGAATGAAATTCATCAATTAAATGATGAAGAAAATCCAGATACAGCTTATATTAATCTACTGCCAGAAAATAGGACAATTAGTTTTAATAACCTTTCATTTACTTACCCGGGTGCAGATAATGAGCCGGTATTGCAAAATATTAATCTGGAAATACCCAGCAATAAGGTAACAGCAATTGTAGGCGTTAGTGGGAGCGGAAAAACAACTATTTTGAAATTACTTTTGAAGTTTTACGATTACTATAATGGCGAGATAAAAATAGGTGAAACCAACTATAAATATATCAGCCCATCCTTTTGGCGTAAACAATGTGGAGCTGTGTTGCAAGATGGCTATATTTTTAACGACAGCATTGCTCGCAATATCGGGGTTGGAGATGAAACAATTGATTATTCAAAGCTTATTGAGTGCTGTAAAATAGCCAATATTCTAAGTTTTGTTGAATCGCTTCCTAATGGGTTTAACACACAATTGGGTGCCGAAGGAGTTGGAATGAGTCAGGGTCAAAAACAACGATTCTTGATTGCCCGTGCAATTTATAAGAACCCCCAGTACTTATTCTTTGACGAAGCTACCAATGCTTTAGATGCCAATAATGAAAAAGCGATCACGGAAAACCTGCAGGAATTTTTTAAGGGGAGGACCGTTATAGTTGTGGCGCATAGACTAAGCACCGTAAAAAATGCTGATAAAATAATTGTTTTGCATAAGGGATCAATTGTGGAAGAGGGTACTCATCTGGAATTATGTAAATTAAATGGGAAGTATTTTGAATTGGTAAGAAATCAATTGGAGTTAGGTAATTAAAAACAGAAAATGCCTTTAAATAATCAACCAGACAAGATTAATTATACATCACTTCGTTCAGATGAAGTGAGCGAAATTATTTCCCGTAAGCCTAGTTTTACGGAGCGATGGGCTTTATTTATATTTTTGGTTATTTTAGTGTTTATTTTAATTGGTACCTGGTTTATTAAATACCCTGATGTTGTTCAGGCAAATGCTATATTAACTGCTGCAAATGCACCAAAGGAAATTGTTACAAGGCAGGAGGGAAAAATGGTGCATCTTTTTGTAAACAATGATGATACTGTTGCGCAAGGGCAAACGATTGCCTGGATTGAGAGCTCAGCAAATCATAAAGAGATATCGGAATTATCCACCTTACTTGAGAGTGGTTTAAAATTTCTTGTACTAAATGAAACTGAAAAAGTATCGGGCCTTTTTAAAAATAATTTTCAGAATTTGGGAGAATTACAACCTTCTTTTCAGCAATTTATAACAGCTTGGCAGCAATTTAATGACTATTTGGTAAATGGATATTATTATAAAAGAAAGCAGGTTTTATTTAGCGATTTTGTTTACTTGCAAAAGATGCATAAATCACTAGAGCGACAAAAAGCTTTAACTGAACAAGATCTTCAGCTCACACAAGAATCGGTAGATGCTAATAATACATTGTATGATAGTAAAGTAATATCGAAACAGGATTTGAGGGACCAGAAAAGTAAGCTGGTAAACAAGCAGATGAGCTTACCACAACTAGAATCATCTCTATTATCAAATGAAAATTTGCAAACCGAAAAGCAAAAAGAAATAAATGAGTTGGAGCACAATATTTCTCAGCAAAAAATTATTTTTCGACAAGCACTACAAACTTTAAAGAGTTTAACTGATGATTGGGAAAAGAAATATATTGTTAAAGCTGCAACTAAGGGCAAAATAGTTTTTATAATTCCTTTGCAAGAAAACCAGTTTATGCAGGCTGGGAAAACAATTGGGTTTGTGAATCCTATTGCCAGTAAATACTTTGCTCAAGTTACCTTGCCACAAAACAATTTTGGGAAGATTGATATCGGGCAAAAAGTGCAATTGAGATTTGATGCATACCCCTATCAAGAATTTGGCGTTGTTGAAGGAAGACTTCAATATATCTCAAAAGTACCTTCTGATAGCGGATTCCTTTGTAATATAGAATTGCCAAATGGTTTAACAACTAACTATCAAAAACAAATTCAATATAGAAGTGGACTAAAATCTCAGGCTTTAGTTATTACTAAAGATTTAAGATTAGCACAACGATTTTATTATACGATAGTAAAAGCAGTACATCAATAAAATTTGATTAGATTAATACTCGAGCACAGTTACAATTACTCACTTGGTTTAAAAATTCGGGCCAACCTCGCAAATCCTTTTCGAAAACTCTCCAGAGTAAATTCCTGCCTGTTAGTGACATTCAATATTTCCGAAACAGTTTTCACTCTTTTTTCTATTGTCTTTGGAGAAGTTGATAACGCAGTTGCTATTTCTTTCTGGCCTGCTGATGTGGTATAAAGAGCAATTATTTCTTTTTGCTTTAGTGATAATTTTAGATTCTCTAATGTTTTTTTTTGTTTTTTTCTTTCTTCCATTAATTCCTCTCGATTAATATTTTTTATTTGAAGTACAGGATCTATATAAACGTATCCATTGGCTACTTCTGCAATGGCTAATGGTAAATTTCTCATTTCATGTAATTTACTTACATATCCTAAAGCTCCACAGCCAATCATATCTTCTACAACTTCGCGGTTTGCATGAGACGAAATTGCAATTATTTTAATTCTTGGAAAATGATCTGTTAAAAAATCGGTTAACTGAACGCCGTCCATTTTTGGCATTTCAACATCTATTAAGGCAATATTAGGTAACTGTTTATGATGATTACACCACTCTACAAAACTAAAACCGTCATGAATTTTGATTAGTAAAAAACAACCCTCGATTTTTTTAATATGATTTTCCGCAATAGTTGTCCACTTTACGGAATCATCTACTACTGCAATTGTTAAAATTGATGTTTTCAAGTGGGGCTGTTGTTGAAATTTATGATAGGCCCATAAATGTAGAACAATCGCCAATGAAAAATAAAGATAATATGTTAATATGCAAATTTTGTCAAAAAATTAGGGATACTACCCATTGTTTTATAACAAATCTTTGCTTGCTTTCTACGCTTTTTTATTATGCTTTATTGTTTATTTCAGATACTTGGTAATCTCTTCGCTGTCGGGAGTTACTTTACTGGGGAAATAAGCAATCATTTTGCCATTCTCGTCTAATAAGAATTTATTGAAATTCCAGGCAATGGTAGCGTCTAGCACGCCATTCTGGGATTTGCTGGTAAGCCATTTATAAATGGGTGCGGTATCATCGCCCTTCACACTGACTTTACTTGCCAGAGGAAATGTAACGCCATAATTCTTTTTACAAAATTCTACGATCTCACCGTCGGAACCGGGCTCCTGAGAGCCAAAATTATTGGCTGGAAAGCCTACAATTACTAGTTTGTCTTTGTACTTATCGCTTAATTTCTGCAATGCGTCGTACTGTGGGGTATAACCGCATTTAGAAGCAGTATTTACTACGAGGATTTTCTTGCCTTTGAATTTGGCAAAATCAATGATACCGCCGTCGATAGATTTTACTTTAAAGCTGTGGATGCTGGGGCCGCCATCGGTTAAGGTAAAAGCACTCATTATAGTAATGACTGCAATGGATAATATGTACTTCATTTGTCGTGATTTTATACAAATAACAACTAAAAGGATAATAAGTTGCTTAAAATTTGATTAATGGGGTGCTGTTAAATTGTGTAAGCTACTGTAGCGATGCTCAGTTTTACGCCATCAACAGCCAGTAAAACCGATCCGCAGGCTTCGAGGGTGGCGCCCGAAGTGGTAACGTCATCCACCAAAAGCAGGTGCTTGTGTTGGATTTCGGAAGGGTTCTTCAGGCCAAAAATCCCCTCCATATTCTGCCATCGATTCACCCTGTTTTGTTGGGTTTGCGTGTTCGAAAAAATAATCCGCTCAACCGCATGATCGATGATGGGTTTGTCCCAAACAGCTTTAATTCCCTCACAAATAATTCTTGCCTGATTATATCCCCTGATCATTTGTTTTTTTGGATGCAGTGGTAATGCGATGAGTGCATCAATAGTTTTAAATCTTTCTGCATTTTTTAGGTGATGACCTAATATCCTGCCCAAATAAAATCCTACTGCTTTATTGTTTCTATATTTTAGTTCGATCAGTAAATTTTGGAGTAAAGAATCTTTTGTAAAATAAAATGATGCGGCTGCGTGTTCCAGTCGAAGCCTTCCAAAAAAAGATTTTTCAACAGGATTATTTGCTGTATCAAAAAAGTTGGTGAAGGGTAAATCTTGCTGGCAACGATAACAAAGTATTGCTTCTCTGTTTTTTAAATCTTGTCCGCATCCTGCGCAATAATGTGGGAAGAAGAGTTTCGAAAAATCTTGTAACAAATTTTCGAGTGGCAATAACATGGGCCAATATAAAAAGCTTTGAACTGAAATGCAAGTAACTAAAATAATTGTTGATATACTTCATCCACTTTTGAGAGTGCGATAACCTGAATGCTATAATTTTTTGGGTCAAAACTTTTTTTGTTGTAGCGCGAAACGATGATTTTTTCGAAACCCAATTTTTCTGCTTCTGCAATGCGTTGTTCTATTCTGTTTACTGCTCTGATTTCGCCATTCAATCCTACTTCACCGGCAAAACAAATATGGTTTGGTAGCGGAACATCTTCGTACGATGAAAGCAATGCGCAGATAACGGCAAGATCGATCGAAGGATCTTCTACTTTAATGCCGCCGGCGATATTTACGAATACATCTTTCATTCCAAATTGGAAGCCACCTCTTTTTTCTAAAACGGCTAAAAGTAATTGTAATCTTCGCAGGTCGAAACCGGTTACTGTTCTTTGTGGTGTGCCGTAAACGCTTTGTGTAACAAGCGCCTGAACCTCTATC
>JAIEMK010000023.1 GCA_019752295.1 Chitinophagaceae bacterium | reverse complement strand
TTCGTGTGGCACAAATAAGGACTCAACAAAATCATGAACAGAGCTAGCATTTTCGCTTTTACTCAAAATCAATAATAATTCTTTGATCTTATTCATTATCATATTTTCATCAACAATAGATTGGTTTTCTAGTAAAAAATCTATACTATCAATAAAAGATTTCATTAATGGATCAATGTTCACTTTTATAACATCGAATTTTTTTTGAAAATGTTTTATTGATAATTCTTTTTCAAAAAAACTTTTTACTATTTCTGGGTAAAAGTATGCGCTTATTAATGCGATAGTTTCATTTTCGTTACTCTCCTTAATTAAAATATTTTCAAAAAAATAATTGCCACACTTAGCTAACATCGCTTCGTTTTTTTTATACGTTAGTGTATTTGTGGGCGTACGAAACTGAAATGACCCATTTTTTAAAAATAAAAAGCAAGCTTCATTTTCTAAAAAATGTTTTTGAACACGTTTAAAATTAGGTGTCATTACTAATTTTTCAAACACTACTTTGTTATTATGTGTTATTATTTTATGTTCGAGTATCATATTATTTTTCTGTTTATTTGTCAGCAGGTAACTCTAAATATAAACAACCACTCCAGAACTCGACACTTACCATTACTCACTGATTTCAAATTCAATATGCTTAAGGCATTTCGATAGAGCGGTTTTTAGCACTAAGTTCCTACGAAGCAAGATACCACCCTATTACAAAACTACTTTCAGTTGTTTTTTTTGCTATTATATTCTTTTAAAAGTTTCAATGTATGTAATAGCGCATTTTTATTTGTCCAGTTTTGGTGTCCGGGGATAATATAGGAGGGTTTGCCAAATTTTGTTTGAACTTTTTTGATAGAATTGATCCATTCGATAGTATTAGCGTCTGACAAATTACCGGGTCCGGTTGCTTCAGTGCTCTTTATGAAGCAACCGCCGTATAATATTTTGTCATTATTGAACCAAAGCACAATATTGTCGGGACTATGCCCTTTGCCGGGATAAAATGTTTCAAAACTATATTGCCCAATCGTAAAGCTAGTGTCCTGATAAATTAAAAATGCTGCTCTTGGTTCGTTTCTTATTTTGGATAAGTTGTCTGTTTGTTTGGTGGTATACGTTTTGATATTTTTTTGTTTGTAATATTCAAGCCCGGCCGTTCTATCACTATGAAAATGTGTTGAAATGCACATAATTACATTTTGATGATGCCTCGCTTGTATACTGTCGAGTAAGGGCAGAAATTGAGTTGTGTCCCATGGTGTATCAAATAAAACAACTCCCTTATTGGTTACCAGGTACATGCCATTGGCAGGAAACAAAGATCCATTTCCGGGATCGCCAAATGTTGTATAGACATAAAAATCTTTGGTCAAATGCGAAATCGTTAATTTTTTAGTTTCGGTTTGACTAAACCCAGTTGTACATATAAAAAATACCAGTATAAAAAGTATTGTACGCATTGACATAGATACTGGGACTTTTAGAATTTAGACATTCGTTGTTCTTTTCGCCAAATCTTTTGCCTGTAGCTCTAGCGTTTTTAATATTATGACATCTGTTTGAAAGTCAAAAAGTCGACTAATTCCTGAATCTTTTGTTTGAATTACAATCTTTATTGGGTAATTTTTCCCCATTGTTGCTTTTTCTAATTTTTCAATTGCATCTTCAATCGTTTCATAGTCACCTTGAATTTTTATTGGAACCGGCATACCTTCAGAATGCTTTTTTAGAAAGCCGTCAATACCTGCATTTCTTTGTACAGGGAAAGCATTAATATTTTGAAGTATTGCCAGTTCTTTTTCTGTTTTTTCTAAATAATCATTAACGCCTTTATTTAATAAAAAGGATTCTGAAATTATCATTTCTTCAAGCCGAGAATTTGCTAGTTCTACTGCATCTTTTGAAATATCGATACCCAAAAAATTTCTTTTTAATGATTTTGCAGATACACAAGTTGTTCCGCTTCCACAAAATGGATCCAAGACTAAATCCCCTTCGTTTGTAGAAATGTTTATGATCTGATTTAATAACAAAACCGGTTTCTGTGTAGGGTATCCTGTTCTTTCTTTTGCTTTGGGGTTGAGATAAGGGATTTCCCAAACATCCGATAATGGAACGCCTTTTTTTTCTTTGCCTAATATGGCATCGCCATTTTCATCTCTTTTATATACAGATTTTCCGTTTTCATCCCGTTCCCTATCCTGTAAAATCTGGTCTAGATTAGTCGTTGCGGAATAGTTTGTATATAAAGTATTGAACTTGAAATTTTCAGTTTTGGAGTAGAAAAAAATTATTTGATGAGAATTTAGAAGTCCTTTTTTGGCGTTAGACCAACGTTTATACGACCAGACGATTTCGCTTTGAAAATTTTCTTTTCCAAAAACCTTGTCTAAAATAATTCTAATATTGTGAGAAGCTGTCTTGTCACAATGCAAAAAAACGCTTCCAGTATTCTTCAAAACTCGCTTACATTGAATTAATGCTTTTTCAATCAGGCATAGGTATTCTTCCAAAGATTCATATTTATCATCAAATTCATATGTTTTAGTATTATCCCGATTTGTAAGAGAATGCTTTTTTTGAGTAAAAAAAGGAGGATCGAAATAAATTAAATCAACTCTATTGGCTTCAAGAAATTGAAGCCTGTCAATACAATTCCCGTGAATAATTTTATTAGTTTCCATTTCCCGGTGTTCTTTCGTTTGCGATTTCTGTTAGAATAGATTTTAAATCAACTCCTGTATAATTTTGCAAAAAAATCCAAGCCTCATCACCACCGTAATATTCACCTCCAACACCTGCATAAAGTGTTTTTAAAGTTTGTTGAATTTTAATCGCTTGCTCTCTTTGAGGATAATAGAACATTATTCTAATTGGCTTATAACCGTGTCCCCTAATCACTTGAACCCTTGTGTGTTCCTTTGTTATATGGTCGCCATCTGTTGTTGCATCTTTCCATTTAACCTCCAATGCATCATTTCCATTTAGAAAGTCAATTTCAAAGGTTTTGGGCCGTTGTCCGATAGTATTTTCAACTTTGGTTTTAATTCCTTCAGGAAACTTGAAATTAAAGCATAAGGTAGCAGCCTCTTCTAAAAAACTGCCGGCATACTTATAAAGAAATCGCCCAGTGTTTTGATAAGCATCAATAAGCTGCCCTTCTTGTGTTGAAATTCCTAAAACCCTATAAACTAAATAATGAGAGTTGTTATCAGCCTTCATTTCTTCTTTTCGATCTTCAATTTTACCCTTTAAGTTAGCGGAATAAACTTCAGCCAAGTTCTTTATATTTTGTTTTAATTCTTCCATTTGCTACTTAAATTTTCTATGTCGTGAAGTTACGATATATTTTCTGGTCTGTGGTCGCACCACAATGACGCCTAATGTCCAGATTGAAATTGGAAAAACTGCTATTACTGTTGAACAAGGAGCAGTTTGAAGTTACAAAAGATTAGAGATAATTATTGTTATTCTACAAACCTGCCAAGTTGAGACGCACTGGCGATAGTGGATAATTCTATATTTTTTTAATGGGTGTTTCCAGTGTATCCCAGATCATTGTATGCATAGAATAATCAAACCATTCATTAAACATTTTAAATGTTCGATTTTTCACCCAGAGCGTTTCATCTATATACCATTTGTTGAGTTGATCGCTAAATAGTTCATCAAAATTCTTTTTGAGCCAATTTTGCATTTGTGATTTTTCTTCGAAATCTGGCAGTAAATAAACAGATGACTCATCTTGAAGTGTCAACTCACTATCAATTGGGTCAATATTATTGGCCAGTCAAAAAAAGGCTTTTTCGGGTTCAGAATTAACGCGCTACGATTTACATTTTCAAAAAATACAGGTATAGGATCCATTGTGGTTTAATTATTTGTCAAAGTTATGTGTTCGAATATTTTTCGCACAAAACAACTCGCATTGAAGTCGGGAATTTTATTTCATCAGCTTGGATTTTCGTTTAGGCATGTTTTCACTGAAAATGCAGGATCATCATTCACTTACCCGCAATTTTTCGAGTATGGCGGTCGATGCAGAATCAATAGAAATACCATAACCCGTAACTAATATTCCTTTAATGCCGGTTTTGGATGCGATCGCATACACTGTGGCTTCGTCGGAAGGATCCGAGTCGCCTTCATAACGATACACGTCTACAATTGCAAGGTCATCCTCACTGAATTTTTCTGCGTGTAAAACAAGGCTGTTTTCTTGCAGATTGAAATCAACCGTATAACCCTGTAAGCGTAATTGATCGATAGCTTCTGATACTGTGGCGTAGTGCGAACGATGGTGCATGCTGTTGGGTTTATCTGGAATAACAAAATTATGTGTTTGTGAAGAGGATGCTTCTTTTTTATTCGACAGAATTAATCTCAGCGATGTGTCTTTAGTGATATAAGTAAAAGCCCAATTAATAAAAATAATCAACTTGTTTTTCACGCTAAGTATCAGCATCAAATGCAGAAACATCCAAACTAACCAAGCAATATAGCCCTTGAACTGAATAAAAGGAAGGTCCACCACCGCCTTATTGCGACCAACGGTTGCCATAGAACCCAGATCCTTGTATTCGAAAGCCTTTGTGGGTTTATTTTTTTGAATCAGTGTCAGGTTTTTGGCAAGAAGTTTAGCTTGATTAATTGCCACATTAGCCAACTGTGGATGTGCTTTGGGATATTTTGGTGTTACCATGAATGCTATGTCACCAAGGGCATAAATGTTTTTAGATTGTGTTAACAGGTTTGTTCTATCAACCTGCAAGCGGTTTCCAGTTGCATAAGCATTGTCGGAAATTCCTTCTATTTTATTACCAGTTACACCCGCCGCCCAGATAACTGTTTTAGTAAATATAATGTCGCCTGTACTAAGTATTAGTTGATTGCCATCATAATCTTTTACAAAAGTTTCTGTTTGTATATGCACCCCCATTTTTAACAGGTATTCTTTTGAAGCAGATTTGGCAGTAGCACTCATGCTATTCAGTGTATCCTTGCTTCCCTCAATTAAAAGAATATTGAATTTCGAAAAATCTATTCCCCGATAATCTCTTGGCAATATATTTTTTTTAATTTCGGCAAATGCACCAGCTAACTCAACTCCAGTTGGCCCCGCCCCAACAATCACCAAATTCAACAAGCTTTGTTTTTCATTTTCATTGGCAGAAATAATATTCTCAAAAGTTTGAAGAATATGATTTCGAATGGTAATGGCATCATAAGTTGTTTTTAAAGTGAGCGCATGCTCGCTAATAGTTTGATTACCAAAAAAATTGGTCCTGCAGCCAATGGCAAGTACCAGATAATCGTAGTTGAAGTTGCCGATACTTGTTTGAATACTATTATTACTGCTATTTACACTCAACAATTCCGCCAAGCGAATCTGGAGGTTTCTTTTTCTTTTAAAAATATTTCTCAGCGGAAATGAAATGCTGGAAGGCTCTATCTGCGATGTAGCAACCTGATAAAACAAAGGCTGAAACTGGTGATGGTTTAGTTTATCGATCAATAAAATATCGAACAGGTTTTCATTTAAATTTCTTACCAGTTGAATACCTGCAAAGCCCCCACCTATCACTATTAATTTTTTCTTCTGCATCATTCTTTGTCTTCTTGGATATGAACTATTAATAGATACAAATTACAACAGAAGACTGATTCTTTTGTGTAAATAAATCCATGAAACTTGCAACATTCCCTAATTTTACTGCGCTAAAACTTACACTATGAGTACTACCAAGCTGAGTCATCTGGCTGAAACATTGATCGGGAGCGAAATTGTGAAACTGGGAAATATGATCAGTGAACGCATCAGGGCCGGCGAAAAAATTTACAACTTTACCATCGGCGATTTTAATCCGCAGTTATTTCCTATCCCATCCGAGCTCGAAGCACTGATCATCGAATCATACCAACAGCGCAATACCAGCTATCCTGCCGCGGAAGGCGTGCTTGATCTTAGAAAGGCAGTTAGTTATTTTTTAAAAGAATGGGAAGCACTCGACTATGCACCCAACGAAATTCAAATTGCTTCTGGTGGTCGTCCACTGATTTATACTATTTTCAAAGCCATTGTTGACAAGGGCGATAAAGTAATTTATGGAGTTCCTTCATGGAACAATAATCATTATGTACACATGACCGAGGGGGTTCATTGTGTGATTGAATGTTTACCCGAAAACGATTTCATGCCTACGGTAGAAGATATCAGAACGCATATCAAAGGCGCTACGCTCATTTGCCTCTGCACTCCTCAGAACCCTACTGGGACAACACTTACAAAAGATGTGCTCGCCGATATCTGCGACCTGATCATCGCGGAGAATGCAAGCAGAAAAGAAGATGAAAAAAAATGTTATCTCCTGTTTGATCAAATGTATTGGACTCTTACTTATGGCAGCACCGTACATTACAATCCAATCAGCCTTCGCCCAGCCATGAAAGAATATACCGTGTTTGTAGACGGTATCAGCAAGGCATTTGCCAGTACTGGTGTTCGTGTTGGATGGTCGATGGGACCTGAAATTATAATCTCTAAAATGAAAGCCATATTGAGCCATCTGGGAGCATGGGCACCAATGGCTGAACAAAAGGCGGTTGCTAAATATCTCTACGAAAAAGAAGCGATAGCCGCTTACCTGCAACATTTTAAAGGAGAAATTGAATTGCGTCTGCACCAGATTTATGATGGCCTCATTGCTTTAAAACAAAAAGGATTTAAAGTAGATGCCGTGGCACCTCAGGCTGCCATTTACTTGACCATACAATTTGATCTGGTTGGCAAAATAAGTTCGGAGGGAATTGTGTTAAAGAGCCAGTCGGACGTTACTTCTTATATCTTGTCTGAAGCCAAACTGGCGGTTGTTCCTTTTTCTGCTTTTGGCGGCAATGCAAATAATCCATGGTACAGGATGAGTGTGGGCACTTGTATAAAAGAAGAGATCTCCGAAATGCTAGCCAAACTGGAAGCAGCTTTAGCTAATTTAAAATAAGATTAAATGATTATTTGTTATTCTTGAATTTGGATTGCATCACTTAACTTGTTAATGCTTTAATCCATATCATAAACTGATTATTATGCGTAAACTTATTTTTCTTTTTCTTATAATTACTACTTTATCTTCTACTGCACAGGTCAGTATTGATATTGCAGCTAGTGGTTTCCGTGGAAGTGGTACCGGACTGGTAAATGTGGTTGATCCGTCTACATTGGGCACAAAAAAAGTTGAACTACTGAACTATTCCGATATTCAGGGCAGCCCTTTTTGGATCGACAAATGGAGCAAAGCTTTTCTGTATCTGAAAAATGGCAATCTCGTGAAATTAGATCAGGTAAAGCTCAACCTATATACCAATGAAGTGAATTATATTGATGCTCATGCTGTTGAGATGGTATTGGATGCCTCTAATTTTAAACGGATCTTATTAATGAAACAAGCCGACACCAGCCATATCGCTGCAATTTTTGAATGCTTTCCGGATATGCTTGATATCTCTAAGGGAGAAGCATTTTATCATGTATTAAACGAAGGGGTTGTTACATTATTAGTATTGGAAAAGCCGATATTAAAAACAGGCGCCTACGACCCGATGCTTGGAAAAGAGCCTAAAAGTTTTTATTCTAAAAAGAATTATGCTATTTTAAATGCAGGCATATTTAGTCCATTGCAGATTCTTGATCGAGATACTATAATGACTAAATTAAAGACGCACCAAATTGATTTGGACTGGTTGAATACGAACCATAATAAATTGCGCACTGAGTCGGAGGTCAAAGCCTTCTTAGAATTCTATAATACAAAGAAAAAATAAGGGATCTATTACCCCCTTTCCACCCATTTATGAGGCGGGCAACCGCAACCATTGCCCCTCAGGCTCTTTGAGGATGCACAGGAGCTTGCTACTACTAATATCAGTAGCAACATAACGATTATTTGATTTACTTTGGGTTGCATTTCGAGTCTAAATTACAGCATTAAATATAACCACTTACCAAAGGGTAGAATTCTTGGATAATATTAACATGTATCGGATATTGGTGGCACCACTCGACTGGGGTTTGGGGCATGCCACAAGGTGCATTGCGCTGATTCGTTCGCTGCGGGAGCTGCATTATGAAGTATTAATTGCCGCCGATGGTGCGCAGGCAGTTTTGTTGGCCGCAGAATTTCCGGAACTTACTATTTTAAAATTGAAAGGTTATAAAATTCGATATGCCAAAACGACTTGGGGTTTATATCAAAAACTAATGGTGCAAATTCCGGGAATTTTAAAAACCATTCGAGAAGAACATGCCTGGCTGCAGCAACTTATCGAAACGCATCGCATTGATCTGGTAATTTCGGATAATCGATATGGTTTATTTTCTGATAAAGTACCTTGTATTTTTCTGACGCATCAATTAACTATTAAAGCTCCATTTGCATTTATTGAGTTGATCCTTCGCAAAATTAATTATCATTTTATCAATCGCTTTACAGCTTGTTGGGTACCCGATGCAGCGGGAGAAAAAAATGTTGCAGGGTTATTATCACACCCATCCACTCTACCAAAAATTCCGATACATTATTTGGGGTTGCTAACACGCGTACACAAAGAAAAAGCCCATCCGGTTTATCATTACTGCTTTATTTTATCGGGGCCCGAACCACAGCGAAGCATACTTGAAAGTATGATACTAAAGGCTTTGCCAAAAATATCGGGGAAGGTTTTATTAATTAGAGGTCTGCCAGATTCAAATGAACAAATAGCAAGCCCCAAAAATACAAGAGTGTACAATCACCTTTCTACTGCCGATATGCAGGACGCCATACAGGCAAGCGAAATGGTAATTTGCAGGAGCGGATACACAAGCCTGATGGAGCTAATATCCTTGCAGAAAAAAGCGTTAATCATCCCTACACCAGGTCAGACCGAACAAGAATATCTTTCTAAAAGATTAATGAAGGAGTTAATTTTTTACAGCGTGGCGCAAAAAAATTTGCATTTGTTGGATGATCTTAAAACTGCAAATAGTTTTCAATCGGTTTTTCCTGAAATTAGTTTTTTTACAACAAAAACATTGGAAGCTTTGTTGCGTGATCTTTAAGCACTTAGTTTTGCATCTTCATGAATAAAAACACAGAGGCACATTTAGCAGTTCTTGGAGCCAATATTATTTTTGCCGCCAATTACTCGATCGTAAAATATATTACGCCCAGTCATATCCATCCATTCGCTTTGAATTTTGTTCGTGTTGCCAGTTGTATCATTTTATTCTGGGCTCTTTGGCTATTTAAACCTGGGCCAATTGGCATACAACGAAAGCACCTGAGCAGGTTTTTACTCTGCGGTATTACCGGAGTACTGATTAATCAATTATTTTTTATCAAAGGTGTAGCACTCAGTACTTCCATTCATAGCGCTTTACTTTCGTTGTGTACACCCATCTTCATCACTATTATTGCAGCATGGCTCATCAAAGAAAGGCTTACTTTATTGAAGTTAATAGGCCTTGCTTTTGGCGTAGGAGGCGCATTACTATTGATTTTTTTAAAAGACCAAAATCATACGGGAACGAATGTTTTATTGGGCGACTTACTGGTGATTATTAATGCTGTGTCTTATGCATTTTATCTGGTGTTAGTTCGACCGCTTATGGCAAGTTACTCCGCCATACACGTATTGAGGTGGGTATTTACACTTGGTGGTATTTTGATGTTACCGGTTTGTGCTTCTGAATTTTTTGCTACTGATTGGCAAGCTTTTGAAACATCTCATTTTGTTGCCCTGGGTTTTATTGCAATTGGTGCAACATTTTTTGCATACCTCTTTAATGTATTCGGAATAGCTAAGATCGGCCCTTCTGCAACAGGAACTTATATTTATACGCAACCTGTTTTTGCAGCGCTAATTGCCATGATTTTTGCTGGCGAACATTTTAGCTGGATCAAAGGGTTCGCCACTATTATGATTTTTAGTGGTGTGTATTTGGCGAATTATAAAAAAGCAATCAATTAGCTTTTTGGCTTATCAAAAAACCAAAAGTCTTTTTCGCCTTGCGCAAAATCTTTCCAGCTTTTAATGGAAACTTCTACCGCAAAAATGCCACAGGTAGGCATATCATCAATTTTAGTTTCTGTTAGCTCATTTACAAATTCTGTGATTCCCGGATTATGCGATACAATAGCAACACAGTTGAGCGAATCATCCAGGTTCTTTATTAGTTCATAAAAAATATGGGGCGGTGCGTGATATAGTTTATCGAAACTAATAATGTCGGTTTTTTTTATTCCGAAAGCTTTCGCAAAATGAGTAGCGGTTGAGAATGCCCTGTTTGCTGTGCTTGAAATAATAGCGTCTAATACTACATCTTTTTCCAAAATACGTTTTGCCATCATGGGTGCATCGCTGTTGCCTCGGTCATTCAGCGGTCTGTCGAAATCAGAAAGTAAATCATTCGTCCAGCTACTCTTTGCATGGCGTATGACCAATAAATATTTCATGTGTTTATTATTGATTTTGGCTACATGTAATTCGCTAACAAACATTTCAGTTGGTGTCAAATTTTTGT
>JAIEMK010000071.1 GCA_019752295.1 Chitinophagaceae bacterium | reverse complement strand
AGAGCCCTGCTGCATTCATTTCTCAATAGTCCAAATTAAAAAAATGTGTTGGTCAGTTTTCAAATTGTTGTGATGTTGCTTAACAGCTAAATGAATAATTAAAACTCAGATTGTTTAAGAGTTTTATTGGAACTAATACCAATTATTGGTTCTTTTAGAAAAACAATTTTATGGCACGAAATACTTCCATATTATTAGGCGAACACTTTGAAGAATTTATTTCCAATAAAGTATCATCAGGCAAATTCAACTCTGCAAGTGAAGTAATTAGAACTGCTTTAAGACTTTTAGAAGCAGAAGAATTTAAAATGAAAGATCTTAATAAGGCCCTTTCTCAAGGTGAGAAGAGCGGAATGGAAAAGAACTTTGAGCCAAAAGCAAATTTATCTCAACTTTACAAAAAATTATTGAGGTAGGTCTTAGAGGAAGGCTCAATTTATCTGTTACACTCTAATAAGTAAAAGAATAAAAACATACGCTAACATTTGCCTGCAAGCTTTTTGGACACAAAAATTATTTGACTTATTTCACTGATAAAAGCCTTAATTTGACATATAGTTTTACAACAATTAGTATGACAAAATTGAAAGAAAAAGTAAATGCTCTAAACCAACTAATCATAAGTGGCAACACAATAAAAGCTATGGAGACCTTTTATTCCTACGACATTGAAATGCAGGAAAATGAAGATACCCCAAGAAAAGGCAAAAACGTTTGCATTGAAGCAGAAAGGGACAATTTGCAAAAGGTAAAAAAGGTTGAAAGCATACTTCTTGACCAAGCTTTTAATGAAGATAAAAATGTAGTTTTCAGCGAGTGGAAGTTTTTAGTTACTTACAAAGACAATAACAAATTTATGTTGACAGAAGTGTCTGTTCAACATTGGTTAGACGGACAGATTGTAAAAGAAAAATTTTACTACAAAAATTTTTGTAAAACTGACTGATAGCAAAAACTGTCTTTGTAAACAGAATATGCCAGATGGCTCCATTGCATTGGCATTAGCTGTTACTATAAACCATAATTTGATTGAACTTTTGCCCCAATTTTTTATCCGCCTGATAAATAGTTATAAATTTATAAAATCATACATAAGAAAAAGTGATGAAGATGGCACTAATTAAAGAGTTTAATTACAATGTACCAATTGAGAAAGTTTGGCAGTCTTTAACTAATAAGGACAAAATGAAGGAATGGTATTTTCCTCAACTTCAAGAATTTGAACCTATCGTTGGGTTTAAATTTCAATTTGATGATAAGAGTGCTGAGTACCAAAAAGAATGGATTGTAACTAAAGTGGTCGAAGGCAAAACGTTGGCACATTGTTGGGCTTATAAAGGCTATCCAGGAAGCTCAGAAGTGACATTTGATTTAGTTGCGGTCGAAAATAAAACCAGACTAAGGGTTACTCAGACAGGTTTGGATAGCTTTCCTAATGACCCTCATTTCAAAAGAGAGCGATTTGAATGGGGCTGGGACAATCTTCTTGGACAAAACTTGAAGCATCTTCTGGAAAGCAGTATCAAATCATGATCCAGATATAAAGCAAGTATCTAATCAATTACTGAAATTTCACAGACCAAAAGTGACAATTAAGAAGCTCAATTATATAATAAAAATGGTTTCGGGCGGTTACAATTCTCGAAGTATAGTTATGAAAAAAAATAATATGGCGACAACAATAAGCTACAGCTTGACTTTAAAAAATGGCTATTCCGAAGTGAATGGACTGAAAATGTATTACGAAATTTACGGCCAAGGAAAACAACGAGCCAATAACACTGACAGTCATTATAAAGGCACTAGATCGCAGACAATTTAGCTTCTTTATAGTACCTTGACTTATAATCTAAAGCTGACAAACCGGTTACACGACTAAAAACATCCCGAAAAGCTTTTGGATCGTTATAACCTACTTCATACATTATTTCATTAACCGTTTTTCGAGTGGTCTCAAACATCTTTTTTGCAGCTTCGATTTTTACTCTTTGCAAATAATCAAGAGGAGTAAGACCTGTTGCTTTAATAAATCTTCGGTCAAAATTTCTTCTGCCGATACTTAAATCTGATGACAATTTTTCAATTGAAATTTTGTCCTGATAGTTTTCTTCAATGAATTTTTGAGCCGCCAAAATCGCATCATCATTATGTTTTTTATGTCCGTTGAATATTGAAAATTCAGCTTGTAATTGTCTGTCCAAATCAATTTGAAAATATTTTGAACAATATATGGCGGTTTGTCGATCATAAAATTTTTCGACCAGATACATTAATAAATGCAAAAACGAATAAGCGCCACCATTGGTGTAAATTCCATTTTCATCAGTAATCAATTTATCAGTCTGCAAGTTTACATCAGGAAACAATTCTCGAAAAGTTTCAGCCATGGCCCAATGAGTAGAACAAATTTTTCCCGCAAGCAGTCCGGTAGAAGCCAGCATAAAACTTCCTGCACAAATACTTGCTATTTCTGCGCCTTGCTTGTATTGCTTTGCTAACCAGTTAATTAACAGTTTATTATTTTTTGTAGCCGTTTCATAGCTCCGAATTAAAGATGCGGGAATGATAACAAGATTGGTTTTATCTATTTCATTGATGGCTGATTGGTGTTTTACCGAAAGTAAGTTGTTATTCAAAAAATCAGTTTTATTAGCACCAACTAAATCGATATGATAAATAGCTTTTTCACCCTTGCTTAACAAATAATTGTTTGCTTCACTAAACACTTGATATGCACCCACAATACAAGCAATCGTACTCATATTTGTTTGTTCGTCGGGCACTAAAATAGACAGGTGTTTCATTCGCTTTTTGTTACAAAGTTAATAGAAATGATTGTCCAAATCAACCCCCTATAATGTCTATATTACACCTCATCGCATTATGTTTTGGACATTAACTTTGTACCATAAAACTGAAAAATGACAAATCAAAATTTTCAATACAGCTTCACAACTTCAAAAAAACCAAACGAGGCATTTGCTTTTTTACTCAATCCCAAAAATTGGTGGGCTGGCTTATTTGGAGAAACAATAGAAGGAAAAAGCGATACAATTAATGATGCGTTTTCTTTTAAAGCAGGCGACGGAGTTCACTACTCCAATCAAAAATTAGTAGAACTTGATACAGACAAAAAAATTGTTTGGCTTGTTACCGAAAGCAATTTATCGTTTTTGAAAAACACCAATGAATGGGCGGGAACAAAAATTTGCTTTGCTATTGAAGAAGAAAACAACAAAACAAAAATAACATTTACTCACGAAGGTTTAATTCCACAAATCGAATGTTATGGTCGTTGTTCAGGTGGCTGGACACAGTATCTACAAAAACTTCATGATCACATCAAATGAAATTTGAATTACAAATTGGTTTAATAGTGTTATTGTTTTCCAGCAATGGAAGAAATCATTTTCAAATCAAAATTCTAAAATGAGCAACATGGAAAAAAAAGATTTTACAACATCTATCATTGTTAATAAGGATATCTCCAGTGCATTCAAGTTAATTAAAAATTTCAGGGCTTGGTGGTCTGAAGAAATTGAAGGCGATACAGAGAAACTTGGCGAGGCATTTCTTTATCACTATAAAGATGTGCATCTGTGTAAAATAAAACTCATTGATGAAGTTCCAGATAAAATATTAATTTATCAAGTAATAGACAATGAATTCAATTTTACAAAAGACAAAACAGAATGGATTAATACCAAACTAATTTTTGATTTATCAACAGAAGGCGACAAAACTAAAATTGTATTTACCCACAAAGGTTTAGTGCCAGAATACGAGTGCTACAACGTTTGCCACGATGCTTGGACAAGTTATATACAAGTTAGTTTGAAAAATTTTATTGAAACAGGTAGAGGAAAACCAAATGGAAAAGAAGGTGGACTGAATGCAGAATTGGTTGAAAAATGGGGTTTGCCAAATAAATAATACAACGAACCGGTAACAAGGTAATGTCAAAGCATTTGAGCAATTGGTACATCAGAATAATTCATCAGCCCATTAAATATCCTAATACCAGTTCTCAGCTTGTCACGATAAATCCCAGCAACAAAACATATTCTAATCTTTTGTAACTTCATTCTGCACTCTTTCCAGTAGCGGTGTAAATATCGGTTTCAGCTTCAGGGAAACCTAACTCTTAACGGCAACCTGATTGATCTCTCATTTTAAGTTGATTTTTGATATTTTTAGTAACTTACGGCAAGCAGAATTAAATTCTTTAGCCAACAGGAACATAAAATGCAAAAAAATAACAGCTAACTCAACATCAATAAAATGAAACGAGGAGCATTTATATTATCGGTACTCTCATTCTTTCCATTGAGTATTCTTGCTAAAATTAAAACCACCATCCGTATGAGAACAGAAAAGGGATTTAAAGTAAATGCAGGTGAAGCCAGATTTGGCGAACACTACAAAATGAAGGGGATCACCTTAAATAACTTAGACATAAAAATTTCAGGCGCAGATACTGAAAATGATTTAGCAGTGTTTGAGCAAACTGGACTTACTCCAAATGGAGGACCTCCATTGCATATTCACCCTTTTCAAGACGAATGGTTTTATGTTATTGAAGGAGAGTATTTATTTCAAGTAGGCGAAGAAAAATATCAAATGAAATCGGGTGACACAATTTTTCTTCCAAGAAATGTACAACACGCATTCTTGCAGTTGTCCGAAAAGGGAAAGATGATAGTTTCTTATTTGCCGGCAGGAAAAATGGAGGCATTTTTTAAGGTTACAGACAAATGGACTTCTCCACCAACAAAAGAAGAAATTGCAAAAGTTTTTGCAGACCATGATATGAAAGTAGTTGGAGCGCCTTTGAAAGTTGACTAACCTTATAATGAAAGTAGCACGAACCGCTAACATTGGGGTTACTGTAAAAGATTTATTATACAAAGCGCTAGATTATGATGAGTTTTGGAATTCATCAAAAAGAATGAGGGGTTCCGAGCCCTCAAAAGCCAGAAAACCACAGCTTGGTTCTCAATTGATTTGAACTGGTAAAAATGTCTTCATAAATAAATCTGCACTCAATATTTGCTATTTGATTTCACCACAGACAAATAAAAAATGGATTTATTCAGTACAGAAACACTCACCAATTTATTGCCCTATGATGGACTGGTAATTTACTATGGGAAAGTATTGAAGCAACAGGATGCCCAACATTATCTTGATTGTTTGCTAAAGACGATTGAATGGAAAAAGCAAAATATATCTATCTTACAGCTACATTGATGCTTTTTTTGGGGAGACTCAACGCCATTAAAAATTAATAAAAATGTATGGTAACGCTTGATACATTCAGAAAAGTGGCACAAGCTTTTCCGGAAGTGACTGAAGAAGCACATTTCGAAAAAATATCTTTCAGAGTGAAGAAGCGGATTTTTGCAACTTATGATGTCGAAAATAAAAGAGCTTGTGTAAAATTATCGGAAATTGATCAAGACGTTTTCTCCTCCGCCGATCGAACAATTATTTATCCGGTTAGCAATAAATGGGGCAAACAAGGTTGGACACTCATTGAAATGAAAAGTGTACATAAAAACTTATTTATTGCGGCGTTGACAACAGCATATTGTGAAGTAGCGCCAAAAAAGCTTGCAGATCAAATTAGACCAATTGATGGTAACTGAAAAAACTATAAAACAATGCCTCATATACTTATTTTAGGAGGAACAACTTTCGATCATATTATTTCTTTAAACGAGTTCCCAAAACCCATTCCTCAAACTATACACCATACCAGATTCTTTGAAACTGTTGGCTCAACCGGAACCGGCAAATCGGTATGCTTAAAAAAATTGGAACTGCCCAGTACTTTATATTCGATATTGGGCGATGACCTTTATGGGAAAAAAATAATTGACTACTTGAAAAAAGAGGAGGTTGAATTTATTTACGATATTGATTCTAAAGGAACCGAGCGTCATTTTAATATAATGGACAAAGAAGGGAATCGTATTTCAATGTTCATTACACAATCTTCTGAACATCCCAAAATGAACAAAGCTTTAATTGAGAAAAATATTCAGAAAAGCGATTTGATTGTTTTAAATATTATATCCTATTGTAAAGAATTTATTCCGCTTCTAAAAGACTATCCTAAGCCCATTTGGACCGATCTGCATGATTATACCGAGGGAAATGAATATCATCAACCCTTTATTGATGCATCAAATTATATCTTTCTTAGCTCTGACAATCTTAAGAATTATAAAGCAGTCATGCAAGAATTTATTGAACTGGGAAAGGAGTTGGTTGTTTGTACACATGGAAAAAAGGGCGCTACAGCACTTACAAAAAATGCAGAGTGGGTGGAGGAACCCGCGCTCACAGCATATCAGATGATTGACACCAATGGAGCGGGGGATAATTTTTTTTCGGGATTCCTTTATGCTCACCTCAACGAAATGCCCATTAAAGACTGCATGAGATATGGTACCCTCTGCGCCGCCTTATGTATTGGTTCTCAACAGATAGTTTCTGAAAGACTAACATCATCCTTATTAAAGGAATTGTATATCGAACACTACACAAGCTAAACAAATATAAAATGGCAAAGAGAATACAAAATAATTTTGTTAATCAATAAATGAATGGTATGAATCCTACTGTTGATTTCTTTTTTAATAAGTCCACAAAGTGGCAGGATGAATATAGAGCACTAAGAACGATTGCCCTCGATTGCGGACTAACTGAAGAATTGAAATGGGGAGTTCCATGTTATACCCTACAGAACAATAACATCGTTTTAATTCACGGATTTAAAGATTACTGTGCCCTTTTATTTCACAAGGGTGCATTACTTAAAGACGAAAAAGCCATTTTAATACAACAAACAGAAAATGTACAGGCAGCAAGGCAAATTCGTTTTACCAGTATGAATGAAATTAAAAGACTGGAAAAAGTTTTGAAAGCCTATATCAAAGAAGCCATGAAAGTGGAAAAAGCGGGCCTAAAAGTAGAACTGAAAAAGACATCGGAATTTAAAATGCCTGAGGAATTTCAAAAAGTATTGGAAGATTCACCTGAATTAAAAAAAGCTTTCTATACACTTACACCGGGGCGGCAAAGAGGCTACTTGCTCTATTTCTCCTCTGCTAAACAATCCAAGACTCGCGAATCAAGAATTGAAAAATATTTTGATAAAATTCTTAATGGGAAAGGTTTGGAAGATGAATAGGTTTGCTAAAAAAAGGCATGACTTAAAATAATTTAGCTCTGATTTTATCATTAAGAAATCGAAAAAAACTTCCTAAGTCCTACGGTATAAATTATTCAGTTACTTTGCACTATGGAAATCACTTCTGCCAAATACCTTATTTCGTCGGCTTTGGTAACTCAGTGCCCCAAGCCCGACAAACCCGAGTACGCTTTTATTGGAAGAAGTAATGTAGGTAAATCTTCGCTGATTAATTTATTAACCAAACAAAAGAATCTGGCCAAGACTTCGGGTACTCCGGGGAAAACACAACTGATCAATCATTTTGAAATTGAAAGTTCAGGGAATATAAAAGGGCCTAAAGAAAAATGGTATTTAGTTGACCTTCCCGGATACGGATATGCAAAAAGATCAATCTCAGACAGGAACAGATGGGAACAGATGATCGACGGTTATTTGCGTAAAAGGGAAAACCTGATACAGGTGTTTGTGTTGATCGACAGTCGCCACGGACCTCAAAAAAACGATCTGGAATTCGTGAATCAACTGGATGTTTGGCAAGTACCATTTACACTCATCTTCACAAAATCGGATAAAGAAAAACCTGCAGTTGTGCTCAGAAACGTAAAAGCGTTCATGGACAAACTCAGCGAAACATGGCAATTTCTTCCACGTCATTTTGTAACCAGTGCCGAAAAAAAAATAGGAAGAGAAGAATTGCTAGCCCTGTTGCAGCAAATGAATAACGAATTTAAAAACGAGCAGCATTAAAATTCAGTAAAGGGGTTGGTATATTGGTTGGATCATTTAAAACCCAACAAGATCATGCCTCTATCTGCAAATCAGTTACACACTTTATCGGCGCAACAGCTACTGGCAAAGGCTTCTGGCTTGGCTTTGAATGCAAAACCCATTCCAAGAATATAACCCATGGCTTCGCGCAAAGCATCGTTACTTTTAAACTGTGGATTGGTATTAATGTCGGCATGAACCTCCATTTCAACATGGTGTTCGATAAACAAGTCGCAGAGTTCAAAAGCAATTTCGATGCTTTTTGAAACTTCAACCAACATCCTTTCTTTAATATGGAATTTGGTTTTTGTTTTTTCGTTGTGGATATACATGAATCCACCATTGTGCTCTCTTAAAAAAACAATCACCGTTGCAAACTCTGTATCCTCACCTTTTACCTGACTATCGGTTCCGATACATACTTTTAATTTAACACCTAGTTCCGTTTCACGGATAATGGCATCTGCTACCGCTTGTTTGATGGGTAGATTAATCTGCTCTCCGTTAAATTTTCTCCAACGCATAAGATTAATGTTTTTGTAATTTACCGATTTAAAAGGCTCATTCCGCTTTTACGAAATGATGTTATTATTAACAGATGGTGGAAAACCTTAATCTGCGCAGATTGATGGAACAAGTGGAAACTTTGTCACTTTTTAAAAAATTGTACGGATATTGATATACTTAAAACCCTAATACACTTAAATGAAAATACTACTTAGCTACTTAAAGCCCTATAAATGGCATATCGTTCTGGCATTATTGCTGGCAGGTATCAACCAGACTTTTTCGATGTTCGACCCGATGATTTTCGGGAAAATGGTTGATCAATATGCAAGTCACCCCAAAACCACAGCAGGTGGCAGCAGCAGAAATGAGATGGATTATATTAGAGGATTGGCATTCATGCTCTCCTTACTGGTAGGTACTGCCATGGTAAGCAGGATTGCAAAAGCCTTTCAGGATTATACTGTGAACGTAATCATTCAGAAGTTCGGCGCCAAGATCTTCACCGATGGATTGAAACATTCCATGCGTTTGCCTTATCAGGAATTTGAAGACCAACGCAGTGGCGAAACTTTATCTATTCTTACAAAAGTTAGAAGCGATACTGAAAAGTTTATTGGCTATGTTATCAATGTGTTATTCGGCATTTTGGTGAGCGTGATTTTCGTATCTATTTACGCAACCCGTTTGCACTGGTCGATCATGCCCATTTATTTGGGTGGCGCTTTTTTAATTGCGGTAGTCACCAATTTACTAAGCAAAAAAATTAAGTCGATTCAAAAAAATATTGTTCGTGAAACAACTTCTCTTGCAGGTTCTACAACAGAAAGTTTACGCAATATTGAATTGGTGAAAAGTTTAGGATTAACAGACCAGGAAGTAAAAAGGTTAAACACAAATACGTATAAAATCCTTGGATTAGAATTACGCAAAGTAAAGAACATTCGTTCCCTTAGTTTTATACAGGGCACCATGGTGAACTTTTTACGGCAGGTAATTACTTTTACTTTGATGTGGCTAATTTTTAAAGATGTGCTGACAGTAGGGCAATTGATCTCTCTTCAATTCTATAGTTTCTTCATTTTTGGACCACTACAGGAAATCGGAAGCATTATTATTAGCTACCGTGAGGCTGAAGCTTCGATGGCGAATTTTCATGCACTGATGCTCAAGCAAGTTGAACCCAAACCAATAGAGCCCAAATTAGTAGGCATGATTGAAGAACTTGAATTCAGGAATATTGCATTCAAACACCAGACTGCCCAATTCAACGCACTCGACGGCATTTCATTTGATGTTAAAAGAGGCGAAACGGTTGCATTTGTAGGGCCTTCCGGCGCAGGTAAAAGCACTTTGGTAAAACTATTGGTAGGTTTATATAGAACCCAGTTAGGCACCATTTATTATAATGGTATTGATGGCCATGAAATTGATTTTGATGAGCTTCGTAATCAGATTGGGTTTGTAACACAAGACACTCAATTGTTTGCAGGCACCATACGCGAAAACCTCACATTTGTGTACCCCAATGCAACAGACGATGATGTGCGCGAAGCCCTTCACAAAGCTAGTTGCGATAATTTATTGTCGCGTGCCGAGAAGGGATTGGATACCATGATTGGCGAGGGCGGACTGAAATTGAGTGGTGGAGAAAAACAAAGACTATCGATTGCCCGGGCACTTTTACGCCAACCACACTTACTCATTTTTGATGAAGCCACTTCGGCACTCGATAGTATTACCGAAGAAGAGATAACAAATACCATACGCAGCATATCTGCAGAAAAAGAGCAGATTACCGTAATGATTGCACACCGATTAAGTACGATCATGCATGCCGACAGGATCTACGTTCTGGAAAAAGGTCAGGTTGTTGAAACAGGCAGTCATTTACAATTGCTTGAAGAAAAAGGCTTGTATTATGCCATGTGGCGTCAGCAAATTGGCGAAAGAAAAATGCTGTCATTTGCTTAAAAAGTTCATCATAAAAAAAGCAGGATCGATTTCCTGCTTTTTTTATGCTATCAAAATTTGCTTTTAATAAAATCAATCATACTCGGGTTTTCAAGTCCCTCCATATCGCTCAATTCCAGTTCAATTGCTTTATTACTCATCTGCACTTCTACCAGTGAAATAATCAGTGAAGCAGTAAATGCAATCAAGCTGATCGAAAAGAAAATATTTGCTGCAAACTGCTGCTCAATATATACCAGAAAAATACAAATGATACAACAAATAAAAGTAAGCACCCCCAGACTCTGCATAT
>JAIEMK010000070.1 GCA_019752295.1 Chitinophagaceae bacterium | reverse complement strand
ACCACTGCTGCACCTGCAGAAACTACGACTGCAGCAGCAGCTGAAACAACAACTGCTGGAGCTACAACTTCCACAGAACCGGTAGAACTGAAGTTTTCCTGGTGGGGCGGCGACACAAGACATGCAGCAACAGAGGAAGCAATCAAAGCAAACCTACACAAGATTTATTATCAATTGGTGGTTAGTAAAACGCAGATCGCCATTTTTGATGCCAACCTCGAAAGATTAAATAAGCTACTCACAGACACAAAAGTGTTATATCAAAATGGATTTGTTGAAAAGCTGGATATTGATAAGATCTCTGTTCAGGTATCAAACCTCGAAACAGAAAAATTAAAAGCGTTGAACAGCATTGAAATTGGTTATCTGGGACTGAAAACACTGATGGGCATGCCTTTAAAAGAGGAGTTGATTTTAACCGACGAATTAACGGAAGACAAGATCAAAGAAGATATTACAAAGGATACTTCTTTTTTATACAGCAATAGAAAAGACTATGAATACCTGAATCTTGCAAAAAAACTCAACGAGTTCAATATTAAAAGGTATCAACTGAGCTATTTGCCTACGGTTTCACTATCAGGTGCCTACACAAAAAATGCGCAAAGAAACCAATTTAACTTCTTTGGAAAAGGAGATTGGTTTACAACTTCTTTTGTTGGATTGAATATTTCTGTGCCAATATTTGACGGGTTTTCAAAAGATGCAAAAATTAAAAAATCAAGGATCGACCTGAAACAGACCGAAAATCAGATCGAAAACCTGAAGCTATCAATCGACAATGAGATCGAAACTGCTAAACTTAATTTCAATGCGGCAATCATAACACTCAACTATCAAAAAAAGAATATGGAGCTTGCAGAAAACGTATTTAATCAGACCAAAAAGAAATTTGAATTGGGTACGGGTTCCAATACAGAAATTACTGCTGCTCAAACAGATCTTAGAACGGCGCAGGCAAATTATATCAACGCATTGTATGGTGCTATCATCGCTAAAGTGGACTATTATAAAGCAACCGGAAAACTCTAAAACTAACTTCTAATAAAATCAAAATGAAAAACTTAAGAAACCTATTTTTAATTGCAACTGTCATCACAGTTGCGGCTTGCGGGAGTAAATCGAATCCTGATAAAGGACTCACTGAAAAAAAAGCAAAACTGGAGGAACTAAAGAAACAACAAATCCAGATTAATGGCGACATCGCCAAACTGGAAGCTGAAATTGTTAAAACTGACCCTTCAGCAAAACCTGATAATGCCAAACTTGTTGCCACTTTAGTGATTAGTACAGAAACATTTACACACTATATCGATTTGCAGGGTAAGGTAGATGCGATAAACATTTCTTATATCTCTTCACGTGGTGTTGGCGGACAGGTTCGCGAACTCTTTGTTAAGAAGGGAGATAATGTGCGGAAAGGGCAGTTGCTCCTGAAACTCGATGATGCTATTATTAAGCAAAGTATCGTGGCAGCGCAACAGGGTTTACAAACTATCAAAACACAATTGTCGTTTGCAAAAAATATTTATCAGAAACAACAAAATCTTTGGGCACAAAATATCGGAACCGAAATTCAATTAATTACTGCAAAAAATAATGTAGAGACCCTGGAGAGCCAATTAAAAAGTGCAGAAGAACAAATTAAAATATCGCAGGAGCAAATGAAATTTACATCAGTGTACAGCGATGTAAGTGGTGTTGCAGACGAAGTGAACGTACGTGTTGGCGAAATTTTTAGCGGCCCCGGACAGATTAAGGTTGTAAACACAGAAGACTTAAAACTCACTACACAAATTCCAGAGAACTATGCAAATCGTGTTACAGTAGGAACCCCGATCAAAATATCATTACCGGATATCAATAAAACAATTGAAGCCAAAATTAATGTTGTTGGCAAACTTATCGACCCTACCAGCCGTAGTTTTTATGTGGAAGCAAAAATCCCTAACGATAAAAGCTTCAGACCAAACCAGATTGCATTGGTGAATGTATTGGACTATCAAACTAAGAATGCTGTTGCAATATCTGTGAACATTTTACAGAACGATGAAAAAGGGCGTTATGTATTGGTTGCGGTTAAAGAGAACGGCAAACTGATTGCTCGTAGAAAACCGGTGACTACAGGCGAATTGTATGGCAACAAAATTGAAATCAAGAGCGGTTTGCAAACAGGCGATGCAGTCATTACCGATGGCTACCAAAGCTTGTATGAAGGACAGATCATTACTACTGACGTAAAATAAACAGATCAGGAACACTAGCCCGGAATGCTTTCCGGCGCCTGGTTTCAGATCAATGAAAACACTAAACTACTTGTATGAGTGCATTAGAAAATATTAGAGCCAAGTTCAAGGAATTTGGACCTACTACCTGGAGTATTAAGAACAAAACATCTATTTACCTGCTCATGTTATTTGTGAGTTTGGCAGGAATTTATCAGTTCGTGACTTTGCCGAAGGAGCAATTTCCCGACATTGTAATTCCTACCATTTATGTGCAAACAATTTATGTGGGTAACTCTCCAAAAGACGTAGAGAACCTTGTTACACGTCCTATCGAAAAACAAATTAAAGGGATTACGGGTGCCAAGATCAAAAAGTTTACCAGTACTTCTCAGCAGGATTATTCGGCTATTCAGATTGAGTTTGATACCGACGTTAAAACCGATGTGGCTTTGCAGAAAGTAAAAGACGCGATCGACAAAGCCAAAGCAGATCTTCCAACAGATCTTACTTCACCGCCAACCGCTTTGGAGGTGAGTTTTAGTGAACAACCCATCATGTACGTTAACCTGAGTGGAGATTATGACCTTCCCAGATTAAAAAAATATGCAGATGAATTAAAAGATAAACTGGAAGACCTCACACAAATTAATCGTGTTGATATTGTTGGTGCTCCTGAGCGAGAGTTTCAGATTAATGTAGATAACTACCGCATGCAAAGTGCAGGAGTTACTTTCGATGATATCGGAAACGCTGTGCAGAGAGAAAACTTAGACATTTCAGGCGGCTTGCTGGAAGTGGGAACCATGAGGCGTAATCTTCAACTAAAGGGCCAACTTAAAACGGCTTCCGATATTGAAAAAATTATTGTTCGCAACCAAACAGGAGCGCCGATCTATTTAAAAGATATTGCCGTAATAAAAGATACGGTGAAAGAAAAAGAAAGTTTTGCGCGTTTGGATGGTAAGAACGTGGTTACACTTAACATCATTAAAAGAAGCGGAGAAAATTTGATTGAAACCAGCGACGGCGTTAAGAAAATCGTGGATGAATTAAAGGTTTCAACATTTCCGAAAGACCTGAAAGCGGTGATTACAGGCGATATGAGTATCAAAACAAGAACCTCATTCACCGACCTTGTGAATTCTATCGTGATTGGATTTATTCTCGTATTAATTATCCTGATGTTTTTTATGGGTGTAGTAAATGCCTTCTTCGTGGCATTGTCTGTACCACTGAGTATGTTCGTTGCATTTGTGTTCTTACCGGGTGCCGATTTAATTGTAGGTGGTCATGTAACACTCAACTTTATTGTGCTCTTTGCACTCTTATTCGGTTTGGGAATTATTGTGGATGATGCCATTGTGGTAATTGAAAACACACACAGAATCTTTAGTGAAGGGAAAGGAAAATTATCTGCAAACATCTCTGCACGTATGGCTGCAGGTGAAGTATTTATTCCGGTATTAGCCGGAACACTTACCACACTGGCACCTTTCTTCCCACTATTATTCTGGCCCGGCATTATTGGTAAATTCATGGTCTATCTGCCAACCATGTTGATCTTTACTTTGGCCGCATCACTGGTGGTTGCATTTATCATGAACCCTGTGTTCGCAGTTGATTTTATGAATCACGCCGATGATGAAGATATCAAAGAACCAAAGAACACCATCTTTAAAAAGAAAGGATTTTGGGCTGCAATTATACTGGGCATATTATTGGATATTATGGGCGCTACTTTCTGGGGTAACCTGCTCCTATTTTTTATACTGCTTGTTATATTGAATCGTTATGTTTTGGATAGTGCAATTCACAAATTCCAAAACTATGCATTGCCTTGGATCATGAACCATTACGAAAATTTATTGCGCTGGGCATTGAATGGTTGGAGGCCTGTGTATTTGCTTTTAGGAACTGTTGGCCTTTTGTTTTTTTCTGTTGCACTATTCGGAATCAGAAAAGTTCCTGTTGTGTTTTTTCCAAAGGGAGATCCGAATCAGATTTTTGTTTACCTGAAATTACCTGTTGGAACCGATGTTAATTATACCGACTCTGTTACCCGGGTGTTGGAAGCTCGTGTAAACAAAGTATTAGGTACCGAAAATGGTCACCAGAATCCAATAGTAGAAAGTGTGATAACTAATGTGGCCGTTGGTGCGGGCGACCCGCAGAGTGGCGATAGAAGCACTAGAAGCGAACTCGGAAGGTTGCAAATTTCGTTCGTAGAATTTGAAAAAAGGAATGGAGTAGCAACAAAACCAATACTCGATAAGGTGCGTGCAGCCATCAAAGGAATTCCCGGCGCAGAGATCAGTGTAGATCAGGAACAAAATGGTCCGCCTACCGAATCGCCTGTAAATATTGAAGTATCAAGCGAAGAATTTGATAACCTTATTAAAACCGCAGTAAACCTGAAAAACTATCTCGATTCCATTCAGGTGCCGGGAGTAGAGGAATTAAAAATGGGAGTGGATCTGCAAAACCCCGAGCTTACTTTAAAAGTAAATCGTGAACGAGCTTTGATTGAAGGAGTTTCCTCCGCACAAATCGGATCGGCAATCAGAACCGCATTGTTCGGTAAAGAAATATCTAAGATCAAAGAAGGGAAAGACGAATACAAGATTCAGTTACGCAATAACGAATTCCAACGTAAAAATCTGGTGGAATTACTGAATATGAAAATTAGTTTCCGCGATATGGCAAGCGGGGGTGCAATTAAAAATATTCCTATCAGCTCGCTAGTGAGTATCGAACCTACCAGTACACTTGGTAGTGTGAAAAGGAAAAACCAAAAACGTGTGATCACGCTACGCTCAACTGTGCTGAACGGATATACTGCAACAGCAGTGAATCAGGACATCAAAAAATACATTGATGATTTTAAAAAGAAACCAGACGATGTAAGTATTAAACAAACAGGCGAAGGAGAGCAACAGGCCGAAACCGGTGCCTTTCTTGGGAAAGCTTTGTTAATAGCATTGATGTTGATCTTGTTTATTCTGGTGCTGCAATTTAATTCGGTTAGTAAACCGGTCATTATCCTCACAGAAATTGTATTCAGTGTAATTGGTGTGATGTTGGGATTTGCAATTACGGGTATGGAAGTATCGGTGGTAATGACAGGTATCGGAATCATCGGACTTGCAGGTATCGTTGTAAAAAATGGTATCCTCGTAATTGAGTTCAGTGATGAGTTGAGGATGCGCGGAATGAAAACAAAAGAAGCAGTGATACAAGCAGGTAAAACACGTATCATCCCTGTGCTCTTAACTGCAATGGCTGCAATTCTGGCGTTCTTTCCAATTGCAATTGGCTTTAATATCAACTTCATTACGCTCTTCTCTGAATTAAACCCACACATTTATATGGGAGGCGACAATGCAGTGTTCTGGAAACCTTTGTCATGGACCATCATCTTTGGTTTGTCGTTTGCATTCTTTATGACGCTTGTAATTGTTCCGGGAATGTATTTGATTTCTGAACGTTTAAGAAGACCAATGCGTAACATGTTTGGAGGCAGATGGGTTAGTATGTTGGGAATTCCTCCTCTCACCCTGCTCTTTATACCATTGATGATTATTGCATGGTTCAGACATCGTATACAAATTAAAAAACGTGCTGAAAAATTAAAAGACCAGCGCGTAAACGAAGCATTTATTGGCAGTTGGTTTTAAATATAGTTGGTTGGTTGGTTTAATGAGCCGCTCTCTTTCCTGAGGGCGGCTTTTTTTTACCGATTATCAAAAATGCTATTTTTAAAAAAGCCGATGCGCAGTAAATTGCTTTCAAATATTTGAAGATGATACAGAACCACGAAATAGATTATCGCATTTTCGGTGAAGAAATGCAATATGTAGAAATAGAATTAGACCCCGGCGAAACCACCATTGCTGAACCGGGCGCTTTTATGATGATGGACGATGGCATCGCAATGGAAACCATTTTTGGTGATGGTAGTAATCAAAGTAATGCAGGTGGATTATTTGGTAAACTATTAAATGCAGGTAAAAGGGTATTGGTTGGCGAAAATATGTTTATGACCGCTTTTACCAATATCGGATCGGGCAAGAAGCGCGTAAGTTTTGCATCACCCTATCCCGGAAAAATTATTGCCGTAAATCTGCAACAAATGGGCTTTCGCATTATTTGCCAGAAAGATGCTTTTCTCTGTGCTGCTAAAGGAGTAAGTGTGGGGATTGAATTTCAAAAGAAATTAGGAACAGGATTATTTGGAGGTGAAGGATTTATTATGGAAAAATTGGAAGGCGATGGTATGGCTTTTATGCACGCTAGTGGCTACGTTCAGCAAAAAGAATTACAGCCCGGAGAATTATTAAAAATCGACACAGGTTGTATTGTTGGATTTACGTCAACAGTTGATTACGATATTCAGTTTGTAGGAGGAATTAAAAATACTTTGTTCGGTGGCGAAGGCATCTTCTTCGCAACACTTCGCGGACCTGGAATTGTGTGGATTCAAAGCCTGCCGGTTAGCCGATTAGCCGGACGCATATTACAATACGCCACTACCACCAGAAGAGAAGAGGGCTCTGTGTTGGGTGGATTGGGCAATTTGTTAGATGGGGATGGATGGTAGAAGAAAAAATTCAAAAGTTAAAATTCAAAAGTCAAAATTGAATTGTAAGAAGAATAAAAAAATAAAAGGAAATTTTTAATCTTCCAACTCACTACAGTAGTAACCTGCGTTCTGTAGAATTGTCACCACAGAATGAGCAGATAAATTATTTGATTCAATTCGCAATACTTTATCGCAATCATGTAGGTCTACATTCCATCTTAAAATGCCTTCAATATTTTTCAGGTGCGGAGATAATTTCCGCACCTGAATGGAGTCTTCAATATTTGTTTTAAAAACAAGTATTTCCATAACAATCAGTTGTTTTGTTGCTTAGTGAAAACTTGCATCATCTGCACTTGGGCCATAGCTGCCTGGGATTGGAATATTTAGCAAACGCAGGTACACACCGAGTTGCGCCCTATGGTGTACTATTTGGCAATAAGTCATTCGTATTACTTCGGCCTTTGTAGATACACTAAAAATGGTATCGCCATCGCGAAGTGTCCAGTTCGGTAATAACTGCTCATCATTTGTTTTTGCCAGTTCTGTTTGGGCACTATCCAACGATTTGTTGAAATGTTCCAACAACTCTGCATTACTGTTAATAATAGTAGGCTTGTAAGCATTTTTAGAAAAATCAAGTTCGCTGGTAGTTATTGTCATCGGTACCCAACCAGGCAATTCCGCAATATGCGAAGCCAACTGTATTAGCGCCATACTTTTTTCATGGGGCTTCCAGTTGTGTTTGTCATCAGGAACCAATGCCAGCATCTTTTGAGTTGTTTTGGCTTCTTGGTTCAGTTCTTTTAAAAGCATTTGAATCATGGTTGTCATGTTGTGTTTTTTTGTTGTGGATACAAAGGAAACACACGGTACTGACAACCCTATGGCAGTGTGTTTTTAATAATTTACAGGCAATTGTTTCATGTAATTACTCAATTCGATATGGGTCTTTTTGGTAAAGGGCAGAACAGTATCTTTTAACCGAAGAATGCGCGCAACTTTAAAATCGCGGTATTCGTTTCGCAAATGGCACCAAGCAATCAGATGCCAGCTTAGGGCATAAAACACAAGACCAATCGGCTCAAGTTTACGCCGGCTAACTATTTCGTTGTTGTTTTTATATTCTATTTCAATAATCGTTTTGGAAGAAATGGCATTTTGTAGGATCGACAAATATTCAAAATTGTAGTTGATTCGATCTGGTATTTGCAGTTTTATATTTCTGGAAAGGTTCTCTACTTTATCTTTCTCCGACGAACGTAATACCGCTTTTATTTTATTCAATCCATTGGAATAATGTTTTTGAATAGATTTATCCGAAAAGCCGGCAACAATAGCTTCCATTAATAAAAAGGCATTGGCTTCTTCTGTGCTAAACGAAATTGGAGGCAGAAAATAACCCTGCACAATAAAGTAGCCCTTCTGTGGCTCAAAACTAATGGGAATACCCAATTCACCCAAAGCTTTAATATCCCTGTAAACCGTTCGGATACTCATTTGAAATTTGTCTGCAATCTTTTCAGCAGGCATATATTTTTTTGATTGCAAAAGTGTAAGTATGCCAAATAATCTGTCAATACGATTCATAAAAAATAGTATTTAAAAAGAGCACTCATGTTAGGTTTAAATGACTCGCCGCTTGCATCTTTTGTTGAAGATAATTACTAATTCGATAGGAGATAATCTCCAGATACAAATCATTTCATACTTTTAATAGCCATCTTGTGCCATGAAACAGTTTGATAGAAAATTGAAAAGTAAAAACTCAAAATAAAATGACGATTAGCGAAGATTTTAAGGAGCAGAGTATTTATAGAATTGGCGAAAGCCATAAGCGCATTATCGCTTGCATTGATCTTTTAAACGAATCTCAGATTTGGCTCAAACCAAATACTGTACTGAATAGTACGGGTAATCTGATATTGCATTTGTGTGGTAATATTACCCAGTATATTCTAAGCACATTGGGCGGCGCCCCTGATCTCAGAAGCAGAGACGCAGAGTTTGCTGCTACGGGCGGTAAAACCAAAGAGGAATTAAAAACAGTTCTTAATCAGGTGATAGAACAAAGTATCAACTGCATCCAAAAAAGTTCTGATGAAGAACTGACAACGCTCAAAAAAGTGCAAGTGTATGAATTAACCGGCGTAGGTATCATTATCCATGTTACAGAACATTTATCTTATCATGCCGGTCAAATTGCTTTTCTCACAAAACTTCTTTTAGAAAAAGATTTGGGATTTTATGCGGGATTAGATCTCAATAAAAAACAGCCATAATTATTTTCATCTACTTAATCCGGCCAGTTTTTCTACGGCCCTTTCGAGGGTTGTTTCTTTTTTTGCAAAGCAGAAACGTAATACCTTATTGTCTTCACTATTTTTGTAAAACGCAGAAAGTGGAATGGTTGCAATGCCATAATCCTTTGTTAAGCGTACAGCTAGGTCCATATCCGCTTCATCCGAAAAATCGGCGTAACTATAGCATTCAAAATAACTTCCGTGCGAAGGAATTAATTTAAAAGGAGTTGCTCTCATCAACTCCCTGAAATAATCCCTTTTCTTTTGCATAAATCCACCCAGCTCTAAGTAAGCTTTTTTATTTTGAATAAATTCTGCTAATGCCACTTGCTTGGGTGTATCGCAACAGAAGGCATTGAATTGAAATACTTTCCGGTATTCCTTCATTAATGCTGCAGAACTAATGCAATAGCCCAGCTTCCATCCCGTGCAGTGATATGTTTTGCCAAAAGAAAAACATACAAAACTTCTTTCCAATAAATCGGGGTAACGCAAAATACTTTGATGCTCTATTCCATCAAAGATCAGATGCTCATACACTTCATCACTTAGTATTAGAATATTTGTGTCGGTTACAATTTTTCTTAATTCAGCGATATCATTTTCGCTCAATACGGCTCCTGTAGGATTATGAGGCGTATTGATCATGATCATACGAGTGTGTGAATTAATTTTTTCTTTTACCTTATCCCATGGGATGGAATAATCGGGATATGCTAATGAAATTAATACAGGCTTGGCGCCATTCAATTCAATCGTTGGAATATAACAGTCATAGGCAGGCTCAAAAACAATCACTTCATCTCCGGGTCTCAATACCGTTGTAAGTGCAGTATAGATTGCAGAAGTGCCGCCGGGAGTGATAGTAATCTGCCCATCCGGATTTAGGTTTGTGCCATACAAATAATTCACTTTTTCTGCCAAACGCTCACGCAGTAAAGGAAGTCCGGGCATGGGCGCATATTGATTAAAATTATCGCTCATTGCTTTACTCACAAGATCCGTTAATGCATGGTCCATTGGAAAATCCGGGAAACCCTGACCAAGGTTAACAGCAGCATACTCTGTTGCCAGTTGACTCATTACAGTAAAAATAGTAGTGCCTACATTGGGAAGTTTTGAATCAATTAGCATATTCATAATCTGGTGTTACAAAATTATTGCAGCAATTTACTAAAGTGTACCAATTTACCCTCATTATCCATTCCCTCCAGAATTAAACGAAATTTGTGTGTTAGATCATTATTATAAAAACTGATTTTTGTTTTCTTATTCTCCTTATCGAGACTAATCCAAGGATTCCAAAGCAATGTAGCGCGCAGGTCGGGTGTGCTATATGCCTGCTCCTTTTCTGCGTAGTTAGGCGCATAAAATTCGCGTATGGGGGCATAACCCGAAACCATTGTATAGTCCATACCCCTTGATGTAACGGTCATATCGGATCCTTTTTTTGTATACACAGCAATTGCTCCACCGGCACCACCAAAACCACCCATAAAAGGCGGACTGAAAACTTTGATGTATGCTATATCGATTATACTGATGTTTAGAATATTATCGGCGGTAGTAGCAAATTCATTGAGATAAAAGGATGGAGAACCTCCTCGCCACGTTGCTCTGGGTGTGCCGCCAAAAACATTGGTAAATTGTAACCCTGCTACTCTTCCGTTTAAATAGTCAAAGACCGACAAAGCACCGATT
>JAIEMK010000043.1 GCA_019752295.1 Chitinophagaceae bacterium | reverse complement strand
TTCATATTGGTTATTGATTTAAGTAAAGCTATTAAACAATAATAATATTTTATATGTATTTTAGTCATCATTTTGTTAATTCGCATTCGGCTTTCATTCATTTTCATTTTTTATGAAGTATCTTCTGTTTACTTTTTTATTGATACCGATTTTTGTGCATTGTCAGGAGTCGAAGCCAGAAGATTTTGGATTCAGGCACTTTCAAACAGTTTATAAGGGAGATACGGTTGATATACTTATTAAATCAAGAAAGGGTGAGGAGTTAATCCCCAAGCCTCTTTTTCTATTTATGCAAGGCAGTTTGCCTATTCCACTGATTATTAGTTATGACGATAATGAGAAGAAAGGAATCTTTAACGTTTTTGTTTTTAGTACGGATAGTTTGTCAAAATTTTTTCATGTTGCAATAATTGGTAAACCGGGGATACCTCTATCGGTGGAACAGAAAAAACTGAATCCTGATCTTACTTATGGGGATAGTATAAAAGGGTTTGAGAAAAAATATATTGAAAGAAATTTCCTGAATTATTATGTTAATCGAAATATCTCTGTACTTAAATATTTAAGGAAAATGCCCTTTATTTCTAAGGAAAGATTGGTTGTGGCAGGGCACTCAGAAGGGGCCGCGATTGCATTGAAAATCGCTTATAAGTATACTAGTGTCACTGACTTGATTTACTCAGGGGGAAGCCCACTTGGCAGAGTGATGTCGGTAATTGAACGTGAGAGGGAGCACGAGGATAGCACTTCTAATAATTTACAAAGTGAATTTTCTTATTGGGAAAAAACGGTAGAAAATCTTAATAATATAATATCTACTGGGGACACTTTTAAAGGGTATTATCAGTTCTCAGTACCACCGCCAATCGATTTATTATTAAAACTAAAAATACCTATTTTAGTTACATATGGGTCAAAAGATGCTGGTGCAGTAAGTCAAAATGATTATTTGCGGGTTCAAACAATTCGGAATGGCAAAACTAATTTTACATTCAAGAGTTATTATGGTGTAGAACATAATTTCTTTCCAGTGAATGCAAAAGGGGAGATTAATTATGAGATTTTTAATTGGAATAGACTTGTAATAAAGGATTGGATAGAATGGGTACGAGGCAATGAAAAATAAAAGCAATGCAAGAGTTCTAGTTTTTTATTGCCTTTAGATTTTAATTGCATAAGTAGGTTATCAAAATTATTTATTCAATTAATGAGTCTGTAAGTGTATATGGGTGAGCGTAAGGACTAAAGTCCGACATTAGAGTGTGTTCTTTATCCCTAGGTTAAAACCTAGGGTTAGTGTATCCAAAAGAAGCATTTCATACTGAGGCACTAACCCGCTTTCAAGCCATGGCCCGGTGAGTTTAAGCTGGAACAAAAATCCAGCATAAAGATGTTAAAACTGAACTACTTTTAGTAGTAGTTATTTTAATTACTTAACCATGGACTCATTTACGCATATTGCTTTGGGGGCCTGCCTGGGAGAAGCTTTTATTGGAAAAAAAATTGGAAAGAAAGCATTGATTTGGGGGGCTATTGCGCAAAGCGTTCCGGATATAGATTTTGTCTCCTCTTTTTGGATGGACACACCCTCGTATTTGCTTGCACACAGGGGCTTTACACATTCACTCTTTTTTTGCCTTTTAATTACCCCTTTTTTTGCATTAATTGCCGACCGGATTCATAAACCTCATAATATACGATTTAGCCGGTGGATTATTTTCTTTGGGGTAGTGATTCTGCTGCATATTTTAATTGATGCATTTAATAATTATGGAGTAGGTTGGTTTGAACCCTTTAGTCACAAACGCATTTCTATTAATGCAATATATGTTGCAGATCCATTCTTTTCTATCTGGTCGTTTGTTGGTTGTTTAGCATTATTATGGTTAAAGCCTAGGGCTGCTCTGCGAAAAAAATGCTGGGCTTTTGGCTTATCGATGAGTAGTTTCTATTTGTTGTATTGTTTGTTTAATAAATCAATAATAGATAGAGATACACGCGAAATACTTCAATCACAGAAGATAACGCATACTAGATATCTGAGCACACCGGCTCCTTTGCAAAATTGGTTATGGTATATTGTTGCGGGCAATGATAGTGGTTATTATATTGGCTTTCGATCTTTATTTGACAAAAAAAAGGAAATGCATTTCGAATATTTTCCTCGTAATGATTCTTTCATTCAACACATTAATAGAAATGAAGAACTGGAACACCTCATACGTTTTTCTCAACAATTTTATACAGTAGAGAAATGGGGAGATACACTCGTGTTGAATGACCTACGCTTTGGGCAGATGCTTGGGTGGCAATCGCCACGAGCCAAATTTGTTTTTCATTATTATTTGAGTCAACCCGGCAATAATAAGCTGGTGGTTCAAAGAGGCAGATTTGAGGGTTGGCAACTTCAAACCGCAAATTCATTGCTTCAGCGAATCCGGGGCGATTAGTTGATCAGTCAGCAGATTTTTTGGGATAGCTGGTTCGTTTATAATAAAATGTAACGAAGTGAAAAATCACCCGGATGCTGTGGTACGAAATCCAACGTAATAATTGGTTATAGATATTTTTGGCTGTTCGATGCTGTTCCATCGTAATAGGTATACAGTTGTTTTGTATAATCGCTTCCAAGTTGTTTTCCGTTTGTATTGCAAATGCTTCATTCTGAACATCAAGATTCAGTTCAATGCTGGCATGAGCACTGATATCGTTGATATTGTATGATCCTATTGTCATCCATTTACTATCGCATACTGCTATTTTCGCATGCAGAATGGAGGGCTGGTATTCAAATATCTTAATGTTATTTCGCAAGAGCATGTCGTACAACCACCTTTCTGCGTGTTTAGCCAGCATTACGTCCGAAGGGCCTGCCGTTATCAGTCTGATTTGCACGCCTCTTTTTGCAGCCTCTTTTAATAATCTACGAATGGTTGCGCCCGGTAAAAAATAGCTGCATAAAATAGTGATATCTGATGTAACATTCAGTAGCATTTGAACATAGGTTGCTGAGATTTCATTTTTTCGTCTTACCCAATCGTTACGCCGCATTCTTACTCTCATGGATTCATTTTCTGAAAACCGAAAATCTATTTTCTTATTTTCACAGTCAGGCGCTTCCATATGAAAGGGGAAGTTGTTCCAGGTCTTCCAGCAAAGCACGCATAAGGGTTTTGCTATTTCACCTTCTGAAAAAAGCGAAAAATCAAGCCAGGCCCTATGGTTGGGCATATCGTTATAGTGGTTTGAAATATTGATGCCGCCAATCAGCGAAAACCTTGAATCTGTGAGCAGTATTTTATGGTGCATTCTTCTACCAAAATAAAAATGTTTGGATTTAAAAAGTGGTTCAAAAAAACGGAAATGAACCCCAGCTTCTTTCAGCTCTTTGAGTAAGTTGTTTGAAATATGCTGCGATGCATAACCATCGGCTATCAGGTATACGGCAACATTTCTTTTTGCTGCAGCGATGAGGGCATTTGCCACCATCCATCCCGTTTCGTCGGATTCAAAAATATAAGTTTGAAGATGGATGCTTTCAACTGCGCTATTGATTAATTGAAGCAGCAAGTCGAAATAGTCTTTTCCCGCGCGAATCAGTTCCACTCTATTGTTAGGTAAAAATTCAGGTGCAGATTTTTTTTTAAGCGAGCCCATCTTTGCTATTTATCATTTTAACTATTCAATGGATATCAATATCTTCAGAAAAGCGATCAATAATTTGAAACCCTTTTGAAAGTGAAGTGATAAGCCATTAGAGACTTTGGTGTAAAAGTGATGTAAATATTTTTTTGGCGGCTACATGGCCATAACGCTTTACAGCCAGACCCAATTTACGTTGGTCTAAAGTAGTTACTTTGTCGGCAACTTTTTCCAAAACTTGTTTTGAATCCTCTGCAAGCGATTCGAGGTTATTAACTAAATCAATTATCAGAAACTCTTTGCTAAGCGTATTCGGGAAATCAAGTTTAAAATGAAACTGATATTCGCGGTTGCCAAGTTTTACCATGCCATGGCGTTTGTTGTTATAAACCACTCGCTTGTTATATAATTGGGTAGTGCCTATGCCTAAACTGTTATAGAGGTTAGGGGAAGTAACCAAAAATCGATCGGTCTTTAAAAAGCCCTCAAGTAGTTCTTTCTTATCAGGTGGCGTTTTACCAAATGCGCTTTGTTTAGGAGAATAGTATAGCCCTTGGGAAAGCTTTTCCAGTTTCCCTTCATGCACTAATTCCTGCAAGTGACGATCTACTGAGGTTGACCATTTTGATAGTTCCTCCCGGCGGTAAACTTTGCCTGGTCTTAGCCTTTTTTTAAGTTCCTCTAGCTTTGCCATAACCAATTCTTTGATAAAAAGATAAGATATTATGAATGAATTGTAATTTAAAATTCATTCATAATATTAAATTTACTTCGAAAGTTTAGGCGAATAGAATGGTGGTTTATGATGAATTTGTCAAGTATTTGCTGCAAAATACTTGACATCCTCAAGATGAATCTTGAGAAAACGATCAAATTCAAATACTGAGTTCTCTCTTTTCCAGTTAAAGCAATTCATTTTGAAAACAGTCTGTCATCAGGTTATACTTTATTCAATGCCAGTGTTGGCGGTAGTTTTGTAAATAAGCAAAACAAAACAATTTGCAGTATCTATATAATGGCGAATAATTTATTTGATGTAACCTACTGGGATCATTTAAGCAGGCTGAAATATTTTACTTCATACACCAGTGATCCGCGTGAACACGGAATCAATAATATGGGAAGAAATATTTTCTTTAAACTTATTTACCCTTTTAGTTCTGAATTGAAAAAATAATTTCAAAAGGTGTTAATAACCTTTGTTTTTGGCATCTTTTTTTATTTAAAAAGCAAAACTCAACTGCACGTAAATATTTCTCCCTGGTCTGTTAATATTTCCCCAGTCTAAATGTTCTTTATAAGCTTTATCAAATATATTTTCCACACCAACATCAATTCGATAAGCGTTTTTATTTAGGATACCTGAATAAGAAGCTCTAGCATTTGCAATAAAAAAACCATTTGTTGTATTTTCTTTAGCATCACTACTTACTCTGTTTTGTGCTGTAGCCGTTTCTGTCTCAACTTGAATAGACCAATTCTTCAGTTGCTTTTTTAAAGATGTAATATTTTTAAATGGAGCGATTAATGGTAAAGGATTATGATTATTATCTCTGCCATAATTGTATTTCAGGGTAGAAATGAGCTGAACATTGTTCGTTAGTTTATAAATAATTCCTGCTTCAAGTCCTGCCATTTCTGTATAGGGAATATTTCTATACAGCTTTACGCCTTGGGCTCCAATTGTCATAGTGCTGTAAGTAGGGTCGTATATTCCAAGAATGTAGTTGTTAACTTTTGAAGCAAATACACTAAAAGAAAGTTGCAATTTTGGTTTTGTATAAACGAAGCCAAGGTCTGCCTTTAAAGCATTTTCCTTCTTAAGTAATGTACTTCCTATATAATCGAAATTATCAAACGCATTAAATAAATAAAATCCATATAGTTCGGATGCCGTTGGCATTCTTTCAGCATAACTTACAACAGCAAATCCTTTAAGATGTGGATTAATATAATGCGATAATTCTACTGATATATTTTTTAAAGTTTTAGCTATTGTCTCTGTTGGCTCTTGCAAAATCGATAATTGATCTTTAGCTGCCTGTGTTTTAAGTGAATTGATGAATTGATCGATACGAGAACTGATGCTAATTGTGGTGATACTATCTATATTGTTTTTATAAGTTGCTGACAATCCACCTTGGATACTTCTGTTATCTGGCCAGGTGAGCATGAACATGGGTGACTGATTATTCTGATACATGGTCATCGAAGCCATTAAATCTGTTGATGAAATGTCTGCCCTGAAAAGTATATTTTGGGCGGATGATAATTGCAAATTTGTTTTGACATATGAACCGAATGTTTTACTGTGTCCGGGCATATCCATGTGCATCGCAACATTTTTTCTATGAGTGTCATCCATTAAATGATAAATACTATTTGCATAAATCTTATATTCTATACTATTCCATTTTGTGTTTGACTTCTCTTTTATCAAACTAATAGCTGCAATTCTTGCTGCTGCATACCCCACATCCATTGGTAATGCTGGATACCCAATATTCCATCCGTCATCCATTAAAATATCTGCCTTTAAAGAATATTGATTGTTGAGCAGATATTTTGCAGAAAGTCCATAGTTTATTTTTTCATAGGATGAATAAGGAATCGTTATTCTGCCGCCACTTTTATAATCGGAGGCTTTTCTGTAAGAAATATTTGTTCTTATTGACCATCTGTTTTTGTTAAAGTTCAGAGTGCCTGTTTCATAAAATGATTTAGCGGCTGTTTGATAGCCACTGCTAACATATCCAGATAGCTCCTGATTGGTATCGGAATCAGGTTCAACTAGTTTTAAGTCAATGGTACCTCCAATACATGACCCTGATTGCGTTCCATGTTTCGTGTTCACTTGAATGTTCTGTAAGTTTTGGGGTTCAACATAAATGGTAGCTGGATCCATTTTATCGGTACATGCGCCATGTATTCTCATGCCATCGATTAATAAATTTACCTCGCTAGTATTATAGGTTCTAATAAGGGGCTCAGTACCATAACTTCCACGTCTGATCATATTTATTTCTGGAAATCTGGCTAAAATATCTTCTGTTGTGGCTGCTTTATTTGCAATTATAAAATCTTTTATTTGTTGATCCTGATTTTTAATCAACCCTTTTACGGTTACCTCATTAAGTTGTATAAAAGGAACTGAATCATTAGCAGAAATGATAGTTTTCTTTTGTGACCAAGAGGATACATTCAAAAATACAAAAGCGCTAAAAAATAATAATTTATTCACTTTAGAAAGTTTAATCGGGCAACAATATTGTTGCCCGATTGATCATTTAATCAATTAGAAATTAAAGTCGAAATAATGGGTAGAATCAGAAAGGGTAGTGCCAGCATTAAAAGTCATACTCATTCGCCATAAACCAGTCATTGTAAAATTCACCTTCCCTTTATAGTGCCCATTTCCAATATAAATGGGGTTAACATTATTGGGTGAACTATGTCCCATGGTAGGCATAGTTGGAATAAATGAAACATTTAAACTACTGTCTGCTGGGAACATCATCATGGATTGTTTTTTGTACACCACAAATTCAAAATCATTTATTCCAACAATTGGTTTTGCAGGGGGAATAAATCCAACAAAAATTTTAGTAGTATTATCTGCCAGTGATACGAAAGAAAACATTTTTGCAGGGGAAGGGTCTTTTACATTGATTGTAAAAGTAGCGACACCACTTTTATTATTTACTAAGTTTTGAATATTCACATTTAAAGTCCAAGTTCCTGACATGGAAGCCATAATAAAACTTACACTACATGGGAAAAGTTTGTCTATTGCTGTAGTGGAAGAAGGATTTTCTTTAGGAGCAGAATGACTCATCATAGGCATTGTCATTGTTGGAGTTAAAGTAATTTGAGCATTTTCAATATATGCCCCTGTAGCGGAATCAGTTAAAGCGATATAGAATTTATTATATCCTGTGAAGGCTGAATCAGCAGCAAATATCTCCACTTTCGTTGCAGCCCCCGCTGCATAGCCACTTGCTAATTTTAGATAACCTAATGTAGGGTCTGGGGTGGTTGTATTATCTTTTGAGCAACTGGTTATTAATAGCATAGAAACAATAACAGCGAATGCTGATAGGATCAAATTTCGGTTCATAAAATATTTTGATATAAATAAATAATGGTACAAACTCAATTTTAAACATGGGTTTGCAAATACAGAAAATCAGTTGCAATATGTAACTGTCTGAATTAAAAAATGTTCTATATTAAGAAATGGTACAAGGCGGGCGAAATACACCTTTTGAAAAAGAGTAGATGAAAATTGGGTTTTGATAAACCCCGAAATTAGTGAGTTGAGTAATTGTAGAAATGAGCTTAAAATTTGTAATCTGAACTGTGTAAGGGTCTAATTTAATTGTAATATTGTTTTCTTCTTTTTGATTGCCTCTTGAATTATCAGCTTGATTCAACTGATTTATTTTTTTGTTCAGATAGCATTTTCCATTGCAATGCAACTTTGGCTTAGCTTTATTAATACAGTATTTTTCAGTAATAGCTTTTTGATTTGCATAATAAAGCGAGTACACCAAAATTGGTGAAAAAAGATGTAGTGTTATAATAGTTAACAATGTGATTCCCAAAAAAACTCTCATAAGTAACACTGCAATTACAAAATTGTCTTGTAATTGCAAATCTATATATAGTCGTTATTTTTAAATGTGACTTTCGTCATATTATTTCAATGTACTCATTTGAACATTGCAAATGTTAATCAAATTGTATCAAATATTATTGGGAAGTGGATAATTTGCTTATTTGAGATCCCATTTTACCAGCTCCAATCGACTGTAAATCTGGCCAAGTGTAATAACTAAATCGGATTCCTCGGGAAGTTCTCCTAATACTAGATCCTTAAATGAAGTACGATAGGTGTTTTTTATTTTATTCCAGGTATCTTCAGGAGACCTGAAAATTAATGCTGCAGATGGGCGATTTTTTAGCCAGGCATTATTGTTTTTAAAACTCACGATATCATCTTTTCCAACTCTGATTAATAAAGTTTCAAAATCTCCGCTTTTGAAGAAAGCAGCTACCTCCTCATTTTGAAGCATAAGATGTAGGTCATAAATATGCCTGATCTTATTTGCCAAATCTGTATAAGGTTCTTGTGTATGTGAAAAACGAACAAGACTCATGATTTTTTCACAAAGGGTTCTTTCTTTACTTAAGACTTTTAGAGTAAATGACTGCAGATTATATTGCTCTATGATTTGATTTTGACCAGTGGCCTTCATCATCTCGGTTATATAACAACTAATTTCTGCCATAATATATGGTTCTGAACTGCCAAGCCATGATGCTTCTATAATTATTTGTTCTCTAACCTGTCCAAATGATCCACTAAAGCTTTGTTTATTGTATTGATGGGCTGTTTTTCGAATCATTCCCCTTTTATTTGTAACACCTTCAATTTCAATCTCAAGCATCACTTCATTAACAGCATCACTTATTGCTCTTAGTTTATTTTTTAATTGATTACTGGATTCGCCAATTTTGGCCAGGACCACTAGATCAACATCTTCAGAGAAGCGATTAATCAATCTATGGCATTTGGATAAAGCTGTTCCTCCTTTAAATACCGTATCATCTGCTGCGGCTGAATTAAAAATGGTATGCAAAGAAACCGTAACCCAATAGTCTTTTTCAATGTAGATCTCTGGAATATTGAACCTCTGTGCTGTTGCAATAACGGCGTCTTGGAAAAGTTGATTATTGGTATGCAGGTTCATTATTAACGGATATTCCAGTATTCGATATTAGGTAATATTTTTTTATCTATTCCAAATTCATACACTGTAAGTGGATTAATACTTTTCTTTAATCGCATAACAGGTTCTTTAGGGATAATATCATTTAATAAGGCGCCAGTTAATGATCTGACTCTTGGTGGATATTTAAGTGCTATTTCAATAAGTTTATCCTGTTCTTTTTTAGAAAGAGTTTTAATTTTTTGAAGCATGAATTTAATTACCTGACTCTTTTCTGAATCCGGGATGGTTTTAAAGTCTTTTAGTACATCCAATAATTCCATCAAGTAATAATTTTCATTGGTTACTTCTACATAACTTTTTACTGGTTTTACTTGTATGCTTCCAACTTTAGTAGTTACGCGTTTGCCTCTGCTGGCAACTCTAATATTTTTAGGGACCTGAGTTGTTAATCCCATCCTGTTATAAAGTGATGTTCCTGTTATATATGCAACTCTTTCCTTGCCTTCAAAGAGGTATGGTTTTAGTAAATCTTCTTCTCTGGGCTTTAAGTTTCCAAAAGCTGTTTTTTTAGGCTTATAGAACACCCCGGTAGAAGCCCTATTGATGAGTCCCTTTTTTATTAAGCGTTCAATAGCTTTAGTGGCGGCACCATAGTCTTCTGGGGCAATAGCAAGCTCTAGGTACTTAAATGTGGTACCATCTTGCCATTTTTCAATTCTCTTTTCTAGTTTTCGAGCCACTGTCATGGGTGTAAAGATATAAAATAGAACTGAAATGTCAAGTATTTAGTGCAAAATACTTGACATTATAGTTTAAAGATTCCAATTTGTATTGGGAACTTAATAAACTACTGAAGGCATTGTTAGCAGCAATTTATTTTTTGAAAGGGTAACGTAAACCCTATAAAGTGTCCATTTGAGATGTACCTATAAATCCGGACAGTAAAGTGTCATAAATTTGAGTGACAATGACTTTGCTAGATCATATTACTAGGTTGTATTGTAAAACTAGTAATGCAGTTTGCAGCCTATTTGCGAATTAGTAATTCTAAGGAATTAAAATTGAGGTAAATCGATATTTTGTTGTTGTTAAGTACCAGTTTTATTAGAGTGTTTTAATGCTGCTGCTTGAAGTTTTTGCTTAAGTAGACCCATATCATCACTAACCTTCTGAGCCACAATTTTTGCGTAAATCTGAGTAGTACGAATAGAATTATGCCCTAATATAGCGCTTACAGTTTCAATAGGTACGCCATTACTTAATGTTACAGTAGTGGCAAATGTGTGCCTAGCAGTGTGGGTTGTTAGGTTTTTCTTGATTCCACAAACATCAGCCAGCTCTTTTAAATAAGAATTGAAGCGTTGATTGCTGTGGACCGGGAATACTTTATTGTTCCGGACACAAAGTGGATGATTTTTGTATTTCTCTATGATAGACTCAACAATAGGGAAGATGGGTACATTTTCTTTGCATTCGGTTTTGATTCTGTTTTTCATAAACCAGCGTTGGCCATCAATCATTATCTGAATATGATCATTCGAAAGCATTGCTGCATCTTTATAGGCATAGCCGGTATAACACATGGCAACATAAACATCTCTTACTTCCTGCAGACGCTTAATAGGTAGGGATTTATTGATCAGAAGATCTAATTCATCCTGCATCAACCGCTCACGCTC
>JAIEMK010000065.1 GCA_019752295.1 Chitinophagaceae bacterium | reverse complement strand
TGAACCCTAAAGGCAAACACTGCAAAAATTCCTGTATTCGCCTTTGTGTCTTTAATAACAATGGTAATAAGGAGGTTAAACAAAAACAACCCAACAAAAATGTTGAGTTGTTTACTTGGGCTCTTCTAAATCTTGAAAGTTGCAATCTGTTGAAATAATTATTTTAAACTAATTACACTAGAGCAAGCTTATCGGCTAAACAAAAACTTGTTGGTTCGATATTCCCTGAAAAACTTGTGTTTGATGGGAAATGTTATCGAACCGAAAAAGTGAATGAAGTTTTCTCCTTATTATGCAGTATTGACAAGCGTTATAAAAGAAAACAGTCCAACAAAAATGTTGAACTGTCTAGTAAGGCTCCCCAATCAGGACTTGAACCTGAGACCCTCTGATTAACAGTCAGATGCTCTAACCAACTGAGCTATTGAGGAATGTATGTTTGTTTCCTTAAAAACCTGCTGGTCTGAAACCCTCCCGATTTACATCGGGATGCTCTAACCAACTGAGCTATTGAGGAATTTGCCGTTATAGCGTTCCCTTTAACGGGCAGCAAAAATAGGGAAAAATGTATTTCAACAAAATTTCCACGAAAAAATATCCTACCAACTAAAGAATCCTCCGGCTTGTATACCCAAATAAAGGCCATCAGCACGCATTTCAACTGGATAGGTTTTTAAATAATAACCTTCCCCACTGCTGTTTCGGCCATTATCGAGCTTGAAACGGTAACGATGCAAGGGGCAAACAATATTCCCGGTAGCATCCAAAAAACCTCCGGCCATAACACCTCCCGCATGCGGACATTTATGTGCACAGGCCCAAACCTGCCCCTGAAACCGCGATAATGTGATGGTTTTTCCGGCAATTTCTACAATCGCCATTTGATTGCTCTGCCAGGCAATTGATTCAATCGTATCGGCAATCTTATGCCAGTTAAACTTTTTTTCTCCCATCACACCTGCCTTAACAGATTAATATAACATGGTTTTATAAGGATAACGCACTTTATACTGTGCCCTAATCCTTTCCAACATCATCTCTCTTAATTCATCAATATTCTGCTTCTCCACAGCAGAAACAAATACACAATTATTTTCAGTTGCATGATTCCACTTTTCCTTCAGATCGTGCAGCAACTCCTGCTTCACCGCATCTTCTAACCAATCATCGAAGTTTTTTTCTTCGTACATATCCATCTTATTAAACACCGTTAAAATGGGCTTGTCGAAGGCCTTTAATTCCTGAAGGGTCTTGTTCACCACACCAATTTGCTCTTCGTATTGGGCATGCGAAATGTCAACAACATGCAATAAAATATCGGCCTCTCTCACTTCATCGAGGGTGCTTTTAAAACTCTCCACCAAGTGATGCGGCAACTTGCGAATAAAGCCAACCGTATCGCTCAACAAAAAAGGCGTATTCTCAAAAACCACTTTGCGCGTAGTAGTGTCGAGGGTTGCAAATAATTTGTTTTCGGCAAACACATCACTCTTGCTCAAAAGCGTCATGAGCGTACTCTTGCCCACATTGGTATATCCTACTAATGCCACGCGAATAAACTCGCCACGCTCTTTGCGTTGTGTAAATGCCTGCTTATCAATTTCACTCAATCGCTTGCGCAGTAAGGATATTTTATCCTTAACGATTCTTCTGTCGGTCTCGATCTCCGTTTCTCCAGGTCCCCTCGATCCAATACCACCCCCCTGACGTTCTAAGTGCGTCCACATACCTTTTAAGCGGGGCAATAAATATTGATACTGCGCCAGCTCCACCTGCACTTTAGCCTGAGCGGTTCGGGCCCTAGCCGCAAAAATATCCAGGATCAAATCGCTTCGGTCGATGGTTTTAACCTTCAGTTCTTTTTCGATATTTAATAACTGCGAGCCTGTTAACTCATCATCAAAAATCACGAGGGTAACATTCTTTCCGTTTAAATAATCCTTTATTTCATCTAGCTTTCCCTTACCCACAAATGTGCGACTATCGGGATGCGGTAAGCGTTGCGTAAATCTTTTTATAGCAGTAGCGCCGGCTGTTTCGGCCAAAAAAGCCAGCTCATCAAGGTATTCGGTTACTTGCTCGTTGGTTTGTTCTTTCTGAATCAGTCCCACTAAAACTGCGGTCTCTTCTTTGGTATAAGCTTGTTTTTTTTCGATCAACTGGATTTAAATTTTAGCAAAGTTAACTCTAATCCGAACGCTTATAAAATACAAAAGAGACCCCAACGAGTCTCTTTTGTATTTTATACCGATTTAATTATAATCCACTAATGGTAATACCGAAACTAACTTTGTTCATTACCGGGCCGGTACCGTCTTTTAATACGCCCAAAATATAATAAGCAGCATCAACCGAAACAATGCCATAGCCAATTCTGCCGGTGAGGGCCAAACTGGTTCCGTTCATGAATCTTTTCATTTGGTCTTTCTGTACATAATTTGATCCGTAATAGCTAGTACCAGTCTTATTTACCAGATTTTTACCCTTGGTATAGCTTTTAAGCAGGGTACCTACTTTTGCGCCAATCGCATATTTCCACGACTTCATCGGGTTCTCTGGATTAGAGTAATACCTTAATTCAACAGGAATCTCTAAGTAGATGGTAGCTAATTTGAACTTTTTGAAGTGATCTGCACTGTCTACATTGGTAAAAGGCAGCTTGGGCGTTTGAGCTTTAATATTTACATCAGTATTCTTGAAGAACATATTGCTGGTTCCAAGACCCGCACCAATGCCCAAACTATAATGTGGGTTGGTTTTAAAAGGCTTGTCCATCATAAAATAGATGTTGAAATGCCTGCTGAATCCACCGGTTCTTACACTGTCGGGTCTGCCGGTCCAGGCATCCGATCCGTATTGAATCATAAAATGATCTGCAGGACGACTAGATAAGTCTAACTTTGACCAGTCTTTCTTTGAGTTAGTAGGATTTGAGCTTTGGGCCTGTATTAAAAGCGCACCTGTTATTCCTAAAAGCAGTAATAGAGTTTTTTTCATTTGTTTCTGTTAATGACGCGTTGCCGCACTACAAGCCGCAAAAATAGTAGAAATGATTGCACAGACTGGTTAAAAATTAGCAAAAGATATTCATTTAGCAATTTATTACGTTTATAGAGCGGAAATGGGGGCTTAATTATTTAATTTGTGGCCGATCTGAAAATATTTAGAATGAAGAATGATTTTTTAAAGGGAAAACGAGTTTTGATTGCGGAAGATGACTTTGTAAATCAAAAACTCATTGCTCATTCTATGCAGACTACAGGTGCTGAATTTGATATTGCGGGAAATGGTAGAGAAGCTATTGAGCTGTTGATGATGGGTAAATACGACCTGATAATGATGGACATCAATATGCCCGAAATGGATGGATTTGAAGCCACTAAATACATCCGTCAAACTTTAAAAACCCAGATCCCCATCATTGCCATGACCGGATGGAGCAGCAAAGATGAAGGCGACAAATTTGCTGAAGTGGGTATGAATGGATCTTTGGCAAAACCATTTGGTTTAGACGCTTTGTACAAAACCCTTCACGAAGTTTTGATAGAGCATGTGGCAGTAACAGCTTCCGTTCAGGAAATTAAAGAAGAAACGAATATGGATAAGCCATTGGTTGACCTCACCATGCTCAACGAATTATCGGAGAGCGATACCGAATATAAAAAAACAATTATTATGATGTTTCTGGAGTCGATGCCCGAAACCATTCGTGATATTGAAGCGGCTTATGCTGCGCGGGATTGGGAGGCGCTATCGAAATCTGCGCACTATGCAAAATCATCTTTGTCGGTAATTAATGTGGAAGACTTACGTTTATTGGTTGGAAGGATTGAGATGAATGCAAAAAGACTGGAGAACCTCGATCAGTTAGAAGCGATGGTGAAAGATGTAAAACTGAAATATGAGAATGTGGTTGCTTTTTTGCAAGACGAAATGAAAAAATATTAAACCATTCCAATTTTCTGCTGCCAGATTTTTACACAAAATGATTACCCCAGTATAAAGGCGAAAGGGGATATAAATAACCGCATCAAATCTTATCAACCTATCTTTACAGGAATAGATTTTTGATTAAAACAAATAGTATTTTGAATTTTAGTGAATTTGGACTCGATGAAAGATTGATGGAAGGCATTGATGCCATGGGTTATACCACCGCAACACCGGTACAAGAGATGGTGATGCAACCCATTTTAGATGGGAAGGATTTGATAGTAAGTGCGCAAACAGGCACCGGTAAAACTGCGGCCTTTCTGTTGCCGCTAATGAATAAGTTAATTACCATTCCGCACGATGCACATCATATTAATGCCATGGTAGTGGTGCCCACGCGCGAGTTGGCTGTGCAAATAGCAGAAGCCATGGAGGGCATTTCATATTTTACTTCGGTTAGTTCGATAGCGGTTTATGGAGGTGGCGATGGTAATTCATTTGCCATTGAGAAAAAAGCGTTGAGTGTAGGTTGCGATGTAGTGATTTGTACTCCGGGCAGGATGATTGCGCATTTAAATATGGGCTATGTAAAATTGGAAGGATTAAAATATTTGATATTGGATGAGGCCGACAGGATGTTGGATATGGGTTTTCATGATGATATTATGAAGATCATTTCATTTCTGCCCAAGCAGCGGCAGAACTTATTATTTTCGGCCACCATGCCCATGAAGATGCGTGAGATGGCGAGAAAGATTCTGGTAAATCCTTTAGAAATTAATATTGCCATATCAAAGCCACCAGAGAAGATTGTGCAGGAAGCATTTATTGTGTATGAGCCGCAGAAGATTCCTTTGGTGAAACACATTTTGCATTTAAAAGATTTTCAGAGTGTGATAGTATTTTGTTCCAAGAAACAAAATGTAAAGCAGCTTGCGGCAGAGTTAAAGCGGGCAAGGCTTTCGGCCGAAGAAATACATTCCGATTTGGATCAGAATAAGCGCGAGCAGGTATTGCTCGATTTCAGGAATAAGAAATTAAAAGTATTGGTAGCAACCGACATTTTAAGTAGGGGTATTGATATCGAAGACATTGATCTGGTCATCAATTTTGATGTGCCGAATGATGGCGAAGATTATGTGCATCGAATTGGCAGAACGGCGCGAGCGTCGAGCGAGGGAACGGCCTATACCTTTGTGAGCGAGAAGGAGCAGCAAAAGTTTGCGGCCATTGAAGCACTTTTAGAGAAGTCGGTAACCAAGGCGCAAGTGCCCGAGCAGTTTGGCGAAACACCCGCGTACAATCCCAGGCCGGTGCGTACAGGAGGCGGCGGCGGTGGCGGAAAGCGCCGATTTAGCGGACCGCCACGTGGTGGAAACCGACGTTAAACAGTGCAGATCAAATTCATTTTAATTCTTACTTGGAAAATCTGATGAAATGGCTATTTTTGCCGCCCATCAACCAAGAAAATGGACCGTTCAGAAAGCTGAACGGATTTGAAATAAACGAAGAATTTGAAAACAACCAGTTTGTTTTCGGGCCTATAGCTCAGTTGGTTAGAGCACCTGACTCATAATCAGGGGGTCACAGGATCATGCCCTGTTGGGCCCACTTTGTTACACACATATAATCAATCACTTACCTTCAAAATAGGCAGGTGATTTTTTATTTTAAGGAGGAACACGCCAAGTTTATAGATTTCTCGGTGAAAAAAGTGATAAATGAAGGAGTTTTTTAAGAAGCTAAAAAATGGGTAATTTTAATTTATTATAAAACCTACATGATAATATGCGACAAGTAACAGTATATACTACAGATAAAGAATACAACCACTTTGTAGAACTGGCTAGAAACTTGAGTTATGTCAAAAAAATTGAAATGGACGAAGGGCCTACGAAAGAAATTGTTTTGAAAAATATCAAGGCTGGGTTAGCAGAAATGCAATTATTTAAGAAAGGAAAATTAAAAACCACATCCGCTAAAGATTTTTTGAATGAGCTATAGTATTGAGCTTTCTGCAAACTTTAAGAAGGAAGCAAAAAGACTTACAAAAAAATACCCGTCTCTTAAAACAGAACTAGCTGAGCTATTTAGCGAACTAGAAGAAAACCCTAAAACTGGCACTCCACTTGGGAACGACATTTACAAAATCCGTTTAGCTATCGCTTCTAAAAATAAAGGCAAATCTGGCGGTGCAAGGGTTTTGTTATTTGTAAAAGTTACACTTACTACCGTTCTACTTTTTTCCATCTACAGCAAAAGCGAAATCGAAAATCTTACCGATAAGGAAATCAAAGAATTGATCAAGGATTATTTGTAGAATGAGTTAGATTATTTCACCTTTCCTAGATACTCTCCAAACGCAGGATTTTTTCTGTCTATTTTGATTAATTAATTTTCTCGGTTTCTTCAGCGTTATTTTCCCCACATCTTAGTTTATAAGCTTCAATTTCGCTTTATCATGCTCTTTAAACGCATTACTGGCTTCAAGCTGGATTTGCATAGCATTAACATCATCTCCTGTAATAGTTGAACTAAATTCGTGAGCCCGTTGCAGCATTCGTATATAGGCGCCGGGGTCCTGTTGCCTTGTAAGTCTGCGTATGGCACCAATATAGTCTTCACGATATACCGTAGGAATAATAATTTTTGTTTGCCCTTGTTTCACTAATTCGGCATTCATCATTACCCTGGCAACTCTACCATTCCCGTCAAGGAAAGGATGTACTTCGCTAATAACAAACATAATATATGCGGCTTTTGCAAAAGGATCAGCTAAAGCCTGATAATAATCAAACCCTTTAACCAATGTTCCTTTTACAAGCGTTTGGTCAACGAAGTGTGTTTCACCAGCCCGGTTATTTTTGTCTTTAAATTCACCGGGCTTCTTGGAAAATCTTGCGCCCATTAATAATTTATGCCTATAGAGAAGAATCTTCAGCAATTCCTCTGGGCTGGCTGGCGTAATATTCATTTCTTGTTGATTACTAACCAATTTATATGTCCCCAATATGTCGTGAGAATCTTCATTACGATTGGGTATTGGCGTATCAGTTTCTATTATGCTTTTGGCTTCTTCTATTTCAAATTCTGTGCCTTCGATATAATTGGAAAAGTAAGCTTCAAAAAAAGCAAAGTTCCGGAATGACTGGCTTGTTGTATTTTTTTCCGGCAGTTGTATAAACTCCTGTTGTTTTAATTCAACAAAAAGTTTTTCAAAAATGGGTAACCTCGCCGGATCATATGGATTGCCAAACGCTCTGGCTACAGCTAACGGTGAGGATAATATTTTGGATGGGCGAGTGGCAAGTAAGGCACTGATCAATTTGTTTAATTTTTCAAATTCCCTCTGCATGCCAAGTTGTGCTGCAATGCTTCTTGCTTTATCTCTCAATTCATTTAATCCATCCTCTCCTTTTACCCTGATTACTTTTTCCAGTCGTTCTTCCAATTCGGGTAACGTTAGTGTTTTTGATTCTGGTCCGGGTTTTCGCGAAACCTGCAGGTTTTCCAATAAGGCTCTTTCTAATTGTGAGGCATAGAGGCCTCCTGAAAATAAATTATCGCCTTTAATGGGGCTAGGGCCTTCCATGAACCGGATGGTAATACCTGGCAGCACTATTTTTTTGGTATAGGTGTAGGTTAGGAAAAGATGGTTGAAAGAAGTAGGTTGGAATTCCACCGCCGACCTGTGGCTAAGTAAAGAGCCCGGATACAATTTACCCAGAATGATAAAAATATTCCTTCTTATAATTGTTTCCGGACTATCCGTAAAATTTGGAGAATAGATACGGGGAGCGAGTTTCCTTATTTTGCCCGCTTTTTCCAGCTTAGCGATTTGTTTGCTGTATTTCGGATCGCTTGAAGAAAAAAGAATTTCCTGGAGATGTATTGGTAAAATATTTTCCATTATAGACTGTAATTGAGTCTAAGTTCTGTAATATTTTCCATTATAATCATAAAAAATACAAATATTTTCCAGTAAGCCAGCGAGCTACTAAAAATCAGAAATATGCTGCAAATCGTTAATAACTGATAACAAAACAAAAAAGGCTCATAATCAGGGGATCATGGGATCATGCTCTGGTATGCTCACTTAAAAATCAAGCACTTACGAAGGTTTACTTTGTAGGTGCTTTTTTCTTGCAAACAATTTGCAAACAAAGGTTCAACTTTAATTACAATTTGTTACGCTGACGGTTATGACGACAGTCCTCGGCAATTTTATTTTGTCCCGTAACTTTTACACCAGAAAAATCACCCTTCCCAATCACCGTTTGAAAATAACACGATGACAGACATTGTTTATGTTCAATATCTGTTACGCCAGTTACCAGGTGATGCATTTGCTGACCAATATTTGCAATGCCCGAAGGAGCGATAAAAAGATTGAGCATTTGTAATACTTCCATCGAAGCCAAGTGTGAGCTGAATGCATACACGTTTTCGTGGACATCCAAAGATCCTTTATCTTTCATCCCTTTGATATAGTCGGGATCATCAAGGTAACCACCCTTTTCTAATATCGCATTTGTAGATGAGTATTGACCTAAGCATTCAAGGCAGGGTCTATCATATCCTATTGTTTGGGCTTTCCAATCTGCTCCAAGCATACATGTATTATCCTTACTCGTGCGGACAAGGATACCGCCGTCAATGACCGGTATCAAGTGTGCATACGAGATAAAATTAAGTACCTGCCGTCCCCAGGGTCTATCCACACAACTGAACAAAATATCACAATCAAGGCCCGCAAGAAACCCTTCTTCTTCACAAATTGAATATTCAACCGTATTGATATTGACATCAGGTGCTGAGGCACTTCGCTTGATCGCATCTCTTATCGCCTTAACTTTTGCACGGTCAATATCAGAAACAAAAACGTTTGTTAACCGGTCGAGGTTCTTTTCTTCAACGCTGTCATAGTCTATAAGATAGAAATTCCGGATACCAATACGCGCAAGTATCTCAGCGACGATACTACCCACGCTTCCCAATCCTACTATTCCTACGGTTAGCTGCGATAATTCATTTTGTGTAGCTCGCCCCCATGCAGAGATCGTTCTTAGTTGTTTCTCATGATCGAGGGAGGGTCGAATGAGCTGATCATTGAATGTTATTTGCAGGTCCTTACCCTGTACACGAACAGATCCACACCAATTTCTTTCATATTTTCTCTTTTCAGTTGCAGACTTGATCCAGAAACGCGCGCTCCACGATCCGTCTGTTCCAATTGTCAGGCCAAGCAGTGGCAGTCCGCTTATTGCAAAACAGGTAGGTGCCATCCTGGTCTCTGCAACTACATCATCTTGACTCATTCCCTGCCAGCCGGGAAAAGGGTGCGAATGTAGGAACGCCACTCCGTGTTTTCGTGCCAAGGCGATCCTGACTACCCTTTCAAAATATTCCGGCATGAAGCCAACATTGCCGTGCACATTTCGCTCACCTTCGAGTGGATAGAAGATCTCTGATATAATACCGGTAAACCTGTTTGATCCCGTACTGGGAACATAGGTCGCAAAACACAGATCTTCCTGGCCATCGGCCCGTAATAGATGTTCGCTTAGACCATCATGTATTTTTCGCGGAATTACCGCACTGTATTGTTTTTTCATAGTGTTGTCAAAAGATTTTTAATGTGCGCTAGGTATGTTTTTGCTTTTTTATCGGAGGTGTTCCAATGTAATGCAAAAGGTCTGCTCCAGTAACGCCAGTCCGATCCAAAAGGGCTTGCATGGATATTATTAGGCGGTTCGCTCCAGCCAGCCACGCCAAGCGACTGGAAATGTGGACCAGATGGGCAGTCCATAGGATAATTATCACCTATCTCAAAACCGAGCATGAGTTTTTTGCCAACGTTCTTACCTACAGGTACCTCATACTCGAAGAACACTCTTTGAGCATCAGGCTCCTGGACCAAATAGCCCAGAGCCTTTAACTCTTTTACAAAATCTATTTTTGCCATTGTGAAAGGTTTAAAAGATCAGGAAACAGGTGTCTCGCCGTTAAAAACTGATACAAAGTGCAAAGCCGGGCATTTCATTCTGATTGGATCATTACCATGACCCTTATAGGAATGCTGTGTACCGTCCGGATCAAGTTGTACTAGGTAATAATCTTTGACCGGTTCGATGCCTGCAGCCGCCAGAATCTGATTAGGCGTCATCTCAGCTTCTTCTGTTGTTTCTGGTTCCTTGTCAACAGTGTAATGGAACACTACTGGTGGTTTGGTCACAAAATGTTCTGTGCCCCCGCTGGTCAGATCAACTTTTTGATGTGGGCGAATGAGTTCGAACTCACATCCTTTTAGCTTGATAAAAAGACTGTGGCACTCAATAGGCAGTTTGCTGGCTTTCATCAGGATCTCGTCCCCGGTCACTTCATGATAGTCGAAAATGTAAGGTTCATTATCTACTTTTACTTTATACCGTTTGCCGATGGCTGGTACTTTTCCCTCGCGTGTGTAGAGTTCAATGTCAATGATCTTAACCTCGGCTTGTTCGTTTTCTTTTAGATTGCTCATTTTTTATAGTTTTATACGAGATACAATGCAAAAGCGATATGACGGTTTTGCATATTGTATTCAATCGGAACCAATGGCATGGAAAGACTTTGAAAAAGAAACTACAGAAGATCTGATCGATATCATTCAGATGAAAACTGACCCCTCCCTTTTTACAGAAGCGGAAGATGCATTTCGTGCCTTTACTTACCGTTTCCAAAAAGACCTGCTCAAGAAGTTAATACCTGTATGCCGTTCTTGGAAAAAAGACAAGACTGAAGCAGTTGAGTTGGGCTATTTGACCTTCGATCAATTCTGGAAACTGCCGATGACATTCGATAAAAAAGAATGTAAAAAGGAGATCGACAAATGTGTGGTGAACTACTTAATGCGTATTGCGCAACATTTGCTTTGTGGACAGAAAAGGGACATGGAGCGGACTATGGCAAGTCCGTATAATGGCGATGAGTTGATCATCCGGGAATGGCCAGAGATCGATGTCGATCAGCTATCCGCGAAGCCGGAAAAGAAAAAAGAATTATTACGCATCCATGAATTGATAAAAAATGCACTGGAACACCTTCCTCCAAAACATAAAATCATTTACCTTACCTACAAAGCTTATGAGAAAGACGGATATAAGCTGCCGCGAAAACTTTTGCAGAGTCTGCGGGATGAACTTGACCTGACCCAGAATTCTGTAAAAGCTTATAAGAATGACGCATACAAACAAATAGATAACTACCTCAAACTGTATGGCTCAAAGTAAAAAAAAGATAACGCCTGAAAATTTAACTGAGTGGCTTGCGTCTACAGGATTTCTCATGCCGAGGAACAAAATAGAAATGCAGCGTTTCGAACTTCTTTTCGGTGACGAGGACCTTGATCTCAAAGGCGATGAAATTGACCCCGACAGGATCTTATGTGGTGATATCGGGAAAGGTAAAATAATAAAACTCCCAGACGAGGTCAAGCAGGAAGAAATCACTCCATTGAAAATGGTCGCGCGTAACGGCAACAAAATGCCACAGCATATTTTAGACAAGATCAAAAAGAACCAGAACAAACCAAAGGATAATGATGACGCCTCAAAGAATGAAAAGCCTCTGTAGCTTTGCGGAATTCGTTGCTGCTGATTTCTCGAACGGCAACCGGACAGCGCTTGCTGAGATCATTTCTTATGAGGATCTGGGTT
>JAIEMK010000089.1 GCA_019752295.1 Chitinophagaceae bacterium | reverse complement strand
ATCTTTGGAGTAAGAGGTGCTGCAGGTGTTATAGCAATAACTACCAAGAGAGCAAAAGCAGGACAGATGATTATTAATTTCAACACTTCATTCGGTACTAAGCAATTGGTTGATAAAATTCAATTGGCTAATGCAGATCAGTTTAAAACTTTGTACGAAGAAGAAAAGAAAAATATTGGTGCAGTATCTCCTTTTGATTATTCAAAATGGACTGCTAACACCGACTGGATTGATGCAGTTACCAGAAAGGCCATGTTTAATACCAATAACTTGAGCATTGCTTCCAGCACCGAAAAAAACAGGTTTAATATGGGCTTCGGTTTTACAACTGACGAAGGAATTATTAAACACGAAAAACTGGAAAAATTACAATTATCTATTAGTGATGAAGTGAAACTGAGCAAAGCATTAAAAGTTGGTTTCAACTTCAATACAGTGCGTCAGGTGAATCCTTATACTAATGCAAAGTATATGTTGGATCAGGCCAGAAAAGTTTCACCGATTGTAAGTGCTGATACAAAATCTATCAGAGCAAAAAATCCTTACGGATTGGATAGCTTTACGCAGAACCTGTATTATGACCTGCCTTCTATTCAAAACTCAGGTGTGGTGAACCCATTACTGCAATTAGAGAACGAATGGAACAAGACCAGCAGCATCGAATACAGAAATGTTGGTAGCATATTTGGCGAAGTAAATTTTCTGCGCGATTTTAATTTCAAAGCAACTTTATATGCAGATGTTCAGACGGTAAACACCAGACAGTATACTCCTGTGTACAATGCATACGACGCATCAATCGATAAACCATTCTTATATAGCAGAACTACTACTATTGAAGAAAAGGACCAGACCTACAGAAAATTCCAGCAGGACTATATCCTGAATTATAAGAAATCGATTGGTGATCATAATTTTACTGCTACGGCAGGATGGACAACTTATTACTATGGAAATTTCAACAGGAATGCAAATGCAAAACAAAGTTCAACAGGCGCAGCTATTCCTGATGATAAGCGATTCTGGTATATCGATAATGGATTTACCGATCCTACTTCTAAAGTATCCTCATCAGACCAGAGAGAGAAAACTACTGAGTCAGCGTTGCTTCGTTTATTGTACAACTATAAAGGAAAATATTACCTGAACGGATCTTTCCGTAGTGATGCATCATCTCAGATTTCTACCGCTAATCAATGGCAGAATTTCTGGGCCCTGGGTGGTGCATGGGAAATTTCAAAAGAAAAATTCTTGCAGCATCAAAACATTTTCGACTTTGTTAAGTTGAGGGCTTCGATTGGAGTATTGGGTAATCAGAATACTTACGGATACGATTATCCTTTCTATCCCGGACTGGTTGCTGGCAACGCTGCCGTGTTTGGAAACTTAGTGTACAATGCTTATTCTCAACAATACCTTCCAAATCCAAACCTGAAATGGGAATCAGTTCATGCTAAGGAAGTTGGATTGGAATTGAGCGCGTTAAAAGGCAAGCTGCACTTTGATATTGCTTACTATGATAAAGTTACTCAAGACCTGATGACTTATATCCCTGGAAATAACGGTGCTCGAAACGGATTAGATAATATTGGTAGTGTTAAGAATAACGGTTTGGAAATTACAGCCAGCTACAGAACCGTATTGGCAAAAGATCTTTCTTTAACCGTTTCCGGAAACTTTACAACCTATCATAATGAAGTATTGTCTTTGGCAACACCTGAATTCTCTATCCAGTCTGGCGTTAACAGAACTACTGTTGGCATGCCAATCGGATATTTTTATGGATATGTTGTAGAAGGCCTTTATCAGTCATATGCCGATAAATTAGGATCTCCGGTTAATACTGAATTCTCTTATGGTCCAGGTGATTTGAAATACAAGGATGTTAATGGAGATGGAAAAATTAATACTGCCGACAGAACCATGATAGGTAATCCAACACCTAAATTTACTTATGGTGGTACCATCAACCTAAGATATAAAAACCTAGAATTGGGAGTTGATTTGGGTGGCGTATATGGAAACCAGATATTCAGAAACTGGGGTGGAACAGAATCTCCATTCCAGCGTGTAAACTATGCAGCATTTAAAGTGAATAGATGGAATGGCTCAGGTACTTCAAACTGGGATCCAATTTTAGCACAGGATCACAGGATTAACTACGAAGCTTCAACTTATAATATTGAAGATGGAAGTTATTTCAGATTAAGAAATGTACAGCTTGCTTATAATGTAGCTAATTCTTTCCTTACAAGAGCGCATATCAAAAACCTGCGTGCATTCTTGAATGTTCAGAACTTAAAAACCTGGAAACACAACTCTGGTTATACTGCTGAATTTGGCGGTAATCCGGATGACAAGTTTGGTGCAAACGCCATTTCCTTCGGTGTAGATAATGCAGGAGGCGCAATACCGGTTATAACTACCATTGGTTTGAATGTAACATTTTAACATTTTTAATTTATTAGCATTATGAAAAAATATATGAAACTAATTTTTACCACACTTGCAATATCGTTTATGATATTAGCAATTGGGGGCTGTCAGAAATTTCTTGACAGAAAACCACTAACTGCCACACTCGATGATTTGAATCAGGGTGGGTTAGAAGGACAGATCTATGGTTTATATTCTAACCTTAGAAATAGCGCCGGTTTTACCAGCATTCCTTGGTTAGCGATGCACGACTTCAGATCTGATGATACAGAAAAAGGTAGTGATCCATCTGATGGAGCTGAGTGGGTAGCACCTTTCGACCACTATGCATATGTGAAAGACCTTTGGGCTTCCAATACATATTGGGATGATCACTATTCTTTGATCAATCTGGCTAATACTGCCATTCAGAATGCAGATTCATTACACCTAACTGATGCAGCTTCTCAGATCAACGTAGCGGAAGCAAAATTCTTCAGAGCATTTGCTTATTTTGATTTGGTAAGGAGCTTTGGAGACGTTCCTAAAATCGATTTCCGTGTGTACAGTGCTTCTCAGGCAAATATTGCTAAATCTCCTGCATCTGCAATCTATACATTGATTGATGCTGATTTACAATTCGCTGCTGCAAACTTGCCACTTGTTTGGGGTAACCAATATCCAGGACGTTTAACCAGTGGAGCTGCAAAAACCTTACAGGCTAAAGCTTACTTATTCAGAGGTAACTGGGCATCGGCACTTGCATTGGCTAATCAGGTAATTAGTTCGGGTGTTTATTCTTTGAGTAGCAGTTACTATAGCCAATTCAAAGATGCTGGTGAAAATGGCCCGGAATCAATTTTTGAAATTCAGGCATATGTGAGCCCTAACGGAGCTATCGATAACGGTTGCATTTACGCTACTACTATGGGCGTTCGTGCTTCAACCGCAAGTGGCTGGAACCTAGGCTGGGGTTGGAATACACCAACAGATAGTCTGGCAAATGCATACGAAGCAGGCGATGTAAGAAAGGGTTCAACCATTCTTTTCTCTGGTCAGTCCGACGATCCTTCAACAGGTGGATATGGAAGAATATTACCTAATTCTACTTTCGATCCTGTTGCCGGTCCATTGCCTAGAAAATACTGGAACAAGAAAATTTATGCAGATCCTGCATACAGAGCTTCAACCGGTCACTCAGATAATCCTAATTGGATTAACAAGAGAATTTTACGCTATGCAGATGTGCTTTTAATGGCAGCAGAATGTAATAACGAATTGGGTAACGGAGCAACAGCTTTGCCATTTGTAAATCAAATACGTAGCCGTGCAAGTTTATCTGCTATTGCTTTCACTAGCCAATCTCAATTAAGAACAGCTATCAAACAAGAAAGAAGAGTTGAATTTGGAGTTGAAGGTGAAAGATTTTTCGATCTGGTTAGATGGGGCGATGCTGTGAGTGTGTTAGGACCATTGGGCTATACTAACAGATGTAGATTCTATCCGATACCACAACCGGCTATTGATAAATCTGGTGGTTTGTTAATTCAAAACCCAGAATGGTAATTTCTAATCACAAAATAAAAAACATTATATGAAAATGAATTTCAAAATATTTTTATCACTTGCAATGCTGATAGTTGTTGTCAGTAGTTGCAAGAAGCTGGACAGACCTGTATTAGGCGACTATCCTAAGGACGCCAACCCCCCGGGCGGCCCTTTGAATTTCTATGCAGCGTTTGATGGTAGCACCACCAACCCATTAATGAATGCGGTTGATAGTATTAAAGCAACTTTCCCTTCTGTAAACCCACTCACTTCTACTACTGGAATCAGTGGTAAAGCTGTTATGGGCGTTGAGGGAAAGGCTTTGTACTACCCTGCTACGAACGACTTTAATAAAGCAACCAGCTTCAGTATTGCATTCTGGTTGAAAAATGTAGCACAAGCTGGAAGAACCGAATTCCTTTTCTCATTAGTGGATGATTCTTATGGATGGCATCATAGCGCTGCGTTTGTTTTAGTTGAAGGTCAAACTGCAACAAAAACTACTATGAAATTTGGTTTGATGGATCAGTGGTTGGAAGGAACTTTTCAAAAGCCATTGTTTGATGGTAGTTGGCACCAGATTGTTTATTCTTATGATCAGTCTACTTCAAAAATGAGTTACTTTTTTGATGGAGCGCCTGTGGATGCAATGACCCCAACACAAACTGATGTTAAAAGCAACGGAGGCCCAAGAGGTGCTATTGATTTTTCAAAAGCATATAGTTTGATTCTCGGTGGCTGGAACAAACACGCAGGTGCACAAGGACCTGGCGATGATTGGATTAAAAATTACTCAGGTGCAATGGATCAGTTTAGACTATATAAGAAAGCATTGAGTGCGTCTGAAGTAGCAGCTTTATATGCAAGCAAAAGATAGGTTTTTTAATTAACAAGACGGATTCCAAAGGGCTGATTCAGTAATTCATTGAATCAGCCCTTTACATTTATTAAAAGAGTTTATATGCAGGTGCCATTCAAATTCCGGAAAGCGTTTTTAGCAATTTTATTGAGTAGTACAGCTCTATTCTTTTCGTGTAATAATAAAAAGAAGAAAGAAATATTTACACAAGTTCCTGCTTCAGAAACGCATATTGATTTTGTAAATAATCTGGACGCCGATAAATCCGGATTAAGCATCCTTTATTATCTCTACTACTATAATGGAGGTGGCGTTGCAGTTGGCGATATTAATAACGACGGATTACCCGATATCTATTTTACCTCCAATATAAAAGCCGGCAATAAACTCTACCTCAACAAAGGCGGTTTTCAATTCGAAGACATTACTGCAAAAGCTGGCGTGGCAGGCATTTCGGACTGGTGTAGCGGCGCAACCATGGCTGATGTAAATGGAGATGGACTACTCGATATATACGTTTCTACAGTAAGCCAGAAATACGGACTGAAGGGGCACAATGAATTATATATCAATAACGGGAATGGAACTTTTTCTGAAAAGTCAGAACAGTATGGCCTCAACAGTTCCTGCTTTACAACACAGGCAGTTTTTTTTGATTACGATCACGACGGCGATCTGGATTGTTATATACTAAACCAATCGCATCGCCCGCACTCCAATATTGTTGATACCAGTGCAAGAAGAAAATATGATACGCTTTCGGGCGACAGATTATACAGGAACGATATTAAAACAACCGGAAAATTTACAGATGTGTCTGCTCAGGCAGGGATTTCTCAAAGCAATCTGGGATACGGATTAGGGATTGCAGTTGCAGACATGAATAATGATGGATGGGATGACATCTATATCGGAAACGATTTTCACGAAAACGATTACTACTATATCAATCAAAAAAACGGCAAGTTTAAAGAAGAAGGTGCAAACCATTTCAAACACTATAGCCGCTTTAGTATGGGTAACGATATAGCCGACTATAATAACGATGGTCAGTTAGACCTGGTAACGGTAGATATGCTGCCATCGGATGAAAAAATTCTGAAAACATATGGCAGCGACGAAAATGCAGACATCTACAAGATTAAATTAGAGATGAATGGTTTTCAAAAACAATATTCCAGAAATATGCTGCAACGCAATAATGGCAATGGTAATAGCTTTAGCGAAACAGGATTAATGAGTGGCATTTCTGCAACAGACTGGAGTTGGAGTCCGCTCTTTGCTGATTTCGATAACGATGGAAACAAAGACCTTTTTATAACGAGCGGCATTGTGAAACGCCCGGTGGACCTGGATTACGTGAATTATATTTCCGACATGCAGCGCAAAAAAGGACTCGATCAAACAAATAAATTCGATAAAGAAGCCATTGCAAATATGCCCGATGGAAGCTCGCATCCATATTTATTTATGGGCGACGGCAAATTAAAATTTCAGGATATGAGTGCCGATTGGGGCATTGCAAAAATGAAAGGATATTATACTGGGGCAGCATATGCTGATTTAGATAACGACGGCAATCTGGATATGATTATCAATGCCATTAATTCGCCTGCTGTTATTTTAAAGAACAATGCGCCGAAAAAAAATTATCTCTCTATTTTGTTCAAGGGCGATGGTATGAATAGTTTTGGAATCAGCACCAAAGCCTATGTTTTTGAAAAGGGCAGGATGCAATACCAGGAGCTGATGCTTACAAGAGGTTTTCAGTCTTCTTCAGATACTCGATTACACTTTGGATTGGATTCAACAAAAAACATTGATAGCATTTTAATAGTATGGCCTGATCAGAAATATCAGACACTAAAAAATATAACTGCAAACAAACAAATAATTATTTCGCAAAAAGATGCAGGCGGCGTTTTCAACTATACATCTTATTTTAAACCTGCTGAAGAAATGTACACCGATATCAGCAGCAAGATTAATGTGAATTGGAAACATCAGGAAAATGATTTTGTAGATTATAACGCACAGTACCTGATCCCTCATGCACAATCAACACGCGGCCCCAAAATTGCTGTGGCCGATGTAAATGGTGATGGACTAGATGATTTTTATGTGTGCGGTGCTTCGGGCGAATTGGGAGCATTGATGATACAAACTAAAGATGGCAAATTTGTTCAGTCTACTCTTAAGATCAGTAATCGTATCAAAATGACAGAAGAAGTAGACGCTGTTTTTTTTGATGCGAATAACGACGGCTTCCCCGACCTCTATGTAGTGAGTGGTGGAAATGAATATGCCGATAATAACCCGGCCCTGTTAGACCAGTTATACATGAACGATGGAAAGGGAAATTTTACTCAATCACAGAATGCAATTCCAAAAATCTATAAAAACAAATCATGCGTAACTGCGGCAGATTTTGACAAAGATGGTGATATCGATTTGTTTGTTGGCGGATTAGCAGAAGCAAAAAAATATGGCATACCGCAAGATTCCTATCTTTTGATAAATGATGGCAAAGGCAATTTTACAAAAGCCGATAAGTCGATTATTCAACTAGATACTTTGGGAATTGTTACTACAGCTTCCTTTACCGATATCAATAAAGACGGATGGCCTGATCTGGTTGTTACAGGCGAGTGGATGCCAATGAAAATTTTTATGAACCATCAGGGAAAATATACCGAAACAGATATTTCAAAATCTACCGGATTATGGCAAACCGTTTATGCTACTGATGTAAATGGAGATGGATTCCCTGATCTGTTAGCAGGTAATTGGGGGCATAATTCTAAACTATATGCAGGAAAAAATGGACCACTGAAACTGTATGTAAAAGACTTTGACAAGAATGGTACACTAGAGCAAATCATGTGTTATACAGTGGATGGAAAAGAATATACTTTTTTAGCAAAAGACGAACTGGAAAGGGCGCTGCCGGTTCTAAAAAAAGCGTATTTGAAATATGATGAAGTGGCAGGTAAAACTGTTCAGTATATGTTTTACGATCTGTTTAATGAGTATCGTGAACTGCAAGCCGAAACACTGGGATCGGCATGCTTTTTGAATGACGGTAAGGGTAATTTTACAAAAATGGATCTTCCCGATGCTTTGCAATACGCTCCTGTTTTTTCTTTTGCGCATGCAACAGCACAGGATAAAGGATCGTTTTTAGCAGCCGGAAATTTTTATGGAGTAATTCCTTATGAAGGCAGGTATGACGCATTATTGCCCACTAGTTTTTCTTTCAACTCAAAACTAAATCAGTTTCAAACTGGTGAAAAAGCTACGAATGCCGACGGAGAAATCAGGGATGCGAAATGGATCAGGTGGGCTGGAGGAAAGCAAGTATTAGTTGTTGCAAGGAATAATGCAGGACTATTGTTTTTTCAGAAAGAGAACAAATCATTTTAAAGAACAAAATGCAAGTGCTTAAAAGAAATTATTTACTATTTTATTTCATAGCTACAACTGTTTCTTTTGGTTGTGGTAAGAAATCTCAAACTGCGCCGACGCCTCCTGTGGTGCCCCCTCCAACTTTTGTTCTGAATAGTTTGGAAATAAATAAAATTAGTGTTCCAATTGGAACAACGAGTTATAGTATTCCTGCAAATGCAGTAGTTAAATTGTATTTCAATGCGGCAGTAGATAAAAATTCGGTAACCACCGCTTCTATAACACTGAGCGAAAATGGGATAACAAATGTGGCATCTGCTTTTAGTTACGAAAAAAATGACAGTGTAGTTGTGATCTCTCCAAATACAGGATTGAAAGGACTAACACGCTATTTTATTACCGCAAATAGTAGCTTGCAATCTGCACAAAAATCTAAACTTGGTTCAGATCTTAATTCGCCATTTATTACTCAAATAGATTCAACGGATAAGTTTACGCAAATCTCCGATAGCGCTCTTTTGGATTTGGTACAAAAACAAACCTTTAAATACTTCTGGGATTTTGCACATCCGATAAGTGGTTTGGCAAGAGAACGTAACAATGGTAATAATGAAACAGTAACTACAGGGGGATCGGGATTTGGCATCATGTCCATTCCGGTTGCTATTAATCGAAACTTTATCACACGTGCACAGGGCTTAGCAAGAATGCAAACAATTGTGGCTTTTTTAAAAGATAAAGCTGCAAAATTTCACGGTGCATTTCCGCATTGGTTAAATGGCACAGATGGTACAACAATTCCATTTAGTACAAAAGACGATGGCGCTGATCTGGTTGAAACTTCTTATCTGATGGCAGGATTATTAACTGCTCGTCAATATTTTAATGGCGCCGATCTTGCCGAAACTAATTTGCGTGCAGATATCAATACCATGTGGAATGCAGTGGAATGGAGTTGGTTCAGACAGTCTAATCAAAATGTGTTGTATTGGCATTGGAGCCCGAAATATAATTGGGAGATGAATCAAAAGATCGAAGGCTGGAATGAGTGTTTGATTACTTATATTCTTGCTGCCTCGGGCAATACCGATTCTATTCCTGCAATCGTTTATCAGAACGGTTTTGCACGAAATGCTGCGATGATAAATGGGAACAGCTATTATGGTTTTACTTTACCGCTAGGAAACGCAAATGGAGGCCCATTGTTTATGTCGCAGTATTCTTTTCTGGGAATTAATCCTAACGGATTGAAGGATCAGTATGCGAATTATCAAACACAGGTGGTGAATCATACCAAAATAAATTATAGTTATTGTGTAGCTAATCCGCGTGGAAATTATGGATACAGTAATCTTTGCTGGGGACTCACAGCCAGTGATATTCCCAACGGCTATACGGCCAGCGATCCAAATAACGACGTGAGCGTGATTGCGCCTACAGCAGCGATCTCTTCTTTGCCTTTTACACCTGCTGAGAGCATGAATGCTATGAAGTTCTTCTACTATAAGTTGGGCGATAAAATATTTAAGGATTACGGTTTTGTAGATGCTTTTAGTTTACAAAATTTATGGTATGCATCTTCTGCATTGGCAATTGATCAGGGTCCCCAGATTATTATGATCGAAAACTACAGAACACAACTGGTTTGGAATTTACTCAGCAGCACACCCGAGGTAAAACGAGGAATGAAACGTTTGGGATTTACTGCTCCGTATTTGTAAGCCAACTAGTGTTGATCGCCAACTAATACTTGGCTATTTCTATTCCGGAAGCAACGTTCATTCAAAAGTCAAAAGGTTGTTTTACCTTGTACTATGCTTCAGGCTGCAACATATCAGATCTACCCGATCGGAGATCAGGCCATCACGCTCGATTATGGGGGATTTATGAGCGACCGGGTGAATCAACAAATCATGCAACTCTTTCATGCATTGAAAGAATGGCAGATCGATGGTATTTTAGACATCATTCCTGCTTATCATTCGATTAGTATTGTTTACGAGCTCAAAAAAATTAAAAAGCAAATTGGCAATCAATCGGCTTATAATTATTTGGAGAAACAACTACGACATGCTGCAGCCAATTTATTGGAACAAAGGGTTGAAACCGGTAGAGAGATGGTAATACCCGTTTGCTATGATCTTAGTCTGGCGCCTGATTTAGCTGAATTAGCCGCTATGCACAAAATGAGTATTGATGAAGTAATTGATGTGCATTGTGCAGTGAAATATAGAGTTTATATGATTGGATTTTTACCGGGCTTTGCATACATGGGTAAGGTTGCCGATAGTATTGCCACAGAAAGAAAATCAACACCCCGTTTAAAAGTTCCGGCAGGCAGCGTTGGTATAGCTGGTAATCAAACGGGAATTTATCCTTTTGAATCTCCGGGCGGATGGCAGCTTATCGCACAAACACCGGTATCACTTTTTGATGCAGAAAAAGAACCACCAACCTATCTGCAACCAGGCGATATCGTTTCGTTTAAACCAATCGGCCTCGAAGAATTTCATGATCTGAAAAACAATAAAATATAATGGGCATACGAATCATAAAGCCGGGATTGTCTGATAGTTTTCAGGATTGTGGCCGTTATGGTTTTCAACACTTAGGAATTCCACCGGGTGGTGTCATGGATGAAGTTGCTGCAACAGTTGCCAATGCACTTTTGGGAAATGCATCGAAAGAGCCGGTCTTGGAAATGCATTTTCCTGCTGCTACTATTCTATTCGAAACTTCAATGATGATGTCTCTGGCAGGCGCTGATTTTGGAGCGCAAATAAATGGCGTTGATGTGGCAATGCATCAAGCCATTTTAGTACCGGCAAAAGCAGAGCTGCGCTTTATAAAACATAAGAAAGGTGCAAGGGTTTATCTTGCTGTGGAAGAAGGTTTCAAAATTGATGAATGGTTGGGTAGTTATAGCACATCAGTAGTAGTAAATCGTGGAGGATTCTGCGGAAGAAATTTAAAGAAAAACGATTTTATAGCATTTAATAACCCAGAAGATCTAGAGATTGATACACTTACACATTTACCATGGATTGCCAGTGTGGGTGAATTTTATACTAATAATATGATTCGATTTATTGCGGGAAACGAATATCCTGTATTGGAGAAAATTTCTCAAAAAACTATCAATACAAAATCATTTATCATTAGCAAGCAGAGCAGCAGAATGGGTTATCATTTGGAAGGGCAGGCATTGCTGCTGAGCGAAAAAATGGAATGCCTTTCTTCTGCAGTAAATTTTGGCACCATTCAATTATTGCCAAATGCACAACTGATCGTATTGATGGCAGATCACCAAACTACCGGAGGGTACCCAAGAGTAGGCCATGTTGCTACAACATCGTTGCCTACCCTTGCGCAAGCTTCAGTGGGAGATAGTATTCGATTTGAATTAGAAACTATCGAAGCTGCAGAAGCGAATTATTTGCAGCAGCAACAGAATTTGCAACAATTGGTAAATGCCTGTAACTTTCGGTTGCAGGAATATTTCAGAAATGAGTAGAAGCATTGATTTAAACTGTGATATGGGCGAAGGACTCAGTAATGATGCGTTACTGATGCCCCTGATCAGTAGTGCCAATATTGCTTGTGGCTATCATGCCGGTGATGAGGAAACCATGAAAAGAACAGTATCTCTGGCATTAGAGAACAATGTGGCAATCGGCGCTCATCCGGGATTTAAAGACAAAATTAATTTGTTTGCCTGAGGGGTGAGGGGTCCCAAAATATTTTGGCGACCATAAAAAACATATGTGAACATAGTGCATAGGTACTTAAGAGGTTGTGCGAGTGCACTTTTGCCTTCATCTT
>JAIEMK010000063.1 GCA_019752295.1 Chitinophagaceae bacterium | reverse complement strand
AGCGTTTTGCGTTAAGCCTTCAGCGTGTAAGATCTTATGGTGGTTTAGCCGAGGGTGTTCACCTCTTCCCATTCCGAACAGAGAAGTTAAGTCCCTCATGGCCGATGGTACTCGCGTTAAGCCGGGAGAGTAGGTAGCTGCCATATTTATTATAAAAAACCCGTTCATTAATTTGGACGGGTTTTTTTATGCCCTTAATGCAAGGCAAAAGTAAAAAGGCAAAATTCAAAAGTAAAAAGTAAAAAAAAAGCACGCAGATGACGCGGATAAAACGGATTTACACGGATTAGCTTAGATCTACGCTTACCTGCAAAATCCGCGTCATCTGCGTGCAATAAAATCTTTTTAGCCTAGAAACATTTTATAGTACTGAACCATTTTTTAACAACTTTAGAGCACTACTAACCAAGTAGCCACCCCCAACTAATTAGCAACCCAATTAAACCGAAAAGATCCTCCATTCTTCACTTTTTTGAATTTTGATTTTTGATTTTTGACTTTCTACCTACATCATCCCCTCATCTGCAAAACTATAATACCCTTCCTCACTCACGATAATATGATCCATTACTTGAATGTCCAAAAAAGCTGCGGCATTTTTTATTTTACTGGTAAGCAATTCATCAGCCTTACTCGGCTTTAAATTTCCACTGGGATGATTGTGGCAAAGTATAATCGACACCGCATGATGATCGAGCGCTTTCTTTAAAATAATTCTGGGATCTGCAACCGTTCCGGTAATGCCACCCTCGCTGATTACTTCCTGTTGTATAATATTGTTCGACCTGTTCAAATACAATACCACAAAGGTTTCCATCTGTTTGTGCCCTAATTCGGCCTGCAAAAAAACAGCAACATCGCTGCTTTGTTTAATATTTGATTTCCTTACACGTGCCATATTTCTTCTGATGCCCAGTTCCAATGCGGCAACAATCGAAACAGATTTGGCTTTTCCCAACCCTTTGATTTTTAAATTTATCAATTCGTCTACACTTAAATTTCCGAGGTTCTGCAAATTGTTATGCACATGCAACATCATTTCTTTTGCAATTTCAACTGCAGAATGCTGCTTATTTCCTGTATTGATGATGATGGCTAGTAACTCTGTAGTACTCAATGTTTCTGCACCTTTCAGCAGCAATTTTTCTCTCGGCTGATCGTCGGAAGCCCAGTTTTTAATGGCAATTTTCGGCATGTTGAAATTTATTCTATTTTCAAATTACAATTTCTTAACCTTATATCTATCTTCGCAGCACATTCCCAAGCAAGCTATGAATCCTAATGTCAAGATATTTTCAGGTAACGGATCACAAAAGTTGGCTGAAAAAATAGCACAACGTTTTGGTGCTCCAATCGGTAAAATAAATATTCAAAAATTCAGTGACGGGGAGTTTCAGCCCATCTTTCTGGAAAGTATCCGCGGCGATTATGTTTTTTTAGTGCAAAGTACTTTTGCTCCAACAGATAACCTGATGGAACTGTTGCTGATGATCGATGCGGCTAAAAGAGCTTCGGCCTATAAAGTAATTGCGGTAATCCCTTATTACGGATTCGCTCGTCAGGATAGAAAAGACAAACCTCGTGTAGCCATTGGAGCGAAACTGATTGCTACTTTGCTGGAATCGGCAGGAGCCGACCGTATTATTACAATGGACCTCCACGCACCGCAAATTCAGGGCTTCTTTGATGTGCCGGTTGACCATCTGGATAGTTCGGCGATATTTATCCCCTATATCGAACAATTAAAACTAAAAAATCTGGCTTTTGCAGCACCGGACGTAGGAAGTACAAACCGCGTACGTGAAATTGCCAGCTATTTTAATGCTCCCATGGTAATCTGCGATAAGCACCGTAAACGGGCTAACGAAATTGCCAGCATGGTGGTGATTGGAGATGTGGCCGATAAAGATATTGTGTTGATCGACGACATTTGCGATACAGGTGGAACCCTGGCTAAAGCAGCAGGACTGTTAAAAGAAAAAGGCGCTACCAGCGTACGCGCACTCATCACTCACCCGGTATTAAGCGGCAGTGCATATGAAAATATCGAGAATAGTGTGCTGGAAGAACTGGTGGTTTGCGATACCATTCCGTTGAAAAATTTATCCAATAAAATCAAAGCCATTTCTGTTGCCGATTTATTTGCCATCGCTATCCGGAATGCTTACGAAAACAAGAGTATTACCAGCCTTTTCATTCACTCGCAATTGAAAGGAAGAGAAAGTAAATAAAAATTATCGTTCATGAAAAGCCCTTTTCGGTAATATGCATCCGGAAAGGGCTTTTTATTTGAGAATATTACCTGCCCAATTACAGCATTTCAGGGAAATTTACATACCTTCGCCGTCCAAAAAATAAATAAAATGAAGACAATTACAATCGAAGGACAACTGAGGACCGAGCATGGCAAAAAAGCCGCCCGCCAGATTCGCTCTCAGGAAAGCGTGCCAGGTGTAATTTACGGGGGTGCTCAGGAGATCAATTTTTCAGCTCCTGCAAAGGCTTTCAAGCCTTTAGTGTACACTGGTGAATTCCAATTAGCCGATGTTAAAGTGGATGGTAAATCTTACCGCTGCATTTTGAAAGATTTGCAATTCGACAAGATCTCTGATACCCTGATCCACGTAGATTTACTGGAACTGGTGGACGACAAAAAAGTAATCGCTACCTTGCCACTGAAATTCGTAGGAACTTCAGCCGGTGTAAAAGGTGGTGGTAAACTGGTTATCAAAATGAAATCACTGAAAGTAAAAACCTTACCTAAGTTTTTGAAAGAAACCATCGAAGTGGATATCACAAACTTGGAATTGAACGGAAACATCCGCGTTGAAGACGTGAAAGATCCTAACTATGAGATCATGAACTCTCCTCGTATTCCAATTGCATCTGTTGTAATGACTCGCCAGTTAAAGCAAGAAGAAGCAACAGCAGAGAAGAAGAAATAATTTTCTCGAAACATATCTTAAGCGCCTCCGATCCCGAGTACTCGGGAGGAGGCGTTTTGTTTTAAACAACCTTTGTAAAGTCCAGATCCTGTTAAAAGCCTACCGATTTTGTACTTCATCATCAAGCAACTAATTTTGGCGCAACAATGAGCAAATTTTTAATAGTAGGATTGGGTAATATCGGCGAAGAATACCGACACACACGCCATAATATTGGCTTCGATGTGGTAACTGAATTTGTTTTAAAACAAAGTGGCTTCTTCCGTAACGACCGCCTTGCAGATATAGCAGAGGTAAAATGGAAAGGTAAAACTTTCATCTGCATCAAGCCCACTACTTATATGAATTTGAGCGGTAAAGCCTTTAAATATTGGATGGATAAAGAAAAGGTAAACCTCGATCATACCCTCACTATTGTTGATGAGCTGGCATTGCCACTCGAAAAGTTACGCTTGCGTGGTTCGGGTAGCGCAGCAGGGCATAACGGACTCAAAGACATTGAACTAACCCTCGGTACAGATCAGTATCCCAAACTGCGCTTCGGTATCGGAAATAATTTTCCCAAGGGACGCCAGGTAGACTATGTACTTGGAAAATGGCAAGCTTCTGAACAAGCCATTGTAAATCAGAAGATTGCAAAATGCGTGGAAATTATTGAAATGTTTGCTGCCATCGGTATCGAAAAGACCATGACGCAGGTAAATAATTTAATATTCGCATAATAAAACAGCCTTAAATACAGTTATAGCTAGAGCAAATATAATTTAAGTAATCCGCCGTACCCGGAACTCAGACCTTTTAAGGGTTCTACAATAGATTATTTAGTTACTATTAAACGCTACGAGCTATGAAAATTTTCTGTGTAGGGCGTAATTATGCGGAGCATGCAAAAGAATTAGGGAACGAAGTACCAGAGGAACCGGTAATATTCATGAAACCTAAATCTGCTTTGCTGCAGGCGCATACACCTTTTTATTACCCTGAGTTCTCCAACGAATTACACTACGAAGTAGAGTTGGTGCTACGCATCTCCAAAAATGGAAAATGGGTTCCCGAACACCAGGCCGAAAAATATTACGATGCCATTAGCCTTGGTATCGATTTCACTGCTCGCGACATTCAGGCCGAATTAAAAAAGAAAGGTTTGCCTTGGGAAAAAGCCAAAGCCTGGGACAATTCGGCAGTGCTGGGCAAATGGATCGAACTAAGCCCCGCCCTATTGAAGAACCCATTCCACTTTAGTTTACAGCAGAACGGAAACACAGTGCAGACAGGCGATTCAACCCAAATGATCTTTTCGTTCAATAAAATAATTGCCAATATATCTAACTATTTCTCACTCAATATCGGTGATCTCGTGTACACGGGAACACCAGCCGGTGTTGGGGAATGTGTAGTAGGTGATTTGTTGGAAGGATATCTGGAAAAAGAAAAAATGTTTGAACTAACCATTAAATAGTTCGATAGAAGCATGTTGACCACGAATATTTTAACAAGTGCGTACAAGCTGATGGCTACGGCCAAAGCGATGTGTGACACATACGATGCTAACCGACAGGTTTGCAAGTATGTGCACAGCACTTCACGTGGTCATGAAGCCATACAAGTTGCAACCGGTATACAATTGTTGGAATGCGATTGGGTGAGCCCTTATTATCGCGACGATTGCATGATGCTGAGCCTTGGTTTCTCTCCTTACGAAATGATGCTGCAATTACTCGCTAAAAAAGAAGATCCTTTTTCCGGCGGGCGTTCATATTATTGTCACCCGAATAGCCGCGAAAAAAATCGCCCTTCCATTGTACACCAGAGTAGTGCTACTGGTATGCAAGCCATACCTACTACCGGACTGGCGCAGGGCTTGCAGTTTTTAGAACGATATCAGAACGATCATTTACGCAAATCTGCCGATCATAAAATGCCCATTGTACTTTGTTCGATGGGAGATGGAGCAATGACCGAAGGAGAAATCAGCGAAGCACTACAGTTTGCAGCATTGAAGCAGTTACCAGTGGTTTACCTGATACAGGATAATCAATGGAGTATTAGTGCGGCTACCGATGAGATAAGATCAATGAATGCCTATGAATATGCAGCCGGATTCAAAGGATTAAAAAGGATGCAGTGCGATGGTAGCGATTTTATTCGAAGCTACGAAACCATGAACCAGGCCATTAGCTATGCAAGAATAGAACGTAAGCCTGTATTGGTTCACGCCAAAGTACCCTTGCTTGGGCATCATACCAGCGGCGTTCGAAAAGAGTTTTACAGGAGCAGGGAAGACCTTTTAAAACATGGCTTGTACGACCCGATTCCTAAGATGCGTATTTTATTAGGAAGTTTGGGATTGAGCGAACACGAAATTAATCAATTGGAAGCTTCTGCAAATGAGCAGGTGGCTTTGGATTTTAATAAGGCACAGGCCGCTGCAGAACCGGATATTAAATCTGTGGAAGACCATATTTTTGCTCCAACGGTTATTAAAGAAGAAAGGGGCATTCGCGATCCAAGAAAGGGCGAGAAAATAATGATGGTGGATGCTGCCGTGCGTGCGATTGAAGAAATCATGGAAGAGTATCCCGAAGCCATTTTATACGGGCAGGATGTGGGCAATCGCTTGGGTGGTGTGTTTAGAGAAGCAGCTACCCTAGCTCAGAAATTCGGCGATCACCGGGTATTTAATACAGCAATACAGGAAGCCTATATTATTGGTTCAACTGTTGGATTATCTGCATTGGGTCTGAAGCCGATTGTGGAAATTCAGTTCGGCGATTATATCTATCCCGGCTTAAATCAGTTGGTTTCGGAAGTAGCCAAATCATGCTACTTATCAAACGGCAAATTCCCTGTGCAGTTATTGTTGCGTGTACCGGTTGGTGCTTATGGCGGTGGCGGACCCTATCATAGTGGAAGTATCGAAAGTACCTTGCTGAGTATTAAAGGAATTAAAGTAGTATATCCTTCCAATGCAGCCGATATGAAGGGCTTGATGAAAGCAGCTTTCCACGATCCCAATCCGGTGGTCATGCTGGAGCACAAGGGATTATATTGGAGTAAAGTGCCAGGAACGGATGATGCTAAAAACATAGAACCTGCAAAAGATTATATACTGCCGCTAGGCAAGGCAAATATCGCATTAAACGCCGATCCTGTTAGTATCAAGCAGGGCGAAACAGTTTGTATTATTACTTATGGCATGGGTGTGTATTGGGCAAAAGCAGCCGCAGAAATGCATCCCGGCAAGGTAGAAGTGGTAGACCTAAGAACATTGTATCCGCTTGATGAGGAAATGATTTATGATTGTACACGTAAACACGGGAAAGTGTTGGTGTTAACTGAAGAACAACAGAATAATTCATTTGCCGAAGCCTTATCGCTCCGGATTTCCAATAATTGTTATCATTTTCTGGATGCCAAGGTAGAAGTAATGGGTGCCCGAAACTTACCGGCAGTACCTATCAACGTAGGATTAGAAGCGGCCATGCTACCTACTGCCTTAAAAGTTGCCGACAGAATCGGCAAACTATTAGCCTACTAATTTTTTCATTTTAGGGAAACCCCTATATTTGCACCCCGAATACGAAATGGGTATTCATTCGGCGAGGTAGCTCAGTTGGTTAGAGCACAGGATTCATAACCCTGAGGTCTGGAGTTCAAATCTCCATCTCGCTACAGACTTTAAGAGGCTTAAGTAATTGACTATCAATTGTTTAAGCCTTTTTTATTTCTGCTCCTTTTATGGCAATTTTTTAACCGCTACCAAAATAGCTACCAAAATTTGCACATGAAAACATTATTAAGCAATGGCTGTTCACCATACCTAAAACCTTGATTTCTAATGTTGGTTAAGTAAATAAAGTGGCATTATTATAATCAACTATACCCTATTGGGTATAAATATCAAATAATTTGAAAAATTATACCTAAAAGGGTATAATATCAATAAATACCCTATTTTTATACCCTAAAAGGTATAGAATGACTAATCTTTCCAATACTATTAAACAAAAGCGGAAATCGCTCAAATTGACACAGGAAGACCTTTCCGCAAAATCAGGTTTAGGATTACGACTTATTAGAGAAATCGAACAGGGTAAGACCTCTATGCGAATGGATAAAGTAAACCAATTGCTCGCATTGTTCGGGATGGAACTTATACCAGCACCTAAAAAGAGAACCAATGAGTAAAACCGGAAATGTGTTTTATCGGGATAAATTAGCTGGCCGAGTATCGGAAGGAGATTATGGGTACCAGTTTGTATATAATCCAGCCTACCTGGCCGAACAAACTACCCAGCCAATCAGCTTGACATTGCCACTCAGAGAAGACCCTTATTACAGTAAAACCCTGTTCCCATTTTTTGACGGGCTAATCCCAGAAGGTTGGTTATTAGACATTGCGCAGGAGCACTGGAAAGTAAAATCAAATGATCGTTTTGAATTACTCATGGTTTCTTGTAGAGACACAATTGGAGCAGTAACTATCATCCCAGAAAATGTATAAAGAATGTCAAACTGTTTAATATGTTATAAAGATTCCGGTGTAAAAGAGTTCCATGAAAAATGTGTAAAACAGTTTTTCGGCACTGAAACCATACCCGAACTGGAACTGAATAAGGACCTGTTAAAAAAATTGGCAGAAGAAACAATTAATAAACGAATAGCAGTAACTGGCGTACAGCCTAAACTATCACTAACGCTTGAAAAAATAGGACCAAAGAATACGAGGCTCACCATTGTTGGATTATGGGGGGAATTTATCTTAAAACCGCAACATGAAAAGATACCGATAATGCCTGAAACAGAGGATCTAACTATGCATCTGGCTTCCATTTTTGGCATTGAAGTTTGTGATCACACATTATTGAGGGCAAAAGATGGTAGTCTGGTATATCTAGCACGAAGATTCGACAGAAAGAAAGGGAAAAAAATACACATGGAGGACTTTTGTCAGCTATCAGAATTTTTAACTGAGAATAAATACAAAGGTTCTTATGAAAAAGTAGGAAAGTTGATTATCAAATACTGCACTAACTCTGGCCTAGATGTGCTTAGGTATTTTGAACTTTTGCTCTTTTCCTATCTGTCTGGAAATAACGATATGCATCTGAAAAATTTTTCTGTGTTACATATAGAAAATGAAATCGTATTTAGCCCGGCGTACGATCTGATCAATGTAAACTTGATTAATCCAAAAGACAAAGAAGACCTAGCACTGATGTTAGGTGGCAAGAAAACAAATATCCGCTTGATGAATTTCACTGCTCTTGGGAAGTTACTGGAGATCCCGGAAAAAGTGCTGCAAAACTGTTATAAGAAATACAGTTCGGCTGAGGAAGATGTACACAAACAAATTATGTCATCCTTTTTACCCAAAGATTATAAAGAACAATACTGGAAAATCTGGCGAAAGAAGCAAGAGATTTTTTTAAATAAATAGAAGAGTAAATCGGCAAAAATTGATGAAATCCATCCAAAATTGGTTCGACAAAGGTAAATTGCTTGCTAACAGTGGTGCTGGTGAAATACCACTAGTAGTGGCTAGAAATCAATAGAATGGTATAGTACAAAATGTATTAAATTGAACAAAAATTAGGGGTGCAAAGAAAGTTTGTAGATATTAGCCTATATGAATCTAGAAATATGTCAAAAGATGGCAATATAGATTTTGGGTTCTGGTTTGATAAAACAAATGAAGAAAAACTATCTGCTGCTGCAAGAATGATTGAGGTAGCATTTCAGGAGCCCATGTTTCTTAAAAAGAAAGTAGATCGACAAATATTTTCGGCAAGGAAACAATCTAGTTAAATGAATATTTTCAATGAAGACTTTCAGGATTTTATCATTTTGTTGAATCGATTCAATGTGGAATATATACTTGTAGGTGGGTATGCGGTTATTATTCGAGGTTATAGTAGATTTACCGAGGCATGGATATTTGGGTAAACAAAACCGAAGAAAATTTTATAAAACTACAATTGGCGATCACCAATTTTGGATTGCCTATTGTGGCTATACCAAAAGAAAAATTTTTTTCAAATGACTTTGATGTTTTCTCATTCGGGAAACCTCCTTATGCCATTGAGATTATGACAGCAGTTAAAGGTTTAGATTTTAATTATACCTATAAGCAGTCCACTATTGAATTAGTTGATGGCATAGCAGTAAGAACTATTCATCTTAACCAATTGATTGAAGCAAAAAAAGCTGCTGGAAGAAATAAAGATTTAAATGATTTGGAAAATTTGCCGAATCAGGATTCATAACTATGAGGTCTGGAGTTCAAATCTCTATCTCGCTACACTGTTATTTTTAATTCTCCTGCATATAATCGAATAGCCATGCTGTGTGGGGCTAGATCCATAAAACTGTGCAACGATTTCAACGTTCCTTCTTTTCCAGATTTTACTTCTATTGGAATGATTAGTCCATCAAATGGGAAGATGTAATCTACTTCTGCTGTTGACTCTTTCTTTAAATTATTATCCATACGTTAATATTGGGCAAGGCATATAATAGCAATAATATCTTGACATTTGTTTTTTTCAAAAAAGTATTTAAACACACAACTGGTGAAAACGCAAAAACTTATCACTGCATTAGTTTGTTTCCTGCTAGTATTATCTGCAGCAGCACAACATACCGCAACAATAAAACTAGAACACAGAAACGATGAAAGAGCACCTGTGGACAGTGCTTGGGGCGAGCTTACTGCCGGGGACAAAATGTTCTCCAACAGTACGCTTTTCAACCCCGCCGGGCAAAGCTTGGATTTGGCAAAAGGCACCAGGGTGTTGAACCTTGACTTGGCACAAAAAGGCAAATTTTTGGTGGTGAAAAACAATAAAGGACTGGCTGTTGTTGAAGCAGACGGCTTTACCGTAGCAAGCCAGTTTGACTACGAAAAAAAAGAAAGCGGGTCAATGTACGGCCTTACAATGGATGGCGACGACTCCACAGTTTACTTTACCGAGGCTAAGAAAAACCTATACATCGGAAATATTACCAAAGCAGGTGCATTAACACTCACCAAAAAAATTGATGTGTCTGTGGGTGACAAAACAACCACCCCTTTAGGTATTGGGCTATGTGGCAACAATATTGCCTTGGTGGCACTCGCCATACCCAACGAGGTGGCGGTTGTGGATGTTGCCGCAGGCAAAGTAATAGGCCATATACCCGTGGGTGTTTGCCCATATGCTATTGTGATCAGCAAAGACAAAAAATTTGCCTTTGTAAGCAACTTTGGTGGCCCGCACCCCAAAAAAGGCGACAGGACAGAAAAATCGGCGGGTACAAATGTTGCCGTTGATGACCGCTCCGTGGCATTGCGCGGTTCGGTTACCGTTATTGACATTTCAGCAAGAAAGGCCGTAGCAGAGGTTACCACCCGCATACACCCAGAATCGATGGTGCTGTCGCCCGACGGCGGTTTATTGTATGTGAGCGACGAGAGCGGTGACGGCATAAGCGTGGTGGATACCAAAACCTTTACAGTAGTATACACATTTGGCAGCAAGCCAGATGCATCCCTGCCTTATGGCAGCCTTACTACGGCGCTGGCCTTTAGCCCAGACGGCAAAGTGCTGTATACAGCTAATGCCGGTAACAATGCCATTGCGCTGATTGACCCCAAACACCCCCAAAAAGGCCCCTATGGCTATTTGGCCGCCGGTGGTTTTCCAGGTGCTGTTTGTACCGATGGGCGCAATATATTCATCGGCAATGTTACCCCGCTTAAACAAGGCGCATTGCAAAAAGTGGCCATCCCACAAAACAAAGCCCAGTTGGATGCCTACTCGGACACTGCTAAAAAAGGCTTCCACTTTATTGACATGCTAAGGGCACAGGCGCAGGCCAACTTAAACGCAACGCCCACACCGGTACCCGCCAACACAGGAGAACCCTCTGCCATAAAACACGTGGTGTACATCATAAGAGAAAATAAAAAATTTGATCAGGAGCTTGGCGATATAGGCATGGGCAACTGCGACCCCAAGCTGGTGCAGTTTGGTGACACCGTAACGCCCAACGCGCATAGCCTGGCGAAGCAGTTTTTGCTGCTTGACAACTACTACTGCAACGGCGTAAACTCCAGCGACGGCCACCAATGGGCCATACAAGGCATTACCACGCCCTACCACGAAAAAGATTTCTCCGCCGGGCGTTGTGCCTACGATTTTGGCACCGACCCCCTGAGTTATGCGGGCTGCGGGTTTATTTGGGACCACCTGATGCGCAAGGGCATTTCTTTCAGAAATTTTGGCGAAACCGACTTGGCAGAAGTTACACCTGGCAAAACCTGGACAAACATTTACGATGCCTGGAAAACCAACAGCGACTCCGTTTGGTACAAATGCTCCTACCAAATGGGCAGCCTTGAAAAATACAGCGATTTGCGTTTTCCCGGCTGGAATTTAACCATTACCGACCAAGTAAGGGCAGACAGGTTTATTGAAGCCCTACATGAATATGAGGCCAAGGGAAGCCTACCAGAGTTTACGATTATTTATTTGCCCAACGACCATACCAGCGGTTTTGGCGAGGGCAAACCCACCCCGCGCGCTTATGTGGCCGATAACGACCTTGCCACCGGCAGGGTGATAGAGGCACTTACCAAAAGCCCATTTTGGAAAGACATGGCCATATTTGTAAACGAAGATGATCCACAAAGCGGCGCCGACCATGTGGATGCCCACCGGAGTGTATGTTATGTTGCCAGCCCCTATGCCAAACGGCATACGCTGGTGAGCAAATTTTACAACCAGTCTTCCGTGCTGCATACTATCTGCCAAATATTTGGCGTACAACCCATGAACCAACTGGTGGCCATGGCGCCGTTAATGACCGATTGCTTTGCGAAAACGCCTGATTTTACGGGTTATACCGCCCTAACGCCTGCCGTTGCGGTAAACGAAATGAACCCTCCAGAAAACAAATTGGGTAAAACAACGGCCATGCTGGCAAAGCTTACGCAACGAATGGATTTCTCCAAACCCGACATGATTGACAGTGATGCGCTATTGTTCAGCAAGTATATTTGGTCTACCATTTATGGGGAGCGACCTTTCCCCACAAAATATTTTGCAGTGCAGCCTAAAAAATTACGGGCACTGGGGTTACAACTGGGCGGCCAAGCT
>JAIEMK010000084.1 GCA_019752295.1 Chitinophagaceae bacterium | reverse complement strand
AATTTTACTATAAATCTGATTATCTTTACTTCCTACTCTATTCCCTATATGCAATTCAGTGGATTGTTTGTACATTCCAGTATGGAAAACAAACGATTCTTACTATATGGAGCAAATGGGTATACGGGCCGTTTGATCGCAAATGCGGCTAAGGATTATGGACTAACTCCCATATTAGCCGGAAGAAAAAAATCTCAAATCCTGGCACTCGCAAAAGAATTAGATCTTGATTATCGGATATTCCATTTAAACAATAATCGCGATTTGCAAAATGCTTTATTGGAAGTGCCACTGGTACTGCACGCTGCCGGACCGTTTCAACATACTTCTCAATTAATGATCGATGCTTGTTTGGTAACAAATACACATTACCTCGACATCACAGGAGAAATTTCTGTTTTTGAAAGAGCAAAGCGTTATGATGAAAAAGCAAAAGCCGCGGGATTGATGATTATGCCAGGTGTGGGCTTTGATGTAGTGCCTACAGATTGTATGGCTAAATACCTGAAAGAGCAGTTGCCAACTGCTACCCATCTTAAACTTGCTTTTGCCATGATCGGCGGAAAAGTATCGCACGGTACAGCTATTACAATGGCAGAAGGACTCGGCGAGGGCGGTGCAACTAGACTTAACGGAAAAATAATAAAGGAGCCACTTGGAAAAAAAGGAATGTTGATTGATTTCGGAATTAAGAAATTATTTGTAATGAGCATTCCCTGGGGCGATATTTCAACTGCCTATTTTACCACAGCCATTCCCAATATCGAAACTTATACAAGCGCTTCACCAAAAACTTTTAAGCGATTAAAATGGCAGTTTTTGGTGAATTGGTTATTACGAACATCCTGGGCTAAAAACTACCTCAAAAAACAGATCAATAAAAAACCTGCAGGTCCTACAGACGAAATGCGCGAAAAGGGCAAGAGTGTGGTGTGGGGCGAAGTTACAGATGCTTCGAATAAAAAAGTTTCTGCTAGAATGGTTTGCCCCGAAGGCTATACACTTACTGCCATGAGTAGCCTGATTATTTGTAAAAAAGTATTAGGCGGCGATTTTAAAATAGGCTATCAAACTCCCGCTGCAGTATATGGTGCAGATCTGGTTTTAGAAATTCCGGGCGTTACCAGAGATCTGATCAATTCTTGAGACTTAATTATTTAAGCAGTTTTTAATCGGCTTGAAAGCTTTGTGCCCACTCATCAATTTTCGCTTTTAACTCTTTCGTTTTTATTTTATTTACCGCATCTTTGAGCCTCATAAAATGGAATAAGATTATGGCGCAGAATCGAAAAGCGGCAATTGGATTTATTTTCATCACTTTATTAATTGATGTTACCGGCTTTGGTGTTATCATTCCGGTAATGCCAAAATTGATAGAACAATTATTAGGTAGCTCAGATATCAGTAAAGCATCGCAATACGGCGGATGGTTGACATTCGCATATGCCATCATGCAATTTTTATGTGCACCAGTACTAGGTAATTTGAGCGATAAATATGGCAGGAGACCTGTTCTGTTGTTTTCGCTCTTTGGATTTGGAATTGATTATTTATTCCTCTCATTCGCCCCTTCTATTTGGTGGCTCTTTGTAGGAAGATTGATTGCTGGAATTACCGGCGCCAGTTTTACAACTGCCTCTGCATATATCGCCGATATCAGTACACCCGAAAACCGTGCGCAGAATTTTGGAATGATTGGAGCAGCATTTGGACTTGGATTTATACTGGGGCCAATGATTGGCGGACTATTAGGAGAATTTGGTACAAGAATTCCTTTTATTGTTGCCGCCTGCTTAGCACTTGCTAACTGGCTTTATGGTTATTTTGTTTTACCCGAATCGCTCGATCAGCAACACCGAAGACCTTTCGAATGGCGTAGAGCAAATCCAATGGGTGCATTAATGCAATTAAAAAAATATCCTACTGTTGCCGGACTCATCGTTTCTTTGTTACTGGTATACCTTGCAGCACACGCTGTTCAGAGCAACTGGAGTTTTTTTAATATCGAAAAATTTCAATGGACACCAAGAATGATTGGTATTTCTTTAGGAGTGGTGGGGCTGTTGGTTGGGATTGTGCAAGGTGGATTGATTCGTTTTGTAAATCCAAAATTAGGAAACGAAAAAAGTGTCTATGTTGGATTAGGACTCTATGCCTTAGGCCTTTTCTTATTTGCTTTTGCTACCGAAAGCTGGATGATGTTTGTTTTTTTAATTCCATATTGCTTGGGTGGAATTGCTGGCCCGGCATTACAATCAATTATTTCCGGGCATATACCTCCAAATGAGCAAGGTGAAATACAGGGAGCCCTTACCAGTTTAGTAAGTGTTACTTCCATCATCGGACCTTTATTGATGACCAATTCATTTGCTTATTTTACCGGGCCAAACAGACCATTTTATTTTCCGGGAATCTCTTTTTTAATTGGAGCAATTTTTATGCTTATCAGTGCCATCCTGGCTTATAGGGCGCTGAAAACTGAGAAAGTACATGCAAAAGAAGTTATTAATTAAAGTGTCGAAACATAAAATGATTGTTGATTGATCTATCACTTTTCGGTGTGGTCAGATACTTCAACAATCATTTCTATTTCTACAGCAATATTCCATGGAAGCGAATTCATTCCCACAGCACTTCTTGCATGTTTACCCTTTTCGCCAAATACTGCCACCATTAAATCTGAAAAACCATTCATCACTTTAGGTTGATCAACAAAGTTGTCGACACAGTTAACCATCCCAATTACTTTTACAATTCGTTTTACTTTATTTAAATCACCAATTGCAGATTGTAAGGTAGACAATAAGTTTATCCCCGTTAATCGTGCAGCAGCAGCACCTTCTTCAACTGTCAGATCCCTACCCAGTTTTCCGGTAACAAAACTCCCGTCTGCCTTGGTTGGTCCTTGACCGGAAAAATAAATCAGATTGCCTGTTCTTACAAACTTCACAAAACTGTTATTAGCCACCGTAGGTGTAGGCAACACGATTCCCAACTTTGCAATATTTTGCTCCGGCGTTTGGGCAAATGAATAGTGGATTGCAAAAAATGAAACCAATAAAATAAAACACCTTAGCATAACTCTTTTGAATTTTAACTTTTGAATTTTGACTTGTTTTTTAGCCCTGATTTTTCTTTGCAACAAAATATCTGTACCGATAAAAACTTGCAGCCAATAACAGGAGTATACAGCATTCCGAAAAAACTTTTTCTGCATCAATCCAATCGGTGGGCCTGTCTTTCAACAAAGGATCCATCAACAAGCCATGTATCAAAAATAATAGGGCCGTGCCATACGAAATGAAGTGAATGTTTTTCCAGGCACTATATCCCAATTTTTTCTTAATTGGTTTTTGAGAACTAATGATCACGGTAATCAGAGCATAAAATGCCAGCACTCCCAAAAGAACAATAATGGGTTGTTTAGGCGCTTGCAGGGGTAATAAAATGGTGGTGAATCCAAATCCAGCATCTTTATCCAACAATAAAAAGAAGGGGTGCAAGAGTGCAAACGAAAGGGCTAGGTAGGCCGTCCAGTTATGGATCCGCTCGATTGGCAAACCTTTGATAAACTCCGGCAGTTTCTTCCAAAATGCTTGTGCTTTGTACCCGGTACTCAATAAAATACCCAATAAAAAATTAAGGGTTAATAATCCTGTAGCGCATAATCCCAGACTCGAGGAAATGTCTAAATAGCTGATGTTAAACATGTGAATGAAGATAATGCAAACTGTTTTTTTGAGGGCAGGTAAAATGGTTATTTCAAAAAAATAACGGCAAACGACTTGTTAATTCTTGCAAAAAAACGCTGAAAATGAGCATGTTTGCGCACGAATTGGATAATTATTAGGAGATGAGGCGTTTAAAGGCTACCTTTGCCCTTCATTATTTATTTTACAAATTTTACAATGGACACAAAAATTCAAGGAACTGTAAAGTTCTTTAACGAAGAAAAAGGATTCGGCTTTATTAAGCACGACAATTCTAACAAAGAAACTTTCGTACATGCAAATGGTTTGATCGATCAGATCGAAGCTAATGACAAAGTTGAGTTTGATGTACAAGAAGGACGTAAAGGCCTGAACGCCGTAAACGTTAAACGTATTAGCTAATACTAACTTTCTTTACCAACGATAAGGCCATTCCAATAGGATGGCCTTTTTTATGTGCTATTCTACATTTCGGTTGGCAATAACTTTTGTGATAGCTCATTTCTGCATACTTAATTTCTATATTTGCCAGATTAATTAGTGCAATATTATGACAGCTTTAATGCAAGATCTGAATGAAACGGTAGCATATATCCGTAGTAAATATTCCAAAGAAATTCATGTTGGAATTATTCTGGGTAGTGGGTTGGGTAACCTTACCAACGATATGAAAGTGGAAATAGAAATACCTTATCACGAAATTCCCCATTTCCCGGTAAGTACTGTAAAAGGGCATCAGGGTAGTTTGGTGATTGGAAATATAAAAGGAAAAACTGTATTGGTAATGGCAGGTCGTTTTCATTTTTATGAAGGCTATACTACCCGTCAGGTTACTTATCCAATAAGGGTGATGCGTTTAATGGGCGTGTCTACATTATTACTCACCAATGCTGCGGGTGGGGTGCAGGAGAATATGGAAGTAGGCGACTTGATGCTCATCAAAGATCATATTAGCTTGTTTACTGTGAATCCTTTGATCGGTCCAAATGAAGACGCACTCGGTACTCGCTTCCCCGATATGAGCGAGCCTTATAGCAAAGATCTAATCTTAAAAGCAGAAACGATTGCTAAGGCAAATGATATTGATCTGAAGATTGGAGTTTACTTTGGTGTTACCGGCCCTACTTTTGAAACAAGAGCAGAATACAAACTGATACATGTATTAGGAGGCGATGCTGTTGGAATGAGTACAGTACAGGAAGCAATCGTAGCAAAACATTGCGGTATGCAGGTATTTGCGATTAGTGTAATTACCGATATTGGAATTAGGGAAGAAGAAAATATTATTACGCACGAAGAAGTTTTGCAGGCAGCAAAATCTGCAGAACCAAAACTAACCCTATTATTTAGCGGGCTGATAGAGAGCCTGTAAGGATATCTGTAATACCAAGTTAATATCAGCTCGAAAAAGCTGTGACGATCGAATAACCGTTAATTTGCAATTATATTAAGGCGCATGCATTTGAAAGGATTATATCATTTTTCCGCAACAATTATTGTATTGCTATTTTTTTCAGTGTCGGCAATGGCGCAATTGCCACGCAGTTTTAATTCTAATAGTTTTAATAATCTCAGCTCTGGAAATAATGCAAATACCACAACCGATAGTCAGGGTAGAATAATTAAAAGAGACGCAAAGAAAGATTCTCTGCAGCATCGCGATCAGTATGCCGATTCCATTACGATCTATTATCGCTATTTTGATTCTACCCGTAACCGAATCATCGATTCATCTGTTAGCGATTATTACTCGCGCTTACCAATGGGGCCTAATTACCATACTCTTGGAACTTATGGATCTGCTGCACAATCGTATTTTTTTAATCCCTTGATGAAAGCAGGATGGGACCCCGGTTTGCATCAGTTCGACCCTTATAAATTTACTTTAGAGAACACCAAATTTTATCAAACTACACGCCCTTATTCTGAGATGGCTTATTTACTGGGAAGTAAATCAGAACAGTTAATTAGTATATTGCTCACGCAGAATAAGAAAAGCAATTTCAACTATTCGTTCGAATACCTTTTTAGCAGCACTCCGGGGTATTTAAAAACGCAAAATAATAGTCATAATAGTTTTAGAATTACGGCACACTATCAAACAAAAAATAAACACTACGAATCGTTTTTTATTTTCCTTTCAAATAAAACTGCCGCATCGGAAAATGGGGGCTTGCAGGATTCAAGAAAATTAGATAGTCTTTCCTCTTCTCTAAACGATCCCTATAGTCTTGAAACAAGACTCGGCAAAGCCGGCGCGGCCAGCCGTAACCCTTTTAATACAACTGTTAATACCGGAAATACGTATAAAGAACTTACACTGCTGTATAAGCACCACTACGATCTTGGAAAGAAAGACTCGATCGTAACCGATTCGATTGTGCGCCATATTTTTTATCCGAGATTTCGAATCGAACACATACTTCGCTACACACAAAATAGTTATAGCTTTTCAGATATTACTCCCGATTCTATAAAATATGCAAACTATTTTAATTTTAATATCCCCAACAATCCAAACGGAGATACGATTGCTTATAAAGACAGTTGGAAGGAAGTAAATAATGAATTTAGCCTGATCTCTTTTCCCGATAAAAATAATTTAAGTCAGTTTTTTAAAGTGGGGGCGGCACTGCAAAACCTTTCAGGTGTTTTCGATACTGTTACAGGGAAACACAGTTTTTATAACCTCTATGGTTTAGTGGAATACCGCAATCGAACCAGAAATCAGAAATGGGATATGGAAGCCAGCGGTCAATTGTATTTAAACGGACTAAACTCCGGCGATTATGCAGCACTGGTGAGTATGAAACGATTATTGGGTAGTAGGATTGGCTCCTTAAATATTGGATTTCAAAATGTAAATCGTTCTCCTGCATTTATATTTGATCCACTGAGCAGTTTCCCCTTGAAGAATCGCACTGGATTCAATAAAGAAAATTTACTCCGATTTTTTTTGCAGTACGAAAACCCCAAGATCGGGTGGAAGTTGAATGCAGAATATTTTGCAGTAAGCAACTATATTTATTTTGATAGCTTTTTCACTGCCAAGCAGGAAGCTACATTATTTAATGTATTGCACTTAAGTGCAGAAAAAAAATTCAAGCTATCCAGAAATTGGTACTGGTACACCGATATACACTTACAACAAACTACAGGGGGGCCTCCGGTAAACTTACCATTTCTTTATACCCGCAACAGGATTGCGTTTGAAGGGAATTTCTTTACAAACCTTTTTATTGCTACCGGACTCGAAATAAAATATCATTCGCCATATAAGGCCGATAATTATTCTCCTTTTCTGGGACAATTTTTTTATCAGAATGCGTATACGGTTAATAACCGACCCGATATTGCTGCATACCTGAACTTCAGAATTAAAAGCTTTAAAACTTTTTTACGCTTGGAAAACTTGAATGCTTTATCTGTAAATAATGGATTCAAATTCGACCACAGAAATTTTGCTGTCGAACAATATCCCTATGCCGGACTATGGGTTCGATTTGGTATTTGGTGGAATTTTGTAAACTAAAACAGTTTTATTTTTCAAAATAGCAAAGACTTCCACCAACCCATTCTTTGTCCTGATTATACCGAACACCAATCATTTTTCCTTTGCTTAAACGAGCAAGATTATTTGTTGCAATGGGCCTGGCAGCACCGTCTTTCCAGAAATAAAAAATTCGAATCTCTGCTTTTGCCGGAATATCAGGCGTAATAATCACGTCGGCATATTTTACTTTTTTCTGTAAAATCCAATTATGCGGATCGGGAATGTTCTCAATATCGCCGGGCTTCAAGTCAATAATTACGCCCTGACCGGCAAAAGAAAACAAAGGTTTCAAAACATAATCGCCCAAATTTTCGGGAATCACTTTAATATCGCTTAGGAATTTTGTTTCAGGAACATAGGGATGATTGATATAGGGTAGTGTATGTTTGCTGATTCGATAAAACCAGTTGGGATGCGGTACCCACTCCACATCCAAATCTGCCAACAATAATTTTCCTTTCTCTTGTATGGCATCAGACTGCTGCTGCAGATCATCAAAAATAATGCGGTTATAAATTCTTTTGACGGCGATTTTTTTACCTGCCTTTTCGTAAAATAAATTACGGCCTTCCTGAATCAATTCTGTTAAACAAACAATCGGGATGCCTGTGTAATCGCTGGTGCAATAAAAGTCGATCTTTGTTTTTTGCTGATGAGGCAATATCTCCAGAAGAATTACATTTTCGGGTGCATGATTTGCCAAGATAATTTCTTTTAATAAGGCAATATATGCAGGAGCGTCAAATCCATTTAAATAGGTACTATAGTTTTCTGGAATTGTAAAATGTTTTCTGGTAACCTGATCCTGAAAAACCTGATATCCAAAAAGGGTAGGAAAGCCTTGCATCTCTATCAATTGAGGTTCGAGTTCGCCGGCTGAATTTTCACAAATTCCAAAATCAAATGCTATAAAATGCGAATGGTTATTTTCATTCGGTACGTTTACATTATCTGGAATAGCTTGTTTGCTAATTGTTTTAAAATTGAATCCGGCAATTACATCAACAATCGATTCGCAGGCGTCCAATACTTTTTCTTTGAAGGCTTTATCAATGAATATAGGTGTTTCAGCCACCCTGAATTCTAAAGCGCCGGGATGCTTAGCCGAAAGTTCCTGCAGATAAGCTTGATAAGCTTCCTGTGTAAATGCCCGATTATATGCTGCACGTATTGAGGGAACCATGATTGCTATTTAGAATTTACAGTAAGTTAAAAATAAGAAATCAATACGATGCCCAATTTTTTAACTGATTCAAAGCATAGTAATTAATTAATCTTCTACCAATTCGCCAACTGCAAGGCTTAAAAAATTAGGGAGTATGTTTTTATAAGTCCACATAATTTTTTCGGGATCCTGTAATTGTTCCAGCATACTTTTCCATTTTGCTTCGCCATGATTTTCGATCACGTTTATTTTTTTGTCTTCCCTTTGCAAATACATGCTCATACCCACGGCATCTGCTTCGGGATGAAATTGTGTGCCAATAAAATAATCGTTGAAACGAATGCTCATAATGGCTCTTTCGTAGGGAACATGGGGGCGATGTTTTTCGATAGCCAAAATTTGAGCGCCCATTTTACTTATTTTAGAATGGTCGGGAGAGATCACCTGATAATCGCGACTATCCACTGCATAAAAGGGATCGAGCATACCATTGAACACGGGTTCGTTTTCGCCATCCTGCAAACGGTGAATTGGGAATACGCCGAAGGAGGTTGACTTACGTTTACAAACTTCTGCAATACCATAGTATCGGCACGCCAATTGAAAACTATGGCAGATAAAGAAAACGTGTTTTTTAATGCTATTAGCAATATCGTTGTTCCATGTTTCCATGGCCCTCAACCATTCCATGTATTTATTATCCCAGTGCTGTCCCTCGCTTTCTAATGGAGAGCCTGGCCCCCCACTCGAAATATAGACATCATAAGTTTCGTCGGGAACAACTAAATCCTGTCGAACATTATACACGTGGTAGGTGAAGGAGAACTGATTTTTTTCGGCCCATTGTTCCACAATTTCCTGAATGCATCGCATACCCTGATTGGGAAATCCCTCGTACAAATCAAGTACTGCAATTCTGATATTTGCTTTTTCGGTAAAATTCATTGGCAGCAAAAATAAGTATTCGGCTGCAAAGCTGATGAGGGGAACCGACGGGGTTAGTAACTGTCGGTTCCCTGTTGAAATCTTATTGGAGGTAGCTCAAATTTGTTTTAGGTGTGAGCGTTAGAAGGGTTTCGTACATCAGTTTGATAGTTTCCTCAATATCCTTTTTATGAATCATTTCCACAGTAGTATGCATATAGCGTAAAGGAATAGAAATCAATACAGAGGGGCAACCATCGTTTGCATAAGCAAAGCTATCAGTATCGGTGCCAGTGCTTCTGCTAAGGGCTCTTAATTGCACTGGGATTGATTTTTTTTCAGCAACATCCTGCACTAATTGTAATAATTTATTATGAATTGCTGGGGCATATGCAAGCGAGGGCCCCTTGCCGCATTGGATATCGCCTTCGATGGCTTTGCTAATCATTGGAGTACTGGTATCGTGTGTTACATCGGTAATAATTGCCACATCGGGTTTAATTCTGCGTGCAATCATTTCGGCACCACGTAAACCGATTTCTTCCTGAACGGCGTTTACAATATATAATCCGAATGGTAATTTTTTTGCATGCTCCTTTAATAGCCTTGCAACTTCTGCAATCATAAATCCGCCAACGCGATTGTCGAATGCACGGCCAATTAAAAAGTCATTTGCAAGTTCATCATAGCCGTCTGCATAAGTTACTACAGCGCCAATATGAATGCCCATAGCTTCTACATCTTTTTTGTTGGTAGCACCACAATCCAACGTAAGGTTTTCGATTTTTGGTTGGGGCTCTTTACTATCTGCACCATTGTGGCGGGTATGAATAGCAGGCCATCCGAATACTGCTTTCACAGGCCCTTTTTTTCCGTGAATAAATACGCGCATCGATGGTGCAATCTGATGGTCTACACCACCATTCCGCTTCAAATAAATCAATCCCTGATCATTGATATAGTTTACAAACCAACTAATCTCATCAGCATGCGCTTCAATCACCACTTTAAAAGCTGCATCCGGATTAATTATAGCAACTGCAGTGCCATAAGGATCTGTATAAAAACTGTCGGTAAATGGCTTAATATATTCGAGCCATAATTTTTGCCCACTCGTCTCAAACCCAACAGGGGAAGGGTTGTTGATATAATTCTTTAGAAAGTCCATCGACTTTTCAGTGAGTACAGATTTGCTGATTTTTTTGTCTTTTTTTGTCTTAGCCATTGTTTTTATTTTAAAAGTAGCACGCCCAGAATACCACAGGCTGCTTTAACCAAAAGGAGTCCGTCAATTATTGCAAGATAGTAGAGAATGCTTTTACGACGTTGCATTGACCAGGTTACAGTTATCAACAAAATATAAGGAATGCTGTTAACGAGTATTCTGGAGAGGGGTAAATGCCTTGAAATAGTGAATATGATAAAAGATATAAAACTCAATAAGGCCATGGGTAGAATCACATAAAATAGGGTCTTTCGCAAGCCCAACCGCACTACAAAGGTTTTGAGCCGGCTATTGTGATCTGCAGCATAATCCTTGATATCAAAGAGGATGCAAAGGATAGAAATGAAAATAAAATTTTTGAGAAAAAACATCCACGCCAGCCAGTGCGGCTCAAAGTGTTTTCGGCTTTCGATTGCTTCGAATATAAGGGGATAGATACTCACTACGCCTGTCCATACAAAGCCAATCACAAAGGGTTTCAGCCATCCAATGCTACGCAGATTATGTGTGGGATTTTTTGGAGGAATACTACCATAATATAATACTGCCGTGAAGGGAAATATCAATATCAAATTCCATTCATATCGAGTTAATTGTTTAATAGCAGAATGTTGTTGATACAGAAGAATCGCACTTAACACAATTGCCGTAATCGACAAAATTACTTGCGAATAAAGCACTTTTGTTTGATTCATGCGATACCACTGTGCCCTCTGATTTGGCTGACTATAACTAGCTTCAGAAGTATAAGATTTGGTATAATAAACTACTGAGGCTGCAAAAATCAGCAGGTAATAGAAAGCTGAATTGAGTGCTGTGCTAAGTTGAAAATTAGTTTCTACAGAAAGTGCAACTACACAGCAACCGTAGAAATAGTTGCTAAAGAAAAAACTGTGAACAAACTTATTCAATCCAATTATTTAAGGATGATAATGTCGGGCGAAACCACTGTGTCGCTTACATTCTTTGCAAGGTCTCTTGCCCAGAATCTAAAATAGCAGGTATCGTTTTTATTGGCAGGGCAGCCCGGCAAAATTGGGTACACCGTATTCAGGCTGGTGCCAACACTATAGTTGATCTCGAATACGCCTTTAAGATTGGGAGTGGCCTGAAAATTAGGTATTTTGGTTCGATCGCTAAAGTTGGTGCAACCGCTGGTGCGGGTAATTTTTTGTACCCAGATGCTATCCTGAATATCGCCTTCTTTATCGGTGAAAGTAAGATTGAATTGCATGGTGCTGCCATTTCCGAATGTAGTGGCGTTCACAGAAGTGAATGTTAGACTGGGTCTGGTATTGTAAGAATCTTTCTTACAAGCGCCAATAACCAGAGAAATTGCCAGAACTAACCATATTTTTGTCTTCATTCTTTTCGCTTTCAGTTCAAATTTAGTTAAAACATTACAATACCTGCTAGTGCAACCATTCGATGTTAACAATATTTTCTCTGTTTCAGCTAGCGGCTTCGCTGATTTGGCTTTGCAATTATTTCATTGGCAGTATCAGCAGAACCCGATTTACAGACAGTGGTGCGATCTTACTATTAAGCATCCTCATACCATTAAGACGATCGAATCGATTCCGGCGTTGCCTGTGGGCTTTTTTAAAACGCAAACAATTCAAACAGGCAATTATCCCCTTACCCATTTTTTTGAGAGCAGTGGTACCACCAAAACGAGTAATAGCAAGCATTGGGTGAAGGATATGGGGCTTTATCGAAAAAGTTTTATGCAGGCATTTGAACTTTTCTATGGCAGGCCCGAAGACTGGTGTATTATTGGATTATTGCCCGCTTATCTGGAAAGGCCGCATTCATCTCTGGTAATGATGGTGCAAGAATTAATAAAGGATTCTAAACATCCCGAAAGTGGATTTTATTTGTATGAGCACGAGAATTTATCGAATACGCTGAAGTTATTGGAATCAAAAAAACAAA
>JAIEMK010000074.1 GCA_019752295.1 Chitinophagaceae bacterium | reverse complement strand
CAGTCGAGGTACCGCGAAGCACCCACCATACAAGAATGCAAAAGCCCACGCCTTAACGTGAGCGTTTTGCTGATTCTTTGCATAGTTTAAAAATTCGCGGTTTTCGACTGCAAGAAAAGCTTAACGCTATGATTTATTTATACTTACACTACATTTATAAGCATTTAAAGGGTTAAAAATACCATATTTTTCTATGTAAGCCAGTTTTCAAACCGAAAGCTGGCAATAGCCCCATTCTCATTGAATTCCAGCCCATAAATTATCTTATCCTTTGGGAATAACTTTCCAAGTACTTCAATTCGCTCTTTTGTTAGCGTAATACCATATCCAGTACCTGGTTTTGTTGTATGTTCCTTAGTAGGTTTCCCATTGTCCTTAATAAGGATCAACAGATCATTGGCTTGTTTTAATAGGGATAATTGGATGACACCTTGCTGGCCCAGATCTCCCACACCATGCTTTACGGCATTTTCAACACTCGGTTGCAATAACAAAGGCGGTAAATCGATAGTATCAAGATTAAGTTCCGGATCAATGATTAGTTCAAATCTGAATTCAATACCCAATTGCTCTAAAACAATATATTTCTGTAAGCAGTCCAATTCATCAGATAATGGAATAAACAACTGATTACTGTTGACTAGGGTAGTTCTCATAATATCTGAAAAGTTGTTCAGGTATTCCTCAGCCCTTTCATTTTGTTCACTGTTAATCAACCCACTAATAGAGCTCATTGCATTAAATACAAAATGCGGGTTCAATTTGGTTTGACTGGATCTTAATTGCTGTTTTAGTTTTTCTTCGGTTAGCCTGGTTTTTCTGTCTTTATATTTATGGTAACCTATTAGCACACAAAATGGAGAAACAAATAAAAGTACCTTTGTATAGGGCTTTTGCCACCAATAAGCAAGCGTATGGACATGAAATGTGCGGATCTTTTGCCTCCCGCTATACTTGAGTTCTATCACATATTCATTAGGAGAAGGTACATTCCCGATAGCAAATAACTGACCTTGGTATTGCCGTTCAACAGACTGAATTTCCTTTACTTTCTGTAATTGACAGTCAATAGAAGAATCAAAATGGTTGTTGTTTTGAGCTCTGCTAGTTGAAATACATCCAATTAAGATAATTTTTACTGTTAAGGCTTTCATAACAATGCCTCCCGGACCTCCTTTACTTTTCTATGTGAAATTGGTACACAAAACTCGTCACCCATTTTTAGTTCATAAACCACCTTCCCTTTGGCAAAACTTTTGATCCGCTTTCGGTTGACTAAATAAGAGTGATGGGGGCGAATGAAACCAAAATCACTTAAAAGTTCTTCATGAAAGCGCAGTACTTGGGTACTGATAATTTTCCTTCCATCTTGCAAAAACACGTTGGTATAATTATCATCTGCTTCACAACGTATGATTTCGTATGGATTTACAAACTGCATTCCTTTGGTTGAATTCAGAACGATGCGATGATCCTTTTTATGGGGATATTGAACTATGTCCAATAAATTAGTTATCTGAAGAGCTGTTGTAGTATTTTTTAGCTTTCTCTCCGCCCTTCCTACTGCAGAAATTAGTTCATCAGGTTTAACCGGTTTCAATAAATAATCCAGTGCTGAACACTTTACCGCCTGAATAGCATAGTGGTCATACCCTGTGACAAAAATAACATCAAATTCATAAGCCCCGAGCGAAGCAAGCAAATCAAATCCCGTTCCTTTGGGCATATGAATATCCAGGAAAACAAGATCTGGTCTGCTGGCAAGTATCAGTTCTGCGCCTGTGTCAGCGTTAAGGGATTCTCCAATCAATTCCACTTGCTTGCAATATTTTGCAAGCAGGTTTTTTAAATGGGAACGAACCTTTTGTTCGTCATCAATTATAACTGCTCTCATGCTGTCCAGTTATACTTTTAATAAAAATTGTTCTTTGGCACATTTTCAAATGTGTTCACCCTGTTTAATTTCTATTCAGAGCTGACACGAAAAAAATCAATTACTTAATTTCATTACAAGGATAGAAATAAATACCGTAGGAAAATACCGTTAAAACACCCAATTTTGGAATAGATAGAAAATATTTACTTTAGAGATGGGAATAACCAAAATACTTAGAATTATGTCCTATTTATAGATCACAAAACCTGAATCATAATATTAGTGTATAATTTTTGTTGATTTAATCCGTATTCACCCAGAACTGCTTTTTGTACTAATTCAATCTTTACAAATGAGTTGTTCTCTCCAATTTATTTTCAGGAATGTACACCTTGTTTACAATTGATAAAATATTCAAAATCTTTTATAAAGACGGAATTCATTTTCCATTATCTATTCCTCATTATCCGAACGGTTTTCATCTCCTCTTATCCAAAAAGTGGATTCTTCAATCTCGTTAAATTTTTGAATAGATAATTGAGCCTTGAATCTTACCGATCCTTGTATTCCAAATTTATTTTTTGCAATCCGAATATGCTTTTCTCCTTTTATTTCGAAACTTGGTGTTGAGGACATTACCTCGTAGTACACTGGATTCTCGATAAAAAATACAATATCTACCAATTGCTCTGGAATTCCAGAAATGCGTAAATCCGATAGTCTGGATAATTCTATATCCTTTTTTACTAATCGTGAACTTAGCAAAACAGGAATCTGAAACTTTTCTGCCAGCTCTTTTAGGTCTATCATTATTTCAGCAATTCGTTCGTTTGAATTTCCATTTTTATCAGAATGCAGTAATAAGAAGTCGTCGATCATAATAATTTCAGGACGTTCCGATTCCTGGGATTTTGTTTGGTGATTGAAAAGGTCTTTTACAGACAAATTAGGTTGGTCAATTATCAAACATATGGAAAATCCGATACTGAAATGTTCCATCAACAATGCATTAAACTGCTTAAATTCTTCTTGTTGCAATTTTCCCCGGCTTATTTTATCAATATGTATTTCGGTAATACAGGAAATTATTTTTTGCGTTACCAGTGAAGCACTCATCCCCGGTGTATACAAAATAACCCTCCTTTTTTCTTGGATTTGTGAATTCATATTCACCAACAAATTCAATAAAAATGCTGTTTTACCAACTGATTCACAACCGGCAAGTAAGTAAATCTTTCCGGGTAGAAATCCATGCAAAAATTAGTCTAGATTTTCAAAACCTGATGAAATGCTGTTTTTATAATAGGTTTCAGTATTTATCATTTTTTGCCTTTCTATCTCATCCCATAATAATTCTTGTAATTGATGCTGGAACATAATAATTTATTGAAGGAAAATTAAATACCGTTCGGGGCAAGACAGTTTAGCTATATTGTTGTGTTGCTTTTTGATGAGCTTCTTTTAGCTGGCTTGCTAATGCTATCGGTTGTAAAACTTTCATATTATCACCAAACGAAAGCAATTCCATTACAAGATCGTGTGTAATACAAAGCCTAAGACTTATTTGCAGCTCGTCTTCATTGTCCATTAATATCTTTTGCGTTTCATGCAAAGGGAGTGTTTTTATGTACTTTCCCTGGAAGGGATCGAAAGATAAAATGATCTCCTGGGGTTCCTGACCATTGGGGCTGATGATTCCAAAACAATACCGGTAATGTTCTTCAATATTGAAGTTTTGAGGATACAGGAAGCTCCTGGTGGTAATTTCCATATCCGTAAACCGGTCTAGCGCAAAACTTTTGATGCTGTTGTCTTTACAATCCTTTGCTACCAGATACCAACGGTTCTTGAATTCTTTGAGGGCGTAGGGTTCTGTTAAACGACTGGTAATCTCTTCTTCCCAGAACTTTTCATAAGAAAACTTGATTTGCAGGTGGTTTTTAATGGCATGTAATATGCCATACAGATTTTCGGTTCCCTGTGATTTTCGTTTTTCCAGTTGTATGAATTGTGTGAGATCTTGAGCAAGATTGAGAGAATTAAACATATCAAAAGCTTCCATCATTCTTTGAAAATTAGCATTTTCCACTTCATTCTCACTAATGAAATATCCTTTGGATGTTTTTGAATATTCTATCTGGATTCCGAAAATCTGGTAGATCTCCCGGATATCCCGTTGCAGGGTTCTTTTTGAAAAACCTATGTTTAGCGATTCATCCTGTAATTGCATATAATCTATCCTGTTATCCAAATAATTTTGAATATCCTCGTATGAAGAATAGGGTTTAGCCTTTAGCTTCTTAACTATCAGCATATATCTTGAGAGGTAGCCTCGCTTTGACATGTTTCTGTTCTTTAATTTTTATAATAATCTCAATTACCATGTACTGCCCTAAATCCAATCGCATTTACCTGCCGTTTTTGCTGAAACTCCATTTCGTCCTGGTTATATATGGCGGTAAGTGTCATGGGTGTGTGTATGGTAGTTTGAAAACCTAGTTTTTTAGAAAGGGCATTTGCCTTAGGAACCTCCAGTTCTTTAAACTCGTATTTAGCAATCAGCCTCCCCTTGCGCATAAGGGCGCTATCTACTTTTGAGATATCGGTATTGAAGGAACAGATAATCTGAATATTTAAACAATCAGATAACAAACCATCTGAAATATTGAGTAAGGCAGAAACTGGTGAATGACCATTGCGTTCCCTGTCTATTACTATGTTTTCTGCATCCTCAATTACAAATACACTGTTTGCATTATCAATTAAGATAGATATCAACCCCGGACTCGTAATTGCCTGGGCCATATTGGGGGGTAAAAAAATGACTTCCTTTTTTAAAATTGATATCAGGTAGCGTATATAGGAAGTTTTACCGGTTCCAGGTTTTCCGTGTAGTAAAACCAAACCTTTATCATTCATTTTCGAAAGCCGTTTAATTATGGTTTGATGTACCGGTAGAAAATCATCATTATAATTATCTTCGATATTCAATCTGGGTTTTTTAATCTCCATTGATTTGGTTTCAAACCCGCTTACAGAATTGATTAATAATGATATGGTTGGAATTCTTGCTTCTCTTTTTTGCCTGTGTTTTTTTATACCCTCCTGTATAGCATACACTTTTTCAAGTGGTGTTTTTCTGAATAACAGTTTTACAGTAGATCGGTTGGTATCAAAACAAATCAGCAGATCAACAAACAATACACAAAACAGGTCGTCTACTTCTGCTTTGGAATTATTGTTGAAATAGCGCTTCCCATAATGCACGTCTGTAATGCTGGCAGCATAATTGGTATATAGCCATTTACAAGCTTTACTGCAATTGATTCTGATTTCCTCAATATAATTGGGTACATCGTTAAAATGAGCCAAAAACAGATCGTAGTCCTTTAGATAAGCGCCATATCTTTCATTAAAGAGTTCACCTAACCCTATTTTAGAAGAGTTTTTAGCTATTTGGTTGATCTTTACCGGTAATTGAGTGAAGTCTGCGGCTTTTGAATCCATAGTGTTGGGTTTAGATTGGATATCAAAAGTATTGGGTGAGTGCGCCAAAAGATGTCGCGCCTATATTTTTAATTTAATTCTATATTTCGAAGCCTAACCATATTAGGCTCACTCCATTCAAACAAATGATGATATTGCCCGCTACTCAATTTTGTCCGCTGCATAATTTGATAAGCCGGAACATCATTTTCATCTTTTCGTTTGTACAGATTCCTTTTGTTTATCTCATCTGCAATCTCATCAATAGAAGCTTTTCGATCTTCTTTTGAAAGTAGAACTAATGCAATCGCCTCATGTAAATATAGTTTCGGCATATTGATTGTTTAAATAGAGATTACCGGTAATTTAAGAGCCAATTTAAAAAAATTATTAAACTGCATTATTTCCATTTTTGCATCGAAAGAAAATCTTGCTTTTTCATTTTTGTTCAAATACTGATTATCAGGATAAATTATAAGACATTCAATTATACTGGGGTTAGGTCCCTTTAAAAACGTAATAATACGATTGTCTCTTGCATACCCACTTAACTGCCTGATATCCTTTATTAAGTATTCATCAAAACTAACTTTGTCTGCTTGATATTGCTTTTTATATTTTGCGTCAATTATTTTTTCAACCCCTAGTCGCTTAAATATAAAATCTGGCTTACCATAAAATGTTTCATGATTGTCACCAAATTGAAAAATGATCTCTTCTTTATATGCTTCTTTCAATAAACCGAGTACATACAACTCAAATAATTTAGACATGTCAATCCAAAAAGGAGGCGTTTTAATAAACTTGTTTTTATGAGTATTGGTGATATTATAGCCAAATCTCTTAAGTATAAGTTTAGCTAATTTTATACCTGCCTCGTAGTCTTTATAGATGCCGCTGTTTTTAAAATGCTTTACTTCCTGTAAACTAACCTCCTCCGATATATCTGAAAACGCTGGATTTATATAATTTAGAAGATTTCCTATCCCAGCCTCAGTATTAATCTTATTCGAGCTTAAATATCGATGAACAAATACCAACGCTTTTTTTAATAGCCTGTTTTCTAATCCATTAACTCCAAATTCATCAAAGCTGCAATAGGTATGCAGTGGTTTATTCTTAACCAAATTATGTTTAACGGTAGATGCCACCATAACCTTGCCTTTTACCCGACCATATAAATTACGTTCAACTTTATAATAAGTTTTTTTCAAACCTTTTCGCACTATTTGCCGCATAATCTGCAAAAATTGAACTACTAAAAGGGGGGTTAAATGATCATGTTGATCTTCAATTTCAATATATTCATCATCCCATTTTATCTCATAAATATCATTTACATGATTTAATGTTTCGGGATGATTAGTAAGAGAAAACAGCATTTTCAAATAATCCAATTGCTCTTTTCCTTCATTTAATTTAGGCTGAATATATATTGCTTTGTCTTTTCTTTTACTAAGCCAATCAATGCCTATAAAATAACTGGTATATGGTTTTTCGTTTTCTATTTTAAAACAGCAATTGTCTATTTGATTTTTACCATTGAAATAAATTTCACTTTCATAATATACCAACTCTTCCGGTGATATTGTATCATTTCGGAAGTAGTACTGATGATGTTCAGTAAACGGTTTGCCAGTTAAATATTTATCAGATAACATTAACTCCATTGTAGTAGTTTCTGTAAAACAGATTTAGTTTGATCATTATCTTGAAGAATACCATCTTTAATATATTCTTTTAATATAGGCAACACCTCGTATTTTAATTTGTTAGTGAGAATAGATTTAGCTTCTGTATCTGCTAGGTTTTCATCGCTATTTTCCTTTTTACATATAAAATAACTGTGTCCTATCCAAACATCTTCGGGTCTGAAGTCGGTAGATAAAGTTTCATTTGCTGGAACAATGACATTTGTTATAAGAAATTCATCAAAATTATTGACGAACAGTGCTGATGTCTCTTTAAATATTCCCTTAGCTATCGGGTGAACTGGCTCTAAGTCGGGTAAAACATCTACAAATGCAAACCTTCTTCTAATTGCATAATCAATATGACCCACACTTCTGTCAGCAGTATTCATCGTACCAATAATATACAGATTTTTAGGTAACCGTAGTTTCTTATTCTCTTCTCCATCTTCTTCCTCCTTCTCGTTCTTCAAAGCATATATACTTTCAACCGTTGTATTTTCTTCATCATTTTCATCAAATCTATATTCTAAAGCATAAATCAGCTCTCCTAATACAGCAGGCAAATTGGCTCTGTTGATTTCATCAATGATCAATATATAATTGGCGGATGGATTATCTAACGCCTTATCGGCATAATCAGCAATTGTTCTATTTACAACTTTATATTCCGGATGGTTATCACTATTTAATTCTACTATAATTCCTCTAACAAAATCTTCATAGCTATATGCAGGATGAAATTGAATAATTTTATATTCCCCCTTTATTACAACTTCATCAGATTCAACTTCTATTTCCCCTTTTAAATCAAAATTGCTGAACAAGAATTTAGAAAATTCAAATCCTGTAATATCCTTTTTAAATTCAGAATTTTTAGCTTCCAACAACTCCTGCAGCTTCACATTTATTTCTATGGTGCTCATTTTACCATAGTTGATATTAAATAATTTTAAAACGTTTTTTAAACATTTTTCACTATTAATTGGGAAATACTCTGCAGGGTAATAGCTATTCAATATTTTGAGAACTAAACTGCTCCCAAGTGTACCCTTAACTGCACTAATATTTTTGTTTTTTACAAGATCAGAAATCATGCTAGCTATGGATTCCATTGCATCGCTTATATTTTCGAAACCTGACAATAAAGTATTATGTTTAAAGTGAGTACTATACTCGTCCTTTTCTTTGCTCCAAAATATCAGATATGACCTTGCACTCCCAGGGAAATAATATCCTAATGGTTTAAGCCCCCTTTCAATCCACCAGCAAAAACTATCATTAGTACCTTTACCAATACAATATTCCTCTAGATTTAGATTGGCTAAATTTTCCTTTGGAAATTTGGATTGAAAATTAGTGAGCATACTTTTTGTATCTGCCCGGTTTTTAATAACCTCTTTATTACCTGAATCAAACCCAAGAAAGAAATCATTTATTTTTTGCAATGGACTTCCCAGTTTTTTTGGTTGCACCATATCTTTCGCTATTTGCTTAGCCATGCGTGTTTTTCCTGTTCCGGGTGGGCCCTGCAATATTATTTGCTTTTTATATTGCAATAAACTTCTTATTTGATTACTGTTTATTTCCATTTGAACAGATTTAATATTATTGTAAAAAGCACTAATAAATGATCTTTTTCCGAATTCCGGTTCTAGGCTTGTTCTAGCTCCACTGTTATCATCCCACTCAAAAACGAGTCTACTGAAATATTTTTTATCAACTCTATTTCCCTTAGCTTTAATCCCTTTTTGAATTAACAAAACAATGTCGTGCCAGTGATTGTTATTTTCTAAATTAATACCATATTGAGGGGATTTGCTTTCTGCTAAAATTTCTTGTATAAAGCCATTCCTATTGTCGTTAGCAATTGACTTTATAAAATCGATAAACTCTGTATTTCCTTCATCAACAATGTCTGGAATCACACTTTCCTCCAATTTCGTTCCACTTTCAGCTGGCCAGTCATGTACATCAATATCTAACCAAAAAACCGGTTCGCCAAAATAGGTATTGTACCAATCTTTATGCTTGACTTTGCTCTGAAAATTTATGTTTTTATAAAATAATCTCTTAGTAGTAAACGTCTTGCCTTTGTATTGATAAGTTACAATAACTACTAATTGGCCTAATTCCTTCTCTTCAATAGTTGTTACATCATCTTCATGAATAGTGATATTGTTAAAAAAGTTGATGCATTCTACAAGTTTCTTTGTATCCATATCATATTTTTATTTCTGATCAAACAACCCGCCCAAATCCCCATCAGGAACATCCCGTATTTCATCAATCCCCTTTTTCTTCAGACCCTTCTTATCCCATAACCCCGCAACTACCTCCTCCTCATGTATTTTATGGTTCAGCTCTAGCAACCTTTTCAACAGTTCTTTCCTAGCATCTGGGTGTATGGTGTAGCGTATTCGATCATTTTCCGGCAAATAATCAACATCATAAAATTCATGTTTCAATTCTATATCATTCCAACCATACGCATTCAATACAGCAGTATCCATCTGCACATGCAGGTCACGGAGTTTTAAAATACTTTGAATAGCATCATCAAATGAAATTGTATTAGTCGTTTTGTCTAAATGCTTTTGCAGAGATGCGACCTGCTTGTCATTTTCATTAATACTATTGGCAATGATAGCATTGCTGTGAAACAGGTTATAGGTTTTGGTAAGACCCAATTGCATACCCAACATGAGTTTCTTACGGTGTTTATCATATACTTCACCAATGGTTTCTAATTGTTCTTGTTTGGGATTCAGGTTTTGTGAGAAAGGGAAAGTTTCAAAACAATCAGAGGGATTTAACCTAATAGTGCTACTTCCCATTGTTGCACTATTCTTCCAAACCCATTCATTCATAATTGTAGAACTAAAAACTACAAAATAAAAATAATCAGAATAAGGAAATACAGTAAGATCTTGTGTATAAATTATATCATTAGGGGCAAAATAATACGACCCATACTTTGTTGTTTTCGCAACAACTAAAACATGAGGCAAGTTTTTTATCGATTCATATAATGCAGGTCTTTTATCAGCATATATCCACCACTTTTCTGGAAGTGGCTTCCGTAAGGCATATTCCCCAATTATTTCATCTCCCTCATCATTTTTAGCCCATCGCTGTCTCTCCGGTTTTACTAATTCTTCAATTATCTTATAACAGTCTGAATGTTTTTTAGCTTTTTCTTCAACCCAATCAAAAAAATTAATCACCCAGCGGCTTGGACTTTGGTCAGGGTTATTATTTAAATCATCGCCATTTAGATAAGGAAATAAAACATTTTTATTTTGAGGATTCTTTTCGATTAAAGCCTTGGCTTCATTTGGCTCTAAGACAAATCCCTTTCCCAATACTATACTTCCTTGAAAACTTTTCCCTTCATTATATTTTAATGTAAAAGGAGTTCCTAATGAATCAGCATCATCTAAATACGTTGTTATAATTTTTACTTGCTTGCCGGCGAGAGTGAATCCGCCATTCCAACCTTGTTTCGTAATTGTAACCAATGCGACTTCAACAGCAGCAATACCAGGCCAACGCATACTTTTTACTGCATGATTAATAGTTCCACCTTGTTGTACAATTATATCCAAGCCATCTTCACGGGCAGTACCCTGAGCAATTGTATTTGTTGAAATCAATGATTGAAATCCGCCAATTTTGATAATTGTAAAAATTCTTCTAAAAAAATAAGTAACTAAATCTACAGCACCTATTGGCGAAAACTGGTATTTTATAGCTTCTAAAAATGAGTCACCAAAAGTTCCTGATAGTTTTCTATTACCTAAAAATGGAGGATTTCCTAATACACAATCAAATCCTCCTTCGTTAAACACTTCTGGGAACTCAATAAACCAATGGAAGATCCTTTGCTCTAATGCCACTGCTGTTGCCTTCGCTATTTTTCTATCCTGCCAACCTTTGTAACCGCTAAGTATCAAGCGGAAATCTGCATCGGTCATCAGGTAATCTTTATTAGCATCGGTTTTAGGAATAAAGAATTGGGCTACTTGTGTATCGGCCATCGCCTTCAAAAAAGTAAAGCCCTTGCCCTCAATAAATTTTTTATAGGCTTTTGCTTTGCGTTCTATTTCATCCGGTGTGGTTTCTGGCAGTTGATTAAAGGTTTTGTATTCTGCCATTGTTTCCTGCACAGAATTTTCCGTACTTTTTTCAAACTCGGCTTTTAGCTGTAAACTTTTGGCAATTCTTTCTTTACGTTCTTTTACGTTTTTATCACGCCATGTTTTAGCAATGTCTTTATCATCTATCGCAAGGGTTTTAAAGGCTTCATCGGCTATTCCTTTTTCTAATTCGCTGCGGTGTGCCAGGCCCACAATAGCATCGCCACATTTAATGTGGTGGTCTAAAAAGTTAAGCGGTTCTCCAGGGTTGTAGGCTTCCAGCCATAAGGCAATTTTACAAAGCTCAACTGCTAATGGGTTTTTATCTACACCATAAATACAATTACGCACCACATCTTTCATTGCTTTGCGAATAGATAAAGGATTGGGTTGTTCTTCATCTGTTAGCACCCTTGCCACGGCCAATGCGATTCTACGGGCTGCACTTAACAATATATGACCGCTGCCACAGGCAACATCACATACTTTTAATTTCAATAAAGCCTTAATCGTATTTTCCTTGTTTACTTTCTTTTGAGCGTACAGCAGTAATATATCTTCAATGAGGTATTCTAAAGAATGTTTGATTAAAGGCTGCACCAATTCTTCGGGTGTATAGTGAGATTGAAACTCTCTGCCACCTGCTTGCTTTTGCCAGTTTACAGAATAATTATCAGAGCCTTCCACTTTGTTGAACTCCAATTTTAATTCTAGCAAACCTTCGTACACAGAGCCAAATTCTTCTACATCCAGGCCGCCATAGTTAACGGCTATCAATACACCATTGTCATTTTCAAAGTAACTGAGTGATTTAATGATGTTTAATAGCACCCCATTACTCAGGTAACATTGGTGCAAATCGTATTGATTATTACTGATGGCATGGTAGCCAAACAAATCACCTTGCAGGCTCATGATACCGAGTTTTTCGCCAATCTCTTTTTTCTCGAATAAAGAAAAGGTACTCACCAGACTTTGCCATAAATCGTAATATCGGTTAGCTTCGGGTGGAAGTAGTTTCTTAGCTAATTTCCTTAATCGCAATAAACTATAATAGTTAAAATAAATTTGGTTGAAGCGTTTGGTTTCGGGTGTCTTACTATCAGCATAAACAAGATTACGTTCTTCAATTACAAACAAAAAAAGTAAGCGGTAAATTATTCGCAACTGATGGCGGTAATATTCATCTGTATTAACATTTCCGGCAGCAACAGCTTCACGTAAAGCTGCGTTGTTAGGATGATTGATAAAGCCATTTGCTAAGTTTTTAATGGCTCCTTTAACTGCTTTGCCTAATTTATTGCGGATAGTACTACCTGCTTCTAAGCCTTCTTGATGGTATTTCTCCATGATGCTGTCAGCCCCGGCATCTATCCCTTTTGGCATACGGCTGGCATGAAGCACACGGTAGAGAATAACGAAATCGGAATACAGATCCTCCTCCATTATTTTCTCCAGGTTAAACTCTACATAGCTTAACCGTGTAATGCGGCTGGCATCACGAAGCAAACGGAGTTGGCGGCCATTGGTAACCATGCCATACAGGTGCTCACTGTAATTGAGGTACTCCTGCACCATAGCATGAGGCGATACCCGTAGTTGTTTGTTTTCCGGTCGTTTATCCAATGATTCGTGGTAGCCTCCTACATAAACAGGAAAATTATCTAAGCTTCCGTCTCGGTAACCTATGGGAAAAGACTTGCCATTGA
>JAIEMK010000057.1 GCA_019752295.1 Chitinophagaceae bacterium | reverse complement strand
TTCTCTCCAACTCGGGCGAACCACTTAAAAAAATCATTTTGCCATTGGCGAATGCCGAGTTACCCGTTTCTGCCATATAGCATAACAGGGCATTCCTGGCTGTATTGATATGGTTAGGGATCGAATCTTTTGTAATAGGTATATACTTTACTCCACTGGTGGTGCCGCTTGTTTTGGCCAGATAGATGGGCTTACCCTTCCACAATACATTATGCTTACCCTCCTTGATGCTTTCGATATAGGGCTTCATCTGCTCATAATCGCGAATGGGTACGGCCTCTATAAAGTCCTGATGGGTGTTTACAGACTCCAGTCGGTGCGCTTTTCCAAAATCGGTTGACTTGCCCGTTTTAACCAGTGCCTTTAGAATAGCGTCCTGATCTTCTATAGCAGTAAGTATAGATTTCTGGGTTTTATTATATATGTAATTGGCAAAGGGTCGTGCTAAAAGTGACTTAAGATTCATAGTAAAGCTTGAGCTGGTAGTTTTACCCGGCAAAAATAGGGGCAGAACTCCCTTTTAAGATGTCGAAACAACTAATTTTATGCTTATTATAGGTATTTGTGCTGGAGCGGCTAAAAAAAGCAAATTTATTTAGGAAATGTTTGTTTGAATTAGCAGTAAATCCCTACCTTTGCCGTCCTAATTTTGGAAAGCTATGTTAGCAGTTGTAAAAATCGCAGGTCAACAATTTAAAGTACAAGCAGGTCAAAGTTTGTACGTTCCTCACCTGCAGGGTAATACCGGTGACAAGGTTGAGTTCAGTGACGTATTGTTGGTAGACAACAGCGGAACTATCTCTGTAGGTAGTGAAGTAAAAGCTACCGTGAAAGCTGAGATCATCAGTGCATTAGTGCAAGGTGAAAAAGTGATCGCCTTTAAAATGAAAAGAAGAAAGGGCTTCCGCAAGAAGCATGGTCATAGAACACACTATACCAGAATTAAAATCGAAAGCATCGCTTAAGTTTTTAAGCTGGTCTTCTTATATGGGATACTTGATAATTATTTCGATTAACCCGTTGCAGAAACAACAAACAAAAAAATTCTAAAAAGTATTTTATGGCACACAAAAAAGGTGAAGGTAGCGTAAAGAACGGCCGTGACTCACACTCAAAACGTTTAGGCGTAAAAATATATGGCGGACAACCTGCTATTTCAGGTAATATCATTGTACGTCAAAGAGGAACTCAATACCATCCGGGTAAAAATGTTGGTGTAGGAACAGACTATACTTTGTTCGCATTAGCAGATGGTATTGTTGAATTTAAGAAAGGTAAAAACGACAAATCAACCGTTTCTGTATTACCGGTTGAAGTAGGCGCATAAAAAATATTTTTTGCATTTGCAAATAAGTTTTTATTTTTAATGTATTATTTACTAACCATTAAATCTAAAAAACATGGCAACTGCAAAAAAAGCAGCTCCTAAAAAAGCTGTAAAAAAAGCTGTAGCAAAGAAAGCTGTTAAAAAAGCGGCTCCTAAAAAAGCTGTTAAGAAAGCTGCTCCTAAAAAAGCTGCTAAGAAAGCTGCTGCAAAAAAATAGTCTGACTATTGTTTTTCGCAGAAATAGTTCGAGCCTCGGGATTTATCCCGGGGCTTTTTTTTATTTCTTATTTTTTCCCAAATCATCATTTATTTTTATGGTATGGATAATTACTCAATTGCCGATAATTTTTCGCTGCTTGGAAAATTAATGGATATACACGGGGAAAATGGTTTTAAGGCCAAATCCTATGCTGCTGCGGCTTTTACAATCGAGAAGCTGCCCATGCAACTCAGCGAAACACCTCATGATAAAATATTTTCTATTAGAGGAATCGGTGATGCAATTGGCAAAAAAATTATTGAGCAATTAGAAACCGGAACACTCTCTGCATTACAGGAATATCTACAAAAAACACCCGAAGGAATTCTTGTAATGCTGAGCATAAAAGGTATCGGACCAAAAAAAATTGCTACCATTTGGAAAGAGCTCGAGATCGAAACAGTGGGTGAACTTTTATATGCATGCAACGAAAACCGTTTAGCAAATTACAAGGGCTTCGGAGAAAAATCGCAACAGAATATTAAAGAGGCGATTGAATTTTATATGGGTAGTCTTGGTAGTTTTTTATATCAACAAATTGAATCATACGCACTGAATCTTCACGAAAATCTACTCAGGCAATTTCCAGAAAATCAGTTTACGATGGCTGGTGCTTTTGCTCGACAATCTGAAATTATCGGTGAACTGAGCTGGGTAACCACTGCCAATTTCACTATTTTAACAGATTATTTTAGCCTTCAGGGGCTTACTTCAAAAATAATTTCCGACACAGAAATTTGCTTCGAAGCACCATCAAATCTTTCCATAAATTTTTATTCTTCAAGCAAAGAAAATTTTTACAGCAATTTATTTAAGCATAACTGCAGTGAATCTTTTTTAGAAGAATGGAATGCAATTACGAAATGGAATGAAAACGAAAATTACGATTCTGAAGAAGCTATTTTTAAAGCTTACGGATTTACATTTATTCCTGCCTATCGTCGTGAAAACAAAATGATATTGCAGCAGGCGAAAGAAAAATCTTTAGCACCTGTTATTCAATTTACCGACATCAAAGGAATCATACATAGTCATAGTAATTGGAGTGATGGGGCAGAAACACTCGAAACAATGGCGAGAGCAGCCATCGAAAAAGGATTAGCATATCTGGTAATTAGCGATCACTCTAAATCGGCATTTTATGCAAAGGGATTATCAGAAGAAAGGATTGAAGCTCAGCACAAACAGATCGATGAATTGAATAAAAAGCTTCACCCCTTTAGGATTTTCAAAAGCATTGAAAGCGACATTCTGAATGATGGAAGTTTAGACTACGATGATGATGTATTAAGCAATTTCGACCTAGTAATTGCATCCATTCACTCCAACCTGAAAATGACTGAGGAAAAAGCCATGATGCGTTTAATCAATGCCATTGAGAATCCCTTTACCAGTATTCTGGGTCATATGACTGGCCGTTTGTTGCTAAGCCGCAATGGATATCCTGTAGATCATAACAAAATTATAGATGCCTGCATTGCCAACGATGTAGTTATAGAGCTAAATGCCCATCCAAGAAGGCTTGATATCGACTGGCGCTGGATTGCTACAGCTTTGGACAAAGGCGTAACCATTTCCATCAATCCCGATGCACACAGCATTGAAGGCTATGGAGATTGCCGTTACGGGGTACTTGTAGCACAAAAAGCCGGACTCACTAAAGAACAGAACCTGAGTAGTTATAGCATTTCGGAATTTGAAAAGTTCTTAATTGGGCAACACGAAAAGAGAAATTAAATAGCTAGGGGCAGCCTGATAAAGAAACTGGTTCCATCATTTTCTTTTGTGGTAAACCAGATTTGTCCATTGGCTTTCTCCACAATTCCTTTGCAAATTGCCAATCCTAGGCCTGTGCCCGATGATTTAGTTGTAAAGTTGGGCTTAAAGAGTTGATGGGTCATTGCGGCAGGTATTCCACCAGACTGATCCTTCACCACAATTACGATAGCGCTTTGTTCCTTTTGAGTATGAATATTTATCGATACCCGTTCAGTACTTTTTTCACCTGCCTCAATTGCATTCTTTATTAAATTGGTCAGCAACCTGTTGAATTGGAGTTTATCGGAGTAAATCACATTGGGCGTTGCATCCAGATCGGCTGCGATATCCAGGTTTGGAAAAGATTTATACAGGTTGACCATAGAATTAATCGCTTCATTAATGTCGAATAGTTCCATTTTTACATTACCAATATTGGCAAACTGCGAAAAGTCGCCTGCAATTTTTGAAAGCTGATCAATCTGTTCGATCAGTGTCTCTGCCATTTTTTGTGAAAGCTCTTTGATATTGGGAGAGCCCGATTGAATAGCTTTTTGCAGGTACTGAATACTTAGTTTCATGGGGGTAAGCGGATTCTTGATCTCGTGTGCCACCTGCCTTGCCATCTCGCGCCATGCCCCTTCTCGCTCGCTCTTTGCCAATGCCTCGGCACTGGACTCGAGTTTATTAACCATCTTATTATATTCGGTTACCAGTACTCCAATCTCATCGTTTCGGCTCCAAACAATTTCTTCATTCACTTTCCCAAGATTTATTTGTTGCATCTTCTCTCCTATCAAACTAAAGCTCGCTGTAATGCGATTGGTGAGGAAGAACGCGATACCACCAGCCACTAAAAATATAAATGCATTCAGATTAATCAGGGTTGCCAGAAAGCCAGAAATCTCTTGGGTTAGCTCATTTTGAGAATTTAAATAAGGGATGTTGAGGTATGCATATACATTACCCGATTCGTCGGTGAGTGGAACATAAATACTTAAATAAGAGAATCCCCCGATCTCTTCGCTCTGAATAAAACGAATGCTATGATTCCCGTGCAACTCAAAGTAAGCAATGGGATTGATCTTTTCGCTTACCAAACGCTTATTATAGATATAGGGCTGTGTTGATATTTTTAGATTTCCGTTGATATCGTAGAAGTTAATATCCACATTGTGCAGGTCCGATATTTCAGCGATCTTCTTTTCCAGATCGTCCATCGAAGTCATATTGTTTACCGTTAACACATCGTCGAAGACCAATTGTGATCTGATCTTGGTGTCGATCTCGTTGGCCATTACCTGAATTGATTTTGAAAGCCGGTCTTCGTTGTTTCGGTTAAAGCGAATGATAAAGAACGAAATGGTAGCGATACCAATTACAATAAAAGAAAACACACTCAGGAAAATAATCGTTGCCTGAATCTGTGATCGGATATTAAAACGGAATGAGGTTTTTAAAACCGCCCATCGAAAACGATGTGTTAGTAAATAGCTACCTCCCTGAAACAAAAAGATAACAATGAGGAATGCGCAAAATAAATAGGCAAACAAAGTAACCGATTCCAGCACCCAAGTGTTTTTCTTAACTACCAATACCAATTTTCCGTTTCCACTATTAAACCACAACTCGTTATAATCGCCCACCTGCACAAAAGTGTTTTCAAAGCCGGGGAATTTGCTCACATCCAACTGACTAGGAAAATTGTAACTATTAAAATGGTTGATCAGCTTACCCTTGCTGTAAATGGCATAAGCATAATTGGTATTCAGATCAGATGAAATGTCCTGTGCCTGATTAAATAGTTCCGGATAGAGTGCCTCGCTTTTATATCGCTTTGAATTGATGATCACAAAAAGATAGCCCTTGATTACTCCCCCCTCTTTAATTTCTTTTTGATACAGAAAGCTAAAGCCATCGGGAATTTTTTCGTAGCTGAATAAACCTTGAATCATCGTAGGCTTTGCCTTATTCAGTATAATTGTTTTGATAGAAGCAAAAGTGGTGGAGTCTTCATTGTACAGCGGCAAAAAATTTTGATCGTAGGTATAAATATGCGTATCATACTTATTCAGGTACCCTGAGAAATTTTCGTTGATCAAACTGTCTTTAATATATTTATTGGCATACTCGCTTTGAAACCGGTGATAATTGTTTCTTAAAAACGCATCGTCAAAATTTGTTGCTGCAATATTCAAAAGGTTCTCGCCTGAGGGGTCTGTTTGCACAGCCAGTTTTTCTGCGATCCGCTTTCTTTGCTTGTGCTCAACAAATCGATTCTCGTACATCACAATGGCAGCAATAGACATAGCGAAAAGCATCACCCAAAAAATAAAGAAGGAAGAGCGCACCAGTGGTATGCTGATATCAGATTTTCGCAGGTTTAATAAAACAATATAACCTATCAGCCAGGCCAGCATCAACATATTGATTGCCGTATCCTGCGGATTAACAAATATAAAAAAGTAGAGCAACCCCGAAGCCGCCGCAACAATCAGCTCTCTGTAAATACTATTCCCACTTTTCACTTGTTCGCCCATTAAAAGCTGCGACAGATGAAAGAAAAACAAAACCAGAAAGCAGAGTACCACAAATGAAACAATTGTATAAAAATTCAGGCTCGTGATGTCGAACGAGATTTTCGAATCCAACACCAGACTCTTTATAATATTGCCGATTGTTAAACAAACAATGGTTAAAGCCGCAATGGAAATATCGAATTGAACCTGCCGCGACATCTTCGAAAATAGCTTGTTTGTGCGGTCATTATTCTCCTGATAAAACCTTGCCATCCAGAAAAAGATTACGGCATTAATCAAGAGGTCGCCCAGAGATCTGTGAAAGAAATTAGACGCATAGATCGATGGATCGAAGAGCGGGATTTTATCGTACTCGAAAGGAAATGCAATTTCATAACTTACAAAACGTAGCAATAACACGGTTGCCAGCAAGGTTCCAAAACCAATCGTGAAGCCATTGCCTTTAACGAGGTCTTCTGCCAGCTCGTGCAGGAAAAGAAATAATAAAATGATTGCCAATGTGCGTAGCAATAGGGTGACACTATCGTAGCCAATAAAATCCTTGCCTTCTTTTTGCTGAATCCGGAATAAAGTGTCGCCTTTGGAGTTTACTACGGGTAGGCTTTGTGGGCCGTTTGCAATTTCATATTGTTTGCTCAGGTCGGGGAAGCCATCGAAACTGGACTTCAAATATTTGTTTTCGATAAAATAGCTCCATCGAATAGGAATCAGGCCTATCAGCTTCAGATCTTTTTTCTGATACTGAATATTTTTTACGATCAGTTCAAAGTCGCCATTCTGATGATTCACAAAATAAGTTCCTTCAGTTTTGAGAAGGTCTTCGGGAGCGATATAAATAGCATTGGTATTCCAATAAGAAAGTGCAGGCGCACCATTGTTACGCAACTGGTATACAAAAACTCCAAAGGGTTTTGAAATAACAGCTCTTTTTCCTGCACCAACAGTGTCAAACAAAACTTCCTTTAAAAAAGCGGTATCGGCGCTAAGTTTAAGAAAACTGTTTTCGCTTTGCTCAAGTTTTTGCTCAAGCTTATGCTTCACTTTTTGAGGAGTGGAATTATAGCTCCAGTAGTTAATAAAAATAAACGACAAGGTGTACAACCATGCAGCCGTTATAATCAGATACCCATGTTTATATGCTCCTTGTCGTAGTGTTGTTATCAAGTATTTCTCATTTGTATTTTAACCTGTTCCCAAATCGCATCCATCTCATCCAAACTCATGCCCGCAAGTTGTTTACCCGACCTGAGTGCGGTAGATTCCATCTCCTGAAACCTACGGATAAACTTTTTATTCGTTTTCTCCAGAGCGCCTTCTGCATCTATCTGCAAAAATCGTGCATAGTTTGCCAGGCTAAATAAAACATCTCCAAATTCTTCTTCTACATCAGCCTGATTTCCCCTTCCAACAGCTTCGTGCAGCTCTGCAATTTCTTCATCCACTTTTTTCCAAACGTCTTCTTTATTGTCCCACTCAAAACCAACCTGCTTGGCTTTTTCCTGAATTCTTGTTGCCTTTACTATCGCAGGTAAGGATGGTGGCACCCCGCTAAGCACCGACTTCTTACCCTCTTTCATTTTGAGCTTTTCCCAATTTCGTTTCACTTCTTCCTCATCAGTTACTTTAATATCGCCATAAATATGTGGATGCCGATGGATGAGTTTTGCACTAATCCCTTCAATTACTTCCTGCAAGGTAAATTGTTCCTGCTCAGAACCAATCTTGGCATAAAAGAGTAAGTGCAGGAGTATATCGCCCAATTCTTCTTTAATACCTTTCCAATCATGATCTGTGATGGCATCGGCCAGCTCATAAGTTTCTTCAATGGTAAGAGGTCTTAGGGTATCGATAGTTTGCTTTTTATCCCAAGGACATTGCTCGCGCAACTCATCCATAATTTTAACCAAGCCAAGAAAGCTATTTGCTAAAGTTTCCATTGAAAAAATTTAAATTAAGAATACTGAAAAAGTAAAGAATAAAACAAATAAAAGTGACATCAAAAGCATCGTCATAAAAAATAATAACACAAACTTTAAAGCCGTTTTGCCTCTTGACTGACTGTAGAAATTTCTAAAAGATTTATACCAATAAAATAAAATAATTAAGTAGGCAACTATACCATATATCGCCATATCAATATGAAATGCTTGCAAAATTGATCCTATCAGCAAGGATGCTAGAATAAGTATAAATGTGCCACAGTATAGATGAATGGTAAATACCACATGGTTTACATAGTATAATTGTTTTCGCCGAACATATAATAGTTGCAATATCAAGGCGAAAAATGGTAATGAAACGAAGAGCATTTGTGGAAACATATGCATGAATCGCGCACCTATTCCTTTTAAAATTTCTATACCATCATACTTATATTTTTCGTTCAAATGAATTCGCTGATGATATATTCTTCGCCAAATGAAACCGTCTCTTTTAGCAATTGGTAATGCATTTTGAATTGAATCGTATTGTCTAATGGAAGTGGCGATTGGATAATCATCATCACTTTTCCCTAAAATGGTAAAATTGTTATTTACTGAAAGTACACTATCCCTTTTTGTAGAGTCTTTTTGAAGTGCAGCAATTTCTTTATTTAATTTTTCAATATTAAATTTTGCTTTTTTGATAGGCATTTCTACATCTGTAGTATCGAGATTAGAAACTGTTTTTTCTAAAACATCTTTTTTGTCTTTTAATTGTTTAATGACTTCAGCTACCGGTTTTCTTTCTTCATTTTCTTTTAATGACTCTTCAGACTGGTAAAAATTAAAGAATATTAAAAAGAATATTGCTGAAGTAAAAACATACATCCTAATGGGATGCAAATAACTGGTTCTTCTCCCTTTTAAATATTCTTTAGAAAGAAAAGCTGGCTTAAATAGCAGGTATTTAAGCGTACTAAAAAACTTGCCATCAAAATGGGTGATATCATATATAAAATGCGTAGCCAAAGCCCAGAAGGATTCTTTGGGCTCTATATTTTCTTGTCCGCATACCTGGCAAAACCTGCCAGCTACTTCTGCGTTACAATTGAGACAGTTCTTTTCTTTTCTTTCTTGATGGTGTGACACTTGTTAACGTTTGACTAAAAATACATAACTAATCGATTGGAGCTATATGAATCTGATAAGGTTGTTTTGAATGTTGAAAACTCTCAGTGTACATTTGATCAAATAATCAGAGACATGAGATCTATTTGCTTCGCGATAGCACTAGTATTTAGCAGCCCCGGGTTTGGCCAATATTATTTCAACGATATACTTGCCACCCAGCAAAGCAATGCACAGTATCAGTTATTGCGTGGTAATAAAGTTAAAAAAGTAGTTGCTACCAGCTTCGAAGAAGATCATTCGGCAACAGCAGGTTTTTTATTGGAGCAGGAATTGAGTTTGGATGGAAAAAAACTGATTACCCGTTCTGCAAATATTTCAGGAAAAACCATGGAAACCACCAGTTTTTATGAAGCAGGAAAATTAAAGCGTACACAGAGTTATAGCAATGGCATTGAAAATAAGATGGAATACGGATACGACGAAAAAGGAAGGATACAAAGTTTTACACTTACCACTACCGATACTGCTATGAAATATAAGTCTGTCGAAACCAGAGAATGGCATTACAATGCATTGGGACAGGTTTCGGATGTATTAAAAATCAAAAATAAAACGGATACCAGTATTGCCTTCATGGTGCTGGATGAGCTTGGCAATCCTGTTGAAGAGCATTGGAAGAAAAAGAATAAAGACACAGAAACCTATTACTACTATTACAATGCTGCAAAGCAGTTGACTGATATTGTACACTTCAATACCCGGCTAAAAAAGTTGGTGCCCGATTATATGTATGAGTACGATGAAAAGGGCAAGCCTATTCAAATGACCCAATTATCTGCTAATGGTGGTTATTTTATATGGAAATATATTTACAACGAAAAGGGACTCAAAATAAACGAAACCTGTAGCGACAATAAAAAAGCGCTGATCGGGAACATCGAATATCGGTATGAATACTAGGCAATGATTAATTATTCGGGATATAATATGTCTTTTACAAACGACATTTATTGGCATGATTTGCCTTTTTAAAAAGACAGTTTTAGAACCTATTAAACGGTGATGATGCCATGTTATTTGGTTATCAGTTCAAGGTCTTGCAGTTTTCGACCATAAGCATCATCTGCTCCCAGTTTGAGAAAATCATCCTGTAAACCCAGTACCCGTAAAGTATTAAAATACGCCCCCATCGAAACGCTTGGGTTTCCCTTTTCGATCTGATATAGAGTGGATCGGTCAATACTTGCACGCTCCGCCGTCTGCGTTGTAGTCAATTTGCGGCGTTTACGAGCAAGTTTAATGTTCTCACCTACCTCTTCTAGTATTTTCTGATATTTAGGGTGTAAGACCTGTTTCTTCGACTTCATTTGTTGATTATTATCCACAAAATAAGATAAATTGTTGATAATAACCAACAATTTTTTAAAATCTAGCTTCCAATATAGCTAAGACAAATAAACTCGAAAGTGGAATCTATAAACTAGACAATTCCAGAGGTCATCATATTAACCAATATAAAAACATTAAATCAATTACTATAAAGCTGCAATTTTTTAAACATGGCGATAGTATGGTGTTTTACCATGATCCGTAATGTTTATTTTCTTTACCAACATCTTTTTTATATTAATTCTTTGGTGGTGAGAAATACCAGCATTGGCAAAACATTATCCCTTCGATTGTAATTATAAGTTAATATATAGGTAATGTGTTATTGATGTTTTGGTAACAATTATTTATGAAAATTTATACTGTAAATGCACCGGCGGCAGGTTTCTAATTACCAAAATCCTATTCTATGAAAACCAAAGTCAAATGCATTACATGTGATATAAGCCCTCCCTTTATTTACTTTTCAAACAAAGAAATTACTTCTCTGGTTACTTATAATAATCGATTTATTCTGATTTCAAAGTCTTATTCATCGTACAGAAATCAATCTTTAAGCCCAATTAAGTAAATGTGAAGTGCTTTCAGTTTTTCAGTTATCGAAATTAGTAAACAATAATCATTTCCTTATGTCATCAGCATTAAAACCTGCAATTACTTTCTTTTATATATCGCTTTCAGTATTTTTTTCATGTCAGAAAAATAAATTGCCCAATATTGATTGCAGTAAAAAATCGAATGATATAACTATTGTCAGAAACCTAATTGTAGGTACTTGGTTTTGGAACAGAACCCAAACACAACCCAATACAGTTCCGCCTAATATAATTATCCAGACTCCTACAACAGAAGGCTATTCTCAAAGACTCACATTTGCAAATGGAATGGTAAGTAAGTACAAAAATGATACCCTACTTTTCATGGATAAGTATGATGTTACATATCTAAATGAAGTTACTGGCTACCAGTCAGATTCTTCTGTGATAATTATTTATAAAGATATTGGCACGGGACAAAGGAGATGGTTTTCGGAAACCAATATATGCAATGATACAGTTATATTCTATAATCCTTTCTATGATGTTAGAGAATCATGGAGTAGATAGGTCAATCCTTTTTTCAACATTAAAAATGCAAAAAATATGAAAACAAGAATTCTAATCATTTTATTTTTTTTTATTTCCATCTTTAAAACATTTGGACAAGTTACATGCGGCTCAATCTTTGATCCTGCAACGGTTCAAGTAAACGATGCTGCAAGATATAATAGGTATCTTCTAATGGAGCAACAGACATCCAATTATATCGGTTCACTTACTGGGGGTAACCACTATTGATATTTCGAATCTTTCATCGGGTACTTATGTAGTTAAAATATTTTATGGCAAGCAAATCGTGATTAAGAAGATCATTAAAAATTAAGTGTGGCTTTACCAAAAGCAAAAAGCGATGAGGCATTATGCTTCATCGCTTTTTGTTTTTGTAGACTGAATGACTCATGTTCTGTTTTGCTGCATATCAGGGCTTACTTCATTTGAATTATTAGTTAATATTTAGATAATATGTTATTGATGCTTTAGTAACAACAATTAAATATTTTTATAATGTAATATTTCGAAAGTAGTATTCTGATTAATAAAATATATTCTATGAAAATCCAAAATAGATGCTTTAACAGCGATATAAGCCCTCCTTTTATTTACCACACAAAAGACACAGTTAACCGCATTTTGAATCACTTGCTTCAAGTGAATTAATAGAACTTAATATAAAATCATGAAAAACATTTTTTGGGGATTTATGCAAATATCTTTTTTGGTATTACTATTACCTGCTTTAAATCTTAGTTGTAAAAAAAACAGTGATAATGCTTTTTGCAATAAAGAAAGAATTATATACGCAAATGTGGCTGCAAAAGAGGGTATGATAGTTCATTCGAGTAAATATAACCGCTTTGCAGTTAGTCTCGTCGTAGCAGATTCTAACAATATTGATACACAAATAATCGGATTTGTGTGTTCATTAAATTCTGATTTGCAAACAGTAGGTTTAAAAGTAATAGCAACCGGCACTTTAAAAAAGTTTAACACCGATGAAAATATGACACCTGAAATAGCAGGCCAAACTCTTTATTATTTTGAAACTACTCAAATAATTAAAAAATAATATCAACATGAAAAAAACATACCTTTTAGTATTCTTCCTAATCTTATACACATCTTTGTTCTCTCAGTTAAAATATGATGATGGCCCAATAGTGATAGGTAGTAATTTTGTAACTACAGGAACTTGGGGAAGGAATAATTTAACATTCTCATTTCAAACCAGTACTAATGATCTTGCCGTTAATAGTCATCAAATCGGCTTTAAATACAATTAAAACTAATATAAATTATTAATCAAATTCATCTATTATTCTTAAATCATATTAATACTTTAAAATTGTTTTATTCAGATTAAAATAATTAATCTCATCCCCCACAGCGTCCCCTTGGAAAACAAAAAACCCTTGATAGTAAATACTACAAGGGTCTTAATATTTCGATTGTGCCTCAGGCGGGAATCGAACCCGCACTCGCGTTGCGGCGAACAGGATTTTAAGTCCTGCGTGTCTACCAGT
>JAIEMK010000051.1 GCA_019752295.1 Chitinophagaceae bacterium | reverse complement strand
ATGGCAGTAAGTGTCATTTTTGCCCTTTCGATTTTTTTGTGAACCGGGTCGTTTCTTAATTACCGCTCCTTTTCAATATCGGTGTAAGCTTTGCCGGTTTGTGTATCTGTAAATGTAATTACTGACCGGGCTAATAAATCTTCAAAGGCATAATCCGTAAGAGGATTTCTCCAAAAAAGGTCAACTATGAATGCCGAAAGCATTGCCTGGTTCTCGATGCTGAGTAATTCTTCTGTATTAGGACTATTTCTTAAATCCCGGATACACTTCGCGAATTCTGTATCATATTTTGCAAACATATAATCTTCAAGTATTGAGATATTGATGTCATCCACTTGAAAACTGTTTCTGTCCGATTCATAAAAGACTCCTTTTGGTGCAAATCTTTTAGTTTTAATTGTATCTGTTTTTTTATCATAAACGCTTAATAACCCATCCTCACCCGTAAATCCTTTGATATAATGCTGAGGGATATAATGGTGACGCGAGGAATAAGTTGAAAAAAGTTTTGCTCTTTTTTCAAGGTCGGCTAATACTTCTTTTGCTAATTCAGATGTATGGCTCGCCAGGAATTTTTCTTATATCTTTTTGTAGCGGTCCATTCGTGTTAATATAAGTACAGATATTTATGATTTTCCTAATTAGTCAGCCTTCCCTTCCTTTTTAAAAAATGGGAATAATTTGAGTTCATTGTTTTCTTGCCCTGCAAACCCTGAGAATAACATCCTGTATACATAAGAGACATTAGAACCAATATCCTCTTTCTCACCAAAAAAATGCCAAATGAGTTCGAGATTACTTTCGCTCAACTTTTTATCAACTATATTTTTATTTATCAAAAAGCAACTATGTGCTTCATTGAAATAACCAGAGGTATCATAGCCAATGATATTTCCCTCGTTGTCGTAAATACAACTATCATCAGATCCGAACTTGGCATCTAAAAAATCAAATAGATAGTTGGCTGGCTTTAGAAGTCTGGATGAGGTAGTTGAACAATCATACTCGCCACCAATACTGAACTCCTCAATTGTCTTAATTGCACCTATGGGTTTACCGTCAATACTAATTTCTGAATAGGGATCGTTTTCACGATGAGAGCTGACCGAATCCCGGTAAGCATCGGAATTATACAGTTCTCCATGATGAATACCATAGTAAGATGTCTTTTCCGGTATTTCGTTATCTATCCAGTACAATTTTTTTATTGCGCTCGCAACGACAGCAGCCCTATCCTTTTTATTAATCAAAAAGGTATAGAGCCTTAACCAAACATCTTTGCGATCAGAAGCATGTTTTGTGGTCCCCAACTCTGGTTCACTTTCCCATGTATAGCTACCAAAGAATGAATACCATTGGTGACCTTGTGGATCAGTTACCTCTACCAGCTTTTTGATGTCCGGTATGTCATTAAAATTTGCCAGCCATTCTTTTCTGTCCTCGCCCCAACAGTTATATTTGAGCGTAAACCACCAGTTTTCTTTTCTCTTTTTTACATCATCGTCACTTTCCTTTATTTCAGACTTAAATAGTATAGAAGGATCAATATCTCTGAGACCTTCCTGCCAGGCTCCTATATAGGTTTGCTTTTCATTATCATAGCTGTACCGGCCAATATAATCGTAATGATCTGTTAGCAGTGCCATCATTTCGTGATAAGCAATCCATTGATATTTCTTCCCGATCCGCTCAGATTTGGTTGCACTTCGGCCATGCTCATTTAACGTGCTATCGTATTCACCAAAGAAATCCATTTTCCAGCCCAGTTCAAACACTCTTTTTAAAACATATCGCTCAATTAGGCCCAAATTAAATTTAGGCATGTCATATAATCTTTCGTACGGCAACCCCTTTTTGATATATTCTGCTGCCAACTTGAATAATCGAAAATCCTTCGAGGCCAGTTTTTCTTTTAAATATCCCGATGAATCCTTTTGCATTGCTATTACAAACTCTAACTCCTTGGCAAACGCATCTCCAGGAAACTTATGCCTAAAATTCTTTCCCAATGGCGTGTTCTCATTTTCAAGGCTGACTGTTTGAGAATATATTTCGAACATCTTCTTTTTGTTGCCACGTAGCGTTTTTATTAAAGATTCATAGGCGTTCTTAGATTTTAATGTATAAGCAGCGAATGAACCGGTATCCCTATGGTTTGTGCCAATGATATATCTTGAAAAATCACCCATCCCTCCAACCGACTGAAGAATTCTGAATAACCCTCTTTCCTTATCTGTATATTTTTCATCTTTTTCTTTTTTGATATCTAAGCTTTTAACCCAGGCTTCATCAGGAATGTTCTTCGGGAATACCGATTTAAAAGGTGGATACAAATTTTCTTTTTTGTATTTCAAAGTAATCTTCCTTCCAATAGCAATTTCGACAATGCCTTTGCAATAATCTCTTGTGAGAATATTTATCGGTGGTTGACTTGTTTTAAAATATAGGTCATATACGTATTGTGCAATCTGGCCAATTTGGTCGTTGTCATTGCTCCTAGCTATTGCTCCATAAGAGCCTGCCATGACTCTTTCCAATACATAAGGGTCATTTACATCTTTAAAATCATTAATCAGTGATTTTAGTAAATGAATTCTTGTTGTATAAAGAGCCGTGAACGCTTTGGTAGATCTATCCCTTACATACCTGTTTGAATTGGTAAAGAACCATGCAAGAATTTTCCCCAAAGAAATCGCAGTATTATCATCAATATTATACTCGTCAATATGCTTATTCCAGCACCAGTTGATAATTTTTTTTACGGAACTATCATCGTACCAATCATATACCCGCCCAATAGGTATGCTCCACATAACATCCCTGTCTGCAATTGTTTTATTTAGCAATAGCCCATGAATGAAATCTGCATTAAAGTAATTTACTTTATTGGCACATACATGAAAAATAGCATTGTAAAACTCATAAATTTCTTCATTCCGCGCCTTATTCAGGTATTCTTTGATATAAATCCACAATTTTTCCGAAGTAGTGTTGGATCTCCTCCAAAGAATACTTTCCATTATCGCTTTATACAGATAATGATTTGCATACCCATCCTGTGGAAGCTGAACTATCTCGTATAATTCGATATTAAATTTTTCCGGCAATAAAACTGCCAGAGAATTTAAAACGCCACTGTTCAGCCCATGAAATCCCATCCGGTCAAAAAACTGCTTATATAATTTGCCACCTTTATTAAACTGTTTCTTTATTTGATCGATCGTATTTCCGTCTATTAAATATTTTGCTTTGAAATGGTCAATCATCCGTTCATAAGAAAAAGAGATGCCATTCTTTGAACTTTCTAAGCTGTTTGGATTATATAGGTAATCTTCTACAAGCAAATTTTCTTTCAACAGTTCTTCCAGAAAATTTTTTTGGGTTGAATATTTGGATATGGCAGATTCTACAAGATCATGGGCTGTTTCATACGGTATTACATAGTCACCTGTTTTTAGCTGGTAATGTATCAGGCTGTCTATTGCTTTTTGTACTGGATTTACTTTGTCAAATGGATAATCCAACCTGTTACCGATTTTTTCATTGATCGATTGTACAAAGCTTCCGAAGATTTTCGATATACCCTCATATCCTTCCTCCACCTTGCTAAGTCCAAGATTTTTAAGTGTGGTGCAAAATATCTTGAGGAACAAAGGCGTAGAAAATTCAGGGTTTAATAGAGGTACTGTTTGCTGTATCTTATAAAAATTAAAAAACTCATGGATAGCATAATCTTCCATTCCCTTGAATCCTTGATGGGTTACTTTAGCAACTGTGAAGCCTTCAGGTAATAGCAGTTTTTCATAAGTAGTTCTGTAACTCAGTATAAGTCCTAACCATTTATATTGCTTGAATTCATTTATAAGAGATTGAATATTATCTCTCCATATAAATTTCCCTTTTCCTTCGTTGATCGCATCAATGATGAAAAACATTCGTTGGTTTTTCGACTTCGCCAATGAATCCAAAGCGGCTAAATAGTCTTCGAGCGAATATTTTGGACAAATAGATTGCTGGATAAAGTTGCGTGGCGGTATTTCTGGAAATTGCATCCCAAGCATAAATATGACTGGTATATTTTGCTTTTTCTGTTCAGTGGCCACATCTGCCAATAAATGAGATTTTCCAGTACCCCAATTTCCTCTTAATACCAAAATGCCTTCATTGGCAATTTTTAAAAGACTTCCTTCCAGGTATCCCCTAAATTCATCTAACTTCCTGTTGAATTTCTGCAGGTGTTCAATTTCTGTTTCATTTTTGTACCTGCTTGTTGATCTGTAATCATATTCGCTTTTGGCATTATCTTTTTTGTTCTTTTGTACAGCTTCCTTTTCTTTTTTGTATTCTTCCTCCAGTTTAAGATAAGCTTCACGGGTTATCCTGCTATTACCTTCAACGGCCTTTAGTTCAGCAACAATGGGCTGTATCGCTATTTCCTTTTGTGGAGTAAAATCTATTTTGCTAAATAGATCCAGGAGAGTTGAGAGAGATTTTGAAAAAGCTGGAATATATGATTGTAATCCTTTGATCCTTTCACAATGCGTAATCACTTTTCGAAAATCAATTAGCAAAGAGTCAAAATGTTTTGTAAAATCATCTTTGAATTCATGGTTTCTTGCCAAAGCATTAAAAGGGTCAATAATATTTTTAATTTTTAAATTAAGTGCCGAAGAATACTTTGGCCCTAAACTAAGGATACTATTGTCAAGCTGAACATTTAACTGTTGTTCCTTAATTTCAATTTGATTAAAGAAGAATGCACGGGTTCCATGCAAACCCGTTTTATTTAATTTTGCGAATAAGAGTGTACTGTTCCACAAAACAATGTCGATTTCCTTTCCTGTTAGTTTAAGCTCAGTTGACCATTTTTTCTTATAACCCTCCCAGTTATCTCTCTGTGTTTTTTTTCCTCTTCTTCCATCAGACAGATTGTGCGGTAAGCATATATAATAGGTAGTAAGACGAGGGTGTGTTTCAGCGGCATCAAACAGGGACTTTTTTATATTATTCCATTCCGCGGAAGTCAGAGTTTGATAATACTTAGCCTGCCATCCCCAATCCTTTCCGCCAGCTGACTGCCAATAGCACTCTACTCCGCCATCAGGTGTCCCCACTCTTTCGAAATGTTCGCATTCGTCACTCTTTTCTTCCATTGCTATTTGACAGACTAATTCTTCAAAGGCATTTGCCTGGCTACCATTGAAAGAAATTATTTTGTGCCATTCCGCTTCCATAATCTGCCTTATATTTTAAAATGTCTTTTAGATTCCCGGAAAACATCGGAATATTTTGGAAGGTCATGGATCTGATCTTCCAGTTTCTTTTGCCAACCCTGTTCCAAATTCTTTTCTTTAGCTAAAACCTTCTTTTCAAAATCTGCAGGGTCGTGTCCTTTGTTCTTTGCTTTGCGTTCAAATTCAGGTTTGTGGTATTTGGCATCAATACCTTCCGATTCATTCAAATACCAGAAATCATATAAATCTCTTGGCTCGGTACGGCCCATTAATGCAGCCATTTTTTCTATTAACACTTCTGGCAAGGCATAGCATTGCAGAGAAAAAGAATCTTGTGGCAGATCGGAATACAGAATAAAAACTTTCCTCTGTTCAACTGGGAATTCCATTATTTCACCCCTTGTTATATCAATCTTTACATCCCTGCTGCCTAAATTGCCCAGCAATGGGCCGATATAATTCAAATAGAAACCAATGCTTCCACTTATGTGTGTGTTGCTCTCTTTAAACTGAACAGTAATATTAGCTTCTTCTTTTACGAACGCATATACTTTTTCAAATTCAGCCAGCAATTGCTGGTTAGTGATGTTGTTATCTAATAAGGTGAAATCTAGGTCTTCTGAAAAACGGTAGTCAGGAAAATAGACTTTTTTAAGGACGGTGCCTCCTTTGAATACAAGGTTGGTTGATAAAACAGGGTTCTTTGAAATACCTAATAATAACCAGCTAAGCACATAATCTTTTTCTATCTGCGAGTCTTTCAATTTATTTTGCGTCGCAACCGTATTAACCTCTTTTGCATGAATCATATTAAGTGTATATAGGTGATTTTATATCCGCTGTTTCTATATTCTGTTGTATGCTCCACCTGCTGACCTGCCTGCCTTTCTTCTCATAGGAAGGTTCGAGGAGAATAATGGAATTTGATTTTATTTGTTGCAGGCGATCAACAATAGGATTAATTATTTCCAGTAGTTCCAGTAAAAAGCCCAACCGTTTAATTACTGATTGCGCTTTAAAGCGCTCACAATAATTGTATAGTTTCTCGTAGTCTATTTGTTCTTTTGATTTATATAAGGCCTTCGCAATTTCGGTGATACCTCCTGCATAGTCAGGCTTATAGAGGCTGTCAACAAAAGTCTTTTCAAGATCAGAACAATTGACTTTATTAAAACTGTCTATCCATATTTTTTTAGATCCAAAAAAATGATCGCTATTATGATATATGAATTGAAATTTTATGTTGTTGATCCGTAAAATTGACGGCTTTATTTGTTTGTTTACAATAATTCTTTCCACTAACGAAGGCTGGGTAATGATACTGTGTATTTCCATTGCGCTATAATAGCCAATATAATAGTCAGCCTCACCAACCATGTATTTGGCAATCATGTGCCAGTTGGGGAAATAGGTTCTTGCTTCCTGTTCATAAGGGATTATCCAGTAAACCCCGTCCTTTAAACGTAGCAGCAATCCTCTTTTCACCATATCACGCATGAGCTTTTTAACTGAATCATTCGATGAAGGACACAGCATTTTAGCAGCCTCACTTATGGTAAAGGCTGGCTTATTTAAATCAGTAAAGTATTTTATTACTTCAGCAGACTTACTTGAGAGTGTTTTATATATTGTATCCATTTGGGGACTTTTAAAGTCCCTGTAAAGATATGAATTATTTTAAAACAATCATTTATATCCATTTAGGGACTTTGAAAGTCCCCAAATGGATATAAGATAAATCAGACAATCTATTGATTATCATAAGGTAAGAAAGGGCATAGATACGCCGTTTACAATATAAGTTTTAGTACGCTATTATGCTATTTAGTGCGGATTGGATATGAGGATATAAACTGGAACCAATGAACGACGCAAGCAGATTCTTCATATCCTACGTCCAATTTTTGCCGCTTTTTCCAAAAAGTGGCAAAAATTGGATTTTAAACTGGGTTCAGCGATCCTTGTGCAAACATTAGGTATTCATACAAGATTATTACCCAAATTGGGTTTGTATCTTGTATGAATACCTAATTATTTTCCTTCTTAATGATCAAATCCGAAAATTCTTGTGTATCCAAAATTCTTTCCAATTCTGTCTGTATGGTGACAGCATAACGATGAAACAGTTAACTGCCAGATCATCTTTTTTCCGCATTGCCGATCATCATAAACAGATTGGCACAACACATTTTGGTCTGTATATGGCATTGCTTGAATCTTGGAATGAGCAGGATTGCCATACTCCTTTTTTAATTTCCAGGAGCAAATTGATGTCCATGTCCCGGATACAATCCACTTCCACCTATCATATCGGCATTAAGGATTTGCGGGAATGTGGTGCGATTGATTATCAGCCTTCTTACCACCTGCGTAGGGGGACGGCCGTTAGTTTTAAAGTAGAATAGCAGATGAACAAAATAGCTCTCATAAATAACTCAAGATAACTACCACTGGTTCTACTTTTAAGTCCATATAAAACTAAAATAGAATTAGAATGAAATTATTTCTTGATGACCTTGAACTGGAAGAGTCAGATTTATCCGAGCAAATCAGAAAAGTAACTATTGCATTACAAAAACATCCCATTTATAAAAGAGTAAAAACGATTGAAGAAATAAGAACCTATATGCAATTTCAAGTTTGGTGCGTATGGGATTTTATGGCTTTATTGAAGGCACTTGAACATGGATTAATAGAAGATAAAATTGAGTGGACACCGCCTCAAGACGGAAATATTGGGGCTTTTATCTACGAAATTCTCTTAACAGAGGAAACGGATATTACGGATTCTGGTGCTGGCCGCTGCAGCCATTTTGAAACTTATCTGAAAGCAATGAAGCAAGCAGGTGCAGATACAAAAGCAATAGATACTTTCATTTCAAACTTAAAAGCAAAAAAGGGGTTTGATGGCTCTCTAATTGATACCGGAATACCAGATGCTGCACTAAAGTTTGTAAAAAACACAATGAAACATGCAAAATCAGACTTGCACAAGGTAGTTTCAGTTTTTTGTTTGAGCCGTGAAGGAATCATTCCTGGAATGTTTACATTCTTTCTTAGCAACATTACTTTGCAAAACAATTTATCAAGCTTTCATTGGTATTTAAAACGGCATATTGAAGTTGATTCTGATAGTCACGGACCTTTAAGTGTGAAACTTTTTAAAATGGTAGTCGGCAGTGATACAAAAAAAATAGATGAAGCATTAAAAGCAGCTTTGGATGCTTTGATTGCAAGAAAAAAATTTCTCGATTCAATTCTTAAACAAATACAATTGAAATCTAAAAATCAATCGAAATGAAAAAGATGAAGAAAACATCGTTTGCAAAAGTAGCGATATTATTATTGGTAGCGATTTATATGTTTATTGGTTGTACAAATGGTGGTAACCCGATAGTGCAATCACACAGCAACCTTTCGGTTTATGACCGAGTAGTAAAAGATTCAGTTATCCGTTGCGGCTATACTATTTATCCTCCAGGATGTATGAAAGACAGTTCAGGTAAGTTATCGGGTGTATTCGTTGAAACACTTGAAAAAGCCGCGAGCGATTTAGGATTTAAAGTGCAATGGGTAGAAGAAGTGGGGTGGGAAACACAAATTCAGGGTTTGGAAAATGACCGCTATGATATGATGGGAAGTTCTGTTTGGTCAAATCCAAAGCGAGCAAAGTTGACTACATTATCTGTTCCTTTATATTTCAGTCCCATCTGTATTTATGTTCGCAGCGATGACAATCGGTTTGTTGGTGTTACCGATTGGAGCATGTTAAATAACTCTCGATTCAAAATCTCAGTAGTTGACGGTGGAACAGGTGATGTAATTCGTAAGAGCCGGTTCCCGGAAGCTACGTCAGTTGCACTACCTGAAAATACAGACTTTGGAACTTCGTTCCTTGATGTGGTAAATAATAAAGCCGATCTGCTCTTTCTCGAGCCATATCAGGCAAGTAAATTTATACAAAGCAATGGATACAAAGTAAAAAATGTATCAGTAAGCCATCCGCTATACACTTTCGGAAACTGTTATATGTTTAAAAGAAACCAATCGGAATTTGAGCACATGCTGAATGCGGAGGTGGAAAATCTAATTAACAATGGTTATGTTGATGATTTGCTTAGTAAGTATGAAATATTTCCAAATAGTTTTTTACGAGTGCAAAAATCTTATGTAATAAAATGAATGTTTACGAAATACTTTCTAACTATCACAAAGAACTTTGGTCTGGGCTGAGAGTTACACTCCAGCTTTGTGGATTTGTGTATCCCATTGGAATTATATTTGGGACACTAATCGGAATTGCGCGATATAAATGGAAAATTATTGCAGGAATACCTGGATTTATTTTTTCACTGATAATGTCGTCTACTCCAATTTTAGTTTTCCTTTTTTGGTTACACTACCCCTTGCAATATATGTTGCACGTTGTCGTTGACCCATTTATTACCTCGGTGGTTGCTCTAAGCGTAGTAATGACTGTATTGGTTTCAGAGCAAGTAAGACATGCACTTGACGATTTTCCAAAACAATATTTACTATCAGCAAAAGCTTGCGGGTTATCAAATAAACAAATTGTGAGTAAGATTCAGTTGCCAATGATATTTAGGCAAATGATTCCTAACCTCTTATTTGCAATGGTTACAGTGCTGCAGGCTACACTCTTTACAAGTATGATAGGAGTTAATGACATATTTAGAGTTTCGCAACAAATAAACAGTGACATTTACCAGCCAGTGCAGATTTATACAGCACTTGCTATTTTCTTTATCGGTGTTTGTGCGGTGCTCAACATTTTGGCATACTGGTTAAAGAGAAGATTGAAATGGAGTTTCTCAGAAATATAGAAAAAATGTTATCAGGAAACAAAATATCAAAATCAATAGGCGGAAGAAAGATTCTTTCCGAGATTGATATTTCTATTAAAGTAGGTGAAATAGTTGCTTTGATAGGTCCAAGCGGAGGGGGTAAAAGTACATTATTGCGAAATCTTTCATTACTTGAAAAACCTGATACAGGAAGGATCACTATTGAAAACAGGCAATTCAATTTTCCGATGAACGGGAAATCTTTGCCTAATCATATCCACCCTTTGGTCTCTGTTGTCTTTCAGCAATTCCATTTGTGGCCTCACTTAAGGGTTAAGGATAACTTACTGATGCCTCTGCGGCAGCAGCAAATTAATTTCAATCAAGCTGAGTTTGATGAATTGATAAATTACTTTGAAGTGAATGATTTACTTAAACGATTTCCGCACCAAATAAGTGTAGGACAAAAGCAGCGTATTGCTTTTATTCGTGCAGTTCTTTTGAGGCCCAAATATCTTTTGCTTGATGAAATTACCAGTGCTCTTGATATTCAACATATCGGGAAAATGTTACAATTTATAAAAAAGCTTTCAGAAAATGGCACAGGAATTTTAATTGCTACACACCTCATTGGTTTCGCAGCAAATGTAAGCAGTCAAATAATTTTTCTTAATGAAGGAAGAATTATTGAACGAGGGGATAAATCAATTTTAAAAAATCCACAGACCGAAGTATTCACTGACTTTCTAACATATATTGACTATGCAGGTTAATGATTTGAGTTATACTCGTTTGAAACCTGACAGGGAGGAAAAAGTCAGGAAAATGCTGAAAGAGGGTTCTGACAAAATCATTCAAGATTTGAGTGCTCACTATCAGCATTATGATGCTTCAAAGAGTGACGATGTTTTTACTAAGTCGCTTGAAATAATTGCAGAGACAATAAGCAAAGTTGCATCGATTCAGGAATTTTGTTATGAAGGTACAGGAGAATGTCGAATAGCATTTCTTCCTGGATACATGAAAAAAAATAGGCATCGAATTACATATAAAATAAATTATAACGGTATTCAAATACCATCTGACATAGTTTTTAAATTCAAAGAAAATTCAACTATACCGGAGCAAATAAAAGAAATAACCAATCAGTCATTACTTTACTACTATTTACTTTATTTCCATGAGGATGATATGACATTCTTGAATGGTGGAACGCACCAATTTTTAATTGCTAATGAGCAAAAAATTATTTCTGATGATAAGTACCATGTTGATGTTCTTCAAATAGCGACAGTTAGAAAGAAACCTCATAAAAGGCACCCAAAAGAGGAAATCACATTTATTAAAATTGATATTGATTTCGAGCAGCTAAATTCAGTTGATAAATTGTACAAACATCTCGATAGTAAACTAAATAAAGGTATGTTACCTTTTCGCTGGCCATACAACCGAGCTGATGAAAAGGAATTAAAGAAATCAAAAAAGGAAGCGACATACAAAATGCGTGGATACCTTATTTCGCTCTGGTACAAATTGCTTTACGATGAGGATGAAAAGAATAATGAACAGTGGTTTAATGATTGCATTCATTTATCAAATGAGTCCGGCTTTAAGCAACTAAAAGATAGAATTGAACAACTAAAAAAAGAGTATAAAAAAAATTTGAAAGAAAATTATCAATTTTGGTATTCTCTTAGGTTCAACTCACTTCCTGATTTCACAACTCCACATTCTACAGCGATGGAAACGATTGGTTCTGCAATGCTGATGACAAATTTTCAACTACACCCATCCTATTTCTTTTATGTTAAACCATGGTTAAATCGTATTTATAAATATTTGCGTGATTTTGAAAATAAAATTTTGATAGAGCAAAAAACTCTTGAGAGAATTTCAAATGACTTGTTTGGAAAGAGTGACTATATCCCTAAGAAAATATCTGGTGAACGGCTTACAACAGCCTCAACAAACAGTGGGTTTCTTTTGCCAATAGGAAAATATTATTGGATGGCAGTTGAGAGTGGAACTGATAGGTATCAGAGTTTATTTGACAATGCAATTAATGATGCCAAAAATGCTTTGACAACGATTTTTAAAATCTACTTTCTAAATCTTATTCAACAATGGTCTGTAAGTAATGACAATGAAAAGAAAATTGAAAAACTTCACATTGAACTTGGTGATATTGACTTGCAAAGAGAGTATCACAAAGAATGTGGAGAAATTGATGATGTTGCGATCGGGTTCTTTTGCAATAAAATATTTGGGCGAGAATTTTCTTTGGGATGTCATCTTATCCTCAATTTGTCATGTGCAGCTATTCATAGTTTCGTTGTAGGGAATGGTGAAAAAAATTTTGATGCAAATGAGAGATATGGGAAGAATGGGAAAGGAACAAGTCACTCTTATATCGTCCGTAACTTTTTTATTCACGGCATTGAAGATGATAAAAGGAGAACTTCCGCCAAGATTCAAAGCAAGCCAAATATTTACAATCATCTTTCCATACACGAAAAAAAATTCCTTAAGATTTGGTTGCATGAAACAATGAGTTCAATAGATTCACTCCTGATGAATGCACCTGTCCACATGATAGAACGAGTTAAAAAACATATTGAGGATACTTCATTGCCTCCTGAGTTACGCTCCGTTTTAGATAACTTAAAATGACTGACAATAAAACAAAAAAATGAAGGATCCCAATAACAGAAAATAACAATCTGCACTATTGCATAATTATTTTCCACACTTTTAAAATAAGATGTCAAAAGTTTATCTATTCAGCTTGAATAAGTATTTCTAAGCGAACTCTTGCGAGTGAGCACTCCATAGTTATCGGCTACCGTTATAGCTTTCTTTGTCATCGTAATCAAAAATAATTACGATGAAAACAGATTTTACAAAACCTTTCTTTAAACTCCCGAGCAGAATTACTCCAAAATGGTTGATATGATTGTACACGGA
>JAIEMK010000001.1 GCA_019752295.1 Chitinophagaceae bacterium | reverse complement strand
TTATAGCAAATAGAAAATATGAAAAATATAAAGGTCCTTTTTATTCCGCATCCAATGCCATCGCATTTGATACCCTTGATTTCGTTGGCAAAAAGACTAAATAAAGCAGAATTTTCAACTGCGTTCCTGCTGCCGGAAGAATTACATGAATATGCTAGGAATAATAACCTGCCCATACTTAATTTACATCACAGCCTGGAAAATAAATTAATGCCCGAGCTAACAGCAATTTCTGATTTTGATCCAGATGTAGTCGTTGATGATCATAATTACTACACAGGCTTTTCTACGAGGATAATGAATAAGCCGCGGATTTCGATAGTTAGAAAAGGAACCATCCCCTCCGAATCCCTGACTGGTAATTCCAGGCATAGCTCTGGAGTAGTTGAATACTTTGATAGTTTAAAAAAAATGGATCTTACTTCGTTAGGACTTTGGAACCCTGCAACGATCAGCGACCTCTTTACCGGAGATGTAAACATTATCCCGTCGGTCCCATCTTTAGATTCTTTGCCCGTCAATTTGGAAAATAAGGAAGCCTATGTTTATGCGGGTCCATTATTATTAACTGATGCAGAGATGGCAGGATCTTTATCGTATTCAGACGAATTAATTGCAGCCTTGCATATATTTTTTGAGCAGAACAAGGATAGGAAAATTATATATTTTACCAAGGGGATAGCCGACCCACCAGAAATTTTGAAAAGGGCCGAATACTGTATACACTCGTTGTTGAATAATACATCGGCAGCAGTTATTACAAATATTATAATTCAGAATGATTATGATAAAAACCGGTTTTTTTATAGATCTTTTCTTCCTATGAATCTGATTTGTTCCAAAGCGAATTTAATGATTCATCAATGCGGGAGTGGCACTTGTAATTATCAATTAATGTATGAAATACCTGGGATAATTTTGAGCAGTAAATGCTATGACCGTGATGATATCGGTATTAGACTGGAGAAACTTGGAGCTGCTTGTTTTATTTTGGCAGATTTAAGTGATGAGGAATATTATCAGAAGTTTGATCAATCTGTTCGCCAATTACTTGACCATTCTTCTCTAATCAGGCATAATCAAATAAGATCGCTGGGGGAAATAAAGAAGGAAATTTTATCTACCAAAGATGAATTTCATTTTGATGAAATTATTAAAGGGGTTATCGCACATAGAGGCCTGTAACAATTTACGTTTCAACACAAAATATATTCATTAAAGGTATAAATCTGTTCTCAACTTTTATTTATATCTATTTTGACTGGCTCCGGTTTGCATAAACTGTAGAATGTTTTCCTAAAGTGTACCCGGAGCCTCATGTTTTCTTTGTATGAAATCAAACGAAAGTTTAAGAAGTTATTTTTCAAAATGAAGCACTGCTTCCAAAATATTAATTAGACGATAAAATAATAATATGCCAGCCGAACTGTTTGCAAAATTGATGAGCCTCAATGTAAGACTCCAGGTTATTGATAACAAATTGGATGTACAAGCCCCCAAAGGAGTTTTGAATAATGAGTTATTGAACGAAATCAAAGTGCACAAAGAAGCACTTATCATGCTGTTTAATTCCTATAAAGATAAGCGTCGATTATATAGATCGATTCCTAAGATAGGGGTTCAGGAGAGTTATGCAATTTCTTCATCTCAAAGAAGGCTGTGGGTGTTAAGTCAGTTTGAGGAAGCGAATATGGCATATAATATGGCTGGTGTATTTGTGTTTGAGGGGAATCTTGTATTGGCGGGATTGTCGTATTCATTTGACCGTCTTATAGAACGTCATGAGATACTCCGGACGATATTCAGAGAGGAGGATTCAGGAGATATCCGTCAGTATATTAAAACAGCGGAAGGGTTCGATTTGTTTTATAGAGATCTGCGCAAAGAGTCTTTAAGCGAGGATGAACTACAGGTTTTGATACAGGAAGAAGTTGGCCGTCCTTTTGATCTGAGCCTTGGCCCGCTGATGCGTGCCGGGGTATACCAGGTAGGAGATAATAAATATTTTTTTATCTATGTGATGCACCATATTATCAGCGATGGGTGGTCGATGGGTATATTGATCAGAGAACTGCTGGATTATTATAACGGCTATATAAGTGGCAGTGTTCATTTGCTGCCGGCCCTGCAGATCCAGTATAAGGATTATGCATTCTGGCAACAGGAGCAGGTTAGCGGGGGGCAGCTCCAGGAACATAAGGCATACTGGAAGAAACAATTTGAAGGGGACCTGCCGGTTCTGGAATTACCGGGAGACAGGTTACGTCCTGCAGTAAAGACTTACCATGGCGGTTGCGTAAGGCAGGTAATAAACAGTAAGCTGCTAAAGAAGTTAAAAAGGAATGCCCATGAACAAGGGGGCACGCTGTTTATGCTTTTGCTGGCATCGGTCAATACATTGCTGTATCGTTATACGGGCCAGGAAGATATTATCATAGGGAGCCCGATAGCAGGGAGAGAGCATGCGGATCTTGAGGATCAGATTGGTTTTTATGTAAACACACTGGCATTAAGAACGCGTTTTAACAGTAGTGACAGTTTCAGGGAAATACTGGATAAGGTAAAACATATTATGATAGGTGCATATGAGCACCAGGTATATCCTTTTGATGAACTGGTGGATGAGTTAAACCTGCATCGTGACCTGAGCCGCAACCCGTTATTTGATGTAATGGTGGTATTGCAAAATGCATCATCGGATGATGATAAGCAAAGGCCGGGTGAGATCGTTGTGAGTAGTTACAAAGGCGAGAACGTAATCAGTAAATTTGATCTTCTGTTCAGTTTCGTGGAATCAGAAGATAGTCTGGAGTTGACTGTTGAATATAACAGTGACATTTATGACCGGGGAACAGCAGACCGTATGGCCTCACACCTGAACCAATTGCTGGAGGTGGTTAGCCAAGATCCTTCCAAACCGATCAGCGACTTATCTTACCTGAGCAAAACTGAGACAGATGAACTGCTGGTATCTTTCAATGATACGGGACGGTACTATCCTTCAGATAAGACAGTATTACACCTGTTTGAAGAGCAGGTATTAAGAACCCCCGGCAACAGGGCCGTTGTGTTTGATGGGGTGGTGCTGAGCTATGGGGCATTAAATAAAAGATGTGACCAGCTGGCATTCTACCTGCGGGAGAAAGTGATGGTTAAACAAGGGGATTATGTTGGCGTATTGCTGGACCGTTCAGAATGGTCAGTAATCAGTATGATAGCGGTTATGAAGGCAGGGTGTATTTATGTTCCTGTAGATAAGTCGATGCCTGAGTTACGCATTCGTTATATGGTGGAAGAAAGCAGTCTGAAAGCCCTGATCATTGATGATATGGAAGAAGAATTTCTTTCAGGGCTTGAAAGCAGGTTGCACCTGATCCGTTTATCTTCCCTTACGGAAGGAGTGGATCATCCTGCTATGAAACTGTCTGTCATAGGTGATGATACATCATATGTAGTTTACACATCTGGTTCCACAGGTACGCCCAAAGGAGTAGAGCAAACGCACAGGACACTTTATAATCTGATTCAGTGGGATATACATGGAGCTAAATTAAATACCGGCAAGAGGTTTGCCCAGTTTTCTTCTTTTAGTTTCGATGTATCTCTTTCTGATACTTTTTATGTTTTAGCCACAGGCGGAGAAATTCATATTATACCTGAAGCACTGCGCAGGGATCTTTGGCTACTCAAGGATTACCTGGTCAGTGAGAAGATATCCACTTTGTCGATGCCCTATGCAGCATTGAAGGCCATGTTCAGCATATTGTCCCCTGCTGATTTTCTGGGTCACAGTCTAGAAGAGATCATATCCACCGGAGAGCAGCTGTATGTTAATGGAGGACTGCAACAGTTTTTGAAAAATAATCCTTCCGTAAAGCTCTATAATTTATACGGTCCTTCTGAAACGCATGTTGTTACCGGAATAGCCTATAGTTATTCTGAAGGGAGTATACCGGAGAAAGCAAGTATAGGCCGCCCTGTTTATAATACCACAATATATATACTGGATAAACAAATGACGCTGGTGCCAATAGGTATCGAAGGGGAAGTGTATATAGGTGGCTGGAACCTGGCCACCGGTTATAGTGGCAGCCCGGAACTGACGGCCGAAAAATTTATAAAAGATCCGTTTAAGCTAGGAGAGACCGTTTACCGGAGCGGTGATATTGCCAAATGGCTGCCCAATGGTGAAATAGAGTACCTGAGGCGAAGGGACAATCAATTAAAAATAAACGGATACCGGGTAGAACCGGGAGAGATAGAGAGCACGTTACGGAGCAATCAATTTATTGAGGAAGCTGTTGTAATGGCCTGGGATATGGCAGATGGCGATAAAGAACTGGTAGCATATACGGTAAGTAAAAAAACAATAAGTCCGTCAGAACTGCATTCATACTTGAGTGATAAGTTGCCGGCGTACATGGTTCCTGTTCATTACATACAACTGGATAATCTTCCCCTCACATCCAATGGCAAGGTAGATAAGCGTGCATTGCCTGTTCCGGTAACGCAGGGGATAAAGGACAGGGCTGCGTATGTGGCTCCTGGCAGTGAAACAGAACAAAAACTGGCAATGATCTGGGCGGATATACTGGGCAGAGACGGGATTGGCATAAAAGATAATTTCTTTGATCTGGGAGGTCACAGTTTAAAAGCGATAAGATTGACCAGTCAGATAAAAAAGCAGTTTGTCATCGATTTTAGTATAAAGAATATTTTTAAAGAACCAACAGTTGAAGGACAGGCAATGATAATTGATGGAATATTATGGATAAAAGGCAGCGATAGACATCTGGATAAACACTCGGATAGGGAGATAATTTCATTTTAATATTGCGGTAGTGAAATTTCCTAACACCGGATTTGTTTATTCTGCTTTTAGTAATCCTGTTTATCATTTATATATAGATTTATTTGATTTAAATGATTAAAAGCTATTAAATCGGGATATAGATAATTTTCAACAAATAATTCAAACAGCTTCTAAACTTTTTTAAAATGAAGTACAACATTTTTGTATTGGTTATTTCAGCTATAGCAGCTTCAATAATTATCGGCTATGTTTTTGAATCAAAACGGCTCGGCTATGTTGTGTTGGCTGTAGAGCTTATTTTGATCTTTTTACTAAGAAAAGAACAGAAGAGGGAAATATAAACTGCGATCGGATTTTGCATACCTATTCAGGGAAGTATAAATAGTTGTATCAGCCATCGATTATTTTGTGAATAGATATACATCGAAACAGGAATCAACTGTTCAGCGCAATCGATTTTGGTGTTTTTTATAGCTCATCTTGTTCCAAAGCGGGTAACAACATTGTCAATACCCAATAGAAGCAAGAAGTCGCAATATTTTTTGAAACCAATTATAGTGCTATTAAACGTTTTGGATTTGACGGTTTTTTTTTATTTTCATCAAATACCTATATACCGTACATCAATCACGCTATTTCGAATATCATTAACTGAAGATATATGACATTTGTAATTATCATCAATATGAATTTCCTTTAAATAGTAGCTCTGCTCACCAATATAAGCTGATCCGTTATAAACCTCAAATGAGTTTAATGGTATCAATAATCCTTTGCCATGTGATTTAATAATAGCTTCCTTCTGTGTCCAATAAGTAAAAAAAGATTCTTGTGGATTTTGGGATGTACTAATTTGCTCCTTTTCATTATCAGTCATTTCACAATGAAAATCTTTAATGCATAAATGATGTATCTGTTCTATATCAATGCCAATCGTTCCCGATTCACTTAAGATACAGGCAACAATTTCTCCGGAATGTGAAATATTAAAGTCAATGGGATAATCTACTAAGTAGGGCTTGTGGTTTAGGGAATAGGTGACTTGGCAACCGGATTCAGAACCATTTAAAATACTCAATCCCTTTTTGAGTAATATACGGCCGGTAAGAGATAGTTGCACATCTTGCCATCTTTTATATTTTACTATTTTATTTTGAAATTCCACATCAAAGTCATGTAGAAAATTATCAACAACATACTTATGAATTTGTTCGGATATTCGTGAATAGAGAAGGAGCATATTTATATCATTGTTAACGAAACCTGTCTCCAGGTCACCATCAGAAAATGCAGCAATGGTTAGCCTTTAAATCATATATTTATTTTCTATTTTTCTTTTATTTCAACTTTCTCCATCTAAAAATACCCTTCGTGAGAACAAGGATCAATGTCGTAATTTAAAGAATTCTCTCAAATTTGTAATATCTTTTTATAAAAAAAAAGATAGCTAAAAAGAAAAAGAAAAAAGCTAAAAAAGCAAAACCAACTGTTAAAATAAAAAAAAATTGAACAGAAAAGAGAAGCATCAAAATCTTCAGGTATTGCTTCATGCAGAAATCTTCAATGAAAGTAATACTATTCATAAGTAGTAATAAACTATAACCGCTGAGAATAAAATATATTGCATCCGCATATTGTAAATGAACCGGAACAAGTAGACAGACAGTAATGCATTCGGGAATCAATAAAATAAGATAGACGCATGCATACTGCAAAAATCTTTTCAGGTTTGAAACCGGCAGTCCGCGATAAAATCCGATGTAACTATCTTCAAATTCCCTGATGCGATAAACAACTATGCCGTTGGAAAGGATACCAAAATTGAAAAATAAAAAAGGAAAGCTTATATCGTAATCGTTTATTGTATTGTTCCTTGCAATCAGGTAAAGGGTACCGCAAGTGAATGTTTTGATCCCAATCCAGATCATTTTTTGTTTGATGGTGATGAACCTGACAAATAGCAGGTAATAAGATGCCGGGAGTTTTAGCCATAAAGAAACTAGAGGCCGGATCGAACCCTGGCCTTTATGTGTATCATCCAATAAGTGAACGTGAAATTTTGCAGCTGTCACACATAACAAAAACAAATAAATAATAACTGACAATGCTGGAAAATAGAAATGTTTTTGCAATCCAACAACTAAAATAAAGGATGCATATAGCAGAACGGGTAACAATAAAAAGCATTCAACAAAAAAAAACAGTTTAGTCCTTTTTGATTTCGTTAAACAATTGAGAATATGTAGAAATGTATATTCAGGTTTGCGGATAACCCCAGTTACAAAAGCGGCACATTTTCTGGCATATACAAACCAGGCAAGAAAAACCAATACTAAAAAAATATTGCTTTTCAGCATCCCGAGTATCAATGAATAATGATATTCAATTACACCAGCACCATCCACTTTGTTTACAATACAGAACATCACGGTAAAAAGAAAAGCTAAGATGCCCGCATTCTCCCGGTAAAAGGGTTTAACAAATGATCTGAATATTATTTTTATGGGTGATTTCATACTTTAAGAAACAGTTTGATTGCTGACAATAAGTTCTTTGCCAAAACGCATTAACTGCGTATCCAGTTCTTGATGCGAGCTCATTATAAAACACGTCTTTTTGTTTGTGTGTTTATCGAGTATTAAATCACATATATGCGAAAAAGCATCTTGATCCAACGTTATCAAAGGCTCATCCAATATAATCAATAGTGGATTGCCGATAAAGGCAAGAACAAGTGATAACTTTTTTGTCATACCAGAGGAATAGGTGCCGATAGCATTATTGATGAACCCACTCATATTAAAGAGCTCTATCAGTTGGTATGCATTATTTAAAGGAGTTTTCCGGATATCACAATACAACCGAATCATATCTATTCCTGATAAAAATGTCGGGTATAATGGTTCCGCTTCTGCCCAGCCTACATTTTGACGATACGCAAGTGGTTCATTTTTTAGACTAATATCATTACAAAAGATATCGCCCTCAAACGGGAGCAGACCAGCGATGATTTTTAAGAAAGTTGTTTTGCCTGACCCGTTCGCCCCTTTTACCCAATAAATATCATTTTGTAAATGCAGAATAGGAATGTGAAGGATAAGCTGAGAATGATATCTTTTTACAGTGTCAATTAATCTAAGCATAAACGTTTATCGGATAGTGTGGTTAATTGTTTACTTTTTAAAAGTATTACATTATATTGTTGTTGTCCGCCTAAAATCGGATTAAATATACAATAATTCTTAATTGATAATTGGAGAATAGCATAACATCGGTTCCACTTTATTGAGTTTTTTGACATTGTCTTGCCCTAGAAAAACCTTACATTGCTTTTAGAGTTCGCTCTGACATTGGCAGCTTGCCGGCAATAGCGCAAAAAGGAAATGAACTCACCCAAAAGAAAGAATTTACAGAATTGAAAGCCGAAAAAGGATTCTACGGCTTTCAAACCGTGCTTTCCCCTATAAAACGATTATTTTAGGAAATCAATATTATTGCATAATATGCAATCTTTATGAGTGAAAAGTCCATTAATAGAATAAAAGTTTTACTAGTAGAAAGAAAATTGACTATTATATGGCTCGCAGAACTGCTAGGAAAAAATGAAGCAACCGTTTCGAGATGGTGTACTAGTGATGTGCAGCCAACAATGAATACATTTGTAAAAATAGCCGAAAAACTCAATGTAAAGTTAACCTCCCTTTTCAATGAATGATCTTATGGGCGACACTAACGATAAGAATACAAAAATTCCATTTAAAGTATCTGCAAGGACTGCTAAATTAATAGGTCTTGAAAACTTCACCAACGAAGAAGGCGCTATCGTAGAACTTGTCAAAAACACTTACGATGCTGATGCAAAAAATTGTGTTTTAGTTTTTGATTTAATCTATAATGCTCTAATTGACGAAGAAGGAAACGAAACTAAAATAGTAAACAAGGAAAAAAGTAAAATCTTTGTTATGGATAACGGGCATGGGATGACTGACACTGTTATTACAAATCAGTGGATGACTCTTGGAACCGACGATAAATTATACGAGCACACATCGAAAGGAGGTAGAGTAAAAACTGGGGCTAAAGGTATTGGGCGATTTGCCTTAAACCGCCTTGGCCTGCAAACCAAATTATTTACTCTTGCAAAAGAAAAAATAGAAGGTTGGCAATGGCAGGTAGATTGGAAGGATTTTGATAAAAAGGAAGCCGTTGTCTCTGATATTCTTGCAACGCTTACCCCAATTCCGAACCTTAATCTTTCTGAATATGTGCTCAGCAAATTCGCAAATCAAGGGAAACTGTTTGAATTTCTAAGTACGATATCATTTACTCATGGAACAGTAATTGAAATTTCAGAATTAAATGACCTTTGGAATATAGCTCAGTTAGAAAAGCTATTTGCTAACCTTGAAATGTTACTACCCCCTACAGAACAAACTGATTTTCAGATTGACTTTTTTGTGACCTCTTCGTTAGATGATTTTGGTACTGTAAAAAGAGCATACTACGATGATTTTGACTATAAAATTAATGCGACCCGAATTAATGACGACCTTGAAATAATAATAACAAGAAACGAATTGGACCTACAAGTGCTAGAGAATAGATACAGTGAAATCTTCGACTATGAGCCAATGAAAGTTTTTCCCTATAGACTTGCTGATTTAAAAACGAAAACCATTACACTAGATAGAAAATTGCGATTTATTTTATCCGAAAAAATTGAACAGGAATTAATCGATAAAGTTGGTGATTTCAGTTTTACATTCTATTTCCTTAAGAACACAATTTCAGACGATAAAGCTGATGGTGATTTAAAAAAATATCCTTATAAAGGAATCACTAGTGCTACCAGAAAATCCTGGTTAAAGAAATTTGGAGGCATTAAAATATTTAGAGATGACTTCAGGGTCAGGCCTTATGGTGAAAATGGTTTGGATTGGTTAAAACTCGGTGAACGCCAAGCCCAAAGCCCTGGCGGTCCAGGACAGCGACTCGGTGGTTATAGAATTGGGCCAAATCAAATTGCAGGCACTGTTAAAATATCTAGGCTACACAATTCAAGCTTTGAAGACAAATCCGGTCGGGAAGGAATTATTGAAAACGATGTTTTTGAATTGTTTAAAAATATACTTCTAGAGATAATTGGCTTTTTTGAAAAGGATAGGAATACAATTATGTATCACCTCTCTGAATTAAATAAATTTAAGAATAAAGAAGAAGAAAAGAAAAGAAAAGCACAGGAAGAAGCCGAAAGAGTCAAAAAAGAACAAGAAGAAAAAAAGGAAAGAGAACAAGAAAAAGAAAAAAAAAACAGAAGGGGAAGAAAAAAACGAGTCGAATCAAGAACCCTCACCAGAGGAAACTGAAGCAGATGAGCGCGATAACACCTTGGCAGAAGGCGTTCAGATTCTAACAAAAGAGCTAGAGCAAAAAGAAGATGAAATAAGACTTTTACGGAGTCTGGCAAGCGTAGGTCTTATTATTTCTTCATTTGCCCACGAGGTTAAAAGCCTTAGGTCACGCCTAATTCCTAGAACTGCACACATATTACAGGAACTTAGGAATCACCTAGATGAAAAGAAATTGAGCCATATAAAAAAAGATGATAACCCTTTTTATATGATCGGTCTGATGCAGTCGGAGGATATTAAATTAAAACATTGGCTAGACTATTCCTTAAATACTCTTAAAAGAGATAAACGGGAAAGAAGCAATCTAAATTTTAGTGAATATTTTCAAACCTTCAAATCCACGTGGAGTAAGGCATTGGCCCAACGTAATATTAGCATTCGCTTAAAGATCGATAATAATTCACCTTGTGTAATCAGAGCTTTCGAAGTAGATATGGACTCGATTTTTAATAATCTCCTGTCTAATTCAATGAGCGCGCTAAAAGGATTTAAAATTAATGACAAAGTAATTACTATTACATGCTCATTGGTTGATCAAGATGTAGAAATAATATTTGCTGATAATGGAAAGGGCTTAGATGATAAATACACTAGTAATCCGGAAGACATATTTAATTTAAATGAATCATCAAAAACTGACAGTAAAGGCAACATTATAGGAACTGGTTTAGGTTTATACATCTGTCGGACAATAATCCAGGAATATAATAATTCAACGATCGCAATTATCGGCTATAAAGAAGGCCTGCAGTTAAAAATTATGTTTAAAACCCGCAAATGAAATACAAGATAGCTTACATAGATGAAAACGATGGGTGGTTAAATACCGTTTATCAAACCTTCAAAAATGAATTTGATATAACGCTTATAAAAGTTCTCTCGGAATCGACGGTTGATTCGATTTTCGAACAAGTATATAAGGAAGGGTTTGATGCAATTATAACTGATTATCTTCTTGAGGAAGAAGGTGATGTGTCATTTAATGGCAATATGATAGTCAATAGAATAAAAATGTACAAACCATACTTTCCTATTATAATGCTAACTGCGCACGAACCACAAGCCATTAGTCAGATGGACGATGTTCATATCATTTACGATAAGAATATATTGGATGGTCAAAGTGAAGAAGCACTAAGCATTTTAATAACTAAAATAAAATCTAACATAGAACACTACTATCAAAAGATTCAAAATACAAAAAACGAAATAGAAACTTTAGTTGACAAAAAGAATCAACAAGGTTTAAGTATTCCAGAGGAAGACGATTTAACAAAGCTATTTATCTTAATGGATGAACTCGAACCCGAAGGTAAAGACTTACCAGCTAATCTACTTAACAAGGAAGCAATAACTAATCTTTCTGATTTTGTTACTCAAACAAGGGGAATTTTGGAGGAGCTTAAAAAAGCAAAAACAAAATAAAATGGTGTTTCGCGAACACATACCAACACGGAGTAATATCAAGACAGTAGTAGTAAACTATGCTGCTCACCGTGTCGATTTGAGAAGGGACTATCAAAATCGATGTGGATATTGTGATGATGTCGACACCTGGAGATTTAGTTGGTTTGAGATTGACCATCTCGTACCTCAAAAATATCTCGTCTCAATATTACCAACAGACTATTCAAATTTGGTATATGCTTGTCGTTCCTGTAATAATTCTAAGCGAGCGCAGTGGCCAACAAAAAAAGAGGAAATACATAACCACAATGATGAGGGCTTTATAGATCCTTGTGATGCCAGCTATAGTGATCAGTTCTCCCGCGCAGTTAATGGCAGAATAGTAGCAGAAACAAATCTGGGAGCTTGGATGTATAAGGCGTTAAAGTTCTATAAACCCCAGCATGAAATTATTTGGAATATCGAGCAACTTGACAATATGATTGATGAAATTGAAGCTCTCTCAGCCGACAGTGTTTTATTAGACCAATTGCTGGATTGTTATAGGAATTTTAGAAAATATGTCAAGGAATTAAGTGAAGCAGGATTTCAAAAATCTATATAAGGAAACAAATTGAATGAAAAAAGAAATATATAAATTCTTAGAAAATTACTCTTATGCCCCACTCTCTATAAATAGGCTCATTGTTTCAACTTTTGTCTATTCTCAAAAAATTGATATTGCCAACAATAAGTTGCTGAGGCCCTATCTGATTAAAGAAGGTGAAAAGGATTTTAAAAGTCTACAAAAATTCCAATCAATCTGCAGCCTCAATAACATTGAGGATCTTATACAAATTTTTGAATTCATTATTTCTCCGGTTGAAAAAGTGGTTACAGGTGCTGTCTACACCCCTAATAATATCCGCGACTTTATAATTGAAGAGTGTTTTTCGAAAATAACTGATTTTGAAACTCTAAAAATTTGCGACCCAGCATGTGGTTGTGCGGGGTTCCTTTATACGGCTGCACAAGTCATTAAACTAAAAACAGGAAGGTCATATTATGACATTTTCTCTAAAAATATTTTTGGTCTTGATATACAAGACTATTCGATAACGAGGTCCAAATTGTTGTTGACTCTAATGGCATTAGCCGAAGGTGAAGTTGTTACGGAATTTAAATTCAATCTTTTTCATGGTAATGCGCTTGACTTTAAATGGTCGGGCGAAATTTCTAATTATAAGGGCTTTCAGGTCATAGTTGGAAATCCGCCATACGTTTGCTCAAGAAATATGGATGAGGTATCTCTTAAATTATTAGACAATTGGAGTGTAACCAAAAGTGGGCATCCTGACCTATATATCCCATTCTTTCAGATTGGATATGAAAATCTTGCCAAGGGAGGAGAATTA
>JAIEMK010000010.1 GCA_019752295.1 Chitinophagaceae bacterium | reverse complement strand
GTTGAAAAACTAAAAAATAAAATCCGGAATATTTGTAGTTTTTCGATGAGGATTGTACACATATAGTTCAACATTGACGATTAATTCTGTTATATGGATGAATTCAATTTGGAAAATGAATTTCTGAAACTGATCAATTTAAACTCCGGCATTGTGCATAAAGTCTCAAGGGCTTACTGCAAAGATCCTATTGATAGGCAAGATCTTTTTCAGGAAATTATATTCCAGCTTTGGAAATCCTACCCAACATTCAACGGACAATCAAAGTTTTCTACCTGGATGTATCAAGTTGCACTAAATACAGCAATAACCTATTTCAGGAAGGGAAAAAGGAATTTGGCGAAAGGTGTATTGGAGGATTACCATTTGAATGTTGGTGTATTGCAAGAACAAACTATTGCGGGGGATAGGATTGAGGCGCTTTATACTGCTATCAACACTCTTTCGGCTGTTGATAAAATGATTATTCTCTTGTATCTGGATGATAAAAGTTATGAAGAAATAGCTTTGATAACAGGGCTCACAAAATCCAATATCAGTGTAAGGCTTGTTCGAATAAAAAAATTACTTAAAACGAAATTGCAAAATAAAGTATAAACTATGGAAACTTTTGATGACATCAAAAAAAGTTGGGATAATGAGCAATACAAAGCCCCTAATCCGCTAACTAAAGCATCGGTCGACAGCATAATACTTTCCAGAATAAGGAGCGAAAAAAAGACTTTAGTCGAATATTTTTGGAGTTCCTTAATATACCAGAATTTGATTTACGGTTTTGGCACTTACTTCGTTATAAAATATTGGAATGATTTGCAGTTTGTATTACCGATGCTATCTGTAATGATTATCTACATTCCTTTTACTTTATTCATGATAATCCGATTTAAGGGGATGTTGAATTCCGAGGCAGTTAAAAATAGTAATCAGTTGAGCGCTCTGGTATTTGTTGCTAATCTGCACACCCAACTTCGGGCATTCTATGCGCTTAAAAGAAAATTCGATTGGGTAACTGTACCACTATGTTGCATGGTTTTTGTGATCATTATTTTCAAGGTTTTTGTTGGCTCTGCAGCGCAAGTGAATTTACAGACTGCCATCATTTTGTTTTTTGCTTGGTTTGCCATGTTTATGATTGCGATTCATTTCGAAAATCAAAAACGATTTAAGAAACCACTCTTGAAAATGGAATTGATTTTAATGGATTTAATAACCGATAATTAAAATCCGGAAACGTTATAGGAGCAAATCAATATTGAGCACTTCATTTCATCAGTGACACCTAAAGTTCAAAACCTGAGTTCACCTTATTTTAGGAAACCCTATCAAATATATTGATGCAGTGAAGCTGCCAGAATTTTCTTAACATCTTCAGAAAGATTTTGATCACTGTAGAATCCATATAAACTATCAAACGGAATTTTGTCTAATCTATTTTTGATCCTGTTCATTTCCTGAAGAGATAAAGGTATTCGGTTGGGGTAACTATACATTACTGCAATATGTTTTTTATTTGGTGCAATTGCAAGGGTATCACCACAAAATACAGTTCCTTCTTTTGAGAGAAAGGGAACGTGTAAAATGCTGCTACCCGGAAAATGGCCACCTATATTAATCAGTCTTATTCCATCCCAAAGTTTTTTTTCCTGGCCTGTCCATAAGTTAATGTGGTTGTTCATGTTGAAAATCCATTGTTCATCGTTTTGATGGATATAAATCTTACAGTCAAAAACTTCTGCCCAATCATTCATATTACTGTAATAATGGGGGTGCGAAAAAGCAATGGCTTTCAGCCCACCATGCGTTTTAATAAAGCTAATGGTAGGTTCGTTCAACAGGGGAATGCAGTCCCATAAAATATTTCCCTGATCCGAAAGAATAAGAAGCGCACGCTGTCCAATGGCGAAAGTTGGTTTGATTTGTAATTCATAGACCCTCTCATGTAGTTTGTGTAACCTCACACTATTATTTCTCTGCAACTGATCAGGCGTTATCCATATTTGTCCCCCGTCTGGAATATATTGACGATCATCATTACAGATTTCGCAAACATCGCTTGACGCATGCGGCAAGTAATGGGTGCCGCAGGTGCCACATATTTTTAATTGTTCCATGTTGAATTATTTAAATAAACAGAGTTATTCGACTATTTTTTTTGATGCACAGAAGTTTCTTTGCCTGTATCCGTAATAAAAAATACAAGCAGTTTAGCAGTTTCTGTGAGGCTTGGATTTTTTGTTACGCTGTGTAACCCATTGGGTATCTCGTAAAACGAATCCCCCTTTTTATACAAGTGTTTCTTCCCCTCAAATACAGATTCTAATTCACCTTGAAGCAAGTAGCCAAAAGTTTCACAAGGATGCCGATGCGGCCCAGATACTTTTCCGGGAGGAAAATCTACGATTAACATTTGAACTTCTTTTCCTTTTAGGGCAGGGTCGTTTATTAGTTGGCTGAGGATTATTTTTTCTGAAATCGTTGAAGCTGATTTGGAAGAATTGAGACTCTGTGCTTGTGCAGAACCAAGCATCGTTAAAATAAAGATGGTCAGGAGTGCCAGAATATTTTTCATTTTTTAAGAATTTATTTTAAACTTATTTGAGATGGATCTTTTTTGGCAACCATATGCATAGAGATTGCAATCCGGTTCCAGCTATTAATAGTAACGATCACAAAAATTACCTGAGCTAATTTCTTTTCGCCCAAAAAATTCAAAGCAGTATTGTATACATCATCGGTTACACCCCCATTCGAAATCAACGTAACCTGTTCAGCAAGTTTCAGAACCGCACTTTCTTCTTCAGTAAAGAATGGAGTTTCCCACCAGGCGCTAATAGCAAAAATCTTTTGTGCTGTTACCCCTAACTTTAATGCGTCTTTTGTGTGCATATTGATGCAGTACCCACAGCCGTTGATTTGCGAAACCCTTATTCGAATTAACTCCTTCAATTTCTCATCCAGATGGAATACCTGCACTTGCTCATCTGAAGCATCCATTGCCTTGTAAATGCCAGGCTCAGCTTTGTCGATATTCATTCTCTCTTTCATGTGTTTTTTATTGATTTTGGCTACATGTAATTCGCTAACAAACATCCCGGTTGGTGACAAATTTTTGTTATGCTTATTTCATGTGTTTATTATTTTATTTTGGTTACATGTAATTCGCTAACAAACATTTCAGTTGGTGTCAAATTTTTGTTATGCTCATTTCATGTGTTTATTATCGATTTTGGTTTTTAATTTTGATGAAACAATTTATATTTTGGAATATTCACAAATAAAACGCCGCAGAGAATTACTGCTAGTGATACTATTTGTATTGTTGAAATGTGTTCGTTTCCTAATCCCCAGCCGAGTAACACTGCTACTACAGGGTTCACATAAGAATAGGTACTAACAACAACGGGTGGTTTTCTTTTTATAAGCCATACAAAAGCCATGAAAGTAATCAGGGAACTTACAATTGAGAGATAGCCCAAAGCAATGGTGGAGTCCATTCGGATTTCTTTCAAAACCATATGTTGTAGTTCACCTCTCATTAAACAGATGATTAAGCAAAAAATGCCAGCGGCTAAAAATTGGATGCTGGTGCTCACGAAAGTGGAAGTCTTTGTTGGATGGTACTTCAGATATAGTGCACCTACAACCCACATAGCACTACCTGTCACCATAACCATAATACTTATCAATTGCATGCCCGAATCACCTGTTCCGGATCTCCCTTGTTTAAATCCAAGTAATAGAATCACACCTAGCAAACCGATTATCAGTCCGGTTAAAATCCACTTATTTGAAAAGTAAACGCTCCATTGTCGTTTATCTAAAATGATAAACCAAAATGGTGTGGTGATAATAATGGAAGCGAGACTTGATGGGAGGTACTGTTGTGCCCAAACAACAGCAACTATTCCACCAATAAACATCAGTAGTCCGCAGAAAGCGTTTTTAGCAAGGGCATTCAAAGATGGTGGTTCTTCCTTTCTTAAAATGCAGATCACCAGTAATGCCAGTCCTGCTATTAATAATCTTAAAGCAGAGAGCATGAAAGGAGGGAAGCTCTTTAAGGCAATGGATACTCCATAAAAAGTAGAACCCCATATCACATAAATAGCAGCAAAAGCAAGAATTACTTTTATTTCATTAGATTGATTAGTTGTTTGCATATGCTTCCTCTTTTGAATTAAATTTTTCATCGAAACTCCATCGATAAATCTTTGCTGTAGCTAAATAAAAACTAGCTGCGCTTACCACAAAAACCGAATAGCTGATTGGTGAAACAATCCCAAAGGATATGGCCATTGATGCTGCGAAAAAGAAACTAAGCATACCACTACCCAAAGCCGCTATTCTTGTGTATTTACCCAATAGCAGTAATAAGCCAAATCCAATCTCACCAATTGTTGCTGCAATAGCTAGTGGCTCAATTAAATACGAGGGAAAAAAACGCATTGTTTCGGCTGCATATTTTATAAAATGATGCCAATCGCCCCAGGAAATATTCTTACCGCCATGTTCCCCCCAAACACCTAGGCGATCAAAGGCTGGCACTAAATAGCCAACACCTATTGCCAGCCGCAAATAAAACTGAATGATCCCCTTTTGTTTTTCCATGTGATGAAGTTTTGAATTCTTTAATCAGGAGCTAAAAGTAAAATGATATTGGTATATCTTAGTAGTCCAGATTGAACAAACTAACTGTACCAGATATGATTCCCATTCACACACTAATTCCAATCGATAAAGCTTCAGCAACGCCTATTTATTTACAAATAGCAAATGGTATCATACACTGCATTCGCAGCGGTCACTTAAGAAAGGGTTTAAAATTACCCGGAGCCCGCATACTGGCGGATACTTTTAAGATTCACCGAAATACATTGCAGATGGCCCTTGACGAACTAGTGGCACAAGGTTGGTTGGAAATAGTTTCGCGCAAAGGCACTTTTGTTGCGAATGATTTGCCGGTAATGAGGCCAATAAAATTTTCTTCCAATGAAACGCTGGCTCATTATCCGGAAAAGACAATCTTCGCGGTAAAAAAGATGGGCGTTGAAAGTTATGCGCAAACAAACTTTCAACAAGATCGTAATCTAATTATCACCGAGGGACTTCCGGACATACGTATTGCTCCGATGCAGCAACTGATGCGGGAAATGCGGAGTATTGAAAAGAGAAGTGGTTTCAAGAAATATTTCAACTACGGCAATCCCCAAGGAACTTTGTATTTGCGAGAGGAACTTTCATCATTTTTAAGCGACACGCGCGGGCTTTCTATCTCCTCTGAGAATATTATCATTACGAATGGCGCACAGATGGGGCTTTATATTTCTGCCAATTTATTATTAAAAGCGGGAGATGAGGTAGTGGTTGCGGAGCCCGGATATCATACGGCTACGCTTACTCTTGAGCGTGCCGGTGCAGTCATTAATCGGGTGCCTGTTGACGACTATGGAATAGATGTGAATGCCATTGAAATGCTTTGTAGAAAGAAAAAAATTCGCCTTGTTTACATTATTCCACATCATCATCATCCTACAACTGTAACCTTAACACCCGATCGAAGAATGCGACTGCTTAATTTGGCGGCTCAGTATAAATTTGCCCTTATTGAAGACGACTACGATTACGACTTTCATTACAGCAGTAGTCCAATGCTACCTATGGCCAGTCTTGATCGCCACGGCAACGTAATTTATATCGGCACATTAAGTAAAACATTAGTTCCTGCTGTACGTATTGGTTTTGTAGTGGCGCCTAAGAATTTTATAGAGGAGGCTACGCAATTTAGAAGGTCAATCGAGTTTCAGGGAGATACGTTGATGGAAATAGCCATTGCAGAATTGTACAAGAATGGTACTATTGCCAATCACATCAAAAAAGCGATTAAAATTTACAAAGATCGAAGGGATCATTTTTGCGGGTTACTTCAAGACAAGTTAAGTGATAAGATTAATTTCAAAATTCCGGAAGGTGGTATGTGTATATGGGCAAAATTTATGGATGCAGATTTGAAAAAAGTAGCAGAGAAAGCATCTAAGAAAGGGCTAACGATGAATAACGGCGAAACTTATAATAGAATAAAAAATTACAACGCCACAAGACTTGGTTTTTCTTCGTTGAATGTAAAGGAACTCGAGAAAGCAGTGAATATTTTGGTGGAGTGTATCTAATACGATTAATGATGAAAGTATATTTTACAAAAGATGGTAGGCGATTTACCATATTGATTCTCCTCCATTTTTGGCATTTTGTTACCCAAACTTATCATTATATCCGGTCATCTGCTATTGCAAGACTGCAAATCCGTAATAATGGTAGAACAAACCGTAATCTGTATCCATACACACCCAAGTAATGATCGGATATTTGCCATAACAAAAGAAAACGGAACAACAAAAACCTATCAAACAAAAACATGCAAAAAAGAAATTTAGGTAACAGCGGGTTGGAAGTTTCAGCAATCGGACTCGGTTGTATGGGGATGAGTTTTGCCTACGGGCAGCCCATGGAAAAAAAGCAAGCCATCGATTTATTGCAAAAAGCATTTGTGCGTGGTGTAACGTTCTTCGATACTGCTGAAGCTTACGGACCATTTACGAATGAAGAACTGCTCGGTGAAGCACTGGCTCCTTTTCGCAAAGAGGTAGTGATCGCTACCAAGTTTGGATTTAAAGATGGCGTTCCGGGTGCTGGGCTGGACAGCCGCCCCGAAAACATCCGAGCCGTTGCGGAAGCATCACTGAAGCGTTTGAAAACCGATACGATCGACCTCTTTTACCAGCACCGTGTTGATCCCAAAGTGCCCATTGAAGATGTTGCAGGAACGGTAAAAGATTTGATTAAAGAAGGTAAAGTGAAATACTTTGGACTTTCAGAAGCAGGCGCTCAAACCATCCGCGCGGCTCACGCTGTTCAACCGATAGCTGCCTTGCAAAGTGAATACTCGCTCTGGTGGCGGGAACCTGAAAAAGAAATATTTCCAGTGCTCGAAGAACTGGGTATTGGCTTTGTGCCTTTCAGTCCACTCGGGCGCGGTTTTCTGACCGGAAAAATTGATGAAGCCACGAGATTTGAAGTGGGTGATTTCAGGAGTACACTCCCAAGGTTTTCAGAAGATAACCGTAAAGCAAACCAAAATCTGGTGGAACTTCTTCAAAGGATCGCGGTTAAGCAAACTGCTACTGCCGCACAAATAGCACTCGCCTGGCTTCTTGCACAAAAACCTTGGATTGTACCTATTCCTGGAACAACAAAACTGCACCGACTGGAAGAAAATATTGGATCTGACTCTATCACTCTACATCCCGACGATCTAAAGGAAATTAATGAAGCACTCACCACTATTGAAGTACAGGGAGCAAGGTATCCTGAGCATTTACAAAAAGTAATTAACAAATAAATTATCCGAAAAAATCAAAACAAACTTTTATGAAAGTATTAATTCTTGGACTTTGCTTAATGACTATGACAGTGCAATTAATTAGTGCACAGCCTACCGAAACAATCAAGACCTCCACCACCAATACACCAGAACAACAGGAGATTATCAACCTCTCAAAAAGTAAATGGGCGTGGATGGCTGACAAAAATGTTGATTCTTTAAATTTACTCTTTGACCAAAAATGCATGTTCATTCACATGGGAGGTAGTTGGGGTAAAGTACAGGAATTAAGCACCATAAAAAGTGGTGGTATCTGGTATAAAAAAGCCGAGGTGTACGCTGTTACAGTTAATATTATTGGTAACACAGCCATTCTCTTAAATGATATTGATCTGCTGGCAGTAGTTGGTGGCAATGAAGTTACCCATGCTTTTATGGTGACAGAAGTTTACATAAAAGAAAAGGGCATCTGGCAGATGGGTTCACTTACTTTCTCACAACTGCTTCGGCCGGTTAAAATGAAGTAAGCAATCAACACCAACAACAAAAAAACCGCTCTGAAAGCGGGTTTTGTAACCGGTACGGCAGCTCTTTCGAATCATTTTTTATTGGATTTGAAGTTATTGACTACGATACACATACCGTAAGCTGGGTGTATTTGATAGATAATGAATAAGTTATGGTTGTGATTTTTAATTTTCTCCTTTAAGATGGATCAATTTTCGCCTTACAATCAATATTGCCCAAATGGAACATTTAGTGGTGGGCATATGCCTCCAGGTTGTGTCCCGGTAGCCATGGCACAAGTAATGCGTTTTTGGAGTTTTCCAACTTCTTACAATTACGGTATTATGCCTAAGTCGCTATTTGTAGATCCCTATTATTTAAACATTTCAGGATATAATGAGACCGCAAGATTAATTTCCGATATAGGTTCACACGATATTACTAAGTGGACACAAATTCCTGGGCAATTTGTAACGTATTCGGATAAAGGTACATCGACAAATGATTATTATTGCCCTTCTGTATTTGGGGATTTTGGATATACTTCCGCATCAAGAACAGAAACAGTAAGTGATCAGATTTTATGGGGTGCAAAAAATGGGCTGTCTTATGCTGGTTTGTTGAGTAATGAATTAAGTACAAATCTTAGGCCATGTATCATGGGAGGCTACCCAGGGCAAAATACTGCCGGTGGATTAGTTTATTATCCTTATTTAATCTTGGGCACGAATGGGTTTGCGATGGGGTATCCCAAACGATTATCTACCCTTGGTTTATTTTAACGTATTATGATAGAAGTGGGAATATCCTTAAAACGGAAAAAGTATATGATCTATCCTATATTGCAGGTGCTTTTCTTCATATGAATTGGGGTTGGGGGCCTTTTGCACTTGGTGGAGCCAATAATGATGGATGGTATAACTATAGCATTAACTATTCAAGTGCACCTGATGGCAATGATTATGGTTATTTTCAAACCGTTATCTACAATATTCATCCCTAAATAATTTAAGCATGAGAACTTTATATTATATACTTATAATGTCATTTGTATTATTTCCATCTTGCAGGAGAGGAGGAGGAGACTTTTTTTCTGCTGTTCAAATTCATTACATGGATAGTTCTGGAAATGATTTATTTACAAATGGACAAAACGGATATTATAAGGATAGTGTTAATGTCTATGATTTTCAAAATGGCATTAAAACACCATTAATTATTTCTAAGCAATCTGCCTACTTTGCAGATTGGAGGAATAGCATCGTTATTGTTCCTGGTATCATTAATACACATGTAATTAACAGATACACGATCAATATCATTCATTTGAAAAAAGGCGTGGAAGACACGTTAAAAATACATTTGACTCGTGATGGACAAGAGGGCGCTTTATATGATTCAATTTGGTATAATAATGTATTAAGAAAAGATACTTTTAGTATACGGAAATAGGATAACACAATAAAATAATGGAGTGAAAATTTAAAGTCATCAAAGTTTCATTTCAATAATTTTTCTAAAACTCAACAACACAAAATATTTCAAGGGTTTCAAAAGAAAAAGGAAAGTTATATTAACTTTCCTTTGAATTCGTAGCCCTTGCGGCACCTCTTTCGAACCATTTTTTGCCAGATTTGAAGTTGTTGTCTACGATGCACATACCGTAAGTTGGGTGTATGTGCTGAATAATGAATAAGTTATGATTGTGATTATTATTTTTCGCGATTATATTGGGGTTCGAAAAATGCTCATTTTGTCCCGTGGGGTTGCTAATGTCAAAGAGCTAATAATTACAATCGATGTAATATCTAGCTTAAAAAAATGAGATAGAAATATTTTTGCATTGGGTTAAACACAAATGGCATTAGGGGTACTAAATTGATGGATTTCCCAAACCAGTAGTAGTAAGATTGATCCAGAAGTGAAATATTTTTATGTCAGGCGCTCTTTTGCCATTTACAATTCGCGAATTTATTGATTCGAATTCTGCAAATTCTTTTGGTCCCTGATTATCTGTTCGCTTTATTTTATCTGCACTCTGCCAAATATTGAAATTGTCCAGTTCAGTTAATTCATCAATCCATGAATTTATTTTAAGAAACCAGTGATCATAATTTTCTTTTTGAACATAACCAATAATGGCTGCGAATTTTAGGGCAGAACCATGAATTCCTTTTTTAAAACGCTCCATTGCTCCAGAGGGGGCTGGGTTGCCAATAACGTATTCCTTTTCACGAGTTGATCCTGGTGTCGGCAATCTTTTAGCCTCTATTGAGAAAAAACTATCATGTTCACTATATTCTCTGTCGGAAATGATGATTTTATCATCATAGGACATTGTGCCTATATCCACCTGAGGACTGACACCAGAATTTATATTTTCCATAAACTCCGGATGAAAAAAAAATGGATATTTTTTTGCATTTCTATTTAGGAGAATGCAAAGATTTTGACTTAAACCTTTCTCATTCATACTTATTTGTCCTTGATTATTTTCAGCAAAAGTCTTAAAATGAAGCTTTATGAAACTGATCACAGCCTTTAACGAATCTTCCGCTTCTATGCCGGCAGAGATTGAACCGCTACCAATATTTACAGATGTATCAGATAGCATTAAAATCCTTGTTTTCTAAGATCAGAAAATGTCTCATCGGCGTCAGTTAGTGCAACTGATCCGATCCAATACCTAAGCTTTTTTGGTTTGATAAGATATATTACATTTCCTTCATAAAGCCTTACAATCCGAGTTAATCTTAAGCTTACTCCGGCAACCTTCTTTACTAAAACGGCAATTTGTTTTTCTGCTTTTTCTTTATCATCAAATTCGATAGCCGGCTTATCTTTAAAATAAAACGGATAGCATACATAGGAATCTGTTTCAAATGGGGTATGGCATTTCAGATTCGAATAAACTGTGTTTAAAACGTCACAGTAAATTTTTCCAAAAAGAGCTAAGTCATTTTTACTTGCATCGTTAAGAGCTATAAACGATTTTTCACCAGATCTTCTGAAATCTAGTAAATAATTCCAAAAATCATCAAGCAGAATTTGTTCGTTGAAATCTAATTTTAATTCATCCCGGTTTTTTGGAAATGGAAGGTTATCTATGTCCTGTTTTAAAATAGCTGATGATTTATTAACTAAATATTGTCCACTGGTTGCTGCAATATAAAAAGGGTAGATTTTGTTATTTGCGATTTCCTTTTCAATAAACTTTAAGTCTTTAATATCTGACTGATTCCCATGAATACCTACTATGCGACTTTGAAAAGTAAGATCATCGAATCTTAGGGAAACAGGTATTTTATCATTCGAGATTATTTCTTTAATCAATATGTGTGGGGCTTTAAAAATAGCCGGGTTCGGAAGATAGTAAAATAACTTTTCCTGAACCTTTTCGATCATTGAATCATCAATCCCAATTTCTGTAAAGGCTTTAGCAGGTAATGTCATGCTACCCGTAATATGAGGTGCTTTTTTGTTGGCTTTTTTACCACCGATCATATAGCCCTCTTCTGAGATCCATTTTTTTTCTTTTACATATTGTCCCAGCGTTCTTAAATGTGAAAGTCTTGAGAGGAATTGGTGAATTCGGCTTCCACCAAGAAAGTTTGATTTCCAAATGAGCGGGTCATTGAGTGCAATGTGCATTGGTACAAAATGGAAATCATAAGTGTCCAACTCGAAATATATTTTTTCTTTATTTGGTTTTGTACGTCTGACAGTTAAATGAAGTAAGCCTTTGCTATTTGCTTTTTCATTTTTAACAAAAATGGCAGCCGTTGCCACATCGCCATTCTTTCCAAAAAGAACTCTGCTAATATGTGTAAAGTCAATTACCTGTGGCACATTAAATTTTTCCAGTAGATATTTTCGGAATAGGTAAGAAGTATTGTTATATAACAATGGTCCGGATGGCTGAATAAGACATATCAGTTTACCTGGCTTACATAATTGAATTGATTGATCAAGAAATAATAAAGAAATTTGGTTATCGGGAAGCTTAATCTTGTAATTTTTTCCTTTTTCGGTTTTATCGGAAATAGTCCTGTTTTCAATAGCTTTTTTTTCAACCTGTTTCCCAGCAGTAGTCAGTTTTGCTTCAAATGGCGGATTCCCGATTACTAAATCAAAAGTGTTTTTCTTAAACTTCTCTTGCTGAATAAGCGAGAAGAAGTCATTTGAAAAAATATTTTTTTCGGTTAAGTCATCAAATTCAAGGTTCTCCCAAATTTCAAGTGGTGTCAATTCATCACATAGAGCTAAGCATAGACTGAATATGGTTAAATTAACAGCTTCTACGTCTTTATCTGAGCCGAAAATATTATCGATGAGTAATTTTTTTAAGACAGGGAGCTTTGGTTTTTTCCAGTTGTTAACTTTTCTCCATCGGTGTATCAGTCTTCTAAAAGCCCCAACTAAAAAGACTCCAGAGCCACAAGCAGGATCCAATACTTTAAAGTTTGTTTCCTCATTTTTTAAAGGCATGGATTCATCAAGCAGAAAATTTACCAAATAAGGAGGAGTATAAACAACCCCAGGCTTTTTCTCTAAAAACTCTTCATAAATATTACTGATTAATTCTACCGGTAGATCGTTAAAAGAATATAATCTCCAAAAAACGAATTGAGCACCTTCTAGTTTCCCTTCTAAAAAAAGAGCAAAACGAGTTAAGTCCATTTTCGCAAGTGTTGTTCGCTCTCTTTGCGAAAGTTCAAAAATTCCACCATTAAAGTGTGTTGCTAGATAATTGAGCAATTTTAATCCAGCCCCCTTCTTTTTCAATACATCAGTAAAAGTAGTGGCACCTCTAGAAAATTGATCAAAGAAATTCTTATCAAATTTTATTTTTTGTCTTCGGCCATCGATAACGGCGACTCTTGTTTCGCCTGCTTTTGGGAAAACAGAATTGAGATGATTATCTGTTCTTTCTTCGAGATATTTTATCAAAATGGAAATGACCATTATTTTTCGAGCTATCGAACCTGGTAAAATTTTTTGATCAATTATATCTTTTAATGATTGCTTTAATTCTGTGAGCAATTTTTCATAGGCACTATTGGCGAACTGAAACTCACCGCTGAATGATGAATCTTCCCAAAAAGATCCATTATCAAATGATCTTCCTGAAAAGGCTTTTAATTTAGCAATTTCACTTTCCTCTATTTCATTGAAAAGTTTTGTAACATCCGCCGCCAGTTTAATAGTAGTCAGAGGCTTGTAAATTAAATTATTGCCTTTGGCTGGTCTGTCGTAGCAATTAAAGATTCTTACTTCTCTATTACTAAATGCAAAAAACATTGGGACATGACCAGAACTATAAAGCCTTTGATGAAGACTGATAAGTGCATCATTTGTTTTGGCTGGGCTTGTGGTATAATCATAAATGTATACCTGTACTACTGGAGGTCTGTTCTTAAATCTCCGAAAATATATATAATCTGCACCATAGTGAAGGGCATTTTCAATTGCGATTATTTCTTCAGCACTATACTTTCCTGTATCAAGGTTCTCGGAATTTTCAACAGGAACAAGGCCAAAAGAATACCCCTTTGCATCTATCATTTCCAGTTGTTCAAGACCATATTTCAACTCGTCATTCAAAATGCTAATATTTTTAGTAAAATTAGGACTTTCTTATTTAGTAGCAATTTTAATTCATAAATCTTATACTTTAGTAGTTGTTGTATAGAATTGCTAGAAATGTACTCATTTCCAACAAATTAGACATCTATCTGTTGTTATGGTAGTGGAAAAATAGAAATTTTGGTGAGTGCCAATTCAGCCCTCTATACTATACTATGCTGCCTGAGTCTCGTACGTAACTATTCGCAACCTCAATGGTAATAATGATAAAGGGAAATGAACAGTGGAAAAATGTTGACCTCGTCTGACATCACACAGCAAACATCAAATGCAAATATCCCCACCCTAATAC
>JAIEMK010000031.1 GCA_019752295.1 Chitinophagaceae bacterium | reverse complement strand
AATTTCTTCAGCAGCTTCCAGATTGGTTTCGAGCGCATTCTCTTCCTGATTATTACTTACACTTTTATAACCGCTGTTTACATCAATCACGTGTAGCGCTTCGGTATGCTCAATAATTAAATAAGCACCACTGGGAAGATTAACCGTTTTCCCAAATGCAGATTTAACCTGTTTGGTAATACCGAAATGATCAAAGATTGCTCCTGTGTGTCCGTACATCGTTACGATATCAGCTTTATCTGGTGCAATGCGTTGTATATACGCTCTGGTATCGGTAAAAATATTTTTATCGTTGACTACGATGCGGTTAAAATCTTCGCTGAGCAGATCGCGCAGTATGCTAGTGGTTTTGTTCTGCTCGCTCATAATCTTATTGGGAGCTACTGCACCCTTAAGATTGGTTTGAATGGTATTCCAGATAGCAACCAAACTCAACATATCCTGATGCAATTCTGCAGTACTTTTTCCTTCAGCCGCTGTACGAACAATTACTCCAAAATTCTTAGGACGAATGGCTTCAACAATTTTATGAAGTCTTTTTCTTTCTTCAGATGAATGTATCTTTTTTGAAACGGCAACGATTTCATTAAAAGGCGTAACCACCACAAATCTGCCGGGTAAGGATAGTTCGCAACTTAGGCGCGGTCCTTTAGCAGCAATGGGTTCTTTTAAAATCTGAACCAATACATTGGGCTTACCGTTTAAGACCTCATTAATTTTTCCGGTCTTTAAGATCTCAGGTTCGGATTGAAATTTTCCGAAATCAAATCCATTCTCTTCCTTATCATTCATCGCAAGCTGCGTGAATTTGATAATGGATCGGGCATAAGGACTCAAATCGGTATAGTGCAAGAAAGCATCTTTCTCAAATCCTACATCAACAAATGCTGCATTCAGTCCGGGGATAAGTTTTTTTACCTTACCCAGATATAAATCACCAACAGCAAAGCTGGCGTCTGCTTTTTCGTTATGCAGCTCAACTAATTTCTTGTCTTCGAGCAGAGCGATTTCAACGCCTGTCGGAGCTACATTTATTATTAATTCTTTGTTCACAAAATGGCAACTTTTAGATACACAAAATCAGGCCGATAACGGCATACAACGATACACTGGTATCTGTAACACTCGCCACCAAAGGAAGGAAAAGGTAAAAGTTGCAGCGTAGCGAAAGGGAGTGGCTAAATTCAGATAAGTGTTAAATCCCCGTCCAGAATAATCGGGACGGGGATTCTATCATAGTTAGTAGAAGAACTATTTGTTCTTTTTCTTATGACGATTCTTTCTTAAACGTTTCTTTCTTTTATGCGTCGCAATCTTATGACGCTTTCTCTTCTTACCACAAGGCATACCCAAGTAAATTTATATAGTTAAAAAATAAAATTCTATCGTTTCAATTCCGTAATGCGTTTTTCCAAAGCCAGTTTCGCTTCAGGAACTTTTATGGTTTCTTTGGCTTTAGTGTACCAGATAACCGCATTTGCTTTGTCGCCCTTCATCTCGTAAGTCTCTGCTACATTAAAAATAGCTTCCAGATTTTCGGGTTCTTTTGCCAATACCAGTTTAAATCTTTCAATGGCCTTATCGTATTGTCCGCTTTTCTTTCCTCCCAATCCCAATACCATTTGTCCATACAGGTTCTCCGGATGTTCTTGTACAATCTTTCTAACTTCCAATATTCCCTGCATCGGGTTGTTGGAAATGTTGCCAAACATATAGCAAACTCCTAAACCAATTCTGGAAGAATCATTAGAAGGATTGATCACCAAAGCTTTCTCTAAAAGAACTTTTGCATTCTCGCCCAGCCAGCGTTGCATGGCTGGATCGCCTTCTGTTATCAGGTTATCCAAAAACAGACGGGCGGCAAAGGTGAGGCTTTTTTCAGAATTTTCCAACTTCGCTGCTTCTGAAGTGTAATATGCATAGGGTTCAAAGATCCGAGCAGAGTCGGACCAGAACCTTGCAAGCTCATGATAAATATGAATTTGTTGATCTTTTACATCTCCTCTTTTTACGGAACTTTCAATAGCCGCAAGCTTGGCAACCTGAGTAGGACTGATTCTTTGTTTTGCTTTTATTAATAAAGACTCAGTTGTAATTGTTTGATTAACAACAGGTTGAGAAGAAGCTGACGGAATAGCATCCGATTTTGGAGCTTTAATGGAGGCTCCAAAATAAATTACGCCAGTTAATATAATACCAATTATAACAAGTATCCACTGCTGTTTTTTCACAAAATAAGTTTGTGCGAAGTTACCCAGACTTACGCTTGGTTTTTACTTCTGCAACAAATTCTTTTGCGGGCTTAAAAGCAGGTATAAAGTGTTCGGGGATCTCTACGGCAATATTTTTTTTGATATTACGGCCAATTTTAGCAGCTCTTTTCTTGGTGATGAAACTGCCAAATCCCCTGATATAAATATTCTGACCGTTGGATAAACTGTCTTTGACTTCCTTGAACATGGTCTCCAAAGTGACTAATACATCCACTTTTGGAATACCCGTTTTATCGGAAATCTGGTTGATAAGATCTGATTTTCTCATAATCTTTGTTTTGTGTGTGTGGGGTTTGATACTAAAGTAAGCTAAAAAATACTGGAATTGCAAGAAAGATAGCTTAATTTTTATAGACGTTACTAATTGATTGATAAATGGTTTAATGGGTAATGCGAAAGGAGGAATGAGGTATTTTCTTGACTTTTCTAATCCAAATAGCCGCCAAGACCGATTAATTGCTATTTTCAATTTAATGGAACACGTGTTTACCGGAATTTTAATGAATTGGCATCGAACCGAAAATACCCGCCAAATGCCATGGAAAGGGGTTAAAGACCCCTATAAAATATGGTTGAGCGAAATTATTCTGCAACAAACAAGGGTAGAGCAGGGGTTGGATTATTATCGGAAATTCATTCAGAAGTTTCCAAAAATCGAAGATCTGGCAAAAGCTAAGGATCAGGATGTTTTTAAAATGTGGGAGGGATTGGGTTATTATAATCGTTGTAAAAATTTGCTTTTTACGGCAAGAAAAATTGTTGCAGAGCATCAAGCCAGATTCCCAGAATCATACGATGCATTACTCAGTTTAAAAGGAGTTGGTCCGTACACCGCTGCGGCAATTGCATCTTTTGCATTTCAGTTACCTTATGCAGTAGTAGACGGGAACGTATATCGGGTTCTGGCCAGATATTTCGGAATCCATATTGCCACGGATAGTAAGGAAGGAAAAGAATTATTTCAACAACTCGCCACCCATGTTTTAGATAAAACAGATCCCGCAGCTTATAATCAGGCGATCATGGATTTTGGTGCAACTGTGTGTAAACCCTTTGCGCCAATTTGTATGGAATGCCCACTGCATCAGCATTGCAAAGGATTTAAAGAAGCAGTAGTGAATATATTGCCTGTAAAAGAAAAGCGACTTCTAAAAAAGAAAAGATGGCTTAATTATTTTCTCTTTGAAAAAGATCAAAAAGTTTTGGTGCAGCAAAGAATTGAAAAAGATATCTGGGAAAATTTATTTGAATTTTATTTGGTAGAAGCAGAAGAACTGATTCAATGGGATCAGGAAACTATTATTTCATTTTTAAAGAAACAACTGGGCATACCTGTTGCGATAGTGATTGACATTTCCACAGTTTTTTCGCAGCAACTCACTCATCAACAAATTAAAGCAAGGTTTATTCGGATAAAATTATTTGAAAAGCCAGCCAGCTTAAAAAAGCTAAAATGGCAGACGCTTAAAAACCTTCATCAATTACCATTTCCTAAGATCATCAATGAGTTTTTGTTGACTGAACACAAAGGCAATTAAACCATTTTGTTACCTATTTGTTTTTTTTAAAAAGGAGCTCTTTTGTTTATTAAAAAGGGGTATTTTTAAGAGAGATTCCATTTAGACGAACCTAAAACCAAATTCATGAGAGGCGTTAACAGAGTTATGCTTATTGGAAATCTGGGAAAAGACCCCGATGTTCAGCATCTGGAAGGTAATATTGGGGTTGCAAAATTTCCTCTGGCAACAACAGAAACTTATAAAGACCGGTCGGGAAAACTAATCTCTCAAACAGAATGGCACACTGTAGTTTTGTGGCGTGGTCTTGCAGAACTGGCACAGAAATACTTGCACAAAGGAAGCTTGATTTATGTGGAAGGCAGATTAAGAACAAGAAGTTGGGAAGATAAGGAAGGAAATAAAAAATTTGCAACAGAAGTAGTTGGAGATAATCTGATTATGCTGGATAAAAGGGGAGAAGCCGGTGCCGCTGAGGGATTGGAAGGATATAATGGGGATGATATTCCACCTTTAGGCGATTCGGGTGAACGTCTTCCTTTCTGATCCATTTATAAATGATATTTTTGTCTCTGAAATCAAATTGCACATGCAATCGGATTTGATTGTTTAATTAAATATTTAAATTTTGGATTATCTCTTAGCTCCGAACTCTTTTTTAACAATACCACCCCTTCTTTCAGCTATTCAGGCACAGGGAACTACCGTTTTGGTAATGGTGTTGCTGGTGCTTTTATTTCTTTCGTTTGTGTTGGCAGGATCGGAAGTAGCTTTTTTTTCATTGACTTATAGAGATATCAATCTATTAAAATCAAAACAACAGCCGCCTTATAAAAGAGTAGTGGACTTGTTAGAAGAACCCAAAACTTTATTGGCTTCACTGCTTATTGCCAACAGTTTTATCAATATCGCCATCATTATTATTTCCAATTTACTGATCGACGATATGTTCAACTTCGAAAAATTTGATGCGGTATGGGTTGAATTCGTTATCAAAGTAGTTTCTGTTTCATTCTTGTTGGTGCTTTTTGGAGAAGTAATGCCGAAAGTACTTGCTACCAATAATAATATTCGTTTTGCAAAAGATTTCGGAGGCCTTGTGCAGGCAGTATCTTACGCTTGCGCCGGCTTGAGCAAGCGACTGGTTAATTTTTCTGATATCATTGAAAAGCGATTAGCCAATAAATCGAATGGTGCATATAGTTTGGAAGAATTGGATCATGCGATTGATCTTACTACCGACAGTAACGCATCGGAGAACGAAAAAAATATTTTAAAAGGCATTGTCAAGTTCGGGAACATTACGGTTAAGCAAATTATGAAAACCAGGATGGACGTACATGGTATCAACGAACAAACCAGCTACGGAGAATTAATTGAACTAGTAAAAGAGCTGCACTATAGCAGGCTACCTGTTTATAAAGAGGACCTTGATAATGTGATTGGAATGATTCATACAAAAGATTTGATTCCTTATTTAAATGAGCCAGATAATTTTGAATGGAATGTGCTGATGCGTCAACCCTATTTTGTGCATGAACAAAAATTGATAGAAGACCTGCTCAACGAATTTCAATCGAAACATATTCACTTTGCTGTTGTGGTGGATGAATTTGGGGGCACTAGCGGTATTGTTACGCTCGAAGATATTTTGGAGGAAGTAATTGGAGAGATCAAAGACGAATTTGATGAGGAAGAAACGGGTTACAGAAAAATAGATGATCAGAATTATATTTTTGAAGGAAGAACGATGTTGAATGATGTTTGCAAGATCATGGAATTGCAGACCGATACCTTTGATCAGATCAAAGGTGAGAGCGATTCATTAGCCGGATTGGTATTAGAGCTGGCGGGTGAAATACCTCAGGTTTCGCAAATGGTTCAATCAGGCGATTTTCTGTTCACCGTTCTGGAAGTAGAAAAGTATCGGATCAATAAAGTAAAAATTACTATTAAGCCACAGCTTACAGACTAGATCAAGTTCTTACATGGAGCAACCATTTTTTTATCGAAAGAAAAAAACATTCTTTCCTTTTGCTTTTTTTTTGTTTTCAGCATTTTTCGCTGTCTTACTCATTTCGTGTAACAGTAGTTTTACGCCTAAACCGCAGGGCTATTATTCAATTAGTTTTCCCAAACACCAATACAAGCTATTCGATCAACCCGGATACCCTTATTCTTTCGAATATCCAGTATATGCCAACGTAGTAAAAGACAGTACTTTCTTTGGAGAAACAACAGAAAATCCCTGGTGGATCAATATCAATTTTCCGGAATTTAATGGAAGGATTTATGTGAGTTATAAAGAGATCGGAAAAAATAAATTCGATACCCTAATCAAACATGCATATATACTAACGGGTAAACATAGTTCTAAAGCGTATTCGATCGACGATTCATTAATCAACACAACCAATAAAATTCACGGTATGTTCTTCTCTGTTGGAGGTGATGTGGCTACTTCAAACCAATTCTATCTTACTGATACTACCAGACATTTTCTGAGAGGAGCTTTGTATTTTGATGCCACACCCAATGCAGATTCGTTGGGTATTGTAAACCAGTTTTTGCTCGAAGACATGAAGCACCTGATCAATACTTTTAAATGGCGTAATTGATTTTTATATAAATGAACGGTATCATTAGCTCTTGCTGCGGGAATGCTGTTATCTTTACAATGGAATACCAGAATTAAATAAACTATGATAGCAATTGATAATGTATTAGTGAGCGAAGAAATTATTGAAGAACAATTTGTATGTGATCTCAGTAAATGTAAAGGCGGATGTTGTGAAGATGGCGATGCGGGTGCTCCGATGGAAAAATGGGAATTGGAAAAACTGAAGGAGTATTACGAAGTGATCAAACCCTATATGACTGCCGAGGGGATCAAAGAAGTGGAAAGAGTTGGAAAATATTTATACGATCAGGAGTTTGGTTGGGTAACACCAACACTGAACGGAGAAATTTGCGCTTATGGCTACCGCGATAAATGGGGTATCATCAAATGCAGTATTGAAGATGCGTATAACGAGGGAAAACTGGATTGGAAAAAACCAATCAGTTGTCATTTGTTTCCTATCAGAATTAAAAAAAGCAAAAGGGATCCTGATATCGAATACGTAAATTATGAACCTCGTGAAGACCTTTGCGCTGCAGCTTGTAGCTTGGGTAAGCATTTAAAAATGCCCGTTTATGTTTTCCTGAAAGAATCGATTATTAGAAAATACGGGAATGAATTTTACGAAGCACTGGAAGCTACTGCCAAAGAATTGAATAAAAATAAATAACCATGAAGGATAATGCCGCATCTTTTATTGCCAAGAGTACTATTAAAGCTACTGATCTGGACCACCGCAGAAAGATTAATTTTAATATTGGTAAATACAATGCGGTAGTGCCGATTGGGAAGCAACAATTTGCGGATCTTGCTCTTGCGAGGGAAATTGCAAAGAATAGAAAATGGGATGCAATTGAACATTTGGATACTTTATTGGAAGACTTTGAAAAACGCATTTCGGCACACGGGGCAAAAGTTATATGGGCAGAAAATGCGGAAGATGCATTAGCAGAAATTGAAAAAATATGCAAAGCCAAAAAATGCAAAACGCTTGTAAAGAGTAAGAGCATGGTTACAGAAGAAATTCATCTAAACGATTTTCTGGAAGCCCATGGCATTGAAAGTGTAGAAACAGATTTGGGAGAGTACATACAACAATTAGATGGCGAAGCTCCTTATCATATTGTTACACCTGCGATGCACAAAAGCAAGGAGGATGTAGCCAAATTATTCGCCGACAAACTAGGGGTGCCGGGAGGATTAACACCAGAAGAATTAACACTGGTGGCCCGAAATAAATTACGCGAAAAATATGTTCAGGCTGAAGTGGGTGTTACGGGTGCCAACTTTATTATTGCAGATATCGGGGCAATTGCGGTTACAGAAAATGAGGGCAATGCGCGCTTAAGTTGTTCGTTTCCAAAAACACATATTGTGGTGGTGGGCATCGAAAAAATGATTCCTTCAATTCACGACCTGCCTCTTTTCTGGCCACTGCTGTCTACTTTTGGAACAGGGCAAAGAATAACTGTTTATAATACCATCGTTACAGGCCCAAAACAAGCAGGCGAAACCGATGGTCCTGAAGATATGTATGTGATACTGCTCGACAACGGCAGAACTAATCTCCTTGCCAATCCCATTACAAGAGAGGCATTGTATTGTATCCGTTGCGGGGCATGCTTAAATGCCTGTCCGGTATATAAAAATATTGGAGGCCATGCTTACGAAACTACCTATAGCGGCCCCATCGGAAAAGTAATTACTCCGCATTTGAGTGGGATGAAAGAATATAAACACCTTAGTTATGCTTCATCGCTTTGTGGTAATTGTACCGAAGTGTGCCCGGTTAGGATTAACCTGCACGAATTGTTATTAGAGAACCGTCATGAATCGGTTGCAAATGGAACGAGTTCTATTGTAGAGCGAATTGCGTGGAAAGTATGGAAAACAGCAAGCTTGAACAGAACTATGATGAACATGGGAAATGGCAGAATGAAGAATTGGGTGGTGAATAAAGTCTTTACCGGATGGACAACACATCGAAGCGAACTGGATTTCGGTGAAAAAACATTTAGCGAAATGTGGCAGGATCAAAAGTTAAACAAAAAGGAAGTATAATATAAGCACAGATATCCGTGTTATTAATCTATAGCCCCAATACCAGTTCCAGACTCAGTTATACGGTATCGGTACTTTTTAAAAACGAAGTATTGGTTACGCAGGATGCAGCAATATTTTTATCGCATGCGGGTGCAAGAATCAATTATTCGGAGCAGAAAATAACTCCCAACGATTTTCAAATAATACCTCAGGGCTTGCTGTTTCAAGATTCAATTCATTTGCAGAAAACAAATTGTTTTGAATGGAAAGGAATTATAGCATTTTTTAAAACAAATGGGGGGAAACTGCCTTTCGATATTTTTTCTGCTGCTTTTTATTTGTTGTCGAGGTACGAAGAATATTTGCCCTATGCGGTTGACGAATATGGAAGGTATGCACATACCAATAGTCTGGCTTTTAAAAATAATTTTTTGCATCTTCCATTAATTCAACTCTGGCAATTGGAGCTGGAAAAATTATTGCAGAACAATTTTCAGGAATATAGCACGCCTGTTCAAGAATTTGCTTTTCTGCCCACTTACGATATTGATATTGCATACAGCTATCTGCATCAGCCGATCATCAAAAACCTGTACGGATTTTTTAGAGATCTACTCAAAGGTAAATTTGAATTATTTCAGGAACGAGCAAATGTGTACTCGGGCAATCAACAAGATCCGTTTGATCAATACCATTGGCTGGATCTTTTGCACGAGCAGTTTAAACTGAACCCTATCTATTTTTTTCTGCTGGCGAAAAAAAGAAAGTATGTAGACAAAAATATTTCCCCTACTAAAAAGGCAATGCAAGAACTGATAAAAAAACATGCTGCAAAATATCAGGTAGCAATCCATCCATCCTGGCAAAGTGCGGATAGCGATATTGCTCTTCGGGAGGAAATAAAATGCTTATCCGAAATTACAAATCAATCGGTAGATAAGTCAAGACAACATTATCTGAGGATGACCATTCCGGATACTTATCGGCGACTATTGAATGCAGGAATTTTAGAGGACTATACGCTAGGATATGCTGGTATGAATGGTTTCAGGGCTTCTTATGCCGGGGCTTTTAAATGGTATGATCTGAAAAACGAAACTGTAACAGCACTGGAGATTCATCCGTTTTGTTATATGGATGCCACAGCAATTTTTGAACAACGTTATCCCGTGTATGAGGCAAAAAAAGAATTGCAGGGATTATATGATATTGTAAAAAAAGTAAAGGGAGAAATGATCTGTATTTTTCACAATCATTTTTTAACCGATCAACCAGAGTGGGTTGAATGGAAAAAAATGTATGCCAATTTCCTGAAAGAGAACTTTGATAAAATTTAATGGACTTATTTTAAAGTTTTCAGACTCCTGTTTACAAGATAAACCCCTACCAACGTAATCAGAGAGCCGAGTATGATATTCATTGTCAGCTTCTCGTTAATAATTAATGAACCCACCAGTATTGCTACAATAGGATTAATATATGCATATAATGCAGCAATTCCCGGTTCAAGATTTTTCATGGAATAGATGAATGCAACAAAAGCAAATAAGGAACCCGCAGCAACCAGATAAGCAAGTGCTCCCCAGGTTTGTAGAGGAATGCTGCTAATAGGAATATGATCGCCCGAAATGAGCACTATCAAAAACATGATGAACGAACTGATTAGCATTTGCCAGCCTGTTGCGTAGTAGGGATTGAGTTCTGTTTTTTTGCGGGCAATAAAAATGGTTGCCATCGCCCAGGTAATCATCGCTACAAGAGACAAGCATACACCGAACCAAAATCCTTCTGTATGATTATGAAATGCATTATCGTAAAACACCAGCGCAATTCCTGCAATTCCCAAAAACAAACCAATAAAAGTTGACCAACTTATTTTATTGTTTTTATAAAAAACCATTTCGATCAACACTACCGACAAAGGATAGAGCGCTGCAATTAATGCGGCAAGTCCGCTGGGAATATATTTTAAAGCCCAAGTAGCAATTCCGTTTGATGAAACAAACATCAGTATGGCCATGATAAAAAGCCACCTGAATTGTTTAGCAGTAGGAAGGGGTAATTTCTTGAAGAGTAAAAAGAAACTTACATAGATAATACCCCCGCTGAACTGCCTGATAGAAGCCACTTCAAAAGCAGGCGTTTTTTCTACGCCAATCTTACTCACAACCCATGTGGTGCCCCACAAAAGGCTTGTAACAACTAGTGCGAGATATGCTTTTTGTTTGTTTGACTTCATCTTTAACTAACCGCCGATTAATGCCTGAAATGGCGTAAACCGGTCATGACCATTGCCAGATTATTTTGAACACAATATTCGATAGTGTCTTTGTCTCTTACTGAACCGCCGGGTTGTATGCATGCTTCCATACCTGCTTCGTGTGCGATCTGAATACAATCGTTAAACGGAAAAAAAGCATCACTTGCTACAACGGCGCCTTTTAAATCGAAATTAAATTGCTTTGCTTTTTCAATTGCGTGACGCAATGCATCCACTCTACTGGTTTGTCCACTGCCCTTTCCAACCAATTGCTTATTCTTGATCAAAGCAATGGCATTACTTTTTAAGTGCTTACAAACTATGTTGGCAAATATCAGGTTTTCTTTTTCAGAAGCTGTTGTTTGACGACCACCAACTTCTTCCCACTTACTATAATTTCCGGTATCTGCGCCCTGCTCCAAAACACCATTCAATAAAGATTTGGAAGGAGTTTTTATTGCAGCTCCTTCTGCTTTCAATTCCAGCAGAATACGATTCTTCTTGGTTTTTAAAACAGCAAGTGCATCTTCATTGAATGCCGGGGCAATCAATACTTCAAAAAATATTTCATTGATTGCATCTGCTGTAGCTTTATCGATAGTGCCATTACAAACCAATACACCACCAAATGCACTTTCAGGATCTCCTGCCAACGCTGCTTCCCAGCTTTCTTTTACAGATGCTCTTTCAGCAATACCGCAAACATTGGTGTGCTTGATAATGCCAAAAACGTAGGAATGATTGGTAGCAATAGTAAACTCTTTGATTAACTGAACAGCCGCATCAACATCTACTAGATTATTATACGAGAGTTCTTTGCCATTCAGTTGAGTGAACAATTGGGTAAGATCGCCATGAAATGTGGCCGACTGATGCGGGTTCTCGCCGTAACGCAAAGATTGTTGAATACCCGGATTAAAATAGTTGCTAATTGCAATATCGTAATGCATCACCACTTCGAATGCTTTTGCAGCATATGCTTTACGTTGCTCCAGACTGGTTTCGCCTTTCTGAGTTTTCAATAGGTTTTCAAGAGAAGCGTACTCGTTTTTTGCAGCGATTACTACCAGATCCTTGAAATTTTTCGCAGCAGCGCGGATCATAGCAGGTCCGCCAATATCAATTTTTTCGATAATTAGTTTTTCTTCCGATGTGGTGAGAAGTGTTTCTTCGAAAGGATATAAATCAACAATCACCAGATCAATTTCAGGAATATGATATTCTTTCATTTCAACCAAATCCTGCGGTTCATATCTTCTGCCCAGGATGCCTCCGAAAACGGCAGGATGCAGGGTTTTAACACGACCACCCAGTATTGACGGGTAGGTGGTTAAGCTTTCAACGGGCACACATTTAATTCCCAGATCTTCCAGAAATTTCTGAGTTCCGCCAGTGGAATAGATGGTAATCCCTAATTCCTGCAATTGTTTGGCAATAGGTTCCAGTCCGTCTTTATAAAAAACGGAGATAAGTGCTGATTGAATTTTCTTTTGCATGTTGTATTTTCTTAACCTGTTGAAGGTCTATGATAAAAGCACCCTCTTCGGGTACTGAATGAAGCTGCAAATGTAAGTTTTTAGCGTCTTTTTTCCAGTAATGTATTTTCCACACCGGGTTACTGCAATCTGCCACATAGTTTTTACAATCAAAAATCCTGACCAGATCTGTCATCCTGAAAATGGGATTTCCGGTAATAATTACTAGATCTGCAGGCTGTTTTAGTGGCCATTCGGAGGCTTTAAAACTACTATCTATTAATTGAATGCGGAACAAACCTGCCCGGATTAATTGCTCGCTTGCTGTGCAGAAATTATTATTCTTTCCCATCTCAACCCGATACATTTTTCTAGAAGGCAGGATTGTGCGTTGAAAAATGTCGGTTGATAAATTGTTATTGGCATTTGTCCATGCGAAATATTTTGTTCCCGAATAAATTTCCAAAAAAGACTGTTTTGGAATCTGATAAACTACAAGTCTCTTTTGGTGTGATGATTCATAGAAATAAAAACAGTTTAAGATTTGTATTACACTTAATAAGCTTAACGCAACATAAAGTGCCTGTCTCTTTTTTTGGAGAAGCCAATAAACGATTGCAATGATTGCTGCGTATAGCAAAATGGTTTGTACCAAACTCATATGAATGTTTTCGGTTAATGCAAATGGAATTCGACTGGTTCTTTCAATAACGCCATTCATCTCTCCGATAAGGAATGCCGTTATGGAGCCCATCCAATTCATTAATAAATTAAACGGACTAAACAATAATACTAATATTTCTGCGTACAAAACAAAGCCTGAAAGTGGTACTACTATAAAATTGCTAAACAGAAAAAGATTGGGGAATTGATGAAACTGATATAAAATAATTGGAAGGGTTAATATTTGTGCCGAGAGAGTAACAGCATTGAGCTGCCACAATTTTTGCAGCAATTTATTTTTAAAGTAGAACCAGTTACTTATATAGTTACCATAAAGGATGATGCTCAACACAGCGGCATAAGATAATTGAAAACCAATATCCCATAACAGAAAAGGATTGTATACCAGTAAACAAAACGCAGATGCAGCAAGTGCATTGATGGTATTGTTCTTATATCCCAAACAATTGCTGATGAGCATAAATGAAAAAGTAACCGCCGATCTTAAAATTGCAGCAGCGCCACCGGTAATAAAACTAAACCCCCATAAAACAAAAAAAATAATGGCAGATCTTGAATAGGTTGTCCATTTTTTATTTCCGAAAGGTTTTAATAGCCATATCAATAAACCATAAATCATTGCAAGATGCAATCCGCTAATGGCGATGATATGCACCACGCCGGTATTACTGTACGAGCGTAACAGCGTTTTGTCGAGATCGTCTTTATAGCCAATTAGCAGTGCTTCTGCAACCGATTTTTCTTTGGTACCCGGAACTGCCTTTCTTAGAATAGTAAGAATATCATCTCTTGTTTTATATAAATAGAACAATACACTATGGTTAATATGGGAGTTGATTTTTAAATAACCTTTTTCGGATAGAAATGATTGGTAATGAATTTGCTGTAGTGCACAATATTTTTGATAATCAAAAGAGCCTGGATTCCCCGAACTAATAATTCTTTGAATGGCTTGCAAGAGAATGATACTGTCACCAACATTGATTGATGCATTGTTTACACTATTCTTAAAATAGAGCAGGAGATAGCCTTTTGCTTTGATCCATTTTTTTTGGTGTTGTACTGCGATGATCTTTGCAATGCTTTTACAAGACTTGGTTTTTTGGGTTAAAGGTTCCTGTATGCAAACAAGTACGGGATCGTTCAACTGATAGCGGTATCCGATCCAGTCGGCGTCTTTCTGAAGCCCTTGATGATTGCACAATGCTGCCCCGAATAAAATCATTAATAAATGAATGGCAATACCGCTTAAATGCCGCCACCTGAACTTTGCTGTTAACGACAGAATAGAAAAGATCAGCAAAAGCAAAATAGAAAAAATGGCAAAGATTTGTATTGTTTTTGTTGAAACGCTGCAGTAGTATCCAAGCAAAATTCCCGCAATGAAAGGAACGAGCAGTCTTACAAAAGGAGCAGTTTGCCAGATATCTTTTTTATTCAACGGCATTTACTAACCTAATAAAAAAGCCACACTAAAACTAGTGTGGCGCTTCTTTATGGCTGTAAAATTTATTTACTCAAGTTCATGCTTCTTTCTTTGTATAAGGTACGGAAGTATGGATCGCGAAGATCTTTAATAAAGCGGATGGCTTCTCCCGTACTCTTCATCTCAGGTCCTAATTCTTTGTTTACTCCGGGAAATTTGTCGAAGCTAAAAACAGGCTCCTTAATGGCGTACCCCTCCAACTTATTTTCCATTGTGAAGTCGGTGAGTTTTGCTTCACCCAACATTACTTTTGTTGCGATGTTTAAATAAGGGATCTGATAAGCTTTTGCAATGAATGGAGTTGTTCTAGAGGCACGTGGGTTTGCTTCGATCACGAATACTTTATCGCCTTTGATTGCAAACTGAATATTAATCAATCCTTTGATCTTCAAAGCGCGGGCAATTTTCTCGCTATAAAATTGCATGGTTTCAACAATCAAAGGAGTTAAATTGAAGGCAGGTAATACTGCATTACTATCTCCACTATGAATACCAGCAGGTTCAATATGTTCCATCACACCCATAATATGGAAGTTCTCACCATCAAAGATGGCATCTACTTCTGCTTCCTGACAACGATCTAAGAAATGATCGATCAAGATCTTATTTCCTGGGATATGTTTTAATAAACTGATCACTGCTTTTTCAACTTCGTCGTCGTTGATCACGATCCGCATTCTTTGTCCGCCAATTACATAACTCGGACGCACCAATACCGGGTAGCCCACTTTGTTTGCAACTGCTACTGCTTCATCCGCATCTTCTGCAGTTCCGTATTCAGGGTAAGGAATATTGAGTTCTTTTAATAGGTCGCTAAACCGTCCGCGATCTTCTGCCATATCCATGCTTTCAAAAGAGGTTCCAATGA
>JAIEMK010000090.1 GCA_019752295.1 Chitinophagaceae bacterium | reverse complement strand
TTCAAACAGTTCAAGGTCGGGTAATACCAGTACTTATAGTGCGCCGAGTAGCAGTGCAGGAGGAAATAGTGGAGGTACTAATAGTACCGGAAGCAGCGCCAGTGCACCAAGAGCTAGCAAAAATTAATGAGTCATCTTCTTCAGGAATTCGATAGCAGCAAATTCAATAAAAAATTTGCTGCTACTTACCGATCTATATCCAAAAATAAATCCATGAGCTTAACAAAATTTGTCAGCAACATAAATGTTTGTTAGCGAATCCCGAGCACTCGGGAGCAAAATCAAAAATCGACACATGAAAAAATATTTACTCATACTATCCATTTTTTTAAGCGCATCATCATATGCACAAATACCCGATGATGCGCTTCGTACTGCTTGGTTTATACAAAATGGTACGGGTAGAAATACCGCAACAGGAGGTGTAATGGGGTCGCTGGGGGGAGATATTACTGCCAATCACGTAAACCCTGCAGGCCTGGGATTATTTAAGACCAATGAATTTGTTTTATCGCCTGGCTTCCTTTTCAACAACAATAAATTGAACTATAGAGGAACTGATACCGGCGTTAAGAAAAATAATTTTAATTACGGTGCTTCCGGAATCATTTTTGGCGGCTCCACAAATAGAAATCGTAAATGGACCAGTAGCGCATTTGCCATTTCAGTGAATCAGGTTGCCAGTTATAATAACCATATTCAATTCAATGGCTATAATAATATGAGTTCTTTCTCCGAAAAATATTTGGAAGAACTTACGCACGACAGAGCCGATACCAACGCAGCATTAAGCAATTATATTTTCGGATCATCACTCGCTTTTAGAACCTATTTGATCGATACCATCAGAGGCGCAGGCGGCTCTGTTGCAGGTTTTCAGAGCTTTGTACCAATTTCTACCGGTGTTCTTCAATCATACGATGCAACTACTTCGGGCGGGTATCACGAAGTAGCGCTTGGTATTGCCGGAAACTTAGAAGACAAAATGTATGTGGGTGGTAGTTTAGTTATTCCAATCATCAATTATCAACGCGATCTTGTTTACTCAGAAAAAGATGCAACAAATAATACCAATAACCAATTCGCCAGCTTCGAATACAGAGAGTCCTATATTTCAAGAGCAGTTGGTGTAGGCTTAAAGTTGGGAATGATTTATAAACCCTCTGAATTTCTAAGATTCGGTGTTGCCTTTCATACTCCCCAAATCTTAGGGTATCGGGATGAGATTCGATCTTCCATGACTACCAATACAGAAAGTTATGCGGGCATAAAAAAAGAATCGAGTGATAATTTAAATAGCGGTAACCCCGGTCAGAGTGAGTATAATTTAACCACTCCATGGAGGGCTATTGCTAGTATTAGTTATGTTATCAGAGAAATCAGCGACACACGCAAACAACGCGGTTTCTTAAGTGCCGACCTAGAATATGTAAACTATCGCAGCGCTAGGTATTCTGGAGTAAATAATGCCAGCGAAGCGCTGATAAATTATTATCGCTTGGTAAATAACGAAATAAAAGATTATTACAAAGGCAATTTAAATTTCCGCATCGGTGGCGAGTTAAAGTTCAATGTTTGGATGATTCGTTTAGGGGGAGGATATTATGGTAGTCCCTATGCAGATAAAAATCTCAACGCTGATCGAATTGTTGCAAGCGGAGGTTTGGGATATAGAAACCACGGCATGTTTGTTGATCTAAGTTATGCGCATGCATTTCAGAAAGATGTTCAATTTGCCTATCGGCTAAATGATAAGCCAAATACTTTTGCTTCACAAACAGGAGGAAGAGGTAATTTGATGTTAACGCTGGGATTCAAGTTCTAAACCACCACCCTTCGCTTGCCCCATCTTTTGAATTTTGAATTTTGAATTTTCATTCTTCACTTTTCAAGATTTGCTCAACGGAGGCAGACCCTGCATCAAACCATTTTATTTCAGAGTCTTTCCTGAACCAGGTCATTTGACGTTTGGCGTAATGCCTGGTGTTTTGTTTAATCAATTCGATTGCTTCCTGTTCAGAAATTTTTCCATCAAACGCGTCAAATAATTCACGGTAACCTACGGTTTGCAATGCGTTATTGCTTCTGAAATTGATAAGACTGAAAGCTTCTTGTGTCAAGCCTTTCAGCAGCATCTGGTCTACCCTTTCGTTGATTCTTTCGTTTAAAATTGCACGTGGTAATTCCAAACCAATTTTAACAATCTTGAATGGTCTTTCTTTTTTGACACTCGTTTTGAAAACAGAGATAGAAGTTCCAGTAGATCTAATAAATTCCAGTGCCCGCATCAGTCTTTGTGGATTTGCTTTTTCAGCAGTTTGCCAGAATAAAGGATCCTGCATTGCTATTTCGTTTTGCAACCATTGTAATCCTTTCTCTTCATAGGCTGCCGCAATATCAGTCCTGATCAGCGGATCGATCGAAGGCATTTCATCAATACCCTCACAGAACGATTTGATATATAATCCGGTACCACCCACCATCACCGCAGATCCAAATTCTTTAAGAATTAAAGCTGTTTTTTCTAAAGCATATTGTTCAAAAATACCGGCGTTCATTTCATCTTGAATGGAGTGTGAATTGATAAAATGATGTGGCACAGATGCTAATTCTTCTGCAGAAGGCTTTGCAACTGCAATTCCTAATTCCCGAAAACATTGTCGGGAATCGGCAGAAATGATTTCGGTTTTTAATGCTTTAGCAAGCTCTATTGCAAAGCTGGTCTTACCCACAGCCGTTGGCCCACAAACAATATAAACTGTATTATTGGCTGAACCCTTCATTTAAATTTAAGCGGCTTTAAAATTGGAGTTTAAAATTAGGTGAAAAAAAAGACCAACCTTTTCAGGTTGGCCTGGTATAATTTCGAATTCGCTAAAAGGCTTCTTCATCGTGATTTTCTTCGGTGCCTTCATCCTCTTCTGCCGCGTCTCCTGTATCAGCTTCATCGCCTTCTTCTCCAAAACCATCAGTAGCTTCCGTTAAATCGTATTTCTCCTCAATATCTGCAAACTTATCTCCCAACAAACTCTTTGTTCCGTATTGCTGCGGCCCAATCCCTTCTGTACGGGTAATGGAAGGATAGACTGTTTTACTATTTTCTTCTTTGCTAACATTAATAAGCTCAACCAGAAAGGTCCAGTTCTTTGCGAAATCGTACACGTACACAAATTTTTGATTGGTATCGCGTATTTCCGAACCAATCGTAGTCTCTGTCATGATTAATGGATCAACCGGATATTTCTTCTCGTATTTTTCTACGCTGATTTCTCTACCCCTCTGCCAATTATCGTTGCTCCGAAAAAAAGTAGCCTGATGTTTACTATCAAATTCGTAAGACTTTAAAATTGCCAAATGCAAATCGTGAAAAGTCTGTGTATGCTTTATGATGATATCCCTGTAAACAGCATCGTCTTCTTCGAGATAAATTCTGAATTTTAATACAGCCATTCTTTATTTAATAATTTATTGGATAATAATAGCTTGTTATGGTTATTCTGATAAAGTGTGCAAATTAAGCAAGTAACCATTCCGAACCTGATAAAATTAAGATTTATTCACCGGCGCTAAATCTAATTCTGCAGCTTTTTCTAACATAAATCCAAAAGCGGCATCATATTCATTTGGAATCAGTCCATCCAATATAGCTTCCCGAATAGCGTCTTTAATAATTCCCACTTTTTTTCCGGGTGCTAATCCAAAATGATCCATAATGAGTTCTCCGGTAATGGGGGGCTGCCAATTACGCATCTGATCGCTTTCCTCAACTTCATTCATTCGTTGCTTTACCATTTCAAAATTCTGAAGGTATCGCTTCACTTTTTGTTTATTCTTACTGGTTATATCTGCAGAACAAAGCAGCATCAGTGCATCAATGTCTTCACCCGCATCGAACAATAATCTTCTGATAGCGCTATCTGTAATATTTTCGTTGGTAAGGCTAATAGGTCGCAAATGCAGCAGCACCAATTTCTGTACCTGTTTCATCTTTTCGTTTAAAGGCAGTTTCAGCCTCGTAAATATTTTAGGCACCATACGAGCGCCAACTACTTCATGCCCGTGAAAGGTCCAGCCATGGCCCTCTTCAAACAATTTTGTTGCAGGCTTACCAATGTCGTGCAACAATGCCGCCCACCGAAGCCAGAGGTCGTCGGTATTTTCAGAAATATTATCAATCACCTGAAGGGTGTGATAAAAATTGTCTTTATGCCCCTTGCCGTCAATATATTCTGCACCCTGTAAATCTACCATCTGAGGAAAAATAATAGCCAGCAAGCCCGATTGGTATAAAAGGTCCCATCCCACAGAAGGCTTAGTGCAAAGCATTATTTTATTGAGCTCATCAGTAATGCGTTCCTGCGAAACAATTTTTATTCTTTCTGCCTGCGTTTGAATTGCAAGCATTGTTTCAGGAACGATTCTGAAATTTAATTGTGCAGCAAAACGAATAGCTCGCATCATCCGCAGGGGATCATCACTAAATGTTTGTTCAGGCAGGAGCGGCGTTTGAATAATCTTATTCTCAATGGCTGCTAACCCGTTAAACGGATCAATCAGAACTCCGAAATCTTCTTTATTCAAACTAATCGCCAATGCGTTGATGGTAAAATCGCGTCGATTCTGATCGTCTTCCAGACTACCTGTTTCAACTCTTGGTTTACGGCTGTTGGGTACATAACTTTCTTTTCGGGCTCCAACAAATTCAATTTCAAACTCCGGCAATTTGATTTGTGCAGTTCCAAAATTTTTAAAAAAAGCTACAGCCGGTCTTGGCTCAAAAAGATCAGCTACTTTATTTGCAAGCGCTATACCATCGCCCAAACAAACAATGTCGGCATCTTTGGTAGCACGTCCAATGATCTTATCGCGAACAAAACCCCCGATTAAATATGTGGGCAATTGCAAGTCGGCAGCCGCTAAAGCAATTTTATCAAAAATGTTTCTTTCTATATCTGTACAAAGTATCTGCATCTGCTGCAAATGTAATAAGCTTTGGCCATCTGATTATTTTGCAAGTGGCGCTAACAATTGAAGGTTGGTAATTTTCTGTGCACAATCAAAATGCAAAAGGGGGCATGATTTTTTTCCATGAAGCCCGCAAGGTCTGCAGGGCAAGGGTTCTGCAACTTCTACGATCGTACTTAAGGTTGATAAGGGGCCATAGCCAAATGCAGGTATGGTAGAACAATAAATAGCAGTTACGGGAGCATTTACAGCAGATGCAAAATGCATTGGAGCAGAATCGTTCACATAATTCATCACAGCCTGTTTCATCAATGCGGCAGATTCTAAAAAATTTAATTTCCCTGCCAGTATCTCAGTGTTTACATCAATCAATCCGCTGGTAATATTTTCGCAAATCCCTTTATCAGAAGGCGCGCCCAATAAATAGATTTTATATTGCTTGGGTATTACATTAATCAGTTCGATCCATTTATTTACCGGGAATTGTTTGGTGAACCATACCGAGGCAGGGGCAATGCATATAAAGGGCTGATCAGTATATTTTGCTATTGCATCCTTATCCGATTGGGAAGGGTATAACTTTGGTTTCGCAAGAACTGCATTTGAGGAGGATGCGATCAATTGAAAATTTCTTTCAATCTCATGCAATACAATATCGCCATTACTGATAATATGCTTTACACGTCTTGAAAAAAATATGCTGAATGGGTTCTTATCGAAGCCGATTGTTTCTTTTGCCCCCGATAAAAAACTGATCAAACCCGTTGCTGCAAAGCGTTGTATATTGATCAACTGATCATATTTGCGAGACCGTATGAGCTGAATGATTTGAAATAAATGGGTATATTTTTTTTTCTTTTTATTCCATACCAATACTTCATGTAGAAAAGGATGTTGATGAAACATGGCTTCATTTCCTTTCCGCACCAAAATGTCGATCGCAGCTTCAGGGTATTGTACATGCAGGCTTTCTAAAAGCCCCGTTGCCAATACCACATCACCAATAAAAGCTGTTTGAATTACCAATATTTTCTGCATCCCTGCAAAAATACTTATTTAATCCGGGAGCAGTAAAACAGTGTAGCAAATTTGCGAGACGGTTTATTCGTATTCTAGTTCATTGCTAAAGAATTCCCAGTCAAATAAAATAAAACTGGAAGCAATTTTGCGTAAAGAAAAAGCAGGCGAATGTGAAGATTTTTTTGCCGGATGCCGGCCCTGAGAATGAATATTGATATTGTCGATTCCTAATTGTGAAATCGCATGGATAATGGATTGAATCTTCTCCTTTGGTACGTCTAATACGAGTCTGGCCATAATTTTATTTCTACAGTAAGATTGCAATTAATTTCTACAAATGCAAGTGATTTTAAAACTTTTTTAATGTTTTTTTAAGGTAGATAACCCGGGTTCAAATGAGCTACGCAAATCCCATACCAATCCGTTTTAGCCTGTATTTTACAGGGCAAGGCTTTCATTTAAGCCCCGAAGAGCAGATTCTAAGCTTTGAAACTTATGTTTGCAAAAAAATTGAACATGTCATTACAAGCAATGATCCTGGAAGCATGGGATAATCGGGAACTTTTAAAAGACAATAAATATACTGATGCCGTAAGAGCGGTGATCGAAGAGGTAGATAAAGGGAGCTTAAGAACTGCTGCTCCAACAGAGAATGGTTGGGTGGTCAACGAATGGGTAAAACAGGCCATTTTACTGTATTTCGGAATCCAGCCCATGCAAACCTGGGAGCTGGCTCCATTTGAATTTTACGACAAAATGCTGTTGAAAAGCAATTATAAAGAACTGGGAGTGCGTGCCGTTCCGCATGCCGTGGCACGCTATGGCGCTTATTTGGCAAAGAATGTAGTGCTAATGCCAAGTTATGTGAATATCGGGGCATATGTAGACGAAGGAACGATGGTCGACACATGGGCCACTGTAGGAAGTTGTGCTCAAATCGGCAAGGGGGTTCACCTAAGCGGAGGAGTGGGTATTGGAGGCGTTTTAGAGCCACTACAAGCCAGTCCGGTGATTATAGAAGACGGTTGCTTTCTGGGAAGTCGCGCGATTGTTGTAGAAGGCGTTATGGTTGAAAAAGAAGCCGTTCTTGGTGCAAATGTGGTACTCACAAAATCAACTAAAATAATCGATGTAAGTGGCCCCGAGCCGATCGAATACAAGGGCCGTGTACCTGCACGCAGTGTGGTTATTCCTGGTACCTATGCCAAAAAATTTCCAGCAGGCGAATTTAATGTGAACTGTGCTTTGATTATTGGAATCCGCAAACCGAGTACCGATCTCAAAACCAGTTTAAATGATGCACTACGCGAGTTCAATGTAAGTGTATAATCACTCAAATTTATTATGCAGGCAGGAAAAAAAGATACAGTATACCAGATTACACTAGCAGGATTTCTGATAACGATTTTGGGTGCTGTATTTTTTTCTACCAAAGCCATCATGGTGAAGCTGGTTTTTAAATCAACTGGGGTAGATGCACTTACTCTACTGAGTCTGCGCATGTTGTTTTCACTTCCCTTTTACCTAGTTGCAGCATGGATCGGCGCAAAAAAAGAATCTGCTGTTTCCCTCAGTTCGCGTCAATGGTTCTTCTTATCATTACTCGGTATTTTCGGATACTATTTGAGCAGTTTATTTGATTTCATTGGACTGCAATATGTTTCTGCGGGACTGGAACGACTCATCCTCTTCCTCTATCCTACTTTTTCGGTACTGATCAACACCATCATTTATAAAACAAAACTCAACAAAACACAGATCATTGCCCTATTGCTTACCTATCTTGGAATTGGGGTAGCTTATTTTGGTGAAATGAAAATCGATACTGGCAATCCCAATTTTTACTATGGTTCTTTCATGATCTTTTTATGTGCCATCACTTATTCCTTCTATTTGGTTGGTACCGGAAGGATGATACCGAAAATTGGCGTTACAAGATATACGGCCTATGCCATGCTTTCGGCTACAGCAGGCATTTTTATTCATTTTCTGCTCGCCCGAAATATCCAGAACATTCAATTTAGTGCAACACTGATCTGGTACTCAATTGCACTGGCCATAGTAGCCACTGTGTTACCCTCTTTTATGATGAGTAATGGAATGAAAAGAATTGGGAGCAATAATGTTTCCATCATCACAAGTATCGGCCCGGTTTCCACAATTATTCAGGCGCATTTTTTTCTGGGCGAAAAGATCATACTCCCTCAAATGATCGGCACAGCACTGGTGATTGTAGGTGTGTTATTGATTGGGTGGCAGTCAAAGCAAAAAACTAGCTAACCACTGACTATTTCCAGTAAAATAATCAGATCCATTTTTTTTACCGAACATTTTATCAGGCTTACCGAGGTTTCGACTCCAATAACCTATTGACTGTTTCAGCATTTTTATTTGAACAATAGATTTGTGCAATAAAACAAAATGAGATGAGCACAAATCAATTTCCGAACAAACCATCAGGCAGGGGTAATACAATTGCAGGTTTAATTTTAGTGGGTGTAGGCGTAACGTTGGTATTACGCAATATGAATTTTCCTTTTCCCGATTGGATATTTACCTGGCCCATGATCTTAATTCTAATAGGGATTTACACAGGAGTAAAACATAATTTCAGAAATAGCGCATGGTTTATTCTCATTTTTATCGGCTGTTTTTTTCTGTTCGATAAATTGATTCCCGGTATTTCTCTGGAGCCCTACTTCTGGCCGATATTAATTATTGGGGTGGGTATTCTGTTTATTCTCAGACCCGGCAGATCTTATAGAGCTGAACAGTTTAAGTACAAAGATTGGGGAACCTCAGAAAGTTTTCAGGGTTTTGCAAGCACTACCGGAGTGGATAATAATGATTATCTGAATATTTCATCCGTTTTTAGCGGTATTCAGCGCTCCGTTTTATCGAAAAATTTTCATGGTGGAAGAATCTCCTGTGTTTTTGGAGGAGCAGAAATTGATTTAACACAAGCAGATATTACCGGCATCGTAACCTTGCGGATGGAAGCTGTTTTTGGAGGTGTTAAACTAATTGTTCCTCCCCATTGGCAGGTGATCAACGAAATCGATGGCGTATTTCATGGTGTTGATGATAAAAGAAAATCACCAACAGGGGCTTATGCCGAGATCAATAAAACACTGATTCTGAAAGGATCTGTTGTTTTTGGTGGAATTGAAATAAGAAGCTACTAATTTAATCCAAACCTAAACTGCGTTTTATGCAATGGTATCTTGTAAAACTGGTTTTCCAGATTCTGAACACACAGGGAAATCAGACACAACAGTTCGACGAACAGATCAGGCTAATTACTGCAGATGACTATTTACACGCATTTCAAAAAGCAAGATTGATGGGCGAGAGAGAGTCAGCAAGTTTAATCAACCAAAGTACCATCCCGGCAAAATGGAAATTTATTGATGTAATCGAATTAACTTTCATTGAAGACCTCTCAGACGGGATTGAAATAATTTCAACGATCTCGGAACAAGAAAATACAGAAAGCTACATTCGTACAACCCAAAAAACTGCTTTACATTTATTGAACAAGGGAATCAACCAATTTGCACAATTAAACTAGTTTGAAAGAAAACGGACTTAATAAAAAAAGTAAACTCCTTTTCAACGTCTATTATGGATTGAGTTGGAGTTTATTTATGCTCATACAACTCAAAGTGCTAACGGACTTTGGCGTAGCAAATCATATTGCCCTAGTTGATGCACTGATTAGTGTATTATTTCTGGCTAGCTTTTGTTTGCTGATCATTAATAACATGCGCTATTACTTGCCCGGCAAAGAAAAGTATTGGTATGTTTTTGTAATTAGTTTGGCCATGAGCGCCGTTTGGTTATTTGTTGTTCGTATAATTTTGTGGTTCTGGTTTAAAGATAATATCGGCTACCAACAAATGTTAAGTCAAACTTCCAACCTGCGCTATGCCATCAGTTTTTTGTTAATTTCCTGTATTACCATGGTGAGTTTGTTGTGGTACACTCAAAAAGACATTTCAGAAATTCACGACAAAAAACAAGAGACTTTACAATTGGCAAAAGATGCTGAACTTTTTAAATTACGTCAACAACTGCAGCCACATTTTTTATTCAACAGTTTAAATTCCATCAGTGCTCTTGCCGGATCGCAGCCTGAGAAAGCCAGGCATATGATTCAACAGTTGTCAGATTTTTTAAGAGGTACTTTAAAAAAGGATGAACAAGAATTCATCCCCTTGGGCGAAGAAACAGAATACCTGCAATTATATCTTGAAATCGAAAAAGTTCGGTTTGGTCATCGGCTTGAGACATTTGTTACGGTTAGCGATGAAGCTGCTTCGAAATATCTTCCGGCCCTGATTTTGCAACCCCTTGTAGAGAACGCAATCAAATTTGGGTTATACGATACAACCGACACAGTTAAGATTACTATCGATGCAAGTGTATCATCCGATGGTTTAAAAATTGTGGTCACCAATCCCTTTGATGCAAATACTTCTGTTAGCGGAAAGGGAACAGGTTTTGGAATCAGTTCTATTCAAAGAAGGTTGTTTTTGCTGTATGGCAGAAACGACCTCCTAAAAACAAAGCAGGAAGAAAATACTTTTATCAGTACACTCGAAATACCCGTAATCAACAGCATTTAAATTTAACTCATGAACGTAATTATCATCGACGACGAACCCTTGGCAAGAAGCTTGGTGATTGAATACCTTGCCGATTTTCCTGAGTTAAAACTGGTGCAGGAATGTGGCGATGGTTTCGAAGGATTAAAAGCCATCAATCAACACAAACCCGACCTGATATTTCTCGATATACAAATGCCCAAGATTAATGGATTTGAATTATTGGAATTAATTGAAAAACCGCCTGCAATCGTCTTCACCACCGCCTTTGAAGCCTATGCTATCAAAGCATTTGAAGCACACGCAATCGATTATTTATTAAAACCATTTAGCAGAGAAAGATTTCAGAGGGCTATTCAAAAATGGTTGCAACAAAAAAACGCTTCATCCACCAATACACAAGTTTTATTAGATACGGTTGCAGCAAGTACAGGGCAACAAAATAGAATTGTATTAAAAGATAATGGCAAAATAAAAATCATACCAACACAACAGGTACAATACCTTGAGTCGGCTGATGACTATGTAAAAATCCATACGGCAGAAGGTATTTTTCTGAAGAATAAAACCATGCAATATTTCGAAACACATTTGAGTGATCAGGATTTTGTTCGTATTCATCGCTCCTATCTGGTGCATATTCAACTCATCACGAGGTTGGAACCCTATGAAAAAGACAGTCATTTAGCCATCCTCAGCACCGGCCAAAAACTGCCTGTAAGCAAAGCAGGCTATGCCAAATTAAGGTTGGTACTGGGGCTTTAAATAAAACCTGACCATTATCATTGGAAAATTGGCATTAAATCGCTTACTATGCAGTCTGTAACTGAACTACAACTACATGTCGAAAAACAACTTTAATATTGAGGGTCTAACCGACCAACAGGTAGCGGCTGCAAGAAATCAATTCGGGCAAAACGCCCTTGATTTTAAAAAAGAAAGTGGTTTTATAGATGCATTGAAAAGTCTGGTAAAAGAGCCCATGGTGGTGTTATTACTTGCAGCTTCCATTATTTATTTTGTCAGCGGAAAAACGGGTGACGGAATTTTTCTATCCTGCGCCATTGTGTTAGTTGCAACAATATCGTTGTACCAGGATTCGAGAAGTAAGAATGCGTTGGAAAAATTAAAAACCTTCTCAGAGCCCAGTTCAAAAGTGATACGCAACGGGAATTTAATTGAAATAAAGAGCGAAGAACTGGTGGTAGGCGATTACTTAATGGTTGAAGAAGGCACTTCCATTGCAGCAGATGGCACAATCTTCCGTTCAAACGATTTTTCTGTGAATGAATCGATTCTTACCGGAGAATCTTTTTCGGTTTATAAAGATGCATCAAAAGAAGACAACACTATTTTCCGTGGCACTACTGTTGCAAGCGGACTGGCAATTGTTATTGTAACGGCAATTGGAAATGCTACTAAACTGGGAAAAATCGGGAAAAGTTTGGAAAGTATTGAAGAAGAAAAAACGCCTTTAGAAAACCAGATTTTCAATTTTGTAAAAAAAATGGTGATCATTGGGGCAATTGTTTTTGTAGTTGTTTGGATCATCAATTACCAAAATTCAAAAGACATATTAGATAGTTTACTCAAAGCGCTTACACTCGCAATGAGCATTCTCCCCGAAGAAATTCCTGTGGCACTTGCCACTTTTATGGCGCTTGGTGCTTGGCGCTTAATGCAAATGGGCATAATAGTTAAGCAAACAAAAACTGTTGAAACGCTTGGTAGCGCTACAGTTATTTGTACAGATAAAACCGGCACGCTTACAGAAAATAAAATGAGCCTCGCTAAAATATTTGTTCTGGCAGAAGGTAAAATTTCAAATACCGAAATGGCGCTTAGCGATGCGGAGAAAGATTTGATCAGGTTGGCGATGTGGGCAAGCGAACCCATCCCATTCGATCCGATGGAAAAGGCGTTGCACGATCAATATTTAAATTGGCTACCAACCGATGAGCGCCCCGATTATAAAATGATTCACGAGTATCCGCTCAGTGGCAAGCCTCCGATGATGACACATTTATTCGAAAACGAATCTGGAGATCGTATCATTGCGGCAAAAGGCGCGCCCGAAGCCATCTTAGCCGTTTCAGTTTTAGCAAAAGATGATATTGAAGAAATCGGATTGGCTGTAAATGCACTTACAAAAGAAGGTTATCGCGTACTGGCTGTTGCGGAAACTTCATTCGAAGGAAATGATTTTCCGACAACACAACAGGAATTCAAATTTACTTTCAAAGGTATTCTTGCATTCTATGACCCGCCAAAAATTAATATTGCTGAAGTATTGAGCCATTTTCACGACGCAGGAATTTCGGTGAAAATTGTTACAGGCGACAATGCCGCTACAACCGCTTCCATCGCAAAACAAGTAGGTTTCAGAGGACATGAAAAATCGATCAGTGGTGAAGAACTCATGCAACTGTCCGATACAGATATGCGGGCAATAGTAAATGAAACACAGATCTTTACCCGCATGTTCCCCGAGGCTAAACTCAGGATCATCAATGCGCTAAAAGCCAATAATCAAATAGTTGCCATGACAGGCGACGGAGTGAACGACGGCCCTGCATTAAAAGCAGCTCATATCGGAATTGCAATGGGTAAAAAAGGCACAGAGATTGCCAAGCAAGCAGCTTCATTAATTTTAGTAGAAGACGATCTATCCAAAATGGTGGACGCTGTTGCAATGGGTAGAAGAATTTATACCAACCTTAAAAAAGCAATACAGTATATCATTTCTATCCACATTCCAATTGTATTAACGGTGTTTGTTCCGCTTGCATTGGGATGGATTTACCCCAATATTTTTTCACCGGTGCATATTATTTTTCTTGAACTAATAATGGGACCAACCTGTTCCATCATTTATGAAAACGAACCGATTGAGAAAAATACCATGTTCCAAAAGCCACGTGCACTGAGTAATACATTTTTTAATTGGAAAGAATTAACCACTAGTATTATTCAGGGACTGATCATTACCGCTGGAACTTTGTTTATCTACCAATACGCAGTGCATCAGGGCTATGGCGAAGCTATTACAAGAACAATGGTGTTCACCGTTTTAATTGCTGCCAATATTTTTTTAACGCTTGTAAACCGTTCTTTTTACTATTCCCTGATCACCACAATGAAATATAAAAATAACCTTGTGTTACTGATCATCGTCATCACGCTTGCCATAACAGGGTTATTGATATTTGTACCTGCCCTTACAAATTTCTTTAGCTTCGAAAATTTAACGGCTACACAAATTGGAATTTGCATTGCCGTTGGATTTATATCAGTAGTATGGTATGAGTTGGTTAAATGGGTGAAAAGGAATAACCGGTAATTATTTTTTTGCTGGATTTATTAAAGGCTGCAACCCTTTGTCATACAAACTCCTCATCATGTCAGTTACCATCGGATCTGTTTTTTTAACTGACCCTGCATTAAAGAGTGGTTTGGGATCGTATTCGAGATCAAGCATTACACCCTGTGTATACTGCTCCCCCATCAGGTTGTTAATAATGGCAAGCGACATATCCAATCCGGCTGTAACCCCTGCAGAAGTCCAGTATTTTCCATCTTTCACCCATCGCTCTTCTTTAAAATGAGCACCATACCTATTTAGCATTTCTTCTGCACGATACCAATTTGTAGTAGCCAGCTTATCTTTTAAAACGCCCGCGGCCCCTAATATCCATGCACCGGTACATACACTTGTAGTATAAATACTGGATCGATCTATTTCTCTGATCCAGTTTAATACAGCACTGTCTTTTGTCATTTGAAATGTTTCAACTGCACCACCCGGAATTAACAAAACATCTAACTGCTTTACTTCATCAATCGACCTGTCCACCTGAATTTTCAATCCGGTTTGATTTCGTATCATTCCCTTCTGTTTCGCCACAAAAAAAACTTTTACACCCATTAGTTGCGATAATACATGATATGGGCCAACTGCATCAAGTGTATTAAAACCATCATACACAAAAATTCCAATTGTTTTAACCGGTAGCTTTGGTGTTGTCATAAGAACCGACATCTTTGCTTGATGCTTTTTCGATAATGAATCTTTTTCGGTTTGCTGACTATATGAATGGATAAAAAATAAAGAGAACAGTATTGTTTGCAGAATACTTTTAGAGCCCATTTTGATTGTTTTATAAATTGGAAAAAATATTGTGGGCATACACTCATAATTAATTACTTCATACCACTACCATGAAATAATTGATAATAATCTGTTAACTGAAAATACAATAACAACAAAATTCCAAATAAAATAAAAATAAATAAAGAGATAATTTTTAAATCAGTTATTACTTCAGCTTTATTATATTTTTTTCCAAATATTGTTATTTTATTTTGTAGTTTATGTTTTTTATTATAATTCATTTTTACTATTTTATTCTATTCAAAAAATCGAATCATATAAAATTTGTATTTAATAACTTAAAATTTCAAAGAAGTTGTTCTTATTTATTTTGCTCTTTTTCTAAAATTTCTAATATTTTTTTCTTATTCTTTTTCATTTCATCGTCAAAAGGTGAAATTGTCAAATACCTATCACAAAATTCCATAGCTTCTTTAAAATTCTTTTTGTCATTAGCATAAACAGACATTTCATTATAGTAATTAGATAATAATTGTTTTTTATTTTTTAATGTATCCTTTACTAAATAATCATTTTGTTTCGCTAACGCATCCAAATATATATCTGGACCCAATATAGAATCAATTGACAAGTTCAATTTTGAAGATCTTATATAAAAGAAATATCCCTGTGGCTTTAGCGGATAATTTTCAATATACTGTTTTGAGTATTTTATTGCGTCAGGAATACTATTTGCATTAATAGCCGTTTTACATAAATTATAATAGTCGATTTCTTTAAATGGAGTTTTATTGAATGAATAATATTTGTTTAGCCATAAGTATTCGTCATTATAATTTTTTGTTTTCTCATATAAATTTGAAATAATCTTTGAATATTGCTTTTTTGTTTCTGAAGATGTATCAGTATTATAAGATCGTTTAATATAATCAATCAGTTTAGATTGACTACCTGGAAATTTTGTATAAATTTTTTCCGCAAGCCTGAAATGTGCTAGTTCAATTTGTTCAACTGGTATATGATCAAAAAAATTGTCAATATTTGTTTTAGATTGAATACTATCATTTAATCTTTCAAAATTATAAGCTAGCAATAATGGCAGCATTTCAAATTCTTTACATATAGAATTTTTCATTTGATAAGCTTTATCCAAAGATTCTTTGTATTTACCAGCTCGAAATAAATAATCAGCATAATAAAAATCAGTTCGACAATCTTTGTCTGCCAATTGAATATATTTATCTAAATTTTC
>JAIEMK010000030.1 GCA_019752295.1 Chitinophagaceae bacterium | reverse complement strand
GTCGGCAACCTGTTGACTGTTTTCAAAAAAAAATCTATATTAATTAGCCCCTCATTTTCGCTGAGTTAATTTCAATAGGATGAGCATTAAAATAAAAGGTTTAATCCTAACCGCACATTTCATATTGCCCCAATTGTTTGATTGGATGTTATGATGCATTTTTTGGATAAAGTGTCGCACTAAATCTTATTGCAAACTACCACAGTCTTGGGGGCTGTCGTTATTTTAGTCCTTTACAACAATTGCAGATTTTCTTGTGCGATACAGTTGCGACTGAATATATTTGATTTACTAAAAATAAAGAAGTCCGTCGACTTGCATCGACGGACTAGATTAAATTTTGTTTATAATTTAAGGGGATAAGAATAAATACTTATTCCCAGATTTCTTCTTTACCCTGCAGCCATAATTTTACAGCTTCGGTTGTAACTGATTTCGGACGCTCCAAAGGTTGGCCCAATGCTCTGTCCCAGCAAAGACTAGCGAGTACACCCAATGCGCGACTCACACCAAAAAGTACCGTATAAAATTCATATTCAACCAATCCATAATGTACTAATAAAGCACCACTGTGTGCATCTACATTGGGCCATGGGTTTTTAATTTTTCCAAGCGATTGTAGAATGGGCGGTACCGTTTCATAGATATTCCAAACCGTATTCACCAGTGGATCGTTGGGCATATGTTTTTTTCCAAATAACATCTGAGCAGTAAAACGGGGATCAGTCTTGCGCAATACTGCGTGACCATATCCGGGAACTACTTTACCTGCAGTCAAAGTTTTTTGTACGTATTCAGCAATTTGTTCTTTACTAGGTGTTGTAGTGCCTAAAGATTCTTCCATTTCAAAAATCCACTTAATCACTTCCTGATTCGCCAATCCGTGTAAAGGGCCGGCCAATCCATTCATACCTGCCGCATAACTCAGGTAGGGATCGCTTAATGCCGATCCAACCAAGTGTGTAGTATGAGCAGAAACATTTCCTCCTTCATGGTCTGCGTGTATCGTCATGTACAAACGCATTAGTTCTTTAAAGCTTTCATCATCAAAGCCCATCATATGTGCCAGATTACCAGCCCAATCCAATAATCCGTTGGGTTGTATATGCTCGTTATTCTTATACTTTCTTCTGTAGATATAAGCTGCAATTCGTGGCAAGCGCGCAATTAGATCGATCGCATCTTCAAAAACAAAACTCCAATAATCTTTTTTGTTCAGTCCCTTTGCATATTCTTTCGAAAAATTACTTTCAGTTTGTGATGCCATTACCCCGGTTACAAACATGGTCATTGGGTGTGTATGCAGAGGTAGCGCATCAATTGTAGCAAATACATGATTGGGTACATGACTCCTTCTTTGCAATAAGTTGGTGATATGTTCTGTATCCTCCTGATTAGGTAATTCGCCCAATAACATCAAATAAAACAAGCCCTCAGGCAGGGGCTCATCGCCTTTTGGCGCTTTAGGAAGTGCTTTCTGTAATTCCGGAATGGTATAACCTCTAAAACGAATTCCTTCTTCTGAATCCAGCAAACTGGTTTCTGTAACCAATCCTGTAATACCGCGCATTCCCTGATAGGCTTGAGCCAGAGTTACTTCACCGATTTTACGATTCCCATTTTCCTTCAATAACTCTTTAATCTCAAGATTCGAACTTTCCGCCTTCTTTCTGAACCGTTCTTTAATGATTTCCATGAGGTCTTTTGGTTTATAATACTAACAGTATTGCTTGCTAAAGGTTATAAAATTGCCAAATAAAATAGGCGTCTAAAGGTAATACAACTTGCATACCGCAGCAAATGATTTCAGTGGGAGGAAAATTATTAACGGATATTTATTTGGGGGCTTTACGATAAAGAACAATCATCACGCACAAAAATATCAGGTTCGGAATCCAGGCCGCAATCATGGGATGCAGGTTACCCTTTGTTGAAAATATGGTTGAGAATTGATTCACCACTATAAACAAAGCAGCTACCACAAAGCCCACCGCCAAATGCACGCCACTGCCTCCTCTTACTTTTTTTCCGGCCACAATTGCACCAATCATGGTAAGTAGCAAAACCGTAATGCAGGTTGCATCCCTTCTGTACCTTTCGATCTTTAATTCGTTAATCCCCTCCGAGCCGCGTAATTCCTCCATTTTAATAAATCGATCCAGATCGGGCGTGGTTAATTTGTCCTTGGTATATTTATCCCTGCTCAAATCCTTTGGAGTAAAATTGTAATTCTTATGTTGGTTGGTATCCATCAACTCCTTTTCTTTGAGGCCGTCAAATTTTCTACTCACCACTCCAACCAATTTCCAGGTACGAGTAGTATCCCAGAAAATTTCATCCGCTCTTAGATTTTCGATGATACTATTTCCTTTCACTTTATACAGAAAGAACGGGCCCCCTCTTTTAATCAGGGTATCGTATCCATAAATTCCACAATAAGTAAAGCTGTCGATCCGGCGATAAATATTATTGTTTTTCAGCAATAGCGCATTATAAGAAGAATTTCCATCAATATATTTTGCTTCGAATGTACCTCTGATTTGATTTGCTCTGGGAACAATATACTGGTTCGACACCCACAAAAAAGCGGCCAGTAAAATCCCGCCAATCCAATAGGGACGCAACCATCTGTTATAACTGGTGCCGCTGGCAAGTATTGCAATGATCTCGCTTTTACCTGCCATTTTAGAAGTAAAAAAAATAACAGCAATGAATACAAATAAGGGAAATAATAAAGCAACAATATGGGGAATAAATCCATAGTAATACTGCGTGATAATTTTGGCAAGCCCTAATTGGGATTTCACAAAATCATCCGTTTTTTCGCTCACGTCCACTACCACTGCAATAACAGTGAAAAGGAATATGGCAAAAAAGAAAGTGGTCAGAAATTTCCTGAGTATATACCAGTCGATCTTTTTCATAACGTTGGCAGCAAAGATAAAGGCTCAGAACCAAGACGACGCAAAAAGGATGTTAATTGAAGCAAACTAGGCCCTATTATTGGGTTAGATGATGTTTAAAAAAATAAACACCCATAGAAATGGATGTTTATTTTTTACGGACTTCATAGATAACGGATTAGTAAGTCGCTGTAAATTAATTAGTCTACAACTACAAACCCGCATCTTTAGTATATAGTGCATAAATAGAATTGCAGGCGAGAATTATCCACATCGCCTGACTGCTATTTATTTTATTTTCGAACTACAAACGTTGCTTTAAAATCGGCAATATTTGTTCCTTCCATGAAACGAAATGATTGCTGAGAATATTGCGTCTCGCCTCACCCATCAACCATAAATAAAAAGAAAGATTATGAATGCTCGCAAGTTGCAATCCCAAAATTTCTTCTGCCACAAATAAATGTCGCAGGTAGGCCTTTGAATAATACTGACTCATTTCGGAAGGCAGTCCGGGATCAATGGGTGTAAAATCGTTTGCCCATTTTTTATTGCGAATATTAATAACACCCTGTGTTGTAAAAAGCATTCCGTTTCTTCCATTGCGCGTTGGCATCACGCAATCAAACATGTCGATACCTAAACTTATTCCTTCCAGTAAATTCCATGGATTACCAACTCCCATCAGGTATCTTGGCTTATCCTCTGGCAGAATGCTACAGCAGAGCTCGGTAAATTCGTACATCATTTCTTCGGGCTCACCCACGCTTAATCCGCCAATGGCATTTCCCGCAGCACCCTTTGATGCCACAAATTCGCAAGAAGCTTTTCTAAGATCAGCATAAGTACTGCCCTGCACAATCGGAAACAAATTCTGTGTGTAGCCATATTTATCAGGTGTTTCAGCCAGTCTCGCAAAACACCTTGTTAACCAGCGATGGGTAAGCTCCATGCTTTTTCGGGCATACTCGTAATCGCTTGGATATGGCGGACATTCATCAAATGCCATCACAATATCGGCTCCAATATTCCGCTGTATATCCATCACCGACTCGGGAGAAAACAAGTGTTTGCCTCCATCGATATGCGATTGAAAAACAACTCCTTCTTCTTTAATTTTTCTGTTGGCAGCCAACGAAAAAACCTGATACCCCCCGCTATCTGTTAAGATGGGCCGATCCCAACCCATAAATCGATGCAATCCTCCGGCAGTTTCCAGCACTTCGATTCCAGGTCGCAGGTATAAATGATAGGTATTGCCGAGGATAATCTGCGCTTTTACATCTTGCTTTAATTGCTGTTGTGTAACGGCTTTTACCGTACCCACTGTACCCACAGGCATAAAAATGGGTGTTTGGATGGTACCATGATCTGTTATAATTGTTCCTGCTCTCGCGTTTCCGGCTTTTGCCTCAAGATTAAATGCTAATGCGGCCATTTTGCAAATGTCATCTTTTTTCCACATACCCACAAGCCATATCAACCGAGGGTTCAGAACAGCTATTTTTGCAGCATGATGATACCACCCCTGTTATGGACAGTTTTGTTTTATTGCTTCTGTTCAGTGATTACCATCCAGTTGTTTTACTATTTATTCTTTTTCAGAAGATTGGCATTTTATAAATCAACTGCTGAAGGAGAAAATATGGAACATCCTGTTTCGGTTGTTATCTGCGCGAGAGACGAAGCCGACAACCTCATGCGCAACCTTCCCGGAATTTTGGTTCAGGAATACAAGACTTCGAGCGAAGTGGTTTTGGTAAACGATAATTCAACCGATGAAAGCAGGTACCTCATTGATGAGTTTAAAAAGACTTTTAAAAATATCAACCATGTGGAACTGACGCAGGAAGCTAAAATGATTAGCGGAAAAAAATTTCCACTGTCGATGGGTATTCGAAGTGCAAAATATGAGATTGTATTATTAACCGATGCCGACTGTGTGCCTGCCTCAGAATTCTGGATACGGAAAATGCAGGACGCCTATCTCGATGAAACCGAAATAGTATTGGGTTACGGCGCTTATCATAAAAAACCTGGCATCTTAAATAAACTCATTCGCTTCGAAACCTTTCATACCGCTATACAATATCTCTCCTATGCATTGGCAGGTACACCTTATATGGGTATTGGCAGAAACCTAAGCTATAAGAAAGAAGTGTTTTTACGCAACAAAGGTTTTTCATCCATCAATCAAATACCCAGCGGTGATGACGACCTGTTTATTAATCAGGTAGCCAATGCCAAGAATACCAGAATTGTGGTGGATTGTGAAGCACATACACTGAGCGAACCTAAAAAAACATGGAACGAATGGATGCGCCAAAAATTTCGTCATTACACAACGGCAAAATATTATAAGGCTGGCCATAAATTTCTTTTGGGTTTGTATTCTTTCAGCCAGTTTTTTTTATACCCGCTATTGGCCGTTTCCATCATTTTCTTTAACTGGTGGATTGCGCTTTCGGTATACGGACTAAGGTTTATTGTTCAGGGCATTGTATATTTTAAATCGATGAAAAAACTGAATGAGTTTGACCTCTGGCCCTGGTTTTTATTTTTGGATATCTGGTTGTTCTTTTATTACATTTTTACGATACCTGCCATATGGAAAGCACCCCGCAAAAACTGGGATTAATACTGAAGTACTTCAACGAGTTTTCAGAAACACAACTGGCACAATTTGCGGCATTAGAAGCATTGTACACAGAATGGAATGCCAAGATCAACGTGATTTCAAGAAAAGATATTGAAAGCATTTATCTGCACCATGTATTGCATTCATTAAGCATTGCAGCCATCATCGATTTCAAGCCGGGCACACAGATCATTGATATCGGTTGCGGCGGCGGATTTCCCGGTGTGCCACTGGCCATTTTCTTTCCCGACACAAGGTTTCATTTGGTGGACAGCATTGCAAAAAAATTAAAAGTGGTTGAAGCAGTTTGCTTGGGAGCCGGCATTAAAAATATTACTACCCAACATACCAGAGCCGAAGAAATCAAAAATCGGAAATTCGACTTTGCTGTATCGCGCGCCGTAGCACCATTAAAAGATTTATGGGCATGGGCCGGACCACTACTTAAAAAAGGAACCCATCAGGATATTCCTAACGGCTTGATTTGTTTAAAAGGTGGTGACCTGAATCAGGAAATTTCAGAAAGTGGGTTAAGGCCTAAGATGATACCTATTTATAAGTTCTTTGAGGAAGAATACTTCAAAGAGAAGTTCATTATTCACGCAGAGAAAAAATAGGGAGAGTGAGGACAAGTCAAAAATCAAAAGTCAAAATTGAAGAAGAATAAAAAATAAAAGGTAAAAAAATATTTCCCCTCCAAACCATGGTTTGGAGGGGAAATTAATTTAGTCAACTTTAGCTAAATTAATCGGCGCAGATCTGTTTCATCTGCGTCATCCGCGTGCCATAAAAACAGCCCCGGAAGAAAAGTCAAAAATTAAAATTCAAAATTCAAAAGTGAAGAAACATTGTCATTAAGAATGAAAAAAAATAAACTCTTAATCAGGAATCACCAACTTGTTATTAGATCTATTAACGTCCGCAAGACGTTGCGATGGATCAATCTCTATCGACTTTAAATCTTTAATATTTCTGCTTGTTTCAACAGCATATTCCGGATTTACCCAAGGCCATTCTTTGTGAACAATTCTGGTAACAGAAGCATCTTCATTAGGCTTCTCACCAAACATCAAATCAAGAGGCATATAGTGCAATTCCTTTGTGCCATCTTTAAAAGTCAGCAATACCTCAACAGGCATCGGCATTTTACCAAGGCGTTTGATGATAATAACCGTTTTATTGTCATTGATGCTAATATCGCCAACGGCATAGTCGATTGTCTTTGTAGTATTCACCCAATACTCTTTGTACCACTGCAAAGCAAGTCCACTGGTTTTTTCAGCTACGCGAATAAAATCGTTTGCATTAGGATGTTTAAAATGCCATTGGTCGTAATAATTCAACAACACTTTATCGCGAATACTATCGCCAATAATATATCCCAACTGACCCATGAAAGTGGCGCCTTTCGAGTACGACGCAGAACCATATGCAAAGTTGGTATTATAGTGGTCAGAATGTGTACTCATAGGTTCTTCCAGACCCGAGCGAACCAGTCCGAAATATCCGTCGTAACTACCACTCTGGTGTAATGGCAATTTGGTTTTATTGGCGTCGTTCATTCTTGCGATAGCTGCTTTTACAGCATCGCTTGTAAATGGCGATTGAGCGGCCCATTCGTTATAATAATAATCCGATACTTCTCCTGTTGCATAATCAGTAAATCCTTCATCCATCCAAGGGAATAAACTTTCGTTGGTACCCATAATTTGCTGATACCAGCTATGCATCCATTCGTGAAAAACAGTTCCCAGCCCCGGGCCTTTTAAAAGCGTTGCCATCGCATATTCCATTCCACCATCACCACCTTCGATGAATGAGTATTGAGGGTAAGGATATTTGCCGAATTTCTTTTCCATAAAAGGCAATACTTTCTCTGCTGCCCACAACACATTATTCCAAGCGCTATCGTTTTTATCGTTTGATGGTTTATAAAAAACATGCAGCATAACACCTGATACCGTTTTCTTTGAAAGATGTTTATAGTCGGGGTCTGCAGCCCAAACAAAATCGTGGATATTGCTACCTGTAAAATTCCAGGTGAGTGTATTTCCGACAACTGCAGGAACTTTTGTGCCGGGTGTTTCAAATCCAAATCCAATTTGGTTGGCATTTTGTAAAACACCGGTTGCGGCAACCAGATATTTTTTATCGATCGTTATTTTTACATCATAGTCGCCCCACACACCATAAAATTCTCTTGCGATATAGGGGTTGGCATTCCATCCCTGATAATCGTATTCTACCATTTTGGGATACCACTGGCTCATACTATATCTAATACCTTCTGTATTATCTCTACCACTTCTTCGAATCTGAATCGGCACTTGTCCGCCAAAACTAATGTCAAGATTTGTTTTAGTTTTTGGCAGGATGGCTTTGTCTAATCGCACTTCCAGAATTGTTTCGTGCTCAATTAATTGCTGATCTTTTCCGTTGATCTTAACACTAAATACTTTTTGAATTCCTGTTTCCGTATCAGTTAGTTTACTAATTCTGTCTTTCACCCTTGGGTCCCAATCCTGCACCTGATCGCCTCTGCGATTGGTTAACATGTTTTTTCCCAATTCCCTGCTACGCACATCCATGCTACTGTTGGGCTGAAAAGCATTCCAATATAAATGGATAAAAACTTTTTGCAGTGTATCGGGCGAATTATTGATGTACTCAATTTTTTCGGTGCCGTTAAACTGATTGGCAGCTACATTCATTGTAACACTAATATTGTACTTAATATGCTGCTGCCACCTGTCTGGTTGAGCAGATACTTTATTCACTAAGAATACTGTAAATAATAAAGCTGAGAAAATTTTCAGTTTGTGCATAGAAAAATTTTAAAGAATAAATTTCTGTAATTAAACTGCTATCAAAAAAATAAAATGATGAACGAGCCGATGTTTAAGATTCCTTTCCTGCAATTACTACAACAATCTCACCTTTTACCGATTTCTCTTTAAAATAAGCAGCCACTTCAGTAAGCGTACCTCGTTTATTTTCTTCAAACATTTTTGTAAGCTCACGGCTCACACAACAGATTCTGTCGGCACCAAAATATTGCGAAAGTTCTTCCAATGTTTTTACCAGCCGCATCGGACTTTCGTAAATGATCATCGTACGTTCTTCATTGGCCAATTGTTTCAACAAAGTTTGTCGCCCTTTTTTGAGGGGTAGAAATCCTTCAAACACAAAGCGATTAGTGGGGATGCCGCTATTTACCAAGGCCGGCACAAATGCAGCAGCTCCGGGCAGGCAATTCACTATCACATCGTTTTTAATACATTCTCTTACCAATAAAAAAGCAGGGTCCGAAATACCCGGAGTTCCGGCATCGGTTATTAGCGCCATGGTTTTACCTGCCACCAATTGATCCACAATATGCTGCACAATCTTGTGTTCGTTGTGCTGGTGATAGGGCGATAGTGGTTTATGAATTTGATAGTGCTGTAAAAGTTTCGAAGAAGTTCGCGTGTCTTCGCAAAGAATTACATCTACCTGCTGCAATATTTCGATCGAGCGTAGCGTAATATCTTTTAAATTACCCAATGGGGTTGGCACGAGATACAGCATAGAAATGAATCTAGTTGATCATTTCAATTTCAAAGAATTCCATTACCTGATTAGCCAATAATTTCTGACTTGCTTCCTGAGCTATCTGTTTGGCGGCTTCTTCGCTTTCGGCTTCCACGGCCAGTGTAATGTGTTTTCCAACACGCACATCCGAAACAGTGGTTAACCCAAGGTTTTTTAATCCACCCAAAACAGCTTTCCCCTGTGGATCCAACAAATCTTTTAAAGGCATTACTTTGATCTGAACATTATAAATCATACTAGTAGAATTAGTTATTTGTAGTACAAAGATAGAATTGTATAGCCGATAAAACTAAGTGTAACGGCCAACCAGCCAAAAAACAGGGCGCCCACTATTGATACCACTGCCAGAATAATGAATGGCAGAAAGGCTTTCAGCGAAAACTGTTTGAATTTCAAAGCCATCATGGGTAAAGTAGAAACCATTAAATAACTGGCTACTAAAATCACAGCATACCAAAACCAGTAACTACGCAATAAGTTAATCACCCATATGTCTTTACTAAACCAATATACCAACGGGAACGAAGCGATCCAAATACCTGCTGCAGGAATGGGCACTCCCTTAAAACCATAACTCTGTTCGGTATCGATATTAAACCGCGCCAATCTATAAGCGCCTGCACAGGGAACAATAAATGCAGGCAACAAAAACAGCGCACTGATCTCAAGCCCCCCCGGCAGTTGCGAAAAACTGAGTCTTAAAAATTGATAGATAATTAAGCCCGGAGCAACTCCAAAGCTTACCACATCAGCCAACGAATCCAATTGTTTTCCAAGTTCTGAAGGTACTTTTAATAAACGCGCAACAAAGCCATCAAAAAAATCAACTACGGCTGCAATAGCAATAAAAATACTTGCCAGATACATGCGCTCGGGAATCTCTACCAGATTATCTCCGTTAGCATCATACGAAATGGCTAAACCCGATTGCATGATCGAAACAATTGCCATGCAACCAAAAAAAAGATTTGCCAGTGTAAAGAGATTGGGAATTTGTTTTTTCATTTCGGGTTCTATGATTTTTTCATCAGTCTTTCAATCTCTTCAACAGTAATCGGAATATTCTTCATCAAATCCTGGTTGCCATTTTTAGTAATCCAGTAATTGTTTTCTATGCGAATACCCATACGTTCTTCCTCAATATAAATTCCGGGCTCTATCGTAAACACCATGCCTGCTTTTATAGGCTCTGTTTTGGTTCCCAGATCGTGTACATCAATTCCCAAATGATGCGAAATGCCATGATATAAATATTTTCGATAGGCTCTATTTTCTTTGTCTTCATTCTTTACATCCGCTTTAGTAAGCAGGCCAATTTTTATAAACTGATTGGTTGCTTCATCTCCCACCATATCGGTATAATCCACGATGCTGATGCCGGGTTTTAAAATTGCCTTGCAGTATTGATGAATATGTAAACAAGCATTGTACACTTCTTTTTGACGTACCGTAAATTTTCCATTTACAGGAATAGTTCTGGTAAGGTCTGCACAATATCCGCCATATTCAGCGCCAAAATCCATCAATATTAATTCGCCCGATTTACACTCCTGATTGTTCGAAACATAATGCAAAATGCGTGCACGATCACCACTGGCAATAATGCTTCCGTATGCCGGACCTGTTGCGCGCTGATTCAAAAAGCTATGAAAAATTTCTGCTTCAATTTCGTATTCCATTACACCCGGCTTGATGAATTTTAACAGCCGGCGAAAAGTGGTTTCCGTAATATCAATTGCCTGCTGCATTACTTCCACTTCGGCCTTTGTTTTAATGCCGCGAAGTTCTTTCATAATCTTTGCAGCACGTGCATACTGATGCAATGGATACCTGCTTTTCATTTCCGCGATAAACCGATATTCTCTCGACTGAATCAAAGAATCTTTTCTATCATTTTCATTCGAATCAAGATAAATGGTATCTGCCAGATGAATCCAAGTTTGCAATAATGCATCCAGACTATCTAACCAGATAATGGTGTTGATTCCTGAAATGGCTGTTGCTTCATTTGCACGCAAACGCTTTCCATTCCATTTTTCCTTTAATTCGTTCGGGCGAATCAATACCAAAACCTCGCGATATTTTGGATCTGGGCAATCCGGAAAAAGAATCACCATGCTATCTTCCTGCTCCACTCCGGTTAACCAGTACAAGTCGGTATTTTGTTCAAATAAGTGCAATGCATCTCCATTCGAAGGCCACTCGTCGTTGCTTACAAAAATAGCGATGCTATTGGGTTTCATCGCTTTTACAAAACGTTTTCTATTATCTTTAAAAATTGCGGAATTGAGCGGTAAATATTTCATGCATTTATCGATTTTGGTAATTGGTCCGCTGCAAGATAAAAATTATACTGCACACTTTAGAACAAGCTTGCATCTTATCAAAGAATTCCAAAAATGAACAGGATTGAAATTAAAACCGAACCGTAGGACAACGGATCGCATTGCTGCTGCTGGTAAAAATGCCCGCTTTAATGATCGACATTTCGTATGCTCCTCTGGTTCCATTTAAATTGCCCAAACTGGAAATGGTAGCATCGTAGTTGAATGTAATTTTCAAATCGTTTACCTGATAGCCAATCATGGGTATTAAAGCATCGTGATTACGATAATACAATCCAACAATCAATTGCTGGTACCCATCACCGGTTAAATTACGGTTTGCATTAAAGCCCAAAACTGTTTCCCAGCTTGCACCCTGCTTACTTACATACACATTAGGGTTGATGATCCAAAGATTATCGAGCTTGATACTTGCATTAAAAAAACCGGTATAACGTCGGTTGAGACGATCGTCGAAAGTTGAAGAATTAAAGAAGCTTTGTTGGGGCCGGTTGATGTGCATGATACTTAACCCTGCATTAATATACACGTTGTCGGAAGCAAAATAGGCATAATTTAATCCCATGCCCAGATCCCAATACCCAACCTGACTATAAGCAAATGGCTCGTTAGAAGGAATGGTCATTTCAAAAAAACTTCCGTTCCACTGGTTATCAAAACTGAGCTTAGAAATGTCAATCCTTTTTTGCACAAAACCCAAAGAAAAACCGCCACTCAATAAACTGTTATATCCCAGCATTTGGTGATAAGCCACCGATCCGTAAGCGCCAGTACTGGTAAGACTTCCACTTCCAGCAACGTCTTTTAAGATCGATCCTCCAACACCCAGCCAACCATTTTCAAAACGGTCTTGCATGAGTTTTGAATCGGCCCAAATACTCATCGTATTATATGCGGTTCCGAGATTGGCCCACTGACTTCTATAATTGCCACCAATCCGAAAACTATAATCGGGATTAAACCCGGTATTTGCAGGGTTCACCAATAGAGGTGCATTGAAGTATTGCGAAAAGTGTAAGAGCTGCCCATTCGCCTGAAGCGTAAAAAAAATCAGCAGCACTGCAACCATATTTTTAACTCGCATCCTCATAAAAAAATCATCTCAATAAAGTGATATCCCCTTTCTTCGTAAACTTTTCTTTACTGCTAAATACTACCTGCAAGGTATAGTGATATACATCCTGCGCAAGTAACTTACCATTGAATGTACCATCCCAGCCCTGCGATGGCGTAGCACTTGCAAATACCATATTACCCCACCTGTCGTAAATGCGCCATGTCATTTGAGCAATCCCAAATCCGCGTACAAAAATCTTATCATTAATTCCATCTCCATTCGGAGTAAATGCATTCGGCACATCGCAGCCCGGATTAATGGTAACTGCAATGGACTGGCAAGCTGTATCGCTGCAACCTGCTGCATTATACACAATCAAGCAAGCATTATAGGTGCCTGTAGCAGGATACAAATGCGAAATAATCGTATCATTTCTTGTGGTAATAACAGAATCACCATCACCAAAACGCCACTTGTAAAGTGTTCCTCCAAAACTATTATTTGTAAATACAATAGCCGTATTCGGGAGTGTTGGTTGAGGCGAATAAGAATACCCCGAAACAGGTTTATTCGTTGCTGTTAGTGTAAATCTGGCTGTATCGGTTTTATTGCAAGTGTTTGTATCATTCACTACTAATACTACCGTATAATTTCCGGTACTGCTGTATAAATGCGATGGGCTTACAGCATTCGATAACGGAGAGCCATCGCCAAAATCCCAGATAAAATCTTGTCCACCCAACGAGGTATTGTTGAACTGTGCAGTATATGGCACGCATCCAACAGCAGGTGTTAGAAACTGTGCTTTTACATTCTGCGAAATTCGGATTTGCATTTGAACAGTATCGGATTGATTACAATAATTGCTATCAACCAAAACCAGTTTAACATCATAAGTTCCGGCTGTAGCATACACGTGATTAACGGTTTGTGTACCTGCCTGTGTGGACGACCCATCTCCAAAAAACCAAGTAAAAGAATTTGGCTTAAAAGGCTTGGCAGGAAAGGTTAGCGGAGGAATGGACTGATTGGTAAACTGATAAGCCAGCGAAGCGCAAGGTGGCAATTTATCTGCTCTGAATTTCAAAATCGCTTCATCATTTCTTACCCGCACATTTACAAACGAAGAATCCGAAATATTACAACTGCCACTATCAACTGAGATTAATCTTACACGAAAAACGCCCAGTGTATTAAATATGTGTGTGGATTTAGGAATGGTAGTAGTATCTCTCTTGGAGCCATCATTATAATCCCAGATATATTTTTTACCCATTGCAAGCGAGTCTTCGAAAACAACAGTCAGCGGCAAACAGCCTGAGGTATCGCGGGCTCTTCCATTAATAGATGTTACCAGATCGGCACCCACACCCGCCAAATTAAAAGCAATTTTTATGGCAGCAAGATTACAGGAGCCGGCACTCGCAGCAAACAGTGCCCCATTTACCTGCGACCAAACGCCTGCAGATGTTGGAAACCTTGCGCCACCACCACAGTTGGCACAAACCGATTGATAAATAATTCCATTCCGATCAAAGCGACTAGTACCGCCATCAACATGGTCGGGGTAATTACCTCCATTCTGTCCGAAGAAAGAACCATACATTAAGCTGTTGGCATTTTTTTCCAACACAATAAAATAAAAATCACTACCGTCGGTAGTATTCATTACCGCATCACTGGTAACCAACAAATTTTTTGTGCCCGCGCTGGGATAATCGGGTGGAGTTTTACCTCCTGTATTTCCCAATCCGCCCCATCCCGATACATATACATTTTCGCAACGGTCTACCAGAAAAGCAGTAGGCGATATATTAGGAACGGCAGTATTGGTGCCGAAATTAGTTGAATAAATAATGGTTCCTAAATCCTGACTAAGCTTGGTAATAAATTGCTTTCCACCGTTTTCGCTAAACACCACATTCTGCACGGGGATGGCACCAGTAGTGGTTCCCATAATATAAGGAAAAGAAAATTTATCGAATTGAATTCCATAGATCAGATCGGTAGCATTGGTACCGAAGTAAGTAGATTTTTTTAGCACTCCGTTATTACTGTATATAGCTACAAAACCATCGCAGATACCGCCCTGATAACTTGGTTGTATGGTTCCGGTTTTATCGCCCGGAAAATTCGAGCTCGCTGTAGCGCCTGCAACGTAGAGGTCGTTAGTGGTTGGATTGAGTGCTAATACAAATGCGGCATCATCGTCATTACCTCCCAAATAAGTGCTGAATAAAGCGGTTGTAAGTGTTGGATCAAATTTTAAAACAACGGCATCCTGCGATCTGCCAAATCCATTGATGCCTCCATTTGTTGATAAATCAGTAACCGGAAAATTGGTTGACTGTGTACAGCCCGATAAATAAATATTTCCTGAAGCATCTACTATCACTTCGCTTCTTGCATCATCGCCATAATTTCGATTGATCGATTCAGCGCAACCTGATTGTCCCGGTTGTTGCGCACAAATTTCTTTATCCTTAATATTCACACCATCTAAACCAGATCCTCCAATAATTCTTGATCCCACCAATGCAGAACCATCGGCATTTAATTTTGTGAGAACAATATCTTGGCCCCCACCACATACACCATATTTTTTGCCGGGATAAGTTGTTGAAGAAGTTCGGCCCGCGATGATCAGATTATTATTTGCATCCACTACCAAACTATGTGGTTGCTCGCTTCCATCGCTTCCGCCAATATAAGTACCATACACCCTATCGGATCCGGTAGGATTAAATTTGATGATCGCAATATCGTATCCGAAATTAGCTACAGGCCCGCTGAACGAAACACTATAAGCACCGTTGCTGGCAGGAAATCCATTTCCAGAAACAATTCCTCCCGCATAAAAATTTCCTTTGTTATCGTAAGTAGCCGTGTATCCCCAGTTGCTGGCAGTACTTCCCGTAAAAGTTGAAAAAATAAGTGGATCAATCACCAGCGTTTCTTTTTTATTTACCGGCTCATTTAATCTGAAGCGAATAATATTTCCACTTACCTGATAGCTACTGGAAATTTCTTTTTTGCCGATGCTGGTTAATTGATAAGAATAAGGTTGCAGTTCTTTTACTTCCTGCACAGATGTTTTGATCAGCAGGTTACCATCTTTTATTTTCACACCATCGGCACCGGCAACATATAATGCAATCTGGTTAGCATCGCCACCGGGATGCACAATAAAATCGTATTTCAATTTTCCCTGCTCTGCATAATAACGCACATCGATATTGGGATAAATATTCTGATACGTAATTGCTGTGTATAGTTTACAATGCGAAGCCCATTTGTGCGGGTCGTTTCCTATAAAATAGTTGTTATAGGTTTTCTGCGGTTTGTCGGGTACTGCTACCGGATTGGGATTGGCATTCAAAAAACTTACTTCATACACATGCGCTCGAAGAACATTGTTTGTATTGGAATTAGGATTGGCACCTGGCTCTGAATTGGAGGGGGCAGACAGTGACAATATTTTTTTCTGAATCCTCGGGTCGCCGCCCGATTGGATCTGATCTCGTTTTCGGTGCTCACTCAATGCCGTTATATCGTCGGGGTTGTACAATAACATACGATATCCACCATCAGCTTTCAAAGCAAATGCGCCGGTTGTTAGGTCTCCTTTATATCGTATTTGCTGATCCCATTGCCCCTTATTCTCAACAAATTCAAGATAGGACTGCGCAAAAACAGATCGGCCGAAAAGCGAGATCAATAACAACACAATAACCCTTCCTACAGCTTTCAACGGTTTTTATTTAAGTTACAAAATTAACTGACAGCTTACCAAAAATATATGTTAAGAAATCTTACTCCAGCCATTTTTTCCCTTCTGCGACTGGAGGTAATTTTTTAATTGCAAATTCTTTGCCATATTCAACTCGGGGTCTTCTGTCACCAATTTTTCGGCAACAGATTTTGCTTTTTCAAGCAGGCCCTTATCATTAACAATACTTGCCAGTTTAAAGTTTAGTGCACCACTCTGCCGCGTGCCTTCAATATCTCCGGGTCCGCGCAGCTCCAGATCTTTTTCAGCAATTTTAAAACCATCATTGGTGGCACACATTATCTTGATACGTTCTCGGGCCTCAATGCTTGCTCTAACACTAGTTAATAATATGCAAAAACTTTTTTCGCTACCCCTACCTACCCTTCCTCTGAGCTGGTGTAATTGCGATAGCCCAAATTTTTCAGCACTTTCTACCACCATTACAGAAGCATTTGGCACATTCACTCCCACTTCAATCACCGTAGTGCTCACCATAATCTGTGTATCGCCACTCACAAACCTTTGCATATTGGTTTCTTTCTGATCGGCCGGCTGCCTGCCATGTACCATGCTAATGCGATAAGCCGGTTCGGGGAAATAACTTTTTACCTGCTCATAGCCCTGCATCAAATCTTCGTAACTCAGTTTTTCGCTCTCTTCAATCAAAGGATAGATAAAATAAATTTGCCTACCCTTTACTAATTCTGTTTTTACAAAATCCATTACACTGGCCCTTGCAGTTTCATAGCGATGCACGGTGGTGATGGGAATTCTGCCGGGTGGCAATTCGTCCATCACACTATAATCCAGGTCGCCATATGCCGTCATGGCCAAAGTTCGCGGAATGGGTGTTGCCGTCATTACCAACACATGCGGGGGCAGGGCCGCTTTCTCCCAAAGTTTGGCACGTTGCGCTACTCCAAAACGGTGTTGCTCATCCACTATTACCAGTCCCAGATTTTTAAACTGTACAATTTCTTCAATCACAGCATGAGTGCCCACCACAAAATGAATGGTATCATCCAGCAAACCCTGCAAAATTCTTTTACGCTCTTTTGTTTTGGTGCTACCTGTAAGCAAAGCAATTTCTACAGGCATTTCTTTCAGCAATTCACTCAAACCATTATAATGCTGTTGTGCCAAAATTTCTGTGGGTGCCATCATACAACTCTGGTAACCGTTGTCGGCAGCAAGTAGCATGCTGAGTAAGGCAACAATGGTTTTACCGCTTCCCACATCGCCTTGTAATAATCTATTCATCTGATGCCCCCGTGCCGTATCATTTCTAATTTCTTTCAGCACTCTTTTCTGTGCGCCTGTTAATTCAAAGGGCAAATATTTGGCGTAAAAATCGTTGAATATTTTGCCTACTTTTTCAAATACCACGGCCTTGCTAACCCGGTAGCGTTGCAGGCGAACCAGATTCAATCGCACTTGTGCAATAAAAAATTCCTCAAACTTAAGTCGATCCATTGCTTTGGCATAGCCCTGCGCCGATTTTGGAAAATGAATCTGGCAATTCGCTTCATATCGTTCCATTAAACCCATTGCCTTACAAATGGGCAGGGGAATATTCTCAATCAATTCATCGGGGTGCAGAATCGAGATTAGTTGATAAGTTAGTTTACCAATTTGCCGGCCATTTAATCCCCTCACTTTTAATTTTTCGGTACTCGGATATACCGGCTCCAAAAAACTGCTGCCCCCGGCTTTTGCCGGAACATAGCTTTCTATTTCGGGATGTACTATCTGAGGCTTTCCATTAAAGAAACCCGTTTTTCCAAATACGAGGTAAGTGGCTCCCTCAATCAAATTTTTATGCACCCAGTTAATCCCCTGAAACCAAGTAAGTTCCAATATGCCCGTTTCGTCTTTTAATTGCGCTACCAGCCGCTTCGACCTTTTTTCGCCCACAGTTTCAATAAATAGTAGCTTACCCACCACCTGAATATAGTCGGTATCGGCACTAATAT
>JAIEMK010000029.1 GCA_019752295.1 Chitinophagaceae bacterium | reverse complement strand
TTCTGTTGCTTCCAATCTTTCAAAGAGCTTTCTGACTCCCTTACCCCTCCTCCCCTTTTTATCGGGTCGCAAAAGTAATTTGTCATATTATTATGACCAAAAAATTCTAACATTTTTATTAGAAAACTTCGATCAAATTAATTTCAATTTTTTAAGAACTATTCTGCTTTTTTAGAAGCGGGTTGCAAATATACAGAGCTTTATCGGTGTAACAAAATTGATTTACAATTATTTATAAATTTCAACCTTGTTTTTTTGATCCAGTTTGTAAAGAGCGTTACCGTTTTTCAATTGCGGGGTGCAAAGATAAGGGTGAGCAGTTTCCTAACAAATCTTTTTTGCCCGAAAACATCTGCTAATTCATGAAACCCTTTAATAGCGCAGACTTCAACAGAAAAATAATTTTCAGAAAAATTTGATCGGGGTTTAAAATGCAAAAAAAAAGCGCCCCCGAGCCCATTTTTTATGTGCAAAATATTACTTGAAATGCCTCAAAAAAAAAGAGAAGATTAAGATCACCCAATCAATTAGCAGAAAAAACCTTCTGGAAAACTTACGCTCTCAAGGCATAATCCATGAGCGGGAGCAGAAAAATCGGCTTTAGAACAATCTTTGGCTTCGACTATCTGCCTGAATGCATCCAACCCAATCGTGCCGCGCCCAACTTTTAGCATCGTGGCCACCAACCCACGAATCATTCCACGCAGGAAACGGTTTGAACATACCTCATATAGTAATAATCCGTCTTTCTCGATCCATTCGGAACGCTCAATACTGCAATTAAAGGTCTTAACCTGCGTATTACGCTTGGAGAAACTGGTAAAATCTTTGTATTCCATCAAAACCACAGCAGCCTCCTTTAAGGCAGCTATATCAATACTAAAAGGATATAGCCAGGCGGTATCTACCAGAAAGGGGTCTTTAAACCGATAAATTGTGTACCTGTACGATCTGGAAACGGCATCAAACCTGCAATGCGCATCCGGCTTAACCACCCTGATCCCACGCACTGCAATGTCGTTTGGTAACACCGCATTGATATTATATACATGACGTTCAGCAATTTCCAAATCCGTGTCGAAATGAAAATAGTTCTGCCTTGCATGCACCCCTGCATCTGTTCTGGAGGAACCCGTTAACTGAAATGGAGTTTTGAAAATAACCTGCAATGCATTTTCCACTGCCGATTGAATAGTGGTACCGGTATCCTGAATCTGAAAGCCACTATAAGCCGTTCCTTTATAAGCCAGTTCCAGAAAATAGCGAGCCATCTTTAATTATTTATATACTGATTTTGCCTTCTTGGGAACAACTGCATTGCTAGGCATGGGAAGGTCGAAAGTAGGACCGGAACCATCTTCCTCCTTAATGGTATTTTCTTTGTCTGCCTTGTTTTTTCTTTTACTGGGAATAGAATTATCTTTTGCATCATCCAATGCGGGAATGAATAAAAATATCGTATCCAATTTACTGCCGTTCAAAACGGCAAAAGCCTGATTGATTCCATTTACTCCTACTTTTTCATAGGTTTTTGTAACACTGGTTGCCGGCCCCGTAGTTTTAGGAGCAGGCTTATAAATTACTGAAGTGCCGTTACCAAGATTGGGATTGCTTATTTTAATTCGCTCACCCTTGGCATTGGTTGAAATAGAATCGACATAAGTTTTCTGAAGCTTGTTTTCGTAATTGATCTTCGAAAGATCTGTTCCTACTGCATTTTTGATTACTAGTAGCGATACCATATCCATCAAAACCATATTATTATCAATATCCTGCTTTAACCAAAAACCGCGGTCTTTATCCTTTAGCTCACACACAAAAGTTTGAGTGGCAAACTGACTTTTCGGGAAGCTGATCACAAGCGTATAAGAATTAGGCTCCAGACTTGGAATCTTTAAATAGCCTGTATTATTCGATTGAAAAGTTTTATCCCCCATTTGCACAGCATAAGGCACTTTTGGCTCGGATTGGATATACAGGAAATTGGCCTTCTGCGCAAATGCTCCCCCTGCGAGATTCAACACCCCGATCAGAACTAACATTTTGAATATGAATATTCTAAGACGCATTAACCGTTTTTGCAAAATTACTTTAAATATTCAACTTTCACTTATCAGCAAATTTCTGCTAAAAATCATTCCCATTTACCTTTTACTGAATTATTAACGCTTAAACCCTTCGGCCTATTATCTTTGAACTCTTATTAAAATCAATTGTATGAAGAGATTATCTGTTCTTTTATTTTTAATGGTTGCCTTGCAAGTCTCGGCACAAACCCCGCAAAAAATTGATGCCTGGAAAAAAATCTACCGGGAAACCCCTGCTAAAATCAACGATCTGGTACACACCAAACTAGATGCGCGTTTCGACTACGACAAATCTTACCTGAACGGAAAGGTTTGGATTACACTGAAACCACACTTCTATCCTACCGACTCCCTTCAATTAGATGCAAAGGGAATGAATATCCATACGGTTGAGATGGTGGGCACCGAAAAAAATACCAAATTGAATTACAGTTACGATAGTTTGTTTCTTAAAATCAAATTGAATAAGACCTATCAGAAAGACGAAAAATATACCATCTATATCTCGTACACGGCAAAGCCTGATGAATTTAAAACAGAAGGCAGTGCGGCTATTACCGATGCAAAAGGTCTGTATTTTATTAATCCAAAAGGAACCGATCCAAAAAAACCAACTCAGATCTGGACACAAGGTGAAACAGAAGGAAGCTCTGTTTGGATTCCAACTATCGACCGGCCAAATCAGAAAGGTACTAACGAATTTAACCTAACCATTCCTGCAAAATATGTGAGCCTTTCGAATGGCAAATTGGTAGCACAAACTAAGAATGCAGATGGTACCAGAACCGATAGTTGGAAAATGGATCAACCACATTCACCTTATCTTTTCTTTATTGGAATTGGCGATTTCGCTATCGTGAAAGACAGCTATAAAGGCAAGGAAGTAAATTATTATGTTGAGAAAGAATACGAAAAAGTTGCGCGTAAAATTTTTGGACTAACTCCCGAAATGATGCAATTCTTTTCTGAAAAAGTTACCGGCATCGAATATCCCTGGGTAAAATACAGCCAGATCGTAGGAAGAGATTATGTAAGTGGTGCTATGGAAAATACTACTGCTACACTGCATCAGGAAAGTGCACAACAGGATGCACGCCAATTGGTTGATGGTAATGAGTGGGAAGGCACCGTTGCACACGAATTGTTTCACCAGTGGTTTGGAGACCTTGTTACTGCAGAGAGCTGGAGCAATATTACTGTAAACGAAAGCTTTGCCGATTATAGTCAGCTCTTATGGCTCGAGTATAAATACGGAGCCGATGCGGCAGGATTTGAACAGTTTAAAGAAATGCAAAGCTATTTGGGTAGTGGCGGTTCTGCGAAAGATCTGGTGCGTTTTTATTATAACACACAGGAAGATGTATTTGATCAGGTTAGTTATCAAAAAGGCGGACGCATCTTACACATGCTGCGCAATTATGTTGGCGACAAAGCATTCTTTGCTTCATTAAATAAATACCTGACTACTTATAAATACGGAAACGGCAGCGGCCACAAATTGCGTTTGGCCTTTGAAGAAGTTACCGGAAAAGATCTTAATTGGTTTTTTAATCAATGGTATTTCGGAAGCGGGCATCCAAAATTAGAGATCGATTATCGTTACGATACTGCTGCTCAGAAAGCATTTGTATTTATCAAACAAACACAAAGTGGTGACAAATTATTTAAGTTGCCTTTAGCAATTGATATTTACAATGGCCCAAATAAAACCCGGTATCAGGTATGGGCATCTAATAAAGCAGATACTTTTTCTTTTTCGTCTGCCACTAAACCGGATTTGATTAATGTTGATGGCGACAAAATTATTTTATGCGATAAGAAAGACAATAAAACTCTCGCTGAATTTGTGCATCAATATAACTATGCAGGAAAATATTTAGACAGAAGAGAAGCACTTGATTTTGCTTCGCGTAAAATGTCGGATCCTGCTGCACAACAGTTAATGTATAAAGGATTGAGCGATCACTTTGATCGTATTCGCGCAAAAGCAATTCAGGGTTTTGCAAACAGAAAATTAGATGATGCAACTTTGGCGAAAATAGAATCGATTGCTAAAACCGATCCTTTCAGAACTGTAAGAGCCGATGCAATCGACTTATTAGCAAAATCAAAAAATAAAAACTATCAGGATCTATTTATTGCAGCAACTAAAGATTCTTCCTATAGCGTTGCAGGAGCAGGTCTGCAGGCACTCGCTTTAATCGACAGTGCGCAAGCATTTCAAATTGCAAACAGTTTAAGCAAGTCTGTTTCGAAGGGCAGATTGTCGAACGCAATTTCCAACACCATTATTCAATTTGGTGATGAGTCTGCATACGACTTCATTATGAGCAACTTTAATGGCATGCCTTTGTCGCAGGAAAAATTCAGTACAGTAGCAACTGTAAGTGAGTTTCTTGCAAAAGTAACCGACGAGAAAAAATTCAGGAAAGCTGTTGATGACATTGTAAAATTCAGAGACGATATTCCTCAATCAATTCGCGTGCAAACAGATCCTTATATCAACAATATGATCTTAAAAGGATTGGCAACCAAGAAAGAAGCGGCAGGTGCAAAAGCATTGGCCGATTATGTAAACAGCCAAATTCCTGCAAAAAAATAATTGCCTTTGTAATTGAAAATATAAAGGGTGTTAATAAAAAAGCTGGATTTAAGTCCAGCTTTTTTATTGTGGAAATTAATTGACGATTGTCTTAAAAGTTAATTTCATGGTCATGGGTGATGACAGTTCTTTGTATTCCGTATTGCCCGAAATATCCATTGTTAGGTTCTCTTCTTTTAATAAACCATTTGCTTTTGAATAGATTCTTCTGCCGGTACTAAAGCCTTTTAAATTTTGAATCATTTCAACTGCACCCTGCTTAGTTTTTATCTGCGACTCGTAGTCGGTATTTACATTCAGTTCCACTTCTGTTTCAGTTGCGCGAAGTATCGTGTACTGATGATATATTTTTGAAGCATCGTTAATGATTGAGTCTGTCCAATGAAATCCGTTTTTAATATCGGATGAATGAATACTCAAAAAATATTTACTTGGATCTTCAATCCTGTTTCCTGTTGGGTTAAGCCCGTCTAAATTCGGAGCAGAAACTGTTTTATTATTCTCAACAACAATGGTTTGAGGTTTGTTCAGGTAGCCGATCAATTTTGCAAGGTCGGGGTTGTTGAGGTTTGCGCTGCTATCGGAATCAAAATTTTGTTCCTGTCCGTTCATACTCATTTTAGTATTCAGGTGCAAGGGCGTTATTTGTAAAGTATAGCCTGTGTTAGTAACTGCCTTTACATCAAAAGATGCTTTCAGGGATCCATCGTTATGCAATTGCATATGCTGATCCATCATTGTTATCTCAGCAAGGTTAGTGGTAAAAGTTGTTACATAAAATTTTGTTCCAACAGGCAACTGAATGCTCTGTGCAGATCCATTCAGCATTTGGAAGAATAAGACCAGTATAAAAAAGCTTTTCTGTATCCCCATCAATTAAAAGTTTTACCAACTACCGCTGGCACCTCCGCCACCGCTGCTTCCGCCACCAAATCCTCCGAATCCACCACTATCACCTCCACCCCAGCCGCTTCCGCCACCACCGCGTCCACCACCGCCCGAAAGAAGTGAAGTCCAGAATAGTGTTTCTGCAATTCCACCCACACCACGGCGACTCATCAGCCCACCGCCGCCGCCGCGTCCACCACTTACCATGGCAATCACGATGATCAAAATAATCAGGAATGTAAAAATACTTTTACCAGAACCGGAGCCTCCACTGGGCTTCTCGCGTTTTACTTTATACTCTCCTACAGCAGCTTTGGCAATTGATGTTGTTGCCAGATCAATACCATGAAAATAATCACCGACTTTAAAATTGGGCACAATATCATTTCTAATAATACTTGCTGTGGTGATATCAGGAATGGCACCTTCTAAACCATATCCCACTTCGATGCGAATTTTACGATCATCAATTGCTGCAATCAATAAGATGCCGTTATTCGTTTTTTTATTACCAATACCCCAGTCGCGAAAAAGTTTTGTTGCATATTCTTCAATGGGATAATCGTTCAGTGTTTTAATCAGTACTACCGCAATTTGATTAGAGCTACTATCATCAATGGCTACCAGTTTGGCTTCCAGAATATCTTTCTGTTCGGGCGATAATACATTGGCCGCGTCTGTTACCAGTTTGGGTGGATTGGGCTTGGGCAGCGTGTTCTGCGCCGATAGCAGCGAGATGGAAAAAAAACTAAATAGTATGATTAAGAATTGCTTCATGCGCTGATACTATAATTATAATGCCTGATTATTTGTAATAAAACAGGGCGTAAAATACTACGCCCTGCCAGTGTTATTTTCCAAAAACAATATCGTCGGGTAATTCATTTTTATCGGTTTGAGCATCATAGGGAAAATGTGTTTCCAATGCTCTTCCTATTTCATGAACTACAGCAGCGATACCGATTGCATAATTTTTCTTATTAAAATGTGTGAGCATTTTCTGTACTTCTTGATTCCAAAAATCAGCTCCCACTTTTTGGTGAATTCCATCGTCGCCAAAAACTGCCAGTTGCCGATCTTTCATTGCAACATATACCAATGCGGCATTTCGTTCTGCCGTTTCCTGCATTTTCAAGTTCACAAATATTTCCCTTGCTCGGCGCAAGGGGTCTACATATTCGCAACGACTCTCGATATACACACGTACTTCGCCACTAGTTTTCAACTCAGCATTTCGGATAGCATCCACAATCTGCTCCTGCTCTGCAGTAGAAAAATAATTGACCGGCTTTTTTGAAAATAGTGAGAACATGTTTCGGTTTTAGAATTTTACCTGAGGTGCTTTTTCTGCACCTGCTTCTGCAGTAAATCCTTCTTTCTGTTTGAATCCTGTTAAGCCTGCAAGGATATTCATTGGGAAAGAACGGGCTTTAATATTGTAGTCAGCAACTGCAGCGTTAAAATCGTTACGTGAAACTTTGATCCGGTTTTCAGTTCCTTCCAGTTGTGCCTGCAATCCACGGAATGCATCGTTAGCACGAAGGTTTGGATAGTTCTCGGTAAGTACCATTAGTTTTCCTAGAGCCTGAGACAGTTGTCCCTGAGCAGCCTGAAACTGTTGAATCTTTTCTGGAGAAAGATCATTTGCTTGTAATTTAATCTGAGAAGCACTTGCTCTAGCTTGTATTACATCTGTCAATGTCTTTTGCTCAAAATTAGCTTCCCCTTTTACAGTGCTCACCAAATTTGGAATCAGATCAGCACGACGCTGATAATCAGATTGTACGTTATTCCATGCATTTTTAACAGTTTCATCCTGTTGTACCAAACCGTTGTATCCATTACAACCCGACCAACCTAGTATTAATATTAATCCGGCGATAACGATCAAGGTGATGTTTTTTGTGCTCATACAAATTTTAATTTAAGTGTAATTTAAATGTTTGTCGCAATACCCTTGCGAATATTACAAAATAAGTGCCATTAGAAAAAGAAGGCTAAAATGGCAGATTCATTTGAACATTAAACTGTTAATTAGATTTAACACGGTTCGATTCTGCATCGGATGCCGACTCCCTGCTGCGGGTTGCTTTGAGTTTCTGGTTTCCGAAGCTATAAGTAAAGGCCAAACGAACATTACGGGATTCACTTTGAGACTTTACTTTGATATTGATATACTGGTAATCGATCATTGCGGTCGATTTTTCAGAAAAGAGCAGGTCGTTGAAATTGAGCGTTAGCTTACCCTTCTTCTCCCAGAACGATTTCTGGATGGCTAGGTTGAGGGAGCCCAGAGGATTAATAGTAAGAAATTCTTCCAAAAATTTAGTGGTATAAAATCCAGACACTTCAATATTCCAGCTTGGTTTGGGTTTATAAGCCACCTGCCAATATGCCTGCCAATTCCATTTAGATTGATCGTAAATACCGCCCAGGTAATCTGCTTTATAGTGGTTATAAATCAAATGGTTTCCACCATATCCGCTAATTTTCTTTCCAAAATTGAGTGGAAAATTCAATTCAAATGTGATATTCTCATAAGTTCCCAGATTCTCGGGCATTACATAAGTTTGGTTGCCATCTTGCTTGGGTGCAGAATTAAAAATCACATCCTTTGTTTTATTATAACTGACGGAGAAGAAAGGTTGGTTTTGAAAGGTTAATCCCAATTTATAAGCATCCACCATTTCAGGATTGATCAATGGATTTCCTTTTGAATAAGTTAAAGAATCGGCGTATTCAATGAAAGGATTTTGCTGTTGATAGCTTGGTCTATTGAGTCTTTTGCTATACTGAAAAACAGTGGATAGATTTTTATCCAGTTTTCTTGTAATAAAAAATGAAGGAAAGAGTTTGGTATAATTTCTATCCAACACTTTTACTTGTTCACTCTCACCAGTTGCAATAGTTTGTTCCACCCGCAAACCGGCATTCAGTTCCCATCCACCCATTTTTTTAATAAAGCTGGAATAGATGGCATTGATATTTTCTTTGTATTGAAAATTAGTACTACGCTTAGGATCAACCACAGTTCCATTTTTGAAAACAATCGCATTATCAATGGTTGCAAAACTCAATTTTGATCCTAATTCAAATTTTGTATCCTTATCTATCGGATGCGTATAATCAATTTTACCTACAGTAAAATGAACCGGATTATTAATGCTTTGTGTGCTGAGTGTATAATTACCATTTGATAAGACATTTTTAATATCGTTGGTATTATTCATTTGATAATTGGAGTAATCCAGGTCAACATTTAATTCTTTGCCTGTAGTGTCAAAAACATGTTTCCAGTTCATATTCCCAGCTTGGTTCACACGTTTAATATGATTATTGTTCAGAGTTTGAAAAGTACTTTGTAATATGCCTGTATTTGAATTGAATTCTTGAGTATTATTTACTGCTTCTTCAATACTTCCTAATGCATATCCACGATATAGTATTCCGAAAGTGTTTTTATCATCCGCATAAAAATCTAGTCCTGCACGATAACTGGAGCTATTTCTATTATTTGGATTATACTTTGTTTGCAAAAAGCGACTTGGAGGAATGACTCTTTCAAACTCTTCATAGTTAAACAAGTTTCTATGAAATAAATTGATATTCCCATAGACGTTTACTTTGCCTTTTCGGTTATTGATAGAAACATAAGGCGTAAGGCGATAAAAGTTTCGATCAATGGGTGATCCATCTTTTTTATATAAACCCATTGCACCAGATACCGATACGGTTCCATTGGTACCCATATCAGCATTTTTTTTCAGAATGATATTGATGATAGCTCCCCCGGCTGCATCATATCTAGCGCCTGGATTACTGATCAATTCAATCTTCTCAATATTGGATGCTGCCGTTGTTGCTAATACCTGATTAATATCTGTATACTGAGAGGTTTTTCCATTGATCATGATATTTACACTACTCTTCCCGGCAAGGGTTACCTGTTCGTTTCGAACGATCACTCCTGGAACTTTTTGCAGAACCTCTAATGCGGTAGATCCCGCTGCGGTGGCACTCCCTTCTACATTTACCACTAATTTATCGGCGCGCTGTTCTAGAAAAGGTTTCCTGGCAGTAACAGTAACTTCTCCTAAATTAACCGCCGCTACTTTTAAAATGATATGGGGAACTGTTTGATCTTTTCCTGCAACGATAACTTTAGTATAATTTTTTTCATAACTCAACCCATTGGCAAGAATGAGATAATTGCCATTTGAGATCTCCTTGAATGTGAAGACTGCTGATTCATTTGTGAGTGTTGATTTAACCAGGCTAGAGTCTGACTGCTTTAACAGCAATACAGTAAATGATTTCAAGGGTTTCTGCTTTTGGTCTGTCAGCTTTCCAGAAATGGACGACTGCGCCTGAAGGTTGAACAGGATGCACGAATGCAGTAATATGGTCAGTATAGTTCTCATGTTATATTGGTTGCAATATATTACGGATGAGAATTGATAATGTTACCGTTTATGTAGAAAAAAAAAGACTGTCCAGATAGACAGTCTCTATAAATGAAGTTGATTCAATTATTTTTTATTGATAGCATCGATACCTGGAAGGGATTTGCCTTCGAAGTATTCGAGCATGGCACCACCACCGGTTGATACATAGCTAACTTGATCAGCAAATCCAAATTGGTTTACTGCAGCAACGCTATCGCCCCCACCCACTAAAGAAAAAGCACCATTTTTAGTAGCAGCAGCCACAGCTACAGCAATTGCTTTGGTGCCGTGTTGAAATTTTTCCATTTCAAAAACGCCCATTGGTCCGTTCCAAAGAATGGTCTTAGATCTTTTGATGACGTTCGAAAACTGCTCGGTTGCATTGGCACCGATATCCAGTCCCATCCAGCCATCTGGAATATGGTTACTGGGAGCATTTGAAGTATTTGCTGTTGCAGAGAATGCATCAGCAATCACAGAATCAGAAGGCAAGTGAATGCAAACGCCTTTTGCTTCTGCTTTTTTTAGAATTTCGATAGCTGTATCCAAGCGATCGTTTTCGCACAATGAATTTCCAATCTGTCCGCCTTGGGCTTTCATAAAAGTATAAGCCATACCACCGCCGATAATAATGTCGGTAGCTCTTTCTAATAAATTTTCAATGATCAGAATCTTATCCGAAACTTTGGCACCGCCAATAATTGCAGTGAAAGGTTTTTCGCTTTGGTGCATTACTTTTTCTGCGCTGGCAACTTCACCTTCCATTACCAGTCCGAACATTTTTTTATCACCCGGAAAAAATTGTGCAATCACGGCTGTAGAAGCGTGTGCACGGTGTGCGGTACCGAATGCATCGTTTACATAGAGGTCTCCTAATTTGCTGAGTTTTTCAGCAAAAGCGGTATCACCCTTTTCTTCTTCTTTATAAAAGCGCAGGTTTTCTAATAACAACACTTCACCGGGTTTCAGAGAAGCGGCTAATTCAGTAGCAGCAGCGCCAATACAATCGTCGGCAAATTTTACAGTTACGCCGCCCAGCAAATTGCTTAAATGCGATACCAGGTGTTTTAAGGAATATTTTTCTGTGGGGCCGTCTTTAGGGCGACCAAAATGGCTCATCAATATTACGCTCCCTTCATCCGCCAAAATCTTTTTAATGGTAGGGATGGTTGCGCGCATGCGGTTGTCGTCGGTGATAACATATTCTGCGTTGAGGGGCACGTTGAAGTCAACGCGGATCAAAGCTTTCTGTCCTTTGAAATTGTGTTCGGCAAATTTGCTCATCGTAAGTATTTTAAAAATGAAAACCGCAGGGTCGCAATAGCGCAGAGAAAATAAACTCAGCGCAATTGTCTCTGCGGTTTTTAAATATAATTAGCTATACTTATTTAATCTTTCCAGCGAAGTACTTCACAGTACGAACCAGTTGAGATACATAGCTCATTTCGTTATCATACCAGCTTACAGTTTTAACCAACTGCTGATCGCCAACGGTTAATACTTTAGTTTGTGTTGCATCGAATAAAGAACCAAAATGGGTTCCGATTACATCGCTGCTAACAATTTCATCTTCAGTATAACCAAAGCTTTCGGTGCTTGCTGCTTTCATGGTAGCGTTGATTTCTTCAACGGTTACTTTTTTAGCAAGGATAGAAGTTAATTCAGTTAAAGAACCGGTAATAACAGGAACACGTTGTGCGCTACCGTCTAATTTACCTTTTAATTCAGGCAATACCAGACCAATTGCTTTAGCAGCTCCTGTGCTGTTTGGAACGATATTAGAGGCAGCAGCTCTAGCTCTACGTAAGTCGCCTTTAGGATGCGGTGCATCTAAAGTGTTCTGGTCGTTGGTATAAGCGTGAATGGTGGTCATGATACCGGTATTGATACCATATGCATCGTTCAAGGCTTTAGCCATTGGAGCCAGACAGTTTGTTGTACAAGAAGCACAAGAGATGATTGTTTCAGAACCATCCAGAATATCGTGGTTAACATTGAATACCACAGTTTTCAGATCTCCTGTTGCAGGAGCAGAAATAACTACGCGTTTAGCGCCGGCAGTAATATGTGCAGCAGCTTTATCTTTATCGGTAAAGAATCCGGTAGATTCGATTACTACGTCAACATTATGTGCTCCCCAAGGAATTTGTGCAGGGTCTCTTTGAGCGTATATCTTAACAGTTTCGCCATTTACAACGATTGCATCGCTGGTAGCGGTAACTTGAGCCTCGAAACGGCCTTGTGCACTATCGTATTTCAGAAGATGCGCCAAAACAGCAGGACTGGTCAGGTCATTAATAGCAACAACTTCTACACCATCCATATTATAGATCTGACGAAAAACCAGACGGCCGATTCGTCCGAAACCATTGATGGCGACTTTAACTGTACTCATGAACAGGTGATTTAAATGATAAATATTTTTAAAGAGTTGCGAAGTTAACGATTTGTCTAAAAAAAAGAGTGTGAAATATCTATTATTTCTGTGGACAGATGCAAAATAATCGGAAAAAAGGGCAAAAAGTTTTGGCAGAAAGCAAGCTCACCCCTATTTTTGCAACCCATTATAAAAATGGCCGGTTCGTCTATCGGTTAGGACAGCCCCCTTTCACGGGGCAAAGACGGGTTCGATTCCCGTACCGGCTACCATACGGGACATTTCGATTTTTTGATTGTTTTGTCCCGCTTTTATTTTGCTGAAACTCCCGTCAATACTGTATATCAGCCTGAGTGGCTCACTCTCTCGAACGGTTCGATAATCGACTCCATCAAAAATGACTTTTTCGGGAAAAATCGAACCAACTATCTTTCTTTGAACTGCATTATTACCATTTTCATACAAGATCCTAAGATTAATCAAATTGTCTACAGATTGCTGCAGTAAGTCATCAATCTTATTTTCCTGATTTGAACCAGCCAGAACTTTACTTTCAAGCTTTTTAATTTCTTCATCACATTCTATTTTGAATTCAAGGTATTCTGATTTGGATATCTCATCATTCATAAATTTTGCCCTTGCCTTTCTTACTCTCTCATGAAGATCATCCAGCCGCTCTGTAAAACGATTCATCTTTTCAGATTTTTCCGCCCAGTTGCGCTGGTAAACATTCTTTAAAACGTTGCTATATACATCCGCCATTCCAGGGCGTGCGTTATATTTCAAAAGGTGATCAGCAAATGATTCATTAACCAAGTTCGTTTTAAAGCGAACTCCGCAGGAGGAATGACAGTGATAATAAAAATATTTTTTATTTCTCCCTTTCGATGCACTGGCTGTCAATACCCTACCACATTCATGACAGATAAGGTAACCACGCAATAAAAATTCTTCATTTGTAAAAACGGAAGTGCGCCGGACTTTTCTTTTACCATCAAGAAAATCCTGTACGTCATAAAACAAGGCTTCTGAAATAATTGCTTCATGGTTTCCTTTTACATCGCAGGCGGGCTCATCCTTGTATTCTTTCAAAAAAATCCTACCGCAATAAACCGGGTTGCGAAGAGATCGCCACAAAGTTGATTTCGTACATTTTAAACCTCTCAATTTTGCTACTTTGAGGATCTGTTCCACATGCAATCGTCCTTCAGCAACCTGTTCAAAAATCCAGCGCATAATCGCGGCCAGAGGTTCTTTTGGCGCGATGTATTTTTTACCATCTTCTGTGATCTTGTTTACATACCCAACAGGTGCGCCGGACATCCAACGTCCTTCTTTCATTCCACGACGCATTCCATTGAAAGTATTCAATGCACGACGATCGTTTTCCACTTCAGGAGCTGCTAGGTAGAAGGCAAGCATGATTTTATTTTCAGGAATATCAAGATCCAATGGCTGCTCTATGGCGTGTGGTTCAACTCCCAGATTGCTAAGTTGGTTGATCATCTGGTATGCATCACCTGCATTTCTGCTGAACCGATCCCATTTGATAAAAAGGATGCGGTCAATGCCTCCTTTTTTTCTCTTTAACTCATAAAGGAATTTATTCCATTGTGGACGGTTAAAAGTTTTTGCAGAATGATCCTCGAAAATAACATTGCGAATGGCAATATTCTGAAGTGCACAATACTTACGCAATCTTTCTTCTTGGTCACGTTGAGAATAGCCTCGTTCGGCTTGTTCATCAGTACTCACACGGATATAGAGATCAGCTTTCATTTTCAAAAATTTGGTCAAGGGAAATAGAAGCCAAATTAATCATGAAGGAGAGTATGATTTTGGCCTCATCTAGAGTCACTAAGGTACCATTTTCTTTAAGTATTTCCACAACTTTTTCAGCAGTTATTTGATTCATCTCCTCAGATTCTTATTTATAAACGTTTATTTTAACCGCAATAAAAAACCGGCAATAAGATTGCCGGCTGATATGTAAATTCCTACAGTTTTTTAAAAACCACTTCAGCCTTTATATATTCATTCTCCGCTGGGTAATATTTGAGGTATCCAAAAGCAGCTAAGTCCTTAATGCGCATAAGATAGGTGTCCCGTTTCCTTAGCTTCACATACCGCATGACCTCATAAGTGGCCACTTCCATTGTCTCAGGGCACCCCTTCATCTGCCAGGCATGGAGCAAAGCCAAGTAAATAACTATATGACTTGTTCCAATGCGGGGGTCATCGGCGATTGTATCAAAAAAATCATCGAATTGCATTATGGTTTATCTATGATACGCTTAGTAAACTTTCGTGGATTTTTACTGAGTAATTTGCCAGTGGCCGCACTACCACTGGATCTATCAGCCATTGTTTTTTTTACTAGCAATTTCTTCCTAGCTACAATCTGTTTTTCTATCCATCTACTACTCAAGAAACGAATCGCATCATCGAAAGTGATTATCAGGTTCTCATCAAAAAAATAAAATCGCTCTGCAATCTCCCATTCGTTTTTTAAGTCCGCCAATTGAAGTATCATGGATTCTAAAGGAGTGTCTAACCAATACTTGTATTTCAGAAGATCAGCAGCAGTACCAGCATTTTGCAATTTTCCCAATATTTCAAAAGCTGTTTGAATAGATGAATTATCTATCTGCCCGGGCACAACTTTACCATTTAATAATGAACTCCAATCAACCAATTGCATTGCATCACTTAATGTTACCAACTCAATGGGAACTTCCACATATCTTCGCAAGGTTGCCGTATAATAACGTAACTCATATAGATCCGCTTCTCCTTTTTCAAGGTGAACACTAAATTGGAAACTGTCTTTACCCACCTGCTTAGTAAACAATAAATCAAATGCCTGTGATAAAAAACAAATATTGCATCTAAGCAAGGTTTCCACAGACGTTTCAAAACCCAACTGTATGAGTCGGGTTTTGAGCGATAATATGTTCTTCTCGTTCATAAATGATTAGCTGATCTTTCGTGATTGGGATTTTGATTTCGCATTTTTCTTTGGAAGTAACCCATTGGAAGGTTTGTTCTTTTCGAGCAGATTCTTCTTTTCATATTTCACTTCTTTCCCTGATTCATTCACAACACTTGCAGTTTCCAGTTTCTTTACATCTGCTGGCGCTTGCCTGTATTTTTGTTCCACTTTCTGCATCGGATAAAACAGCTTTTCCCCGTTCTTATCATACATATTCAGGGTTCGAAGTTGCGGGTTGGCTTCAATTTTAACCGGTAGCTCTTTCCCATCCTTCATTAACAAAACGCTCGCGGCATTACCTTTTTGCAATGACTTCAATAAGCCTTTCACGTTGTCGTCATATTTCATCCCCTTAAAGTCCATTCGTCCAACAGCTTCTTTTAGATCGAAACCGTAATTAGTCGTAAACTGCCGGAGCTTAGGAAATCCAGTTTTCTGATCATTGTTTTCATGATCAATCTTTAGCCAAGCTTTATAGGCAGCACCTTCTCTTGGCGTGACTTCTTTGAAAACAGAACGGCTATTTAGCAGATTACAGGATTCTTTGAATGTGACATTCTGCCCCTTGTTATTCACATAAATAAATTGAGATCGGTTTTGATCTTCTCTCAATAATGTTGAGATATAATGGTTACAGAAATATGCTTCTTTACCATCTTTTTCTGAATGACGGAAATGAATCACCGCCTGCATTTTGTCTGTGCCAAATTCTGTACTCGCATCCAAAGTGAATTCAGGTTTTCCCTCCTTCATTTTGCTTTCTAACTTGCTATTGAGCCCTTCACCAAAACCGAGAAACAATAATTGGTTTTTCAGATACTCCAGATTTTCTGCGTTCATAATGATTGTTTTATTTTTTAATAATAGTTCCTTAGGGAAAAAAGAAGATGCCATTTCCTGCACGATGGCCATTTCTTCGATTGGCTTATATACTAGCCCAGGCATGATGCTTTCAACTTTGGTTTTGAATTCGTTCAGATCATTAATTCGAGAAACCTGCCAATTCTCTACCTCATTGTGGTTATCGAAACAAAAATCATCCGCATCATCTTTATTAGTGAAAAAACGGATATCCGTTTCATGCACGAAAAGAAGGGTGTTATTAAATGATACCCAGTGCTCCTGGTTTTCAAAAGCCCTTTTAGCTTTCTCCCACACTTCCTTTGAGATCAAATCTGGCACTTCCATGATCAAAATTCTTTGGCAAGCATCAATTGCCGGTTATAGACTCTTAGATACAGGTGCCGTCCTCCGTTCTTTTCCAACACCTCAACTTCAAAATGTTTATCATCCGGGATGGTGAATTTGTTGAGTGCGATTATCCATACCCGCGCTGATCTTCCTTTGATTGCTAAGGTGTCCCCACTGACCAACAAAGGCTGTTGATTAATTTCCTGGGAAGCCGTGCGCCGAATCGTATTGTTGTCACGTAGATAAAATCTAAGTTGTTCAATATCATATCCGATCTGCGAGCGATTCTCTATTTTCAGTTTGCAGAACATGAACTGGTCATGCACATACCAACCAAACATTTGCAACGAGACCTTTCCTGACGAATATTGCAGCCCCATCATACTGGGTTTCATTTTGATCACCTTATTGCAAAATGGTTCTAATTTATTGACTGTCTTTACCGATGCATCGGTTCCTAAATAAATAGTCAAGTGGGCCGGATATTCTGCAAATCGGATAATAAAAGAATAGATTCTACTATCAGCTGTAACTACTGTAAGATTGGTTTCGCGACAACTATCCTTTGCCGATTTTACTTTTAAAATATTATCTGCGGCTTTTTGTACCATCACCTGCTCACTACCCCTGTCGGTTGAAATAATATTTGAAGGAAAAACCAAACTGACCGTTTTATTAGTACAGATTTCTACCAACAGAGATTCTGAAAATACCTGCGCTGGCAAAGCGATTACTTCAAATAAAAAGAGTAGCAAAAAAAATAGCTTCAACATTAATTCGATTTATCATTTTCGTCTTTAAGCAAAACCCTATACCCTGCTTTTACAGTTACACGAACTTGCTTTACATTTTTACTAAGTAAGCTTTTTGTAACATTCACACCGGCCGTAGCTGCCTGCGCTTTTAGAGAAGGATCAAAAGACATACCCCCAACAGATTGAATACTTTGGTCTACTGATTGCTTCATCACATCTCTTCCAATAGAACCTGGAATATTAATGCCTTCCAGTCCGTCCATATCAAAAACCGTTAAGGCAACTGGGAACAATCGATTCTGAAATTGTATCGAGGATACAACAACTTTCAATCGCTCATTGTCAATCGAAGAATATCCAAACAAAAAACTCCCCCTCGGAATCCTTTCGCCATTCACAAATACATCCTGCAACAACCTGAGCTTTATTACTGATCCTACCGAAAGTGTTTGTTCATTATGCACTACTGCGATGATCACCCCAGCTTTTAGAGAATCTTTTAATTCATCCATCTCAGACAAAAATGTATTCGAATGACTCCTTGAAGCATTACCAAAATAATTTTTATCACTATTTAATCCATTGGAAGTAACAGCAAATACTTTACCATTTTTATCTGAAACAATTTCTCTTTTAACCCGGCTAGGATTTTGTATTTCAAGTAATTTATCTAGCGTACCATTCAATGCATCCATTTCAGGGTCGACCTTTTTTTGATTGATTGACTGCATCATCATTTGTAATCGATCAATGTCAGAGGAACTTTCAGAAGTATATTTTTTTTCAGGTGGAATTGAATAATTTTGTTCATCAATTTGCCTTTGCAATCTAGTAATCTTATGACTTATTAATTCTCCAGATTCATCTGAAAAGGTTGATTGCTGAATTGTTTTTTCAGGAATCACCGATTGATAATTCGGGTCCATACGTTTTTGTTCATCTCTTTTCAAAGAATCCCGATCCGCCATTGCATAGAAACTAAGTTTATCCAGCGAAGATTGATTCTTCAAGTTAGCATCTGGTAATTGTGTATTCAAACCAGTTTTTGTTTGAACCAAGGCCTT
>JAIEMK010000088.1 GCA_019752295.1 Chitinophagaceae bacterium | reverse complement strand
GTTCCCGTCAATAAATAATGGATTGGTTTCCGATCCAAATCTGGAATTTTTTTTGAAAAAAATAGGCCGAATCAAAATTGCGCATCCATTTAGTATAGCTTATAGCTTGAATTGAACTGCCTGTATATTTTTGAGGTATTGTATATGACCCAGACGAAGAACCATTCACGATTGGTGTAATCGTAGAACTAATTAGTTTTCCATTCTCATCATACCAATCGGTATAAAAATTTTTAGAAATTTGGGATGGCTCAACGCCCGACATGATATAAGCTTTATACCAGATAGTTTGCCCAGCAGCATAGCGAGTATTATCAAACTGCGTGTAAACTTTTTCGAAGGAAGATTTATCGTAGAAATTGGTTAAAGCCGAATCTGGCTTTTGTGCACTGGTGGCTGAATAGAGCATGCATAACAATACAAATGCTCCCAAAAATTTTAGATTTCCCATGTCGTAAGTTTTGATTCATATATAACAAACAATACTTATACAAGTATCGTGCCATTAAAACAAGAACTGTTGGGGGGGAGTTTTTATTTATTACTTAACTGACTTGCTAAACGCTTCAATTCAACTTCTGCAACTTTTGCCGTATAAGTAAGATTGATTAAACGGTAACTGGCATTTTCAAAACTTTGTTGTGCCTGCTTTACATCGATAATAGTTGCCTGACCTAATTCGAATTTTTGCGAAATTAAGTCGAGTAATTGTTGCGACAACTTATAATTGTCCATTTCGGTTTTTAACTGACCTAATGCATTATTATAAGCCTGATAAGTTTTTACTGTGCCCGTTTCAAAATCAAGTAACACATTTTCGTAAGCAACTTTTGAATTACGGGTGTTAATAGAAGCGATTTGTTGTTGTTTCTTTGTAACGGAACCATTGTATATCGGCACAGAAAGATTCAAACCAACAAAGGGTCCGTAGCTTTGGTTTAATAAAATAAAACCGGCGGCACTTTTTGCACTACTTAAATTATATCCTGTAGAAGCCCTTAGTGTAGGGTATCTGGCAGCCAACACTTCTTTTTCGATCAGTTCATTGATATGCACCTGTTGCTGTGTGGCAACTATTTGTGGATTCGAGCTCAGTCGTTTCAGCACGCTGTCTAAACGAACCGACTTATCTACAATAATGGTATCTTCTATAATAATTTTCTGATCGGCAGGTCTTAAAAATATCAGGTTTAACAAATCGGTCTTTGCTTGATCAATTGCAAGAAACTGTGATTCTTTGGTTTGAAGGTTTGCATTTAAATCAAGTTGAGCCTGAAAAATATCAGCATTGTTTGCAACACCGGCTTCTTTTCGAACTTCAATGATCTTCAACTTTTGTTTAGAAACTTCGATCGTGCGTTCGATTGTTTTTAAAAAATATTGCTGACGTAGTATGTCGTAATACTTTGCCATTACAGCAGCAATCGTATTTTGAACCTGCACAGAAAGCAACTGCTGATTTTGTTGTTCCAGTTCTTCCAATCTTTTCTTAGTTGCCTGCACACGAAGTCCATTGTATAATAGCATACTACCTGTTATACTTGCCGCCAGATTATTTGTACCCACGTTATTGCGTTTGGTATCGCGACTTGGATCAGGAAATTTTTGATTGATACTGGTAACCTGTTCATTATCGGTAGCCGTACCGGTTACAACGGGGAGTCCACCTGCATATCCATAGTTATTGGAGATATTGCTGATCTCAATATTATTTTGCGCCAATTGAATATCATAACTATTCTTGAGGGCAGTATTGATAGCATCTGTGAGCGTCAATTTCGGTTGACAAAAACCTTGTAATGCCGCAAAACAAGAAATGAGCAAAAACAGTTTCTTCATGTTAGTGAAATTACCGAGACGATAAGAAGCAGGAAAAAATATTATACAAGTGGTTGACTAGCTTACCAGTGTCCCTAAATCAGATCCTTCAATTACTTTTAGTAGGTTGCCGGGCTCGTTCATGTTAAATACAATGATGGGTAATTTATTTTCCATGCAGAGCGTAAAGGCAGTCATATCCATTACTTTCAGGTTTTTACTGATGCAATCCTGATAGCTGATTTTATCGAACCTAGTAGCAGTGGGGTCTTTTTCGGGATCGGCAGTATAAATTCCATTTACTCTTGTTCCTTTCAGGATTACATCTGCTTTCATTTCGATAGCACGAAGCGAACCTGCAGTATCTGTAGTGAAATAAGGGTTACCAGTACCGGCGCCAAACAATACCACACGCCCTTTTTCGAGATGGCGAAGTGCTTTTCTTCTGATATAGGGTTCAGCCACTTGTTCCATATGAATGGCACTTTGTAATCTGGTGTACACACCGATTCTTTCCAACATCGATTGCATTGCCATAGCATTTAAAACGGTTGCAAGCATCCCCATATAGTCGCCATGCGCTCTTTCGATACCGCTGTCAGCCTCATTCATCCCACGATAGATATTTCCTCCGCCAATTACAATCGCCACCTGCACGCCCAAATCGGTAATTGATTTGATATCGTAAGCATATTGCTCAATGATTTTCGGATTGAAGGGATCGCCATTACGCTGATCGCCCAATAAAGCTTCACCGGATAATTTAAGCAGTATACGTTTGTATTTTGGGAGCATGGTAGAAGATATTTATGCAAATAACATTAATTTTTTATGAGCAACCAAAAGGAATAAGACAAATGATATTTATCCGGATCGAACAAACGGAATGATTAATCAAGAAGGAAAGAGGGGCTTCATAAAATAGATACAATGCTCAAAATAGTACAAACAGCTTTAGAAAATATAGCATATCGGGTGTTTTCAACTGAAATAATTCGGTGTTTCCATCCTATTTTATAATCGTTGACTTGTTTAAATTGCCTATCCATTGAAAAACCATAATTCATATTAAATCCTTTAAAACGATTATTATGTACACAAGGGCGAAAACAAAGCAAAGTTTTGGATTAAGAATGATACGGATACTTCCGGCATTCTTTTATTTACTTATTGCAGTAGCCGCGGGCTTCGGATATTTTAGGGGCGAATCTTTAAGATATGCGTTGCCGGTTTTTTTACTGGTTACCAGAGTGAATATGGTTATATATGCAAAATATAAACTTGATCGATGGGGCATCTATGCGATCTATGCTTTTATTGCACTGATGGTTATTTTCTTTCAGTTGTAGACAAAATAAGTTACATAAAAAAGTCCCGAAATTTTCGGGACTTTTTTATCATCTATATTGAAATAGAAATTTTATCCTAGAGCCACGCGTTTGAATTCAGTAACTTTTAAATCGGCACTAACTGATTTCAAATATTCAGCAACACTTTTGCTGCCGTCTTTTACGAAAGCTTGTGCAAGCAAAGTGTTTTCTTTAAAGAAAGCATTCAGTTTACCTTCAGCAATCTTAACGATCATCTCTTCGGGTTTGCCAGCCATCTTAGGATCTGCTTTCATGGTTTCCACCACGATAGCTCTTTCTCTTTCGATTGCTGCAGGAGCGATGCTTTCTGGATCAACAGCCAAAGGATTCATTGCTGCAATTTGCATGGCAACATCTTTACCTGCTTCAACAGCTTCAGCGTTCATTCCTACTAAAACACCCATACGGTTTGCACCATGAATATATGAAGCAACATAAGCAGCTTCAATTCTTTCAAATTTAGCGATACCAATTTTTTCACCGATAGCCGCTAATTTGTCGTTAATCAAATCAGAAACCTTAGCACCATTGATTACTGTTTCGTTTAATTCTTCAACAGATTTCACATTGTTTGCAATGGCAGCATCAGCGATACTTTTTGCAAAAGCAACGAATTCTGCATTCTTAGAAACGAAATCAGTTTCACAACTAATACAAACAATGAAACCTGTTTTATGATCTGCAGAAGTTCCTGCAATAATCACACCTTCTTTGGCTTCACGGTCGCTACGTTTTGCAGCAACTTTCTGACCTTGCTTGCGCAACCAGTCAATGGCAGCTTCAAAGTCGCCATTTGTTTCAGTTAATGCTTTTCTACAATCCAGCATACCGGCACCGGTAGCCTGACGTAATTTATTGATATCGGCAGCGGTAATTGTTACAGTTGACATATAATATATTGTTATTAAAAATTGAATAAGAAATCAGTCCGCAAATTACTGTAGAACTCATTCAATACTTGTTAAGAAAAAATGAAGCGGTTATTATCTGCTTCCACCACCACCTGCAGGGCGACGGTTACCGCTACTTGGAACACGACGCTTTGGAGCACCACCCGGACCACCGGCAGGAGCATTTCCACCACGTTGTCTGCCACCACGTGCAGCTTCAGCTTGAGCTTCAGCTTCGAGGCGACGAGCGCGTGTTTCATTTTCGTTGTTGCTGTCATCACTTTCGTCTTCATCTTTAGAAGCCTGACGTTCAGCCAAACCTTCTGCGATTGCAGCAGTGATATAGTTTGTAATGATAGCGATTGACTTAGTTGCATCATCATTTGCAGGAACTGCAAAGTCAACTTTATTAGGATCGCTATTGGTATCAACCATACCGAAAGTAGTGATGCCAAGGCGCTTTGCTTCTGCCAATGCAATATGCTCGTGTCCGATATCAACCAGGAATAAAGCAGCAGGTAAACGACCTAACTGAGCGATACCGCCCAATACTTTTTCCATTTTTTCTTTATCGCGACTTAGGGTCAGACGCTCTTTTTTAGTAAGACTTTCTGCGCTGCCATCAGCAAGCATTTTTTCGATGCTCTGCATTTTCTTAACGCTCTTACGAACGGTGTTGAAGTTGGTTAACATACCACCCAACCAACGTTCTGTAGCATAAGGCATATTCACTTTTTTAGCGCACTCGCTAACGATTTCCTTAGCCTGTTTTTTAGTTGCCACAAACATGATCTTCTTACCACTCTTAGCAATTTGCTTCATAGCGGCTGCAGCTTCTTGTAAATGATCAACAGTTTTGTTCAGGTCAATGATGTGAATACCTTTCTTCTCAGCGAAGATATAAGGCAGCATCTTTGGGTTCCACTTCTTTTTCAGGTGACCAAAATGTACGCCGGCCTCCAGGAGTTGTTGTTGTAATGAAGTGTTATTTTCCATTGTATGAGTTTGAAATTTTTAATTTGAAATTTGAAATTGAGTTGTTGATATACCAATGTAGAACCGGCAATATCAAATCCCAAATATTAACGTTTACTGAACTGGAAGCTTCTACGTGCTTTCTTATGACCGAATTTCTTACGTTCAACGCCACGTGGATCACGCTTCAATTGACCTGCTGCTTTTAACACAGGACGTAATTCAGCGTTCACTTCTAACAGTGCACGAGCAATACCTAATTTAGCTGCTTCGGCCTGACCTTTTAGTCCGCCACCTGCTGCATTGATTACGATATCAAATTTGCCAACTACATCAGCAGTCTTTAAAGGCGCTTCTACTTGATTCTGCAAGTAAACAAGCGGAAAATATGCTTTGTAATCTTTGTCATTTACAGTGATCTTACCGTCGCCCTTGCTGATGAACACGCGGGTTACAGCTTCTTTACGACGACCAACTGCGTTTTTTTGTTTTTCCATTATACTTGGTTTGGAATGTGTTTAAATTAGAATTTCAGGTCTTTTGGTTGTTGTGCAGCATGTGGATGCTCAGCACCTGCGTACACAAATAATTTTTTAACCATTTTGCGGCCCAAACGATTTTTAGGAAGCATGCCTTTTACAGCTCTTTCTATAACCACTTCAGGACGACGCTTTAAAAGATCCTGCGCAGCTTCTGTTTTCTGACCTCCAGGATATCCGGAATAGTTCATATACACTTTATCTTCTCCTTTGTTACCTGTAAGAACAACTTTTTCGCAATTGATTACAATTACATAATCTCCACAATCAACGTGAGGAGTATAATAAGCTTTGTTCTTACCGCGAAGAACCGCTGCAATTTTTGAACACACACGTCCTACGGTTTGATTAGTGCCGTCAACAACATACCAGTTATGTTGAACGGTAGCCGCATTTGCATGTTTGGTGGTGAAATGAAGTTTACTCATAATATTTCTTTTTAATTTAACCGGCGCTATCCCACCGGTCTGAATGATCCGATTTATTCGGGGGGCGAAGGTAGGCATCCTACACTCGATTTTCCAAGAATTTCGGAATTTATTTTTTATGACACATTTGCAACTGATTGATTATCAATAAAAATTTTGTCACTATTTTTTTATGGCTCGCTAAAACATGCGATTTTACTGCTTTTCACTTCTTTATCTGACCTTCGCACAAACGCAGAGAATGGCTTTTAGGAAATTTCAGGCTGATCAAATCTTTACAGGCACTGAATTATTGGATAACTCATATGTATTGGTGACTGATGAAAAAGGGATCATCATTGAGATTGTTCCGATTTCAGAGGCAGGTGAAGGAATTCAAAAACTGCATGGCTGGCTGAGCCCTGGTTTTGTGAATAGCCATTGCCATGTAGAATTGAGTCATATGAAGGGATTGATTCCCGAGCATACAGGCTTGGTAGACTTTGTCATGAGCATTTTAAGTCAGCGCCATTTTCCGGAAGATGAAATGCTACAGGCTATCAGCGATGCTGAATCCGGCATGATTCAGAACGGCATTGTTGCTGTAGGTGATATCAGTAATAATGCTATAAGCTTTCAGCAGAAATCAAAAAATAATTTGGCATGGCATGGGTTTTTAGAAATCAGTGGTTTCGCTCCTCAGATCGCTACCATGCGATTTGAAGGCGGACTCAGTGCTTATCGTCAATTTGAACAATTACTCGGAAGTAATTTCAAACTGAGCATGGCTGCGCACGCGCCATATTCTGTATCCCGTCAATTATGGGAATTGATGGCGCCGTATTTCAAAAACAAAACAACATCAATGCATAATCAAGAAACTGATTATGAAGATGATTTTATTGGGTATAAAAAAGGAGATTTCAATCGATTGTATGAGAACTTGAAAGTAGATACCAGTTTTTATGAGCCCACGGGTAAGAGCAGTCTGCAATCTGTAGCACACCATTTTATTGAAGCTAACAATACGGTATTAGTGCACGATACTTTTACCAAAGAAACTGATATTGAATTTATAAAAGAGCTTTCCCAACAACAACAAACCAATTATCACTATTGCCTTTGTGTTAATGCAAATCAGTATATCAATAAAGCACTACCACCAATTGAAAGTTTCCGGAAAAATAATTGCAGCATTGTTCTTGGAACAGACAGCCTTGCCAGTAATTATAGTTTAGGTATTCTTGACGAAATAAAAACCATCAGTAAAAATTTCCCGGCTATTCCACTCACAGAGCAATTGCAATGGGCCACAATCAATGGCGCTCAGGCATTGGGTTTTGAAAAACGCTATGGCAGTTTTAAAAAAGGCAAGCAGCCTGGGATTAATTTGATCACTGGAATACATGAAAATAAAATTACTGGTCTGGGCAAAATAAAAAGGTTGAAATAATGTGTCTTCTTGAATGCCCTAAAATAACTTGAGCAATGCGACATAAAATCATTTTCATACTCAGCTTTTTTTTGACACAGAATTCATTTGGACAAACAAAGAATATTTGGGTTCGTTTTTATGACACAACTACAGCGTTGTCGGGCTATAAAGATTTGAAAGGAAACATTACAATTTCAGCTAAATATGGCAAATCCACACAGGCAGACACATTCTACAACATTATCGCCGTAACTGAAAAAATTGATAATTTATACAAATCATATTATTTGCTAAAAGATGGCAGAAAGGTTGGAAAAGACAGTGTTTTTATGTTCGACTTTACTTATGACTGTGAAAGTGAAGGGAAAATATTATTCAAAGATCACAAAAAAGACAGAGTTGGTTTTCTTGATAAAAATGGTGCTATAATAATTCCAGCTATTTATAACTCGGCTACACCGTTTTATAATGGGCTTGCAATTGTACTTAAAAATGCACGACGAAGTTGTTGGGGCGAAAATGAGGACACTTTGAATTGTGAACACCTAAGCTGGAAGGATGGTGAAACAGTTTTAATAAATGACAAAAACCAAATCCTTGTTGATAGTTTAAAGGGCAACCTACACAATATAAATTGGTATTCATTAGAAATGAATGACCCCAATATCGATACAAGTATTTGGGTAAGCTTACGAGGAAACAACGGAGAAATTTATTCATTCATCAACTATAAGAAAGAATTTACAAAATGGTTTTATTCAAAATTCCTACTTACGTTAAAATCATCAAGTAAAGACAAACTTAATGAGATTCTTTTTTCTAAAATTATATTTTGGACAAATAAAAGGGGTTGGATAAGTTTAAACAATAAACAGTTTCTTAATGCCTTCCCAACATCAATAAAAAAAAAAAGATTTACAGAAAACAATTTTAAAAAGTTGTCAATAAGTGACGAAGACCTTAATTCATTAATCTTTGAAGACAAACTTTACAAAGGCTTTTACAATGCTTGCGGTTCACACAATAGAGAGAAATATCCGGTATTTGAAGTTATGCTGACTTACTATAAAAAGCGGGCAAAGGAAATAAAACCAATATCATCACCATCAGGAGGCAAGTCTGAGAAGTGGGAACTTTCAGGCTTTGACAAAAAATGTGAAATTGACTACCAAGAACATTTTGAATTTATAAGAACTGCGGATGGGTATAAACTTTTAAGTATGTCTTTAAAACATTAGACTGGCGAATAATTCTCAACTTTAGCTCTTAAATTCAGCAACATATTATCAACCCATCACTTCATGCAGTATCGGCAAACTTCTGATCTCTCCAAAATCATGGATATGTAAAGAGAGGAATAATTGATAGGCAGTTAGAAGTTCCTTGCGCGTAGCTCTATTCAGCATTAGTTTTTCCAAATCCCAAAGTTCTTTTACTTGCAATAGATCTGATGTGTTCTTTGCTAATTGTCTTTCAATAAAATAAGGATGCGTTGGCTGCTCTTTGATAAACATACCCTCCTGCAAATCAAAGACAGGTGTGACTTCTGAATACTCACCCAATAGTTGAAACCCCAATTCACTTGCCAATTGTAGTATAAAATATAGGGGCAGATTGGCTGCAAATGCATCTGTTCCTTTATCCAAACTTTTTAGCGCTTCTTCGGTCAGATAAAATAATTCGGGATTGGCCTCGGGCTCTTTCATCGCGTGTTGCAATAGCTCTACGATATACGAAGCAACGGTATTCCTTGCCACATCGAACAATACTTTTTCGTAGAGATAACTCCACTGATATTCACGTATAAATTGCAAGTGCTTCATATTGTTCTGATGCACTTCCATTTCTAATAAAGCGGCAGGCTGAAAATAGCTGGCTTTTCCGGACGAAGTTTTGCTGCTTTTACGAACACCCTTCACAATATAACTCTGCACACCAAACAAGGCAGTGTACACGGTTGTGATGATACTGGTATCACCATATTTTACTGTGCGCAAAACTATTCCTCTTGTGGTATGAACCATTAGAAAGTCAAAATTAAAAATTCAAAAGTCAAAACCTTTGTGAAGGCCCATGCAAATTTATAAAAGGAAGCGTTGAATTAAGTCAGCTATATTTTAAGTAAATGACTTTTGAATTTTTACTTTTTACTTTTGACTTTCAAGAGGAGCAGGTATTAACCGGATAATTTTCACCGCATGCATTCCACGCATTAGAAAAAAGGTTAAATCAAACTCAAACCATTTCTTGGCAAAGTTGGCATCGTCTTTGGCGAAGTGGTGGTTATTTTGAAATAATTCTCCCATCAAAAAAATACCCCAGGGAGTTGAATTCTTTGAATGGTCGCCATTATCATAATTACTATAACCATATTTGTGGCCGCACCAGTTTACGATTGCGCCTTGGATCGGCCCCATTAAAAAATGGATTGGCAACAGCAGAAACCACCAATAATTAGGAGCGAAATAAATATAGAAAATGGTGTACAATGCACCGAAAAAGATACGTGTAATAACGTGGTGTCCGAATTTATCAAGCTTATCCCAAATAGGTAAATAGGCTTCTGTAAACTGGGGGTCCGGTAAATTTTTTCCGGTTAAAAAACCACGAAAAATAACGATCGTGCTTTTCATCATCTGGTACACATCTTTAAAAAAATGCGGCGAATGCGGATCTTTTTCTGTGTCGCTATAAGTGTGGTGCATCCGGTGCATCACGCCATAGGCCCTAGGTACTAAAAAAGAAGAACCCTGAGCCAGCCAAGTAGAAATATAAAAAACCCTTTCCCAGTTTTTACTGGTATGGTACATTTTGTGAGAAGCAAAACGATGTAGAAAAAATGAATGGAAAAACAATGATAAAAACCAGTGTCCTAAAAAGAACAGGATAATAGCAAGCATGAGCAATTCGGGGGGTTAGGTAAAATGAGCAAAGCGGTAAGATATGGGAATTAAAGGCAAAATTCAAAAGTAAAAATTCAAAAACGAATTTTACCCCCCCGTTCTTAGTTTTGAATTTTGCCTTTTGAATTTTGATTTTTTAAACTACTCCTGTAAACTGCTTCAAGAATCTAACATCATTTTGAGAATACAAGCGAAGGTCATTTACCTGATATTTTAATTGCGTAATTCTTTCAACGCCCATACCAAACGCAAAGCCGGTATACTTATTCGAATCAATTCCAAAATTCTCAAGCACTTTCGGATGCACCATGCCACTGCCAAGAATCTCTACCCATCCGGTATGTTTACAAATATTACATCCCTCACCTCCGCAAATCAAACAACTAATATCCATTTCAGCACTGGGCTCTGTAAAAGGAAAATAGCTGGGACGGAAACGCACTTTCACGTCTTTTCCGAACATCTCCTGCACAAAAAAGTATAAAGTCTGTTTCAGATCAGCGAAACTCACGTTCTCATCAATATACAATCCTTCCACCTGATGAAAAAAACAGTGTGCTCTAGCAGAAATGGTTTCATTTCGATAAACACGACCCGGACAGATTACCCTGATGGGAGGTTTTTGTGTTTCCATCACCCTTGCCTGAACACTACTGGTATGCGTGCGCAGCAACCATGCCGGATTCTGATTGATATAGAAGGTATCCTGCATATCACGCGCCGGATGATCTTCGGGTAAATTCATAGCACCGAAATTATGCCAGTCGTCTTCTATCTCCGGTCCTTCCGCCACGGCAAATCCCAAACGCTGAAAAATAGATACGATTTGGTTGCGAACAATATTCAGTGGATGCCTTGTGCCTACTGCAATCGGATCGCCGGGTAAAGAAAGATCGATTGAATGATTTACGTTGCTATCGGATACTACGGCCGTTTCTTTCAGGCTGTCAAACTTAGTTTCAACAAATAATTTAAAATCGTTTAACACCTGTCCGAATGCCTTCTTGTGCTCATTCGGTACTGATTTCATTTCGCCCATCACCGATTTAACCAATCCCTTGGTTCCGAGATATTTGATACGAAAAGCTTCTACCAACTCGGCAGTGTTTGCTTCAACTGCAGCGATTTCCTGCTTGAATTCCTCGATCTTTTGCAATAACGATTCCATGGCGCGAAGATAATGATTGAAAGCTAGTTTCGGATATTGTTCCTGATGGCTTGAATTTCAGTCGCTTTTGAGCGGTTTAGGGCGAAATGTGACGAAAAACACAAAATTTCCGCCAACAGCCTGCTTTCTGTACATTTGTAAATGAACTTGAATGATCAGATGGAATACAATACAGATAGAAATTATTTAGGAATGAAAGAATACGGCCGCCACGTACAGAAGATGGTGGAGTATTTATTAACCCTAGAAGACCGTGAGAAAAGGCAGCAGCAAACCATGGCTGTGATTGAATTAATGGGCTTTTTGAATCCTCATTTAAAAAACGTAGAAGACTTCCGACATAAACTTTGGGATCACTTATTTTTTATCAGCGATTTCAAACTGGAAGTGGATAGTCCTTACCCGATTCCGCAGAAGGAAACTTATAAAATGAAGCCCGATCCACTGCCTTACCCCAAGCGTCATCCTAAATATGCGCACTTGGGTAAAAATCTGGAAGTGGTAATTGATAAGGCTTTGAAGGAAGAAGATCCGGAGAAAAAAGCTGGCTTTGCACACGCCATTGCTTATTATATGAAGTTGGCTTATAGCAACTGGCACAAAGAGCTGGTGCACGACGATTCAATCCGAAGCGAACTCAATAGCATTACCGGTGGTGAATTGGAATTTAGCAATACACCTTATATCAAACACCGCAATCAAAACTTTGAACGCGATGATTATAGCAGGAATAGTGGCGGTGGGCGTTGGCAGCAGAATTTTGGAGGAAGAAATAACCGTAACAATGGAGGCCAGCGAAGCGAAGGAAGATCGGGTGGTAATGGGGGAAGACCAAATAACCGAAACACTCAGGGAGGTCAGCGAAGCGATAATCGCGGAGGCGGAAATAATGGTGGAAGGCCCGATACCAGAGGCGGTCAGTTCAAAAAACGCTATTAAATTTATAATATATACCATTTAAAAAGCATCCCAAACACTCGGGATGCTTTTTAATGTGGGATAATGCAAGATATTTGTTCTGCATACTTTCATCATTAATTGAATTTTATGAGTTCGTTCGAAGTAATTGGCGGCAATAAATTAAGTGGAACAATTATACCTCAGGGGGCTAAGAATGAGGCTTTGCAAATTATTTCTGCAGTGTTGCTGACACCAGAAAAAGTTACTATTACAAATATCCCTGATATTCTCGATGTGAATTTACTGATCGAATTATTGGAAGATATCGGTGTAAAAATAAATCGTGTTAAAAGGGATACCTGCATTTTTCAGGCCGATGAAATTGACGTGGATTTTCTTGGCTCTGAAGCATTCAGAAAAAAAGGTGGAAGGTTGCGTGGTAGTGTAATGTTAGCAGGTCCAATGCTTGCTCGTTTTCACAGGGCATATATTCCAAAACCCGGAGGCGACAAGATTGGCAGAAGAAGATTGGACACGCATATTATTGGGTTTGAAAAACTGGGTGCCAAATTTGAATACGATGATGAGCATAGTTGCTTTCGTTTGAGCTCGCCAAAACTGAAAGGATCTTTTATGTGTTTGGATGAGCCATCAGTAACAGGCACGGCTAATATTTTAATGGCATCAGTTCTGGCAGAAGGAAGCACTACTATTTACAACGCTGCATGCGAACCTTATATTCAACAGCTTTGCAAAATGTTGAATCGCATGGGAGCAAAAATCAGTGGCATAAGCAGTAATTTATTGATCATTGAAGGAGTTGAAAAATTAAGCGGAACAGAACACAGGATGCTACCTGATATGATTGAGATCGGTAGCTTTATCGGTCTGGCCGCAATGACACAAAGTGAGTTGACAATCAAAGATGCAGGGGTTGCACATCTTGGTGTGATACCCGAAAAATTTCAACAGTTGGGTATTCAACTCGAAATAAAAGGAGATGATATTTATATACCTGCACAGGATAGTTACGAAATCCAAACATTTATGGATGGAGGTATTCTTACTATTTATGATCATCCATGGCCGGGCTTTACACCCGATTTGTTGAGCATCGTATTGGTAGTTGCTACACAAGCTGTTGGCAGTGTATTGGTACACCAAAAAATGTTTGAGAGCCGTTTGTTTTTTGTTGACAAACTAATTGATATGGGTGCACAAATTATTCTCTGCGACCCGCACCGCGCTACCGTAATTGGTCTGGGTAGAAAACAACCACTTCGCGGAATTACAATGAGTAGCCCGGATATCCGTGCCGGACAAGCGCTGTTGATTGCTGCATTAAGTGCAGAAGGCAAAAGTATTATTCAAAACATTGAGCAGATCGATCGGGGCTATCAATTTATTGATGAACGTCTGAGAAATTTGGGTGCCGATATCAAACGAGTTTCGTAAAAACTGCTTACAAAATAATTGTAATCGAACCACTAATGATTTGCCTGCCATTTTTTGGATTAATAATATAATAATAAGTACCAACAGGCAATGGCTTGCCATTGTATTTTCCATCCCATGGTTTATCGTAGCCCACTGAACCAAATACTTTTTGTCCGTAACGATTAAAAACCTCTACGGTAGCGCCGGGATATGATTCCAGATATTGAATCCTCCACTCATCATGAATGCCATCTCCATTGGGAGAAAATGCATTTGGTATAAGCGGCGATTTTAAAACCTTTACAAATAAAGTATCAGTAACTGAGCAGCCTCCAATACCGGTTAATAATAATCGATAACTAATGTCGTCGATAGGTGATGCGATGGGCGCTCTGGCCGTATCGGAACTAAGAAACTGCGATGGAGTCCATAAATAATTTAATTGAGTGCCATAAATATATTGCGCAGTTAAACTTACTGAGCCCCCTTCTAAAACCATTTTTGAATTTCCCATAACTAATACAGGATAGGGATGTATCACCACTTGTTTAACTGCTGTATCGCTTACACATCCCTGTGTATTGGTGATATAGAGTTTTATTTGAAATGTTCCTGTATCTGCAAAATTTTTCGAAGGGTTTTGCAAAGAAGAACTACTGTTATTTGCCAGATCCCATGACCATCTATTCACTGCACTTGTTTTACCATTGCTCAGGTCAGTGAACTGAATACTACTATTGACACAAATTTCTGGAGGTGCTATAGAAAAATCTGCTTTCGGTTGCGGATAAACAGTATTCAATATTTTGGTACTGCTATCTACGCAATTATTATTTGAACGAACTATTAATTGCACAGGATAAGGCCCGAGGGCGGAATAGCGGTGAATAGGATTTGGAAGCGCTGAACTGGTAGGGTCAATGGGGTCATTAAAGTTCCATCGATAACTGAATAAGGAGCTGCTGCTATCACCAATACTAGTTAAAGAATTAAACTGCCCTCTTCCATCTGGCAAACAAATAGCAGGCAGAGAAAAATCAACTTTCGGGAGATAATGAATATTTAGCGAAAGAATATTATTAACACTAACACACCCACTATCGGTTACTACTTTTAAACTTGCCTGATATATTTTTGCACCGGAATAAACATGAGAAAAACTATCTGCATTGTTTCTTGAAATGGTAGCGCCATCACCGAAATCCCAAACCCTTTGAATAATATTACTATAACCCGCTAATGAACTATCGGTAAAAATAATTTGATTTTTTTCGCAGGCTGGAGAGCTGATACCCCATTTGGCAATCGGTGAAGGCCATACTGTAATGGGCTGCGTTACAGAATCTTTACAACCCATATCACTCACCTGCAAGAATTTAATATTGAATGTGCCCGCTCCGGCTATAGATGGATCAAAGAGTCCTGTTACACCATTGCTGATACCGGTTCCGGAATAAACAGAGGAAGCAGCAGGAAAGCCACTATACCAACTTGCTTGTGGAAGAATGATTCTTGCGCTTGCATCATGACAGATATCGCGAGGTTTTACAAAATTAATTTGCGGACTTCTATTGATTGTAACTATTTGCGTTGCCGTATTCTGACAACCGGAGGCGTTACCGGAAAAAGCCACGAGTTTTACAGTATAAGATTGTGTTGCAGGTGAAGCGAAGTTTGTATATTTCTTTGCATAAAGTATACTGTCCCTAGGATTTTCATCTGCCATCTTAACAGCAGGAGCATTAAGCGCATCCCAAATAATATCTAGCCTAGTAACATTTCCAAAATCAACCGTAGAGGTATTCATGATCCTGACCGAATCATTACTGCATAAACCACCGGCATTTTGAACAACGAAACTAGCTTTAGGTGTTGGGCCGTTTACCGTTAATTGTTGAAATAAGGAATCTGCACATCCATCTTTGCTTGTAACTTTCAACAAGGTTTTATAATAATCTTCTTTTGTTACCAACACTTTCGCATTTTGCGCTGTGGCATCCACGAAAACAGGTTGTTTATTATTATTCGTTCCGGGAAAAATTTTCCAGCTCCACGCAAATTGCGACTGACTTGCATCTGCAATGCTTGTGGTATCGGTAAAACTAGCTGCGCCATCTGTAACGCAAACCTCTGGTAAAACAAATCCCACATGCGGTAAAGGATTAATCTTTGTATTGATAATTGTGGTATCGCTTTTGCAACCCTTGTCTGTTTCAACCATCAACTTCACAGCATAATTGCCCCATGCACTAAATATCTTTTTAAAAGGGCTGCCACTTGCGGTATCTTTTATGATTCCATCTTTAAAGTTCCAGTTCCACCTGATAATATTTCCTGCATTGGCAACAGATTGATCGGTGAATAAAACTTCTCTTGATTCACATAGGGGTGCCGATGTTGTAAAACCTACTGTTGGCTGTGGATACAAGTTAACAGTGCTTGAAACATTTAAACCAAGAGCAGAATTGATTGTGCAGGAATTTCCATCTGTAATATGCAGGAGCGAATAAGTTGTTTTTATCAAAGGGCTCACAGTCCAGGTGTAAGGCATTGTAGCTACTTGTTTTATCGTGTCAATTTTACTGCCATCGCTAACACTAAAATTCCATGGTGCATCGCCGGTTAATACCAGCGATAGTGTTTTTGATTTTCCTAAACAGATTGAGTCGTTTGCAGTGATGGTAGCAGTGGGAAGCGAATGCACATTCAAAACCAAACTGTCTTTAAAAGTACCACAACCCAGAATATTTGCCGCAATAGTATAAGTGCCCGAATGAGCAAGTGTAATATTTTTGATGCTGGTAGAAGCGTTGGTGTCGGAAAAATTATTGGGACCTGTCCATTGATAAGTTGCCCCCAATACCTGATTGGATGAAAGGGTTAATGTATTACCAATACACTGCAGGCCTACGATTTTTGGACTCAAAGTTGTTTTTGCATAATTCGAAAAATAACCCAAAACACTACCCGAACTTGGCCCGCCGTTTAAAAAACCAAGGTGAAAATTACCGCTTGTGTTTGATACCTGAGTAGGAGCTCCTGCAATAATTTGCGAAGTGATAGATGTTTGAGAGATATGCGCATACATCCACTCGCCATTGGTGCCGGGAACGGCCGAAAACATATTGCCGGTAATAATTCCTGATTTTCCTTTTAACAGAAAGTGATCAGCATCAATTGCCTTACACAATAGGTTCAGATAAAAATCGGTATTCACAGAACGAACAAACGAAACCAGGGGCGATCCGGTACAACGGATGCTTGGCAAATCAGTAAATCCCATTTCCCCTCCAATACCGGTTAATTGATTCAGATATACGGGATTTGAAGTTTTGATATAAGTGCTGGGACTAGAGAAACTACTTGCATAAATTTCTCCGCGATTAATTTTCCTCGCAAAAACACCATCAATAAAAATATCAGTTCCATCAATGGTTCCTAGAATATAGAAGTAATCCTGCAAAATATTGGAGACTCTTAATTCGCCTCTAACAAGAATAAATTCGTTGCCATTTGCATCTTCCGGAATAATTTGGTCACCTACCAGATCGATACTACTATTGGGCATGCCGATACTATCATCATAAACCGTAATACAAATGGCTTTATTCGCTTTTACCACGCTTCCAACCAAGTGCTGCGATCCCGTTGCACTGGTTGCAATAACGGTATAAGTTTCTCCCTGTTGAAGGGTAATTGAAAAGGATTGCCCTGCAGGATGGCTCACCGCATCCTTGCTTGGCGTAATGTTGATAACGGTATTATTTTCGGTTGCAATAATTACAAAACCATTATGGGCTTTTGGATTAAAATTTGCGTAGTTCGATCCGGGTGCGTTATCAAAAGTGTTTTGTCCCGGAATCATGAAATTCATTCCCTTGCCTGTTGAGCCTTTAAATGTAAATATTTCAGGATTTTGATACCCATAAGGACCTATTCCTTCCACTTCGTAGTAGGCAGAAATATTATTTGTTGCAGATACCTTTATACCATTCTGAAGTATGGTATTTTCGGGCTTCGATTCAATGATACTTATATAGGAACTAAGGTCTAAGGTGTAAGCTGCATAGGCGTTTAACGAAAAACTGATAGGCTGAAAGGAAGGATTTGCAGGCATGCTTACAGTAACATTTGCTGCAGCAGCATAAGCTGAAAAGCGAATCACTATCGGCTTATTGGCGTGTGCCGCTGTAATAGCAGGTGCGCCAAACCAGAAAGCAGTATCGGTTTGTGCTTTAGAAATTAAAGAAGCCAAACAGAGAAAAAAAACAAAACGCAATCGTCTGGCAAAAGTCATATCGTTATAGGCATACACCCGATTTATTTGCTAAATTAAACTAAATAACCACGCTTATTAGCCCCGATTCTCAATTAACAGATTACTAGTATTTTAGATAGATACGTAAAACATCGAAATGTTTACGCATTTTTCTTTTTTTATTAAACTTAAGGCAGCGTTACTTTAACAAATAATATCTATATTTCAATCGCATCAAACTAGCTTCTTTGTTTATGAAAAAAACTTTACCGATTTTTTTCCTGCTTTCACTCTTTTGTGTATTTGTTTTGTTTGCTTGTAAGAAAGATGATCCGGCACAACCCACCAACGGAAAATTAATCGGATCGATACAAACCTGGGATGATAAAACCACCGCCATTTTAGATAAGGTAGGAATTACCGTAAGTACAGACTATCCCACAGTTAACAGTACTACTACCGACGCAAACGGTAAATTTAGTTTTGATAATTTAGATTTTGACAAATACGATCTTAGTTTTTCAAAACCAGGTTATGGTACTTATAAAATATTCAGCTACGCACACAATTACAATCCATCCGGGCCACAAACAATTAATACCATCCCACTCATCAATTTTGCGAAAAAATCTACTACCACAATCACCAACATGGTGCTACTAAAGACGAGTTTTAATGGGATAAATGGTGTAAGTTTTCAGGTTACAGTGAGCCCTAATCCAACTACACTTAAAAGAGCTTATATCAGATATTTCTTGAGCAATAGCTCAGCTTTGTCGAGCTCAAATTATTTGGTGTACACTCCACCAATTGGCACTTCTTCCACTGTTGCGATCGATGGATTCTCCAACGATGAATTAACGGGTTTTGGTTTTAGCAAGGGGCAAACCATTTATATTAAAGCTTATGGAGAATCGGTTAGAGGAAATGATTATGACGACCCCAATCTGCGAAAAAGAATCTTTCCCAATTTGAATTCTACAACCGTTCCTGCCATTTCTTTTGTAATGCAATAGCGCTTAAAAACAACCACTATTTTAAATAATTCTAATTAATTTTAAAATTATTTATTGATACATTAACCCCAGCTTAAAAGCTGGGGTTAATGGCTCTAT
>JAIEMK010000061.1 GCA_019752295.1 Chitinophagaceae bacterium | reverse complement strand
CGCTTGGCAATACGCTTGTCCCCAAAGGATCCTGTAAAATCTGGATACGAATTAATGATCTCTCCCATCACTCAAAGAAATATCTTTTATATCATACTTGTGTCCACACAGTAGAAACATGTTTGGGAGGGGAAATATTTTTTTTTCTTCTTCAATTTTGAATTTTGACTTTTGAATTTTGCCCCCTACCATAAATTCCTCGGGCACCAATCGCCATATTTATTTCCTAGTAAGAAGCCAATCAAAATTTCGTGCGTGCCTTTGCTCACTGTATTTAATTGCGAAGTTTGAATGTCGTATGAGTAACCCACATTGATATTGTGATTGATATTTACTCCCACCATCGCTGCAAAACCATCTTGATACCGATAAGATGCGCCCGCCCATAAAAGATCCTGATATTGGAATTTGGCATTCACATCAAAGCCAATTGGCAAAGGACTGATATACCTGATCAGAGTGGATGGTAAGAAACTAATATCATCGCTTAATTGCATCCTGTATCCCGCACTAAAAAAAAGATGCGGAACTAATTTTCCATTTTCTAAATGAACCGTATTATCCGAAAAAGCAATTTGCTGAGGAATGATCTGTTGCGCAGATAAACCGATAAAATAATCACTTGAGTATAACCATAACCCTGCACTGATATCGGGTTTTATTTTATTGATAAGTCCACTCCCACTCACTGCAGGATCAACCGTAATGGTACCAAAATTTAATTTGCTGGCATCCAAACTCATATTGGTAAAGCCCGCGGAGATTCCTGCAGAAAGATTGGTGTTGGCCGACAATCCAACATGGTATGCATATGTGCCATATACTGCAAAGCGATTTAAAGGGCCGGTACGATCGTTTAACATGGTAAAACCAATACCACCATGCGGATCAGGCGCTGTATAGTTTCTCCAATAATTAGTACCTCGCGGATTTACTCCATCAGCATGAAAAGTGGTTGCTGTTTCGTTATTGTATGCTGCTTTATGTATCGGTCCCTGAATAGTAACATAGGTAGTAACTGGTGCATCTTGCAAGCCAACCCATTGCAAACGATGACTCAGTTTTAAATCCCAATAATTCTCAATACCCGCTACCGCAGGATTGATCAGATAATTATTCATGATGTATTGGGTATAATAGGGTCGCTGCTGTGCGGATAAAATATTTCCAAACAATACAAACACTAAGAACAATCGCTTCTTCAAATACATACCCTTACTTTATTAATGTTACTGAACCAGTGATGATAGATCTGCCATTCTTTGGGTTAATGATATAATAATAAGTGCCCACCGGCAAAGGAACACCATTAAAATTACCATCCCATTCTCTAAAATTACCAATTACATTCAAAACTTTTTGTCCGTACCGATTATAAACTTCAATGGTGGCTCCCGGATAAGATTCAAGATATTGAATTTTCCAGGTATCATTGATGCCATCGCCATTTGGCGTAAACACATTTGGAACAATGGGCGCCAGCAAAACTTTTACACTAACGCTATCTGTACTGATGCAGTTTCCTAAACCTAAAGCAGACAATGAATAAGTGATATCCGTTTTAGGGTTTGAAATTGGAATAGCAGCCGTATCGCTGTTTAAATAGGTTGCGGGTACCCACAAATATTTTAAACTGCGTCCATAAATATATTGCGGAGTAATTGCAACCTGTCCGTTTTCCAATACTACTTTGGTAGGCCCTAATTCTAAAACAGGGTAAGGTTGTATCGAAACTGTTTTACTAAAAGTATCACTCACACAACCCTGCGCATTATGAATTGATAAGCTAACGGTATAGCTTCCTGAATCTGAAAAGTTTTTAACAGGGTTCTGTAATGTTGAATTTGTTCCATTTCCAAAATCCCATTTCCAAGATACCACCGAACTGGAAATTCCATTACTGATATCGTTGAAACTAATTTGATGATTGACGCAAATGGTATCAGCACTATTTGCAAAACCTGCTTTGGGTTGAGGATAAATGTTTGAGAATTGTTGTGTTAGAGAATCCATGCAACCATCTTTCGTGGTAATTTTTTGTTGCACATTATAATTTCCTAAAACAGAAAAACGATGCTTCCCATCTTTTAAAGCCCAGGAAGATGCATTCATCGGGTCATTAAAATTCCACTGATAACTAAACAATGCTTCTGAAGCATCTGGGATCGTAGAACTATTTGTGAATACCGCATTGCCATCTGGCAAACAAACAATTGCCGGTAAATTAAAACCTACCAGCGGAAGATAATTTACCCTGATACCCTTTGTATTGATAGCGCTAACACAACCGCTATCTGTAATCACTTTTAGGGTTGCCGTATAATTGTTTGCAGTTGAGTAGCTAAAATTAAAAACAGTATCTGTTAGCTTATCCTGAATTATACCGTTCCCAAAATCCCAATTGCGATTCCTGATTTTACCATAACCGGAGGTTGAGCTATCGGTAAATAAAATATTATTTTTTTCGCAGAGAGGATTTTTTACAGACCATTTTGCCAAAGGCGTTGGCCAAACGGTGATGGTTTGTTGAATGCTGTCTCTGCATCCTTTATCCGAGATAGTTAAGTATTGAATCGCAAAGGGGCCGCCCGCTCCTGTAATTTTTGGATCAAATAATCCTGTTAACCGATCAATGATTCCATTACCAGAAAAAATGGGACTGACACTTGCATTGGGCACAGCATTATTAAAACTTGCCTGAGTAATATTTCTTGGATCTGCATCTAAACAGATTCCGGGAATTTTAGAAAATGCAACTTTGGGTGATTGCAATAGCGTAATGGTTTTCTCAATTAATTTATGACAAGATGTGGCAGATCCTGAAAATGCAACCAGCCTAATCGTATAATCTTTTGTTGCAGGCGTTTGAAAAACAGGATAAGTAAAACTATAAATGGAATCGTATCCGGGAACTTCCACTGCTGTCTTAATAGTTGTATCATTAATATCCCAATAAATATCAAGTCTTGTTACATTTCCAAAATCAAGCATCAAAGATTTATTGCGAATGTGCACCTGAAGGTTACTGCATAATGCGCCACTATTTAGGATTTCGAAATCAGCTTTTGGATTACTCCCATTTACGGTAAATGGCTGTGCCAGACTTGCTTTGCAGCCGTAAGGCGAAGTTACTTTCTGTATCACCATATATTGTGCCGGGGTGCTGTACTTTACTTTTGGGTTCATTGTAGTTAGCTCTCCGCTAGTAATGGGAACCGGGGCAGGACTAACCGCGGGAGTTCCTGCATTGAAATCCCAGAGATAAGTGCAAGCACTATTATCAGAGATTTTTGTGGTATCTATAAATTGAGTTACTGCATCGTTCTGACAAACTTCTGGAAGTATAAATCCGGGAACGGGCAAGGGATGTATCTGAATTGTTTTTGAAAATGCCACACTCCTACAGCCCGTATTGCTTTCTATAACCAGACTAATTATTACCGTACCGGTATCAGCAAATGTTAGAGTCTTAGGTTTATTAACGGTTAGAGTATCTTTTGTTCCGTTGCCATAATCCCAATACCATTTTGTAATGCTACCAAAGGCAATAGATGACTGATCTGTGATTGTGATGGTTTGTTTTACACAACTATCACTGAGTTTAAATGATGCAATGGGTAATGCAGAATAGGTTTTGGTAATGGTTGTATCGCCTTTGCAACCATAACTCGAAAGTGGCTGATACCTGATTTGATAACTGTTACCCACAGCATATTTCTTAATGGGATTAAACGAAGTGTCGAATGTGCCATCGCCAAAATCCCAAAAGCCTTTTTCGATATAGGATTCTCCAAATGTATTGGTGGCATCCATAAAGTGTACCGAATCTGTAACACATCCGCTATTATTGGTAATAAAGTTTGCCTGCGGTTTATCTACCACTTTTACCGGTATCGTATAAACTTGTTCTTTGCTGCCACATCCATCCGGACTCGTAGAAGTAGTGTACAATTTAATAGTGTCTCTTAAAGCCGCCGTATTCGATTTTGAAAACTGGAAACTCGTTTTCGGACTAAAATAATAGACCTGTGTGCCATTTATGACAGAGGGACTATCGGGTGTTGGTGCTGTGTTAGTAGAAATAGTGGTGTTGGGAAAGATATTTGGTGCTGTTCCGAATTCCCATCTCATGGAAGATGGAATAAAGTTTAATGGAATAGAAAACTGAAATGGCGTGAAAACACATGATATCGCAGAATCCAATCTTTTATATGGATTTTGAAAAGATGCTGTTTGCGAAAAATCTTTGATATTAGTGCCGGCATTATAACCATACGATTCTGCGCTGCCGAAACCATAAGCGATAGCATTGAAACCGGAATCAGAATACAAAGTGTGCGACCCCGAGTTTACTGTAAAAATTGCATAAGAATAATTGGGTTCCTGTGGATGTTGTATAAAACTAGCTTTCATCGGAGTACCATCAATTGTAAAACTGTTTGTTCCCCCATTTTTGATAATCACATTGATATAACTCTGTAGTATTTTGTACAGCGCTGTAGAATATAAAGTGATCTTATTGATGGTTTGTTCAACGGGGCTCAGATAAATCATTTCGGGATCTCCCCCAATTCCGTTTCCAGTGGCACCAGTAATATTGGGATTCCCATCTGTGCCTTCGGTTGTGCAATATTGGGCTACGAGTATCGGAATATCAGACTCAATTAAATTAGGAGCAGGTGTATTTCCACTGGGGAGATTACTGTTTTTAAATTGATAATAGAATCCATTGATCAGGCTCGCTGCAGGTAAAACGGTTCCGTTTAATTTTACAACCGTGTTGGGGTCTGTAACACATATTCTGTAAAAATTATTCGGCTGCGTACCGGTTGGGGCGGTAAGATATTTCTTTCCCCAGGCTACTGCTGGAAAAGCCTGTGCAAATAAATTATCTGCAGAACCCGTGGCCGCTCCTCCGATACTTATTTTCCCGGATCCAGAAAAAACCGCAATCTTTTTACAGCCACTACTCCCGGTGGCATTGATCGATTTAATTCTTGATCCCGTAAGGTCTGTTCCCTGACTACCATTGGTAGTGCCCATTACATTATAGATCTGCCCTTTGTTTAAATTAACAGTGTTTGGAGTACCCGGAGTAAATCCGTTTAAATTGGCAGCAGATGCCGTAATTTCTACCGTAGTATTATCTTCTGTTGCCACCACAAAAAAGAATGAATTGGCCTGAGCAGCATTGGAAGATTGCGTATAGTTTACTGAATAATAATCTTTACCCAATGTGTTTGTTGGAAATAATAAAGAAGCTCCGGAAATGGATGCATTATAAATATGCGCATATGCTACAATCGGCACATCGCTGGTAACGTGTATGCCTTTATTGGAAATCCCTGCGGTGTTAATCCTTGCATCAGTAGCACCCGTTTTTGGCATGGGCTGCGATGTAGTTACCTGATTGGCCAGCACCGTATAAGTTTGAGGTGTAAACCCCGTAACACCCGGTATATCCACCGTAACTGTTGCATTTTTATCTGAAGTAAAATAGAGCACCATATCCTGTGTGCCTCCACTCGCAGGATTGCCGGCCATGTTTACATGATAGCCATAACCTAACCAAAAATCTGTTCCTTTATTTGAAAAATCCTGAGCGTTGGCTGCTGTAAATCCCCATACAAAGACAATGCAAAGTATTAAAAGATGCTTTCTCATTTGAGGCCTTGGGGGTTATGAAAACTATCAGAGATAGATAATCTATAAAGTTAAGTCATATCAAAATAGATGCCCCTAAATGATCACAGAAATAACAGAATCCGCCTATTTTAACATTGAATTTGCAGCAGGCCCAGCGCAGAATAAGAGGTCTAAAATACTCAGGTTGGGTTTAAATCCAATCCTGTCTTCAAACACCTGTGTATAGCGAATAGGTTTTGAGTCTTCTCTCAATGTTTTTGCTGTAAATAAGTTTCTTCCGTCAAATATTTCTGGGTCAAGTTCGGTCTGATAGGCTTCTGTCATTTCGACTTGGCCATTTAGTTTCAGTTGCTTTTTGACCCAATCCAATAGGCGAAGGTTTAAATCGAGCAGAAACACTTGTTTTTGCTGAAACTGCAAAATCAGTGAATTTTCGTAGTATTCAAAAAAAGGAGAATTGCCATAACATGATTTGATGGAACGCCAATGCTGCTCCTGCCAATTCTCGGAATAGCTGATTTTAATATCCCTAATAAGCTTTTTCTGACTCCTGCCTTTTTCGAGCGGAACCGACAAATTAATGAGTCCGTTGCTTCCTGCAATGACGGTTCTATTCCGAAAACTCATTTTTTGATAGGCTTCATATTGTTCAATTCTTATATTTAAAAATTGAAACAACATTTTATACCAATTAACTGTTCCAAAATATTGGATATCAGTAATTATTGTTTTAATATCATTGCATTTTTCTTCCCCCACGATTAAGCTCATTTTATAGGTTATTTTACATAATTTTCATTCGTTTAAAATAAATGGTACACATTTAAACTATTTGATTATCAGAGGTTTATTAAATATTATGCGTACTAAATATTTTAACTTTTGAATTTCGAATTTTTACTTCCTCATTTCCTAATCCTTTTAGCAGTAAATCTACGAAAATAACAATTGATTATAGCAATTATTGCTCCTGCTACCCTATTTTGCATCCAAAACATGCAAGCATGAAAAAATGGCCCCTCTATGCCCTTTTAATGATTTTAGCAGGATCTTGTGCCGCCCCAAAAACTTTTGAATACAGGGATGTAAAAAATATCAAGTTGGATAAAGTTGGCTTCGACAAAACCAGTTTGTTGATGGACTTAGTGTATTATAATCCGAACGGATTTGGGGTGAATCTGAAAAAAGTGGATGCTGATGTGTATATTGATAACAAGTATTTAGGGAAGTTCAATCTCGACACTTCCATGCATATACCTCGCAAAGCAGAGTTTACCCTACCCTCAAAAATTGATATCGACCTGAAGGGGTTTTATAAAAACGCCCTAACGCTGGTCATGAATAATGATGTATTGGTTACTGTAAAAGGCAATACCAGAGTTGGCAAAGCAGGGATCTATACCACTGTACCCTTTACTTACGAGGGCCGGCATAAACTTACTATCTTCTAAACTAGTGGATGGGTTCCAGATGGCAGGGTTTTCTTGGTTGCGGGCCTCCACCATCTGCTGCCCTTTTGCAAGCCTGAGGAACCGTTTTATAAGCTTCCTCAGTTGCTTTTTCAGCGTCGGCGTCAAAACCTGCATTGTTCATCGCCGTTCTAATCATATCCGGATTCACCCTGTCGGGGTAGTATTGTAGTTTAATTTCGCCTTGCAACAAATTAATCTTCCATTGAATCAGACCACTTCCCAAGCTGGTATTATTCTCTATTACAAGATATTTTTCAAGTGTATTCTTGCACTCCCAGCATCTCAGATTGCTCGACTTGATGGTTACCCACAAAGCCTTATCCTGCTGGGCAAAGGCGGTAAAACTTAAACAAACCAAAACAAGGGAGATGGATAGTGTTTTTTTCATTATAAGATTGGTTTAAATGCCTTTCCAATTGGCAGGGTCTTCTCTCCACTGCATCAATAGTTGCTGATTTTCGGCAGAAATGGTACCCTTTTCTACGCCCAGTTCAATCAGGCTGCTATAATTAGTAAGCGAAAGATAAGGAACGTTTGCTGCTGCAAAAGCTTGTGCCGCAACAGGAAATCCATAAGTAAAGATCGATACCATCCCAACTACATTTAATCCTGCATTCTTTAAAACAGTTACTACTTCCAAGCTGCTTTTTCCGGTTGAAATCAAATCTTCAATAACCAATACACTCTTTCCCGGTTCAAATGAGCCTTCAATCTGATTTCCTAAACCGTGCTCTTTTGGCTTTGGGCGAACATAGATATAAGGCAGCTTTAATTGATCAGCAGCCATTGCCCCCCAAGGAATTCCGGCTGTGGCCACTCCCGCAAGCATATCTACTTCAGGAAATTTTTCGAAGATTACATTACACATTTCACTCTTGATATAGTCGCGTGTGTAAGGGAAGGACAAAACTTTTCTGTTATCACAATAAATCGGACTCATCCATCCACTGGCCCAAGTAAATGGTTTTTCTGGGCTTAATTTTACCGCTCCTACCTGCAATAATTTTTCTGCTACCGCTTTTTCGTTTGTCATATGGCGAAGGTAAAGCTTGAAAGAATAAATTTGCTTGTAGATTGCAGAATGTGAATTAAAATTCAAAACTATAAAATCAAAATTCAAAATAGTCGCATGGAAAAGCCGGTAATTATTGCAGGAGGTGGATTGGTTACAAACGAACAAGGAGATTTACTCATGATTTTTAGAAGAGGCAAGTGGGATCTGCCAAAGGGCAAACTAGATCCGGACGAGAACATTGAAGCTTGCGCATTGCGTGAAGTAACTGAAGAAACGGGTGTACAACAATTACAACTGGGTAATTTATTAATGATTACAAAACACGAGTACTTTGATGGCTATCTACAAAAAGATGTAATTAAACACACGCACTGGTATCGTATGTTTGTACCAGGTGTTCCTGTTCTTGTTCCACAAACAGAGGAAGATATTACGGCTATTGAATGGACAAAGCCCTCAGATATTCCCTCACACTTGGAGGGATCGTACGATAATATCAGAGAGGTGCTGGGAATATCGGGATTGAAATTTTAATTAGTGTTTCTTTTTGATAACTGCTACGGTATGTCGGCTTACGCATACCAGCTTCTCTCTTTCGTCGAAAATGCGAATTTCCCAAACCTGCGTTGTTGAACCAATATGAATGGGTTTGGCAATACCGGTTACAATTCCATGCTTTACCCCTCTAATATGATTGGCATTAATTTCTAATCCAACACATTGAAATTGCTCAGGATCAACCGTTAAAACAGCTCCAACACTACCAAGGGTTTCTGCGAGTACTACTGATGCACCTCCGTGTAAAAGTCCATAAGGTTGTTTGGTTCTTTCATCTACGGGCATGGTTGCTTTAATATAATCTTCTCCTAATTCCACAAACTCAATACCCAAAAACTCTCCCATGGTATTTTTGCCAAAATGTATGAAGTCTTTGACTTGCAAATCGGTTTTAAACCAAATAGCCATGACAATTTTTTTTAAGGATATAAAGAATTAATGACGGCCTGCGGTAGAAATGGAGAAGCATTACCTCCGTTGCGTAAGATATCTCTTACAATGGTGGATGCTACGGAAGTATATTTAGGCTCTCCTGTAAGAAAGATGGTTTCAATACTTTTATCCAGCGTTCTGTTTGCATCTGCAATGGTTTTTTCGTACTCGAAATCACTCACAAAGCGAATGCCTCTTAAAATAAAATGCGCATTAATTTTTTCGCAATACTGAATGGTCAGTCCTTCATAGATTGCGCTCTCTACCCTTGGTTCATCTTTATAGATCTCCTTAAACCATTCCATTCGCTGCTCTGGAGAGAACATCGGGTTTTTGGAAGAGTTGATACCAATGCCCACTACGATTTTATCGAACAAAGGCAGGGCCCGGTCAATAATATCAATATGTCCCAGTGTTACTGGGTCAAAAGTTCCGGGAAACAAACAAATTCTTTCCATAAAACCAATTAATGTAAAAGATAAAAATGCTATCTCTAATCCGCTTAGTCGATTTAATTTTCTCTGTTGGCCAATAAATATAAAACCGCCATCCTCACTGCTACACCATTTTCCACCTGATTCAAAATAATTGATGATGAACCGTCTGCCACATCACTATCCAATTCCACTCCCCTGTTGATTGGTCCTGGGTGCATGATTACGATTTCTTTTCCAAGAGAATCCAAGAGTCTTTTATTGATGCCATAAGTAAGACTATATTCTCGCAGCGAAGAGAACAAGGGTTGGTTCTGGCGCTCCAACTGAATCCGCAATACATTCGCCACATCGCACCATTGCAAAGCCTTCTTCAAATTATATTCCACCCTCACACCTAGGGCTTCGCTGATGTATTTTGGAATCAGTGTTGGCGGACCGGCAACAGTAACTTCAGCTCCCATTTTTTGAAGCAGGTACATATTACTCAGGGCTACCCTGCTGTGCATGATGTCGCCGATGATAGCCACTTTTAATCCTTCCAATTTCCCCAATTTTTCCTGCATCGAAAAGGCATCCAGTAAAGCCTGTGTGGGGTGTTCGTTGATGCCATCCCCTGCGTTAACAATGGCTGCAGGTATATGTTTGGCCAGAAAATGCGGTGCGCCCGAAGCGCTATGACGCATTACCACCAAATCCACTTTCATGCTAAGAATATTATTTACTGTGTCGAGCAAAGTTTCGCCCTTTGCAGCAGAGGAACTACTCGCCGCAAAATTTAAAACATCGGCCGACAACCTTCTTTCAGCCAGCTCAAACGACATTCTTGTGCGGGTAGAATTTTCGTAGAAAAGATTTACGATAGTTACATCACGAAGTGAAGGAACTTTCTTTACGGGTCTTTGTAATACTTCTTTAAACTGAGTTGCCGTAGATAAAATAAGCTGTATATCCTCTGCATTGAGGTGCTTAATACCAAGTAAGTGTTTGGTAGATAGTTTCATTAAAGGTCAAAGATAAATGGTTTTGAGAATCTTCCTCAATTTTTGTGCAAAGCATTTTCAACTGTCCTAATTATCCAACAAAATCACTTGTTCGCTTGCATCGTTTTCGTTCCAATTCACAGTAACCCTTTGCGAAAAAATGGTATCTATCGCTTTTCCCAAATAATCAGGTTGAATGGGTAGCTCTCTGCTAAACCTTCGGTCTACCAATACACATAACGACACTTTAGAAGGGCGACCGTAATCTAATAATGCATCCAGAGCTGCTCGAACCGTACGGCCAGTATATAATACGTCGTCAACCAATATCACTTGTTTATTTTCGATACTGAAAGGAATATCCGTAGAGCTGGCGATATGCAGGGTCTTGCGCACATCGTCTCTGTAAAAAGTAATATCAAGTTTTCCATATTGTATCAAATCAGAGTTCACCAAACTTTTTAACTCCTGCACAATTCTGTTGCTGAGAAAGATCCCTCTTGGCTGCATGCCTATAATCACAGTATTTTGCAACTGCGGATGATTTTCGAGTATCTGGTTTGCGAGCCTTTTAATGGTCAGTGCCAGTTGTTCTTTTGATAGAATCGTCTTCAAAACGTAAATTTTAATAAAAATAAATGCTTTCTTTCACACTCTGATCGATTATTCAGTGATGAGATGATTAATTTGCTGCCAATGCTCCGACTAACTGATATAACCCTAACGCAATTTAGAAATTATACACAGCAATCCTTCCATTTTTCGGAAAGGGTAATCGGAATCTGTGGAAAAAACGGTAGCGGGAAAACCAATTTATTAGACGCCATTTATTATCTCAGCTTTTCGAAAAGTTATTTTTCCAGGGCTGATGCATCAAATGTGTACCATGGAATGATGGGATTGCGCCTCGAAGCGAATTATGAGTTACTCAATGAAGCACAAAACCTGATTTTTATATTGAGGGAAAATAACAGAAAAGAATTGACACTGAACGAAGAACCCTATAAACGATTCTCAGACCACTTGGGTAAAATTCCCTGTGTGATGATTGCACCAGATGATATTAGTTTGATCTCAGGCACCAGTGAAGAAAGAAGGAAGTTGATAGACGCTGTGATTTCACAGATGAATAAAAATTATCTACTGCAGTTGATCGACTATCAGAAACTATTACAGCAAAGGAATTCGCTTTTAAAACAATTGGCTGAGACGGGTAAAATAGATGCATCTTTATTACAGATCATTGATGATCAACTCTGCCATAAAGGCGATTTGATTTATCGGGAAAGAAAAGAATTTTTGATTGGTTATCTGAAATTGGTATCTGAAATCTATACCAAAATAGCGGGCAGTGCTGATGCAATACAACTACACTACGAAAGTCAGTTACTGCATCATGATATGCAAACCCTTTTCCGCATGCATCAGCAGAAAGACCGGCTCTTGCAAAGAACAGGCGCCGGTATTCATAAAGACGATATCGTTTTTAAAATGCAGGAACAGGTTTTTAAAACCGAAGCTTCGCAAGGGCAAAGAAAAAGCTTGTTATTCGCTTTAAAACTTGCCGAATGGCAGGTGCTTAAAAATCAAAAAGGCTTCACTCCCATTCTTTTATTGGATGATGTATTCGAAAAATTGGATGAAAAAAGAATGTATCAGTTATTGCACTGGGTATGTACAGAAAGTGACGGGCAAGTATTTATTACCGATACCCATTCGGGCAGGTTAAAAGAACAACTTAATCAAACCGATACCAATTTTCAGTTGATTGAAATTTAAATTGAATGCTTCATTAAATTATTCCTTTAAACATATCTTTACAGTATGTCTGAATTTCATATCGGTGATGCAATCAAAGGCTTTCTAAGAAAAAGCAATCTAAAAAATGGCGTAAGAGCTGTTCAGATTGAAGAAATTTGGGAAAAGCTGATGGGCAAAACCATTGCGAAGTACACAGAGAAGATTCATATTTTCAATCATAAGTTATATATCCAAACTTCAGTGGGCCCTTTAAAAAACGAATTGCAATTTCAGAAACCACAGATCATTGCTAGGGTGAATGAGGCTTTTGGGGAGAATGTGATTAATGAAGTAATCATCACTTAACCACTAGTTCCAGTGCTTTATAAAGTTCATTGCCGATGACGCATCAGCATAACTATACTTCTCCACAATAGTTGCTTTCTGCATAAAGAAGATAGTGGGTGTTACCCTTGCAGCAGTTTTGAGTACCGTTGCATCACATTTTAAAATCGTTAGGTTGCTTATTTTCTCTACAGCAGATTTAACATCGGCTGTTACGAGCAGTACGCTTAACTTATGAATTTTTGCAACCACCAATATATCGGCAATACTGTTTTTCCAATCATTATAATGATCAAAATCTTTTGCCAGAATCAAAACATATTTCTGTGATTCAAATAATGCCGCAGTAGTATCTGTATCCAATAGGGTTCTTAACGAGAAGTCCGTAATAGCAGCTTTTAAACCATTACCCGGTTTTACGAGTTCGTCTTTTCGATCCACATAAATATAAGTTGAATCAAAATCGTCGGGAAAATGTGCCTGATCAAAACTGATTTGCTTGCCATTTTTTTGATAAACAAAATGCAGGGCAAAACTATCCGGAATAGCTCCTGCCGGTGTTTGCATTTGTTGCAGAATATTATTCTCCTTTTTAAAAGGAAGGCAATCAACTATTGGAAGGTGCTTAAGTGTGTACCCTTGAAAAATCGCTGAGCCAAGTAATCCAATGGTCAAAAAACAAATCGCCAATAAGCTAGGAAAATGAGAGTCCATCTTTTTCTGGTAATAGAATAAAACAAGTATCAAACATAGCAACACTAGGTCTTTTATAAAAGATTGCGCAGAGGTTAATGGAATGCAGTCGCCAAAGCATCCGCAGGTTTTTATCTTCCCAGAAAACAAAGCATATGCAGTAAGAAAAGTGAATGCAAGAATAAGTAAAAGCAATAACCAATTTACCAAACGCATTTGCCAACCAATGATTACGGCAATACCCGCAACAATCTCAAAAACATTTAAAACAATTGCAAGACTAAGTGTGTAATCGTGTAATCCATGCCAGCCCCATACTTCAAAAAACTCCTGCATCTTATAACTCAAACCGAGTGGATCGTTTGCTTTGATCAATCCTGAAAAAATAAACAGGATTCCTACAAACCATCTAACGATCAACAAAAAATATTTCATCTGTACATTTTAATAGATTCAGTTTACTTAGAATTTTCAAACAAACAGTTCTGGCCGCAACAACTTCCTAAACGGTTAGTGCTTTCCCTCTTCTATCAGAATCAATGCAAAAACAGCATAGTTGAGTATGTCTACATAATTTGCATCGATACCTTCGCTGATAAGCGTTTGCCCTTCATTCAATAATATTTGTTTGATGCGCAAAAGTTTCATCAGTATCAGATCCGCAAAACTTTCCTGACTCATATCGCGCCAAGCTTCTCCATAGTCGTGGTTTTTGTCGAGCATGGTTTTTTTTGCAAAAGTTACATACTCTTGATACCATGCATCTACTTTTGCCACAGGCACTTCTTCCACTGCAGGATTGTTTAACGCCAATTGTATCAAACCAATTACGGCATAATTTACAATTCCCTTAAACTCCGACGGAATACCATCTTCTACTTTCTGAGTTCTTTTATCCTGAATGGTTCTTATTCTAAGCGCTTTTATAAAAATCTGATCAACTACAGAAATTGTTCTGAGCACCCTCCAGGCCGTTCCATAATCCCTGGTTTTTTTAATAAATATTTCGCGGCATTGTGCTATTGCCTGATCGTATTGGTGGTTTGTTTCCATTTTATTCCCCGCGTTATTCGCTATATAATATCTTTGACAGGAATGCAAGATAAATGAATCCCTACTATGTTTACACTTAACGCCAAAGGAAGATTAATAATTTTAGATGAACCCATTGTGATGGGAATCATCAATTGCACTCCCGACAGTTTTCATGAAGGCAGCAGGGCTGAAAAGATAGAAGACGCTGTTAATAAAGCCGCCGCAATGCTTGAGCAGGGTGCCGCAATAATTGATATTGGCGGGCAAACCACTCGCCCCAACAGTGTAAAGATTAGTGCTGCAATAGAATTAGAAAGGGTAATTCCTGTAATCAGGGCAATACTCGATCGATTTCCGGAAGCCCTCATTTCGATTGATAGTTTTTATGCGCAAGTGGCTAAAGAGGCTGTTGATGCCGGCGCCGCAATGGTGAATGATGTTAGTGCAGGTTTAATCGACCCGAACATGTTGCTTACCGTTGCATCATTGCAGGTTCCCTATATCTGCATGCACTATAGCGGAAAGGGAGAAGATTTACACGAGCCTGTACACAGCAGCAATATTACCCGAACCGTGCTGGATTTTTTTATTGAAAGAATCGAATCCTGTAAAAAGGCGGGAATAAAAGATCTTATTATAGATCCCGGATTTGGTTTTGGGAAAACTGTTGCAGAAAATTTTAAACTTGTAAAGGATATTTCTATCCTAACTATATTAGAAAAGCCAATACTGTTAGGCGTTTCAAGGAAATCGAGTATTTATAAAACTTTAAATGGCACAGCAGAAACTGCTTTGAATGGCACCACCGTTTTAAATACAATCGGTTTATTAAATGGCGCTCATATTTTAAGGGTACACGATGTTAAGGAAGCAGTTGAGGCCATTAAGTTAGTGCGAATGGTTAATCAATCGTCTACTGATTAATCCCATACAAATTTCCAATCGCCCGCTTTTTGTTTTTTCCAAACAGTATGAAAAACCCCTTTATAAGTTTGCGTTTTGCCGGCGCTATCTGTGCTTACCCATTCATATTTTCCATAAGTATATCCTAGGTCACCACTCATGGAAGCATCAATAAAATCTGGACTCCAGTTTAGTTTCACCTGCTTATAATCACCCATAATATAGAAATTTTTGATGGCATCCACTCCGTTTATGAGCGAATCATTTTTCCGTTTAATTACGGCATTACTGTCTGCATATTGCGTAAAAGCTGCAGCGATTCCTTTCTGTGCAGCCATTTTCGAAAAATTTACTTCCGCAAGATGAATGGCCTGTATGGCTTCGGCCCTTTTGATGTGCTGATTCTGCTCAAGATTACAGGATGCAAGGATCAAAAAACAGACAGATAAAACTTTATATTGCTTTGCAAGGATCATAATCAATGTTTCAACTAAATTATGGAGCCTGCACGAAACAACCAAGGGGTATAAAAAAACCGCCTCAGAAAATTGAGACGGTTCTTATATCATTCGGTTTTTAATTAACGATGCGGGTTACCCTGAGGCTGACCTGTCATGCCCGGCATTGCAGGCTGTGGTGCAGGTGGAGGCGCAACAGTTACGTCCTGAATTTCTATTTCAAAAATCAGGTTTGCATAATTTGGTATTACCGGAGCAGATCCTTGTGGACCATAAGCCAGCATTGCAGGAATAAACAAACGTCCTTTTCCACCTTTTCCAAATAAACGAAGACCTTCGTCCCAGCCTCTGATCACTGCGCCAGTTCCAACAGGAACTTTAAATGCCGGGCCAGTAGGCTGATGATTTACCATATTTGAATCGAACACTTTTCCGTTGATGAATGTGCCCTTGTATAAAACAATTGCCTGCATGCCGGAATCAGCTTTGGGGCCTGTTCCTTCGTTTTCAATTTCTACCAGAACTCCACCAGGAGTTGATTGGGTTTTGATATTTTTCTTGGTAATGTATGCTTTTAATGTATCTATTTCTTTTTGCTTTTCAGCGGCTAATTCCTTTGTGTAATCGGCCATCATTTCGGGCTGACCGGGGAAGGTTTTTAAAATAGCTACTTTACCATTGATGAAATCTCCTTTATGGAAAGCGGCACTATATTCAATCATGCCCATTTTCTTTAGAGTATCAATACTCAAACGAAAATCAACCTTATCTCCTTCTGAAACAGAAGTAAGTATTTCTGTGAAATTGTATTTCCCTAAACGAGCAGTATCCAAAACAAAATATACAGGGATATGTTCAAAAGAACTGCTCAGTACAGAATCTTTAGAAGCTAATTTATACTCGATATTTAGTTTGATAGCCTGACCTTGTTTCAATTTTTCTTTACCACTGCCTTTAGTGATTTTGTATGCAAGGCCACTTGGTGTTTTTTCATATTGGTTACAACTTGCAAACAATACAATCGCTAGTAAAAGCTGGATGGTGTTTTTGATCATTTTATTTTAGTTGATTTTGATATTCTTTTATTACTTGTTTAAATTTATGTAGTGTTGCGTCTAAACTATCGCTGCTTCTTCCTCCCGATGCATTTACGTGTCCGCCTCCTTCAAAATGCTTTCTGGCAAAAGTATTCACATCAAAATTGCCTTTACTTCTGAAGCTCCATTTTCTTTCCTCATCCCGATCAATCACCAGCGCGCCAAATTTTATTCCTTGTATCGTTAATAAATAATTCACCAAGCCTTCTGTATCACCGGTTTTGATATCGTATTTATGCAAATCAGCATGACTAATATACATGATCGCGGTATTATACTCGTACAAAACCTCCATTTTATTCATCAATGCATAGCCGATAAATCTTAATCTGGTTTCCAGAAAATTATCATACAAGTGCTCGTGAATTTTGGTATGCTCCAAACCCAGATCTTTCAAATGAGCTACGGCGCGATGAACAGATGCAGTTGTAGCCGGAAAACGGAAGGATCCTGTATCCGTCATTAAGCCCGTGTACAAACATTCGGCCGACGATAAATTTAGCAAATTTGCATGACCCGATTCCATAATAAAATCGTAGATCATTTCGCAGGTAGAGCTTTTGCTGGTTAAGCTGATTCCATAATCAAAAGCTTCTTCCTGTGGTTGCTCATGATGATCAATCAGTATCTTAATGCATTTAGCAGCTTCAAGCGGCTTTTCGAGATGCTTGGTGCGATGGAGTATATTAAAATCCAGACAAAATAGCCAATCCGTTTCTTCAATGATCTTTTTAGCTTTTTCGCGATTATGCTCAAAATCAATAACACGATCAATTCCGGGCATCCAATCTAAAAAATCAGCCCAATTAGTGGGCGAAATAACCTGCACCTGATGTCCAAGTGCCATTAAAAAATGATACAAACCCAATGCCGAGCCCATGGCATCCCCATCTGGCTTCTGGTGCATTGTAATAACCACTTTTGCAGGTTCGTTCAACCGAGGGTAAAATAAAGAGATGCTTTGCATATACTGGGCGCAAAATTGCATTATCCCTGCTATTATATCAAAACAATTTAGCGAAATCAAAAAAACAGTATTTCCTTAACCCCAAAAACAGCATTAAATATGTAGTTTTACAGCCGAAATTTTAAAGCATTATGAGCAATCGCACATTTACTATGATTAAGCCCGATGCAACCCAAAAGGGTTATACCGGCGCCATTTTAGACCAGATCATTAAAGCCGGATTTACTATCAAGGCTATGAAATGGATCAGATTAACTGAGGAGCAGGCAGGTTTATTCTATGATATTCATAGAGCACGTCCGTTTTTTCAGGAACTGGTTGATTTTATGATTAGCGGACCTATTGTGGCTGCTATTCTGGAAAAAGACAATGCTGTTGCCGATTTCAGGGAATTGATCGGTGCAACCAATCCGGCCAATGCTGCAGAAGGAACTATCCGTAAATTATATGCAGCTTCCATTGGCGAAAACGCTGTTCACGGAAGTGATAGCGACGAAAATGCAGTAATTGAAGGAGATTTCTTCTTCTCAAAACTAGAAAGGTTCTAAAAATAAAACCCGGCTCATCGGCCGGGTTTCTTTTACTAGATAAATCTGTTGATCAGGTTCTCCAGATATTCCTGTCGACCGCTAATCGTTTCTGGCTCCCCTTTTTCGATAGCATAGTTTCTCAGGTCTTCCAGACTTAATAAACCCGCTTCAAACTCCTTACCTTTTCCGCTTTCATAGGACGCATATCTTTCAGTTCGTATTTTTTTGTATTCAGACTTCTGAAGTATCTGATCTGCAATCACTAAGGCTCTGGCAAATGCATCAATTCCGCCAATATGGGCATAGAATAAATCGGCTTCATCGGTAGAATTTCTTCTGCGCTTTGCATCAAAATTGATACCACCACCCGCAAATCCGCCAGCTTCCACAATTATCAGCATAGCTTCTACCAGTTCGTTGATATTGGTAGGAAACTGATCGGTATCCCATCCATTCTGATAATCGCCTCGATTGGCATCCATACTTCCCAACAAGCCTGCATCAACGGCTACCTGCAATTCGTGTTGAAAGGTATGACCGGCTAATGTGGCATGATTGACCTCGATATTTAATTTAAAATCGTTCTGCAGATCATACTGACGTAGGAAGCCAATAACGGTTTCCACATCATAGTCATACTGGTGCTTACTGGGCTCGCAAGGTTTGGGCTCGATAAAAAATGTTCCTTTGAATCCATTTTTGCGTGCATAATCCTTTGCAGTGTGTAGGAACCTGGCAAGATGTTCTTTTTCTTTTTTCATATTGGTATTGAGCAAGCTCATATAGCCCTCTCTTCCACCCCAGAACACATAGTTTTCTCCGCCCAGTGCTATGGTAGCATCCAATGCTGCTTTTACTTGTGCTGCTCCGTGCGACAACACATGGAAATCGGGATTTGTAGCTGCTCCATTCATATACCGTCTGTTTGAAAACAAATTGGCAGTACCCCATAATAGCTTCACCCCGCTTGCTGCTTGTTTATCTTTGAGGTAAGCAGTAATGGCCTGCAACCTTCTTTCGTTTTCTACAATATCGGCTGTGTAATCCACCACATCTACATCGTGAAAACAATAGTAGGGCAAACCTAATTTGGTCATAAATTCAAATGCAGCATCGGCTTTATCTTTTGCCCTTTCCACCGCATCTGCATTGGCATTCCAGCCAAACAAATGGGTAGGCTCGCCAAATGGATCTGCTCCGTTTCCCACAAAACTATGCCAGTAGGCACAAGCAAAACGCAGCCATTCTTTCATGGTCTTACCCGCCACAATACGGTCTTCATCGTACCACTGGTAAGCTAAGGGATTGTCTGAATCAAAACCTTCAAATTGAATCTTTCCAACATTTGGGAAAAAGGATTTTTCTCCTAGAATTACTGACATAATAGAATTATTATATTAATGAATAGTTATTTACTGTTTATTTAATTGAGTTATCAAACAAGATTTCCATTCTTGGTACAAATGCTCATAAACTGATTGCTGTTTTGGCTCGATCAGGGCCAAGGGCTCTTTATGCTGAAAAGCTTCTCTGGCTGATTCATAAATACCCATGCCCATGGCGGCACCAATTGCAGCACCTACACTTCCGTCGGTTTCAAACAATTCAACAGCAGTTTGGGTGGTATCTACAAAAGCCTGAGTAAAAACATCACTTAAAAACATATTGGCTTTACCCGCACGAATAATGGTTGGAGATACCCCATTTTCGCGAAGAATATCCAGTCCCCATCTAAAAGCAAATGCAATACCCTCCTGAGCCGCTCTAAAAAGATGAGCCTGTGTATGTTGATTTAGATTGATCTGCAGGATATGCGCATCAACCGTTTTATTTTCCAGCATCCTTTCTGCACCATTACCAAACGGAAGCATCATCAATCCATCACTACCCGGAGCAATTGTTTTTGCAGCTTCGTTCATTTGGGAATAGTTCAAATTTCCGCCTGCTATCTTTTTGATCCAGTTATTTAAGATGCCCA
>JAIEMK010000058.1 GCA_019752295.1 Chitinophagaceae bacterium | reverse complement strand
GCTGTTTTATTTTGCTGCCAGTTATTATTTAAGGTTGATTGGTGGAAACCAAAACTGATCAAAACAGTTTTCTGGTCCATCAATATAGGTTTGCTGCTGATGGTATTACTTGATTTATTTCCTGCCGGCATTTACCAGTTCAAAACCGTAACAGAGCAGGGATTGTGGTATGCCCGTAGCAGTACATTTATTGAAAGCAATGGGTTTCAAACACTCACCTGGATGCGTATCATTGGTGGCTCCATATTTACTGTAGGCGGTGTGATACCGCTGGTTTGGTTTGTAACCAGCAGAAGAAAAGGCTTAAAAAAAGTTGAGCAACTCAATACAATAAAATCAACAACCAATGAAATCATTTCAACAACCCTGGCTTAATATTAAAATCTATTTCCTCTGGCGATTGCAATTCTTGATCGGACGTCTGAAAAACCATCTTTATAAAAAACAGCTTTCATACAATGAAAACAAGAACTGATAATAAACCGCTGGTGTATTCCTGCTCCGGCTGTTCCAGTGCTGCACAAATGGCAAACTATATTGCTGTTCAGCTTGACAGAATGGATGTAGCAGAAATGTCCTGCATTGCTGGTGTTGGAGGTAACGTTAAGAGTCTTGTGCGTACAGCAACATCTGGCAGAAAAATTATCGTTATTGATGGTTGTCCGCTGGCATGCTCAAAGGCTTGTCTGAGTAATCATTCGGTAGAGCCTGATATTCACATAGACCTGTCCTGCATGGGTGTTCCAAAAAGGCTGCACGAAGATTTTGATATAAAAGACGCTAATGAAATTTTAACAAAAATTGAATCACTCTCAAATTGCAGTTTTATAAAATATACCTGTGAAATTTAATTATGCCAGAAACATTATTTTATAATAATGCTCTTTTAAAATCAGCTACTCCTGCTATTGAAAGCAGGGGCATAATTATTACGGAAGTGATCAATAAAAAGCAGCTTAACGAATTCATTAATTTTCCTTACAGGTTGTACAAAGGAAATAAATATTATGTCCCTCAATTAAAGAAAGACATTGAAGATACTTTAAGCAAAAACAAAAATCCTGCACTTGAGTTTTGCGATGCGAAATATTGGCTTGCTTATAAAGAGAATAAAGTAGTAGGGCGTATAGCAGCCATTATTAATCACAGGTATATAGAAAAATGGAAAAACAGGTACATACGGTTTGGCTGGATAGATTTTGAACAAGAGGAGGAAATTGCAAAAAAACTTTTGACACAGGTAGAAATATGGGCAAAGGAAAAAGGGATGAACGCAGTTCATGGCCCAATCGGCTTTACTAATTTTGATTACGCAGGTTTATTAATTGAAGGCTTTGACCAATTAGGAACTTTTGCAACTATTTATAACTATCCTTATTACCCATTGTTTATTGAAAGGGCTGGCTACCAAAAAGATGTTGATTGGGTTGAATACAAGATTAAGCTACCAGCGGTGCTGCCGGAAAAGCTGGAGAAAATAGCTGCAATTGTGCAAAAAAGACATCAGTTTTGTGTAGTAAAGACGGCAACAACGAAAGACATACTATCTTATTCAAAAGACATATTCAGGCTAATAAATTCTGCATACTCCGGATTATATGGTATGGTTGCACTCAGTGAAAAGCAAATTGAATATAGCACAAGAAAATTCTTATCGGTTATACGCCCTGATTTTGTGTCACTGGTATTGGATAAAAACAATGAATTGGCCGCATTTGGAATTACCATGCCTTCTTTGTCTCTGGCACTACAAAAAGCAAAAGGCGGCCTTTACCCTTTTGGTTTTATTCATATCCTGAAGGCACTTAAGAAAAATAATCTTGGGGATTTATGCCTGGTTGCTGTGAGGAAAGATTTACAGGGAAAGGGTGTAAATGCAATTTTAATGAATGAGCTAACAAAGTCATACATCAAAAACGGAATTGAATATGCAGAATCAAATCCTGAGCTGGAAGAGAACACAAAAGTGCAGTCTATTTGGGAATATTATGATACAATTCAGCATAAACGACGCAGGTGTTATATAAAATATTTAGAGTAATTAAATAATGAAAGTATTAAGCTATAAAACCCCATCTGATTCTGAAACTATCAAAACAGAAGTGGTTTGTCCTAATGATACAAACCCAATGGGCATATTGCTGGGCGGACGCTTGGTAGAATGGATGGACATTGCTGCTGCCGTTTGTGCACAAACACATGCCGGAAAAATTTGTGTTACCGCCTGTATCAATCGTGTTGATTTCACCGCAGCAGCAAAAGTTGGAGATATTATTACCATTTCTGCCAGAATAACCCGTGCCTTTAAAACGTCACTCGAAATTTTTGTTTTCGCATTCGCAAAAACAGTATTAAATGGGAAAAACTATTTAATCAGTGAAGCGTATTTTACTTTCGTGGCGCTTGATGAAAAGGGAGAAGTTACGCAGGTAATCGCAGTTAAGCCAGTAACAGCATCTGAAAAGAAATATTACGATGCTGCATTTAAAAGAAAGAAAAAAGATTCACCAATTAGAAAAAGTAAGGAATAAATATGAGTGTTATGAACGAAATAATCTACCGTTTTATTAAACAACAAACATGCGCCACTATTTGCTGCACAGACGAACAAGGTATTCCTTATTGTTTCTGTTGCTATTATGTAGTTAAACCTAAGACAGGCTTATTCTATTTCAAATCGTCAGATAACGCATATCATACTTCGCTATTGGCAATCAACCCGATTGTCGCCGGTACAATTCTTCCTGATAAACTTAGTAAACTGATAACAAAGGGTATACAGTGGCGAGGGGAATTGCTGGAAGAGCATCACCCACAAACGAAAGATGCAGATGAAATCTATCACAAAAAAAATCCGTTGGCATTGGTCGTAAAGGGAACAGTATTTACTATTCGTCTGAATATAATAAAGATGACAGACAGTCAATTTGGCTTCGGAAAAAAGAATATTTGGAAAAGAGATGAGCAGTGAGTAGTTCCAAAATTAAGAATAACAAACATATAAACGTTTTGCAACTATGGATATCGTCAATTCTATTTGAAAATTTATCAAAGAAAATTCATTTAAAGCTTCAATCAAAATCTTTTTAAATATGTATCAATCATCTCAACATAAATTTCACATTCCTGTAATGGGGCTCGCTTACACCATTGATAGTCCAATTAAAGTTGCCAGGTTTGGCATATCATCTGTTATTTCAATTGTAGAAGACCGCCTAATAGAAATGATGAGGCAACACTATTATCCATCGGTAAGCCGGGAATATCAGCCCATCTCAACACATGAACCAGATTACAGGGCCAAAAGGATTACCGATTATCTCAACCTTGTAAACACAATTGTAGAGGCACAGGTTGAAAAAATCAGGAACGCCGCTTTCGAAGCAGGCTCAGAAATCGTGAAATATTTTGAGATGCTGCCGGACGATAATGTGCTAAAACAATTATACAGACAAATGATGAATACGGGCAATCAGCATGAAAAAGAAAAAATAGCATCCCACCTAAGGTCACAAATACAACCCGGTAGTATTGATGTAAATATAATGACAAAGGTAGACCGGGAAACTTATAATGATGAAGGAGCTATAGTAGAAAACGGTTCTGATGCAGTAGCTGCATTGAGAGGTTATGTGAAAAGTAACCTTGCAAATTCTTCAGTAGTTTTTTCTGCCGGCATGAATCCGAGATTGTACAATTATCTTGAAAGTTGTAAGGAGTTTGATGTAAATGAGGATGGTGGTTTTACAAAAAAGGTAATAGTAAAAGTTAGCGATTACAGATCTGCATTAATACAGGGGAAATACCTTGCAAAGAAGGGTATATGGGTAAGTGAGTTCAGGATTGAATCGGGATTAAATTGTGGCGGTCATGCATTTGCGACAGAAGGTTATCTGCTGGGCCCCATTCTGGAAGAATTTAAGATAAAGAAGCAGGAACTTATTGATGCGATTTTTGAAGTGTATAATGCCAGCCTCCGAAAGAAAAATAAGGAGTATTTTATTTATCCGCCGAAAATGATATTTTCCGTGCAGGGAGGTATTGGAACGCATGAGGAAGATGATTTTTTATTTCGGTATTATAGTGTAGAAAGTACAGGATGGGGTACACCTTTTTTGCTGGTGCCGGAAGCTACCACGGTAGATGATGAAACACTGAACCTATTATGCAATGCCACAGAGAAAGATGTAGTGCTTAGTCAAAATTCTCCGTTAGGAGTAAGATTCCACTATCTTAAAGGAACCAGTTCCGAAAATGAAAAATTACTACGCATTAAAAATGGAAAACCGGGCAGCCCTTGTACCGAAAAGCACCTGGCATCTAATACAGAGTTTACAAAAGAACCAATTTGTACAGCTTCGCACAAATACCAAAAACTGAAAATCGCACAGTTGCAATCATTGAACCTGCCCGAAAAGGAATACGGAAAGCAATTAAATGAAGTACTGGATAAAGAATGTTTATGCGTTGGACTGAGCAATGCTGCAGCTGTTAGTTATAAACAGACTTTCATTAAGACACTGAAGGCGGTAACTATTTGCCCAGGCCCAAATATTACCAATTTCTCCAAAGTAGTTTCGTTGCAAGCAATGACAGACCATATTTACGGAAGAACAAATATTTTGACAAATAACAACAGACCTCATATGTTTATTGCAGAACTGAATTTATATATTGATTACTTTAAAGAAGAGTTGGAAAATGATATCCAGGCTGAACAATTCTCCAAGAGGAAAAAATATTATACTTCCTTTTATCAAAATCTTTGCAATGGTATTGCCTACTACCGGAATTTACCTGTCGCATCAAATACAACAATCCGGCATCAGTTTATTAAAGATCTCGACGATGCCAGGTTAGAAATGGATGTCCTGAATTATCAGTATGCAATTATTTAGAGAAGGTTTCTAAAGGAGTAAAGTAGTGGACACTTAAGTAAAAATAATTTTCTGTATCAATTTAAATCAGCGCTTTATAACTTTTCTTTGAAGAATTTTCTATTTATTAAACGCCAGAGTGAAATAAAATACTTGCATTTTACCAAAATTTCTTAAAATGAAATTTTGGTAATGCCTAATCCTTGTTTTGCCGAAAACCAATCACAAACTCAGTCCCTTTTTCTAATTCGCTTTTATAATGAATTGTTCCATTCATTAATTCCACATATTTGCTTACAAGGTGAAGTCCCAAGCCTGTGCCCTGTATATTCATTGCATTAGAAGCTCTGTAAAATTGTTCAAACAAATGTTTACTGTATTCCGGAGGAATTCCAATGCCATGATCTTTAACCGATAATACCAGTCTGCCATTTATCCATTTAGTCTTAATTTCAATTGTCGTTTTTTTTGTAGAAAACTTTATGGCATTAGAAAGAACATTTGTTGTGATATGTTTTAACAAGAGAGGATCCAACACAACTAGCTCTTTGCCGCTATGCTTGTATTAAATAAGTTGCCCCCTGTTCTCCTCATTTTTAAATTCTGCGATGATTGTGGCTATATGGTCTTTAATATTAAAAAGCACAGGACTGCATGAAATATTTCCTTCCTGCATGTTACCTACCCTAAGAAAATCATTTAATATATCGGTTAAGTGATTTACTGCTGCCACGATTCGTTCAATATGTTTATCTATTTTCTCATGCGAATCCAGTTTTGTGTAACTTTTTAATAATTGAACAGATGATAATACTGTTGTGAGCGGAGTGCTAAATTCATGAGAGGCCATAGTAATAAAACGAGACTTCAGTTCGCTAAGTTCTCTTTCCTTTTTGAGCGATATTCTTAACTCTCCTTCCGCCTTTTTTAAATGCGATATATTCCTGATAACTACTCCAGCATAGGCAATTGCATCTTCACTATCCCTTAAAGGAAAGGCATCCATAATATAAAATTCGCTTTTAACCAGATCGTGCAGTTCAAATGCTGATATCCTGCCCCCGGCAAACACTTTTTCCAATTGAGCCTGGATAACACATCTTACATTTTCTGGAAATTTGGGGTACATTTTATTACCGATTAGTTCAGCAGGGTTTGCAGCCAGGCGTTCATGTAACTCTCCTCCTGTATATATAAAGTTATATTGCTTATCAATAAGGCTGATTACTCCATCAGGGTAATTATATAGTAATTGTAGAAATAATTCCTGTTCTTTTGTAGATCTTTTATAAGTTCCGTTTGTAGCAGTAGTATCCTGGTTTACCAATTGAGCTGTACTCGCATTAACGCTTACTGATTGCTTATTATTTTGTTCTGGGATTGTATTTTGTAACGACAATCTATTCATACTTCAATTAAATATTCTAAGGATATGAAAAGTTAGCTGTTATACTATAACTAAGTACTGATAAAAATCAGGATACTATATGATTGAGAACAATTCGGTAGGCTCTGTTATTTACGCTGTATTTAACCAGTGTAAATCTTATTTCACAATTGAGGAAAAGGTGAACTTATTTACTATTATTCCTATAAATACCACAGTTTAACAATATGAATCTAGGAAAATTTAATCAATCTACTTACTAATACACACCAATATTGTAAAATAAAATTGCAGGATTGAAGAATCAAACAAGATCATTGTTGTTATAATTGGCAAAACGCTTTCTGGCACCGGTTAATATACCAGTATTTTTACCGCTTCAAATTGAAGGTTAATTTGAAACATCCTTTTTATTAGCAAAAGACTTTACAAATCTTTTATGGTATTAATTACTTCTTGCTACTATATCAATAAATATCGTTTCCTATTATTAAAAGTGTGTAGATACTATTTTCGGTAATCAGAATTTAAAAGAAAACTTCCCTTTACCTCTGTTGTATTAATTTTTTTATTGTAGTAATAGTTTCTGTATGCACTGCCCCCAATCCTTCTTTTTGATATTGTAATACGCCATTTTTATCTAATACAGATACGAGATTACTGTGAGAAAAATTACCTTCGGCATCCTTTTCAAACTGTATATTTAATAATACAGAGAAAGTTCTTACCGCATATTCGCTTCCATGCAGTAAGATCCAGTTCTTATTCAACCCCTTTTCATCAGCAAATTTTTTTAACCGATCCGGAGTATCCCTTTTCGTATCAAAACTTACCAGCAGAAAATTCACTTTTTCTTTTTCGTCTTTTAAGGAGTCAGCAATATTTTTTATATCGGCTGTTAATCGGGGGCATGCATAAGTGCAATTGGTAAATATCATACCAACAACAGTAGGTTTACCTTTAAGCATAGATAAGGTAAAGGGAATATTTTCCTGAGTTTGAAAACTGTCTGTCAAATGAAAAATGCTTTCAGCAGGCATACTATCTTTATCAGGTAAGACCGCCTGCCTACCTGATGCAGTTATTTTCTTTTCAGTTTTGTTAGAACTTTGCATACAACCAACCAGGCTTAGGATCAATAAAATCCCAATATTATATTTTGTCATTTTCTATCTTTTACATTATTAATGTTGTGTTTGCCATAGCAAGGATAAACTTCCAGCGATAATTTACAATTACTCAATAGTTTTCGCACATCTGAATCCAAGGTTGGCAATACAATAATTTCCTTTTAAACTTCCGCGATAACTAAAGCGGAGAAACCCGGCATAATCAGTTTTATCAACAACGTTTATAGCACCTGCTGCACAAAATGCTTTTAATTCGTCTTCGGTGTTTCCCCTTGAATCTCCACTACTGATAAAACTGTTGAAATTAAAGGTCCATTCCCATATCAATCCGTGCATATCGTACAAACCATAAACATTCTGATAAGTGGTTTTAATGTTGGGTAAAACCGGCAGATTTGGCTTTTTATACCACCCTAAAATATACTCTGTAAGTGATGTATACTTTATATTTTTAGGAGCAGCATTACCCGCAAGTTCCCATTCAGCAACTGTTGGCAATCTTTTGTTTTTCCATTTACAATAAGCCTGGGCTGCGAACCAGGAGACATGCACTACCGGCGAATTGTAAATATTTATATTTTTTTTCCCAATGACTAAATCACTTTCCCAATCCCGGAGATAATTACTGTCTGCAAAAAGCCTGTTCACTTTAGATTTCCTCCATTGAGGGTTTGCTGTTACAAAAAGGAGGAATTCGCTATTGGTGATCGCTGATTCATCCATTTTAAAAGCAGCAACTTTTATAGGCTTATTACTTTTGGTTACAAAAAAAGGTTTATAATTTCCTGCAGGGATTTTCAGCATTTTCTTTTCAAAAGAAACGGTTTTTTTTTGCTGGGCGTTTGAAACATCGAAGCATCCGGTTAATAATAATATGGTTAAAATATATTTCATCAAAAAAAGAAATCATCTCTTCACAGGTTTCTTTTATTATTTTAGTTTCTGAAAGACAGCCGGGTTTTCATCTCCTGACACTTTTATTTGTGCCAAAGCTCCCTTATTAAATGCACGGAAAATAGCATGATCAACCAGGTTATATACACCCGGTACTTCCATTTTCATTTCTACCATCGTGGATCCTCCGGCAGGAATTAGCGTAGTCTGCACATTCCTGCTAATTTCAGAGCCGGATTCCATATATACTTTATTAAAGATCTCACCGATTACATGAAATGAGGATACAAGGTTCGGACCGCCGTTTCCTACATATAGCCTCACCGTCTCTCCAACGTTTGCAGTCAATGCGTTTTTGCCGGTGGTAGAGCGCACTTGTCCATTAAACAATACATAATCTGGATGTTCAGCAATAGCCTTATCCATATCAAAATCCTGTAAGCCTGGTGCTTCAAATTTCCCTTTTGTATAAAAGTCTCCCTGCATGATATAATATTCCTTATCAACTTTTGCCATTCCGCTTTGTGGCTCCACCAATATTAGTCCATACATGCCATTTGCAATATGCATGCCTACAGGACCAGTGGCGCAATGATAAACAAATAGGCCGGGATTCAACGCCCTAAATTGAAAATGGGATGATTGTCCCGGAGCGGTTGCAGTAGCATCTGCACCACCACCTGGGCCAGTCACAGCATGAAGGTCGATATTATGTGATAGTTTACTGTCGGGCATATTATGTAATGTAAAATCAACCAGGTCTCCCTGTCTTACCCGGATGAATTTACCGGGCACATGTCCGCCAAATGTCCAGAAAGTATATTCTGTACTGTCCGAAATTTTCATCACTTTCTCTATTACATCTAATTGTACTATTACCTTTTTAGGTGAAGTATAATTTAGTTGTTTGGGGACAGCGGGTGCGTCGGTCAACTCTGCTGTGACGTTTCCTGTTAACACAGTATCTAATTTGTTTTCCACATCGGCATTGCCAGAATTGTTGTTGCAGGATAAAACAATTGATATAGAAGATAATAAAATCAAAAGTGAGAATCCTTGTTTGAAGTGTTTCATATTTATTCTTTTAGATTAAATTAAATATTTTCATTCTTAAATTATTTTTACAATTAGGTAATGAATATATCCAATTCTTACCTGGCCTCATTAAAAACAGTTCATTTTAATTCTTCTTCTTTGTTTTTTGGTGGTTTCTGCTCCCCTATCTTACAATAATACGGGGTACGGGGTGCAATGAACCTTATAAACTCAGCTTTCGAATAATAGTTTCTTTCTTTTATCCATTACTCTGAATCTGCTCATACATCTGCATTCCTAATGTTGCAGGAAAATTATCCCGAGATATACACTAAGAAATTTTAACGTTATCAAATAATTAGTCTTTTCACTCATTAAATCCGACATTTCAAATCGGAACTAAATGTACATGTTCTGCGTTCAAATTAATGATTGTGATAGTTATTAGTTTTCTATAAGCCCGATTGTCAGGAAAATGTAAAGTTACAATAATAAAAGTAAATAAATACTTTTATTAAAAATTAGTGTATATCTTTGCTGTATTAAATCATCTAAAAATCAGTATATGCAAACAACAGCCGAAAATATCCTCAACGTAACCTTACTGGAACCGAGACAAAAACATCCCACCATTTTTATACGTTTTGATGAACTGGCAGAAGGGGAAAGTTTAACCATTCACAATGACCATGATCCTAAGCCATTGTATTATCAATTGCTGGGTGAAAGAGGCAACATCTTTATCTGGGAATACCAGGAGCAAGGACCGGAATGGTGGATAGTGAAAATAACAAAACGGATAACAGGGGAAAATGATGAAACCCTGGGTCAAATTGCAGCAAAAGATTTGCGTAAAGCAGAGGTATTTAAAAAATACGGATTGGACTTTTGTTGCGGTGGAAAGAAAACAGTGAAAGAGGCATGTGCAGAAAAAGGATTGGATGTTACCAAAGTTGAACAGGAGCTACAACAGGCGGATAAGATGCCATCCTCCCGTCCGATCCCTTATGGCGATTGGACCCTGGATTTTCTGGCAGATTATATCATTAACACCCATCACAGTTATGTAAGAAAAACCTTACCGGATATTACGGCCTATGCAGCTAAAGTAATGCAGGTGCATGGTAAACATCATCCCGAATTAATACGCATCAGTCAATTGGTTAGTGAAGTAAATGCAGAGTTAACGGGCCACCTGGTTAAGGAAGAAAAGATATTGTTCCCTTATATTAAAGCATTGGTTGCGGCAAAAAATCATACGCAACCATTACAGGCCGCTCATTTCGGATCTGTGCAAAGCCCAATTAATATGATGGAGATGGAGCATGAACTGGTTGGTAAAAACCTGGATGAGATCAGGCAGCTCGCCAACAATTATTTATTGCCGGAAGATGCCTGTGCCAGTTACAGTTTACTGTACAGGATGCTGGATGAATTTGAAGAAGACCTGCATTTGCATATCCATCTTGAAAACAATATTCTGTTTCCAAAGGCACTGGAAATTGAAAAGCAATTAAACAACTAAGCAAATGAAAAACCAAGCTCCCATAAAAAGACATCAGGCTATTGTCTCATTTTCCAAAGACCATCATTTTGGATTACTGCTGATCTGGAAAATAAGACAAGGCCTGAATAAAGCTGTCAATCCGGAACGGATCAGCAATTATGTAACTTTCTTTTTTAAAGAAGACCTTGAAAAACATTTTAAAGAAGAAGAGCAATTACTTTTCAGTAAACTACCGGCTGATGATGTACTAAGGAAACAGGCAGAAGGAGATCACCAGGCAATATACAAGCTGGTAGCTGCTATTGAAAAAAAGAAGGACGATGCAGTTCTGCTCAATCAACTGGCGGATGAACTGGAAAAACACATCCGTTTTGAAGAACGGGAACTGTTCAATCATCTTCAGGATAATATTAAAGCAGATGACTTAGAAGCAATAGCAAATCGTTTTCCCAACAGCAGCAAAGCAATTGATGAAAAATGGGAAGATGTTTTTTGGGAAATTAAAAAACAATAAAATGGACATCCCGGATAAATATGGCAATCAAAAAAGAGTAGTAATAGTAGGTGCAGGTTTTGCCGGCCTCACATTGGCAAAAAAATTATCGTTGAAATACTTCCAGGTGATTCTGATTGATAAAAATAATTATCATCAGTTTCAACCCTTGTTATACCAGGTAGCTACAAGTGGGCTGGAGCCAAGCAGTATCAGTTTTCCGCTTCGGAAAATATTCCAGCAAAAACGAAATATTTTTATCCGCATGACGCAGGTAAACGCTGTTAGTCCCGAAACAAAAATGGTACATACAGACATAGGTGATGTTGAATATGATTACTTAGTACTTGCGCAGGGAGCAACAACAAATTATTTCAATAATGACCAGTTACAGAAGAATGCCTATTCCATGAAATCGGTATCTGAGGCATTGCTGTTACGGAACACGTTATTACAGAATTACGAGCTGGCGCTTAATGCTGAAAACAAGGAGCAGCGGTCTTCATTATTAAATGTAGTAATAGTTGGTGGCGGACCAACAGGTGTTGAGCTGGCAGGAGCGATCGCTGAGATGAAAAAGAAGATTCTGCCAAAGGATTATGTTGAAATAAATTTTGGGCACATGCATATTCACCTGCTGGAAGCAGCGCCCCGCCTGTTAAATGGCATGAGTACACAATCAGGTAATACAGTTGTTGAGTATTTAAATGGTTTGGGAGTGGAAGTACAGACAAACACTGCAGTAAAAGATTATGACGGAGAAACGATATCTCTCAGCAATGGAAAAACCATACACAGCCGTTGCCTTATTTGGGCGGCAGGTGTAAAAGGCGTTTCTATACCCGGAATTCCCACAGGTTCAACTGCAGCAAACAACAGGATATTGGTAAATCAATATAACCTGGTAAAAGATTTGCCACGAGTATATGCCATTGGCGATATTGCACTGATGCAGGATAAACTGTTGCCAAAGGGGCATCCACAGGTAGCACAGGTGGCTATTCAACAGGCAAGACTTTTAGCAAAAAACTTACAGAAAATAGAATCAGGTAAACCGCTCATTGCTTTTCAATATAAAGATAAAGGCAGCCTCGCAACAGTAGGCAGGAACCTGGCTTTGGCCGAAATTGGGAAACTAAAGTTGAAAGGTTTTGTTGCATGGTTTGTATGGATGCTTGTTCACCTGATGTCAATCATTGGTATCAAAAACAGGTTGTTTGTACTCATCAACTGGATGTGGCAATACATCACTTATGACCAGTCCTTACGTTTAATTATCAGGCCATCAGATAAAAAAAATGAAATCAAATTATATGAAACAAATACTAACCATCTTATTGGCAGCAAATCTCTTGCTGGCTTGTAATGCAGGAAACGAAAAAGAAAAAACTACAACAACAGCACCTGCAGCCGAAACTCATGCGGATCATGGGGAGCAGGCAACGGAGCTTGCTTTGAATAACGGCGAAAAGTGGAAGGCAGATTCAACTACCCTACAGAACGTGGCTTTACTGCAAAAAATAGTTTCCGGTACAAAACAAGAAAACCTTGAAAATCATTTAAAAATAGCAGCAAGCTTACAGGATGGTTTGAATAAAATGGTAAGTGAATGTAAAATGAAAGGAGCCGATCATGAAGCCCTGCACCATTGGCTGGAACCGATTATGGAAAAAACAAAAGAACTTAAAAATGCAAACAGTATTGAAACTGCCAGAACAATTTTTGGTGAAATTGAAAAGCAACTCAACCTGTTTCCACAATACTTTGAATAATGATGACTATTAACGCCAATACAAAAATTTCCAGTTTGCTAAAATATAATGCAGACGCACTTGAAGCTATTGTAAGTATATCGCCGAAATTTACAAAATTGAGAAACCCTATATTACGAAAAGTGATCGCAGCAAGAACCAGTATCGCTATGGCTTCCAAATTTGGCGGTTGCAGTGTGGACGATTTTTTTAACAAGTTACAGCCATTGGGTTTTGAAATTGACACTTCAGCAATTGAAATGGAAAAGCTGATTGAAAACAAACCTGTTCCGGCATTCATGAAAAATATAGCGGCCGATAAAATGATTGAGTTGGATGTACGTGCGGTTATTGAATCGGGTAAAGATCCGCTTGACATTATTGTAAAAAAAGTAAAGACCTTACAAACTGGAGCTGTACTTAAGATCATCAATAGTTTTGAGCCTACCCCATTAATGCACCTGCTCGGCAAACAAGGGTTTCAATCTTATTCCGAAACGATCAATGATGATTTAGTAAATACTTATTTTTATAAACAAAGCGAGATAAATGTTTTAGCCGAAAACAAAGAAACCGATTACTCAAAAGGTTGGGATGAAATATTGAATCGATTTAATGACAAGCTTGAAACCATTGATGTAAGGGCATTAGAAATGCCTTTACCCATGCATACCATACTGGAAGCGTTAGCAATCTTGCCAACCGATAAAGCCTTGTTTGTTTATCACAAACGCATTCCTGTATTTCTGTTGCCCGAACTGGAAGAACAGCAGTTTAGTTACCGCATCAAAGAGATCAGTGATGGAGAAGTACAACTAGTGATTTATAAAAACTAATATGTTTTCAACAACCGGAAATACCGAAGCAACAAAGACAACTTCCTGGAAAGTGGTATTGCCTTTTTACGGCTATGCCGCTATCGCTTTTTTAATTGCCACTATTCTTTTATTGTTTTCTGCAAGTGATATCACCAGTCATTATTTTCTTCCACATACATTGGCTATTATACATATTATGGCACTTGGCTGGGGTACCATGATGATACTAGGGGCCAGCCATCAATTGGTGCCAGTATTGATTGAAGGTAAATTGTACAGCAATAAACTGGCCTATGCCTCCTTTACATTTGCTGCGATTGGTATCCCCTTATTAGTTAATGGTTTTTATGTTTTTAATATGGGCTTACATACCCAGTGTGGCGGCATATTAATCATCCTATCCGTCATTGCTTATCTGATTAACCTTGCTGCAAGTATGGTAAAAAGCAAGCAGGAAAATGTACATGCTTTTTTTATTTTTACCGCTGCATTGTGGTTACTGGCAACTGCAATTGTTGGACTGTTGCTACTCTACAACTTTACTGAACCGTTACTGCCTAAAGGTTCACTGAATTATCTTCCGGTGCATGCACATATTGGTATTGTTGGCTGGTTTTTATTGCTGGTAATGGGAGTAGGCTCCCGGTTGATACCCATGTTTCTTATTTCCAAGTACAACAATACCCGGCAACTCTGGTGGATTTATGGATTAATAAACGGAGGCCTTTTGTCTTTCGTTTATATCTTTTTATATACCGATAGCAAATCGCTGCTGAGTATCCCATTATTGGCAGTGGCGGCCTCCATTGTATTGTTTGGTGATTTTTGCTTCAAGGCTTACCAGCAGCGTATTCGTAAAAAAGTTGATGAGCAAATGAAAGTATCTTTACTATCAGTGCTGATGATGTTATTGCCGGTCATTTTTTTGGTTATTATTATTACACTTTTAATACTGTCACCAAAAGAAAATGTCAGCCTCATAATAACTTATGGCTTTATCATTTTTTTTGGATGGATTACTGCCATCATTTTAGGCATGACATTTAAAACCTTACCTTTTATTGTTTGGAATAAAGTGTATCATCACTTAGCCGGAAAAGGAAAGACACCCAACCCCAAAGATTTGTTTAGTAAAAAAGTTTTTAAATGGATGAGCGTCGCTTACATCCTGGGGTTTGTAATGTTTACCGCAGGCATTTTGTTTTATTCCGCCATTGTGTTACAAATTGCTGCCGCATTATTATTACTCACTTCCTTATTGTATAACTGGAATGTAATAAAATTGTTAATGCATAAACCTGTTTCTTTATGACGAATGTAATTACAAATGATAACCTGCAATGCACGGTGGCATTGGCAGCCCTGCAAAATGTAATGGACCCTGAAATAGGGTTGAATATTGTAGATTTAGGTTTGGTTTATCAATTGGACTTTGATGAAAGTGAAAAGAAAATTTATTGTGCGATGACACTTACCACTCAATTCTGTCCGATGGGAGAATCTATAACGAATGCTGTGAAAGAAAATTTAAAATTGAGCTTCCCCGAATACGAGGCTGAAATAGATTTAACTTTTGATCCACCCTGGAGCCATGAAATGATTTCAGAAGAAGGCCGTGAATTTTTAAATGAACAATAAATGCTTAGTCTTACTTGTAAAACAGCCATTAAAGCGGTAATATATCTTGCTTCTAAATTTGAATCTGGAGAAAAGGCCGGTATTAAAGAAATAGCTGAATTTATTGATGCCAGTGAACATACGGTTGGAAAAATGCTGCAAACATTGGTTAAAGATGAAGTAATTAATAGTGCCAAAGGCCCAACCGGCGGGTTTTTTATTACAATAAAACAAAAGAATCAGCCAATCATAAATATAATAGACGCTATTGATGGCAAAGAAGTTTTTGATCAATGCGGACTCGGACTAAGCAAATGTTCGGCTACTCACCCCTGTCCCATACATAACGATTATAAAACCATCAGGGATAAATTTAAAGCAATGTGCCAGCAAAAAAAGGTTACTGATTTATGTGAAACTGTCAACGATGGGTTGGCTTACCTGATTGGTTGATTATTATGCGAATTTAGAAAGATAATATTTCTAAATGCTACTCCGTTTGACGCTGCACAAGCCAATCTCACTGATCAATATATTTACTTCGGCAATTTCCCAGGCTTATTTGCCACTGACGTATAAGAAAATAAGAAGGGTTTACAAAATCGGGCCTGTACATTAACTTTACTTAGATCTGCCGGCATACTTAGTGCATTTCTTTATAATCATTTTTCTAAACTTAATTAATTCTCAGCCAGCAACTCCATCAATCTGTAATTTACATAATAAGTTGTCCTTCCAATTTTTTGAGGTTTTAAAATATTGGCATCAGTCAATTTCTTTAACCATACGGAAGCGGTTTGCCGATGGGCTATCGCTCTCTTTTCTAGCAGTTCAATTTTTAAGTAAGGCAATGCAAACATCAATTGCAGCAGTTCGTAACTGAAGGATGATCCTAAAGTTTGCTTCATCTGCTTCTCATAATCTTCTTTTAGTAAAAGCATAGCTCTTATTTTTTTAGTAGTGAGCTGTGCTGTTTCAATAAGAGCAGTCAGTATATACATTACCCAATCGTGCCAGTTATGTTGTTCTGTTACGCCCCGTAATAATTGATAGTATTCTGTTTTATATTTTACGATGTAGGAACTGAGGTAAAGTACCGGTTGCGTTAATAGGTCTTGTTGCACCAGGTATAGCGCATTTACAATTCTGCCTGTTCGGCCATTACCATCTGCAAATGGATGGATAGCTTCAAACTGGTAATGAATAAAAGCCATTTTAACCAATGGATCCAAAGGAGAGCTATCCGGGTCATTTATAAATTGTTCCAGCGAAGCCAGTTTTTCCCTCAGAACATCTTCACAACAGGGTGGCGTATAAATGACTTCCCCGTTTATGGCATTTTTTAATGCTGTTCCAGGAGCCGTTCTGATTCCCGATTTATTTTGTTTGATGGTTTGTACAATTTCAACCATTGTGTTAGTAAGCAGCAAGTTCTTTTGGCCGGTCATTTTCTCCAGTCCTACATATAGGGCTTCCCGATAACTAAGAACTTCTTTGGCTCCATGACTGGCCGTTCCCTCTTCACTGGCAGCTTTGTAAAGTTCGTCCTGGGTGGTAACAATATTTTCAATAGCCGAGCTATCCTTACTTTCCTGAAGAACAATGGTATTGATCAGTAGCTGAGGGTCTGGCAATGAGGCGCAAAGCCCGTTTAATTCCCCTAAATACCGTGCAGCTTTGGCAAGATGCCTTAAAATTTCCGGCGACTCTGTGAAGTCCTGTGGTGGCAGAGCTGGCAAGTCATTAAAGGGAGTATTTTTATTATAGCCCATTGGTGATGAAATTTTGGTTATTTTTCTACTTTCCTGTTTCTTTATGGCTATTGGATCAACATGAGTTAAATATCATGTCGAAAATAGTATTTATTTTCGACATACAAGTGTATTGATGTCGAAATATTCGCCATTAAAGGGCCAATATGTAAGATTAGTAAGCCTTTTTCGACATAAACAGCGGTTCTGTGATCACTGACCTGGAGAAATTTAACCGGTCCAATATTGACAAATCGCTTTTACAGGAAATATGCAAAACCTTAGATGAGTTATTTGGAAATGGCGACCAGCCTTCCAACACAATATAATAACTACTGTTTCGTTTTTATGATAACTTAACGCGCTTACTAACCCATTAATTCTTCATTCCCCGCCAACTAACGGGGAATTTTTATTTTACTGTAATCATTTCCAAAGTGGCTGCCTTGCTAATTCCTTCTTTAGTTATTGAAAACTGAATAGTATCAGCCTGGCTGATAGTTACCAAACCTTCCTTTTCTAATAATTGTAAATGAGTAAAAATAGTTGCCCAATCAAAACTGGAAAGTAAAATCAGTTGTCTTGGTAAACACTGGTATTGGGTAGGTTGTGGAAGTTCGCTGACAATGGAAGCAAGCAGTCTAAGCGTCTGGTAATGGTTTTCCATACAACCAAGATAAATCCAAGTTCACTTTCGCTGCAATAAGAAGCCTTTTTTTTATTAACAAACTGCAATTTTCTATATTCTTTAAGAACTTTACGTCCAATCAAATGCTTTTACAATCTTTACCATTCCATTTCCTTCATCCCTGTATCCATAATCAAAACTAAAATAATAAACCTTATTACCACTCCTTTGCTTTGAATGAGTAAGGTAATCGTTATCAAATCCTTTTGCGATCAGTTTCTCCAAAGCTATATCTATACTTGTTTTTTCTCCCAATGTCTCCTTTAACACTTTTCGGTTATTGCGTAAAATCTTTAGTACCCGTTTATATATCTTCTCCCCTTCTGCAAGGTCTGCATTATGATATTCATTTTTACAACCAATATCACAAAACTGTTTATCAGCCCTTCCTTTTAAAGCCTTCCCGCATTGAAGACACTTTTTTACTACCGTTTTCAATTTTGCCATAACGCCTATTGGATTTGATTCTTATCGTTTCTAAACGCTTATATCAGATAGCAACAATTATAAACATTTAAGATACGAATGTTCCTGAAATCACTTTTAAAATTTGTGTCAAAATCTTAAGAAAATGAAAACACAAAACAAAGTACAATTGATTGGTTACCTCGGTATTGATCCAATAATCCGAAAATTTCCAAGCGGGAACGTAAAAGCAACCCTGCGTCTGGCAACTGATAAGTATCGCAAGGACAACGATGGTAATGTACAACACATTGTCATGTGGCACAATGTGATCGCTTGGGGAGACATCGCCGAGAAAATTGAGAATGATTTTATAAAAGGCAGCCACGTCATGGTGCAGGGTGAATTGGTACATAGTACCTACGAGGATTTAACAGGACATATCCGCTTTGTGTCCGAGATAAAGGCAGAAACCCTGCTGAACCTTGACAGATAAAATCACACTCAATTGACCACTATGAAAACGACTACAACAGATTTTAAATATGGCAAGTCTTATAAAATTATCGGATGGGGTTGCCGCTTCGATTCGCTTACAGAACTCAAATATGCAATTTCGATTCGCGAAGATTACGTGTTCCTGAGAGAACGGGTAATCATTTATTACAATCCTGGTAGCCTCCAGCCTACCGAATACTTAACGAGTAATTACAGGTACTATGCACCCGATTTTTTGATTCGTCACAAAGTCACTGGCGAAGCTTTTTTAGTTGAAATTAAACCGAGGGCTTTTGAAGGACATCCGCAGTTGATTTTGCGCAAAGAATTAGCTGAGCGATATATTAAATGGAAGGGCTATGATTGGCAATATAAAGTGGTTTTCGATGATGAAATTATTCTTTCCGAAGATCAGTTGCAGGACTTTGTTGATTGCTGCAAATTGAAGTCAAAATCGGCTTTTAAACTTTGGTTTGACAGGATCAACCGGAAATATGCGCCTGGCGCTCCTTCCCTGTTCAAACCAGTTAACGATAACAAACAAACCGAGTTTGCAATGTTTGGCAAAATAAGGTCGAGTGGTAACTGGCAACGGTAACACAGTGGCATCTTCTCTTGCGTCGCACACTTGTACGCTTGATTCTTTAGGCAACTACCAACATTAATCTACTCTTACGTCTTAATCTTCCGCGAAGCTCTTGACAGCATTTGTGAAAAGCAAGGTCTGCATCTCGCCTCCCGGCGGGATTGGCCTTCGGTTTTGCCATAAATAATCCGCTGCGCTTTTCGCTTTCGCGGCATAAACCGTTTCGTTACCACTCCACTTTTTATTCCACGGTCGAAAATGATTTATGTCAAAAACCTTGCTTTTCCCAAATACTGTTTCAAGAACGGGTTGCTACAATAAGAACGAACGAGGCACCTGCCGAGTATGATTTTAAACCCTAAACAGTCATTTTATGAAACACTCCACACGCCTTTCCTACCTGATGCAGTTATCATGGGAAGTACAGCGCAAAAAAAGCATTTCCCGCGCAAAAGCATTGCAGGCAGCATGGGCAATTACAAACAATGAAGATGTAACGATTTATTACCTCGTAAAAAGGCACAGTAACCGCAATACTCCTAACAAAATAGAAGCAAAGGAATTAACCCTTTTCGCTTCTCATTAACCAGTAACCATTTTTTATTCATAATTAAATCAAACAGTCATGGAAATCATCGCAAGACTTACAGCGGATGCCGTTGTAAAAACAGTAAAGGACGAAAGACAGGTAGTAAATTTTAATGTGGCCATTAATGACAGCTACAAACCAAAGGGTTCTGATCAGGTTACCAAGGTCGTAACCTACCTGCAATGTGATTACTGGGTAAATCCCGGAATTGCCCAGTATTTAACAAAAGGTACAGTAGTAGAACTGTATGGGCGTATCGGGGTGAATGCTTACACCAATATGCAGGGAGAAGCCAAAGCCTCTTTAACCTTCCATGTAAACAACATTAAGCTGCACGGAGGAAACAAGGGAGAAGCGAAAAAATCGGCTCCAGTTGCCGCCCCTGTTATTGCAGGAGAATTAACCGAACCCTTAGACAATTTGCCATTCTAAACTGAAAACCAGTTTGCCGCCCGCTGGAATAAATAAAGGGCGGCTTCTTTATGAAATATTTTGCCAGTTGTAAAACGATAGACGAAATAAAGGCACAGTATAAAAAATTAGCCAAAGAAAACCACCCAGACATGGGCGGGGATACTGCCACCATGCAGGCGATTAATTCAGAATATGCTTTTGCCTGCGCTCATATTTATAAAGGTGCAGGAATGAGTGACGAACAGGCGGACGATGAAATGAAAATGTCCGAAGCTTACAGGGAAGCAATTGAAAAAATTATCCATCTGTCGGGGATAGTGATTGAGGTTGTCGGACACTGGATTTGGGTTACTGGCAATACAAAGCCAGTAAAGGAAGAATTAAAAGCCGCCAACTTCTTTTTTGCCTCCAAAAAATTAGCGTGGTATTTCAGGGCAGAAGCCTACAAGGTAAAGGGCGGGAAAAAGTCTTTAGCAGAGATCCGCGCGAAGTATGGAAGCCAGGTGGTAACAAAAGAAGAAAAAAGCAAAATTATTTACCAACACTAAAAATGTTTTATATGCGTAAAATTAATGTAACAGCTACCAAAAACTTTTTTAAGCTGATCGAGAAAATGGGAACCGAAACCCATTTAAAATTAACAGTTCCTGAATATTTACCATTGGTAATTGAACAAATCGGAGAAGGCATTATAACACCTTATGGTAAAGCAAAATTATTTAGCCTCGCTCATTATTACACCTTACATGGTGATGCAATGCGTGACCCTGAAATGTGTTTTATTGTGGTAGATAATCGGCAGAATAAAGAGGATTGGGAAATGGCAGGCATTTACCCACAAATGTTCCAACAGGATAATGTAGGTCTTTACGAAGAAAGTGTTTGCATAGAAGATAATAAAGTAACTACCTACAAACCCAAATGGCAGGCAGGACACACCAGTTTTGCTAATATCTGGCTGCAGAATATTAGGCAGCAAGGATTTTTAAAATAACGGGGAAGAAATAAAGGGCTTAAAGCCCTTTATTTCTGCTTTCAAAAAAGCTGCCGCACCATATTGGTAAGCTAATTCAAATGGGTGCGGCAGCTTGTGTTTTTTTAGGTTTAATAACGGGTTTTCAATAGCGTATAAATACTTGATATAAATACGCTAAGAAAAAACAACTGATTGAATTAATTTTATTGTATGAAAAATATAGCCAAATTAGACAAAACAGCAATTGATGAAATTCTCTATAACATTATTATGTTGAGAATTAAACTATCAAAATCGACACCTGTGCAACAAGAGAAAAAGTTGCAGAAATCCTTACGCAGATACATCAGTAAAGTGGTGGATTAATTCATTTTTATTTTTCTTCATTATTCCTGCACAAAGAACGGCTTTTGGCTGCTGTAGCGGCCATGAAATTCCGGCATAAACAAAAGTATGCCCCTACACCTTTAGCTTCATTTATTCCGTTGCTTCATGGCCTTTATTGCCAAAAGCCGGAATGGGTTCCATAATAATTTTTAAACCATTAAAAAGAAATTTATGGAACAGCTCATTGAAACACAAGATTGGAACATGGTTAGCGAAGTAGAACTGATTTACCGCTCGAGGGTTAAAGCTTCTCAAAGACCGAAAATATGCAGGTCAAGAGAAGCTTACGAATTGCTGCTGAAACATTGGGATCAGGACAAGATCGAACTGATGGAACAGTTTAAAGTAATTTTTCTAAATCGAGGCAACAGGGTAATGGGTATTTATGATACTTCTACTGGAGGAGTTACAGGG
>JAIEMK010000004.1 GCA_019752295.1 Chitinophagaceae bacterium | reverse complement strand
TTACCTTTTTGCCATTTGCAGGCTGTATTCCAAATTGCTGATTTTGTTTTTGTGCATCTATAAATTCGAGCCAGAAACTATTGGTGATTACTAAATTCAAAAAACCTTTGATAACATTAAAGCCCGAAAAAAGGGTTGGATTTTTTGCCAACAAGTGGGTGCCTAATTCCTGACCCAACGCATCGGGAGATTTTTTTAATTGCTTTACAAATGCAAATAATACTACGGTATAGTGGCCCTCAAATTCGGGCTTGGTGGCGTTTACCAGAACCTGCTCAGGGTTTAATGAAACTGCATATAAACTTTCTATCGATCTAACTGCGGCTTCCTTTATTTTAACTACAACACTCATTATCTTAACATTTGCGGATGGCAAAAGTAACAAATTAAAACCTACCTTCGCGGCCATAAATGCGAAAGCTGCATGAAAATATACGTAGCCTGATTCTCAGTGTGGTAGATCTGTTTTATCCGGTCTTTAAAAACGTCATGCCTTTACAAACCTTCCGCTATGCGGCTTGCGGCGGATTTAATACCTGCCTGGATATTACCCTATTCTTTGTTTCGTATAATTATATTTTAAAAAAGCAGCCCGTTCATCTATCGTTTATAACCATCGGCCCGCATATCGCTGCCTTCCTAATTGGCTTTGCCGTTACTTTTCCGATCGGATTTTATTTGAGCCGCTATGTGGTGTTTCAAGAAACCAGTGTGCGTAAAACCAAGCAACTCGCCAAATATTTTACCGTAGTTTTTGGCTGCCTGATTCTGAATTATGCTTTCTTGAAATTCTTTGTTGACATGCTCGGATTTTATCCAACTCCTTCCAAAATACTGACCACCATTTTTGTGGTGGCTTTCAGTTATGTTACCCAGAAAAATTTTACTTTCCGCCCTCAGCAGGGATAATTTTTGGCAGTTCTTTATATTCAAAAACCAATGCTGTTGCAGCTTTTTGTAGTACACCAAATGCATCAATAAATTCTGGCCCCATATAATTTAACCGAATAAATTGATCGCCGCTTTGGGATTTTGCCTTTGCAAGAATTTTTGATGGAAAACTATCTGCACCTTGTTCTATTATTTCAAATCCATTCAAAGATTCTAATTTCCAATTGCCCTTTTTGCCCAACACTTCAAAATGGTATACCTGATTACTATCCACTTGTTTTAACCAAAGAATCGGATATTCAAAATTATAAGGCCCCCATTTGGTAATGCGAATCTCTTGCATGCCCTGTGGAAACAACTGTTCCGGCAAATCGTTGTAGGGTATGGGTGTAAGCCTTTTATCTTTTTGATAGTCGAGATCCAAAAATTCCAATTCCTTACTGCTATCTAATTCGCTTACCCGATCGCCGATTTTCCAATCGTTTTCGTTGCCTGTTTTTTTATTGCCACTAAACACCACCGTATCTGTTCCCACTAATTGGTAAGCAATTTTATTTTCTTCGATACTGTTTGATGCAATCCAATAATTTTTGCTCTGCGTATTGCGAAATTTAGCATAGGCAAAATCATCTGACTGTTTTTGATTCGACCAGAGTTTAATGGCTGTTCCGTTATACTTGATTTCGTTCATTGCAATATTGATGGCTTGTCCGTGTTCAATTGCAATGCCAATACGATTGTGCAGGATTTTATTATCCGAAAAATCGCTATCAAAACTATAGCCACCCCAAATGCCATGGTCGCATCCCCAGATGCGGTTATGCAACACGCTATTGCTGCTAAACGTAAGTTCCACACCATTGGTAGGAGCATAGGAAAAATCGTTTCCATAAATCAAATTATTATTGCATCCTCCCTTGCCCGTATCCATGCTGTATTGCCCGGCCCATAAAAAAAATCCATCACCACTATGCGTGGCGGAATTATATGCAAAAACGTTATCGCTACTTTGTTCAAAAATTAATATACCCGCACTGTCTTGTCCCCGACGGTATTTTCCTAAACTAAATCCGCGCACATTAAAGTCGAGTTGGTTATGATAGATCAGGTTATTACTGCATCTATAAAGACCGATACCCAAGCCTGAGTTGAAAGAAAAATTATTATTATACACTTTAGCGTTCTCGCAGTTGGTCATCATGAGGGCACACTGATTGCCCATGATGATATTATCGTTTATGAATGCGTTATTGCAGTGCGAGAGATAAATGCCCGCGCCTTGTTTTTTCCATTCACCTGCTTCGTTGTGGTGATAGCTCATCCAATCGCGTTCGTCTTCTTTTTCGCGGGCGCTAAATAATTGCGGGCGCCAATTATAACTGAAATTGCAGTGTACAATCGACAACTGCTTTACACTATCTGCCAGCACTGCTATTTTGTAGCCGTGTACCGATAAGTTTTTAATTGTAATATTTTCTGAGCCCGGTTCAATGCGAATTGCAAGTCCCTGCATTAAATCGGGTTGTTCGGGGTGCATGGTTCCATTTAATATTGCCTGATTAAAATCCACTTCCAAATTTTTTCCTGCAATGCGTATCAATGGCATTTGTAAAGAGCTGTCGGCCTCGAGTAAATAAACGGCTTTTTCGATCTGCATTGATTTTGTGATCAATAGTCCGGCCTTTAATCTTTCGCCAGTTTGTGCAGTGCTAGTGAAACAGATGGCCATAAAAGCTGGTACCAAAAAACAACGGGTAATGAATAATCGCATGCCTAAAAATAAGGAATTGGCACAAGGAAATGCTCTCGCTTCGGCAGTTTAACTGGCATCCGCTGCCTGATCTGCCAACAATCTGGCATAGTTGTAGATTGGTAGCTGATAAAATGGGTTGAAATGTCTGACGGGCTCTGACATTTTTGCACTTTACTGCTGATGGCATGGTGATTGACAAGTAGTTATAGTCTCCAAACAGGAGCAAAGATTAAAAAAATATTATATGGGAAAGATTATTGGTATTGACTTAGGAACCACCAACAGTTGCGTCTCCGTTATGGAAGGAAATGAGCCTGTGGTGATTGCGAACGATGAGGGCAGAAGAACTACCCCTTCGGTAGTGGCTTTTTTGAAGAATGGCGAGCGTAAAGTAGGAGATCCTGCTAAACGTCAGGCTATTACCAATCCACAGCACACCATTAGCAGTGTGAAGCGTTTTATGGGTCGTCGTTTTGACGAAGTGACTGAAGAAATAAGCCATTGGAGCTATAAAGTTGCCAAAGGCGACAATAATACCGTGCGTGTTGCAATCGATGATCGTTTGTTTACGCCACAAGAAATTTCTGCGATGATTCTTCAGAAAATGAAGAAGACTGCAGAAGATTATCTGGGTCAGGAAGTAACAGAAGCGGTAATTACCGTGCCTGCTTATTTCAACGACGCACAACGTCAGGCTACTAAAGAAGCTGGTGAAATTGCCGGTTTAACCGTTCGCAGAATTGTAAACGAACCTACTGCAGCCGCATTGGCTTATGGTTTGGATAAGAAACACGCTGATCAGAAGATCGCTGTATTTGACTTGGGTGGAGGTACTTTTGATATCTCGATTCTTGAATTAGGAGATGGTGTATTTGAAGTAAAATCTACCAATGGTGATACACACTTAGGTGGTGATGATTTTGATAAAGTGGTGATGGACTGGTTGGCTGATGAATTTAAAAGCCAGGAAGCAATTGACCTGCGTAAAGATCCAATGGCATTACAGCGTTTGAAAGAAGCTTCTGAGAAAGCAAAAGTTGAATTGAGCTCTTCTTCAGAAACCGAAATCAACCTGCCTTATATTACTGCAGTGGATGGCGTGCCAAAACACTTAGTAGTAAAATTGAGCCGCGCTAAATTTGAGCAATTATCAGACAATTTGTTTGCACGTTGTTTAAAACCATGTGAAGCAGCATTGAAAGATGCCGGTTACAATATCTCTCAAATTGATGAAGTGATTCTGGTGGGTGGTTCTACACGTATTCCTAAAGTACAGGAGATTGTAGAAAAATTCTTCGGTAAAAAACCACACAAAGGAGTTAATCCGGATGAAGTGGTTGCTATTGGTGCAGCTATACAGGGTGCGGTTTTAAGTGGTGATATCAAAGACGTATTGTTATTGGATGTTACGCCACTTGGATTGGGTATCGAAACAATGGGTGGTATCATGACAACCATGATTACATCTAACACAACCATCCCTACCAAGAAAACAGAAGTTTATTCAACTGCCAGCGATAATCAGCCGGGTGTACAAATCCATGTATTACAGGGTGAGCGTCCAATGGCGAATCAGAATAAGAGTTTGGGTATGTTTAATCTGGATGGTATTCCACCGGCACCAAGAGGTGTACCGCAAATCGAAGTAACTTTTGATATTGATGCAAATGGTATGATTCATGTGAGCGCGAAAGATAAGGGCACAGGAAAAGAACAGAAAATTCGTATCGAAGCAGGTAGTGGTTTGAGCAAAGAAGAAGTAGAGAAAATGAAGGCCGAAGCAAAAGCCAACGAAGCAAGCGATAAAGAAGCAAAAGAGCGTGTTGAAAAAATTAATCAGGCCGATAGTCTGATCTTCCAAACCGAGAAGCAATTCAAAGAGTTTGGTGATAAGATTCCTGCCGATAAAAAAGCACCAATCGAAGCTGCTCTTGCTAAGTTGAAAGAAGCGCATAAAAATCAGGATATTGCCGCAATCGATGCTGCAACAACCGAGATGAATACTGCATGGACTGCAGCAAGTGAAGAGATTTACAAAGCGCAGGCAGCGGCCGGTGGTGAGCAAGCTCAACCTGGTGCAGATGCAGGAGCACATGCAAACGCAGGTGGTGGTCAGGCAGGTGAAACTGTTACTGATGCAGAGTTTGAAGAAGTGAAGTAATTTTTTTCGAACTATTTATAGAAGGCACTCTTTTTAGGGTGCCTTTATTTTTTGCTTTTTTTATTAAAATCGATAAGTTGCTAACGATTGTTAGTGCTATCATTTATCTTTGGGTATAATTAAAAAATATGTCGAACAGAACCGTTTATATCGTTTCAGCAGTGCGCACTCCAATAGGAAGTTTTGGAGGAAGCCTTAAAGATTTTTCTGCAACTCAATTGGGTGCAATCGCTATTAAAGCTGCAGTAGAACGCGCAGGAATTCAACCGACAGATGTGCAGGAAGTATTTATGGGTTCTGTGATACAAGCCAACTTGGGACAGGCTCCTGCGCGTCAGGCAGCGAAATTTGCAGGACTCCCCGATGCTGTAATTTGTACAACAGTTAATAAGGTTTGTGCCAGCGGAATGAAATCGATTATGCTGGGTGCTCAATCTATTTTATTGGGCGATGCAGATATTGTAGTTACCGGTGGTATGGAGAGCATGAGTAATGTACCTTATTATAGCGCCAATATGCGTTGGGGTAATAAGTACGGAAATGTATCGATGATTGATGGCTTGGCAAAAGATGGATTAACCGATGTGTATCATAATTATGCCATGGGAAATTCGGCTGAGCTATGTGCTAAAGAATGTAATATTAGTAGAGCAGATCAGGATGCTTTTGCAATTGAAAGTTATAAGAGAAGTCAGGCTGCAATCAATAATGGATTTTTTACAGAGGAAATTGTTCCTGTTTCTATTCCGCAGAAAAAAGGAGATCCGATATTATTCAGCAAAGACGAAGAAGCATTTAATGTAAAGTTTGATAAGATTCCTGAATTAAAACCTGCATTTATAAAAGATGGAACCGTTACTGCAGCGAATGCTTCTACTATGAATGATGGTGCTGCTGCACTGGTTTTGATGAGTAAAGAAAAAGCAATTGCAATGGGATTAAAACCAATTGCAATTATTCGCAGTTATGCTGATGCGGCACAAGCACCCGAATGGTTTACCACAACTCCTTCACTTGCCGTTCCAAAAGCGGTGAGCAAAGCGGGTTTGCAAATGAGCGATATTGATTTTGTAGAATTGAATGAAGCATTTTCTGTTGTGGGCATTGCGAATACACAGAAAATGAAACTCGATCCTGCAAAAGTAAATGCACATGGGGGTGCAGTGTCGTTAGGACATCCGCTGGGATGCAGTGGCGCTAGAATTGTGGTAACACTTATTCATGTTTTAAAACAACATGGTGGAAAATTAGGCGCCGCAGGTATCTGTAATGGTGGAGGTGGGGCTAGCGCAATGGTAATTGAACTAACCCCAGCATAATATTATCTAAATGCTAGTGCAATACCCGCACCTGCACCATTGTATTTAGCAAATGTGTAGTCGACATAAATTTTAAGTACAGTAATATTTAATCTTGCTCCCCAGGTATTCGATACGCCACCGGCATTATAAGACAGCGAAATAGGATCTTTTTGAGTTGCTGTAGCTTTATCGTTTGGAGGAGGAAATCCGGTATTGTAAGTAATGGTATAATCTCCTTTCAAATCAATGGTTGATTTTCCGGTAGAGTATCCAATGGAAGTATATAATTCCAATATTGCAAACTTAACAGAAGCAATTCCCTGCAAAGTAAATGCAGATATTTTATAACCTGCAACAGCATTAGGGCTTTGCACCGAAGAACCCGGATCGAATTTTGGTTTATAATTTGCGTCAATAGAACTGAAAGCTGCCAGTGCAGAAAGATGCAGGAAGGGTACTTTTTTTATGAAAGGAAGGTAGTTCGAAAACTCGTGTTGTATACCAACTCCAAATACACCAATTTCCATATCACTAAAATTAGTTTTTGGAAAATAGCGCACTTTAAGATCGGTATGTTTAAATAAACCAATGCCAATTTGTGCAACCGGAAGTGGCGCAGAAACAGGGATAAAAGAAACGTTCTTTTTCATATCATCTCCAATTCCTTTTGGAGCAGTAAAACTGGTTGATACGGGCTGACCGTTTACGGTTGTATTTACATTAATTACCTGCGAGCTTGTTCCGCCCATAAGAGTAGGTAGCGTTGCTGATGAAGCAGCACCACTTAGTTTGAACGTACTGTAATCGGCATTATTAAAAGTAAAACTTTGCTTTTCTGTTGGCACAATTGCAAATTGTCCGTTGATTGAAATGTCAAACCCTAACAATTTATGTGTTCTTGCAGTAGAGTACCAACCACGCGCAAGATTATAAATTTCGCCTTCGGCAAATGGCCTCATATAAGCGGATGCGTATTTATTGGCATCTGGTAATGATCCTGCAATAATCTGTCCGAAGTCCTGAGCTTTTGCTGTAAAAGAACAGGCTATTACAATTAATAAAACTGCAATCTTTTTCATAATTATTTAGATTAGGTTACTAGTTTATAATGCGTGCTGACTTTGTGAAGCACGATGTAAAATAACATTAAATGGGCCGTATTTGTGTTGTTTTTCTGTAAAGCTATCTGAATAAGGACCAAAAGGCTCATCGATCATTTTCTTATTCAGATCGGGCCAATCGCCACTTTGATCTTTGTGCGGCCTTGGTTGCGAATTTACGAATGCTGCAATATCCCATGCCTGATCGTTGCTGATAGAGGGGTGATGATAGTTAGTAGGATTGGGCATATTGTTTTTAATAAAACCTGCGAATTTTGAAAGTCGATAGATGCCTGCGGCGTCATTAAAACTATTTGCTCCCCAAAGTGGGGGATATAAAAAACCAATACCATCGATGGCAGGCATTCCGGCACCATGTGCACCATGACATTGTGCACAGCTTGCTAAATAATATTGTTGACCCTGAATTGGGTCGGCAGCTCTGTTTAAATAAGTAAGATTTTCAATGCCAACACCCTTTGGTTTAACGCCTTTTGGAATTTCTTTGCCCAGCCATTTCAGGTAAGCAACTATTGCCCTCATTTCTTTGCTGAGCGAATCAATTGGCTTGCCGTTTAAACTTCTCTGAAAGCAATCATTCACGCGCATTTCGATGGATTCTATTTTACCGCTGCGGTCTCTTTTTTTCGGGTATTGCGATGCTACTGCGCCAAAATTATTGCCCCATGGTTTGGTGCCTGCATCTAAATGGCAGTTCTGACAATTCATACCATTTGTGGAATGCGAAACTGTTCCCTGCGGACCAAAATAGTGGGCCGTATTACTGATTAAATCTCTGCCAAAACGAATGGAATTACCAGTACTGTCAACCGGTATTTGATAGAGGCCGGCTCCTGTCCAACAATCTGCACTATCTACTGCTATCGGATTGGTTGGATGTTTTTTTCCACTTTCGATTCTTATAAAAAGAAAGAGCAAAAAAAATATAGAAACGAAAAAGAGTATTAATTTAAAACGCATGCATACTAGTGCGGAATTTTATTGCGTACCAGACCATAAGTCCAAGTACCTGCAATCGCACTCAATAAAGTTACAATTGTAACGGTTACGCCGGTACCAATTTGCGCAAATAATGGTCCGGGGCATGCGCCTGTAATGGCCCAACCAAATCCGAAAATCAGTCCTCCAATTATCTGCCCCTTGTTGAATTCTTTTTTCTCGAAATGAATGTCTTCTCCGTAGATGGTTTTGATTTTAAATTTTTTGATCAGAAAAACCGAGAGCATGCCCACTACCACAGCAGAGCCGATAACACCGTACATATGAAAGCTTTGCAGGCGAAACATTTCTTGTATGCGAAACCAGGAAATAATTTCTGCTTTCACAAAAACAATTCCAAATAATATACCTGTAATCAGATATTTAAGATTATACCAGTAGGGGTGTACCAATTCGCTTTCGTTGAGGCATGAAGTATCTAGTGAGCGAATTTCGAAATCGTTTTCAGGAATATTTTTGGTCATGATTTTATTTTAAAATAAGGGGTAGAATAAGGTTGGCCATAATAAATCCGCCAACCATAAAACTGATGGTTGCTACTAGCGAGGGCCATTGCAGATTACTTAATCCGGTAATTGCATGGCCCGATGTGCAGCCGCCGGCATAACGGGTTCCAAAGCCAACCAGAAAGCCACCGAATACCATCAACAGCAAGCCCTGAGGATGCAGTAGGTTAGCCCAGTTAAAAACATCGATCGGTATTAATTCACTGTAATTCGTAATCCCGTATCCCCTTAACTCTGCAGCCAGTGCAGGACTAACTTGTATGGGCTGGTGGTTGTTTAAAAATTGTGCAGCAATCAATCCTCCTAAAACGATACCTGCTACAAAAAAAAGATTCCAAATCTCTTTTTTCCAATTGTATTTAAAATAACTAATATTCGATGGGAAGCAGGCAGCACAGATATGGCGTAGAGAACTGGAGATACCAAATCTTTTGTTGCCCATCAGCATCAATGCTGGAACCGTTAATCCAATCAGTGGGCCCGCTACCCACCAAGGCCATGGTTGTTTTATCCATTCAATCAATTGCATGTAATCAATTTTAGTCTACAAAAATAGTAGAAAAAAGAATAACTACCAATCGATACATCTATTTCAAAAATCGAGATAATGATTTGGATTTACAACTGCGTATTCTGGTAGCTATATTCAGAAATTTTAAATTTGCCACTTGCCTTTAACTCATTGAAGCCTGCTGTACAGTTAATGAAATGATGATATCCCAGCGAGTGCATGATGGAAATAAAAATCATAGAGCGATACCCGCCGGCGCAATGCATATAATAAGTTATTGACTCGTCCAATTCGGTGGGCCGATCCAAAACAAAATCTAAGGGTATGTTGGTAGCACCGAGAATATGTTCGGTATCGAATTCGCTTTTTTTACGAACATCCAAAATTTGAATGTTTGGGTTTGTTTCATAAATGCTAATCAACTCTTCAGCGCTAACCGAGCTAATTGTATCTATTTCTTTTCTTGCCTGCTTCCATGCTTCAAAGCCGCCTTTTAAATAACCGAGTGCATGATCAAATCCAACACGGGCAAGTCGGGTAATGACTTCTTTTTCGCGGCCCTCTTCAATTACCAATAATAAAGGCTGCTCCACATTTTTGATGATGGCACCAACCCAAACTGCAAAGCTACCATCGATACCAATATTGATGGAATTGGGAATAAAACCTTTTCCATATGCTACAGCCGAACGGGTATCTATAATAGTGGCTTCTGTTTCGTCGGCCGCAGCTTCAAAAGCGTTGGCACTAAAGGCTTTTGTGGCTCTTTGCAAAACAGTCTCGATATTTTCGTATCCCAGTTTATTCAGTTGCACATTGTAAGGAAAATATCCCGGAGGAGGCACGAGGCCAGCAGTAACTTCTTTGATGAATTCATTGCGGGTCATATCGGCCCGGAGCGCATAATTACTTGTTTTCTGATGTCCGAGTGTATCGGTTGTTTCGGAACTTAATTTTTTACCACAAGCGCTTCCAGCCCCATGTGCGGGATAGATGATGATGGCATCGCTGAGAGGAAGTATTTTTTTGCGAATAGAATCGTATAATAATCCTGCTAATTCTTCGAGTGTTTGGTTGGCTGCTTTTTGTGCAAGGTCGGGGCGGCCCACATCCCCAATAAAAATGGTATCGCCCGAGAACAGGGCTTTTGGAATTCCATCCTCATCATACATCAGGTAGCAACAGCTTTCAAGGGTATGTCCGGGTGTATGCAATAATTCAAATACCAGTTTTCCTACAGTAAACTTTGCTCCGTCTTCGGCAACGATTGCTTCGAAGGAGGGCTTTGCCGTAGGGCCATAAACAATTTTAGCACCTGTGGCTTTTGCCAGATCCATATGACCCGAAACAAAATCGGCATGAAAATGTGTTTCAAAAACCCACTTGATTTTTGCATTTTCTTTATTTGCAATTTCGAGATAGTGTTCGATATCACGCAGAGGGTCGATCACAACAGCTTCGCCTTCACTTTCAATATAATAGGCGCCCTGCGCCAAACAACCTGTATAAATTTGTTCGATTTTCATAGAGATCAATTTTCGAAGCAAATTTGAAACAACTCTATCGCGCCTACAATGACATTTATCAGTAAAATTATTTGAAGAAAAGTTCGTGAAGTATAATATAGCAACCGGAGAGTAATACAAAAATACCAAAGCCTTTCTTTAATTTTTCTCCCGATACTTTAAAGCCGATGGCGTTTCCTGCAAAAGTACCTGCTACTGCAATGGTGGAAATGGTTAAGAGTAGTTGCCAATGAATATGGTATTGAGAGAGGTCGCTCAGAAAACCCGACAATGCATTCAATGCAATGATGAGCAGTGAAGTGCCGATTGCTTTTTTCATGGTAAGATGAAATGAAAAAAGTAATACGGGTATAATTAAAAATCCGCCGCCTGCACCTAATAAACCTGTTAAGATTCCAATTTCAATACCGCGGATTAAGGCCCTTCCATAGTGAATATCGTGATTCGAATCTGAATCATTTCCGGTTGACTGATAAATCATTTTGAAAGATGCAATAATCATTACCACTGCTAATAATACCATGGTAAGAAAAGAGCGGGTGATCATAAAATGACCAATCTGTAACAGATCTTCGGGAATAATCGGAATCAAAAAACGCCGGATAATTACCACCGTGATAATGGAAGAAAAACCAAAATAAAAAGCGGCTTTAAAATTAATATTTCCTTTGCGAAAACTGGTTATGGAACCCGCAAGACTACTGATACCCACAACAAATAAAGAATAGCCGGTTGCAATGGTAGGAGGAATATGAAACAGGTACACCAGCACCGGAATTGTAAGGATGGAACCACCACCACCAATCAACCCTAATGAAATGCCAATTAAAAATGCAGCTATAAAACCTGTGATCTCCATACTTAAGAAATTAAATGTTCCCTGCAGCCTAAATAATCAGGCCGGGCTGCAAGATAATTAACTCCTACTGATTCCAATTCGATGATGCAGATAAGCATTGTTCTTTAATTCCTGTAACATACAATCTGCGATATCGCCTGCAGCAATTTCGTATAGATTTGGTGTTGGCGGAAAATCAGCCGCTGTGATATAGTTTTTAGTAAGATCCTGATCCAGAATATTGGGGGCACAAACAAAACCCCATTGCAGATTGGATGCTTCTAAAGTTTTGAAAGCAGCTAGGTGTTCAAGTCCAACGGGTTTATATATTTCGGGATAATCCGGATCATCGATCAGCAAACCTTTTTCAGGAGCATTTAAGATGCCTAATCCGCCCAATGCAATGATGCGCGCTCGTTTTGCAATATGCATTTGCGCAACAATTTGTTGCATACCCAGACTTCTTGTTTTATCTGTGCCGTCGATGCTGCCTCCTAAAACTGATAATACCGCGTCTGCTCCTGTAACCGCCTTTAGTACATCTTTGGCTTCGAATACAAAACCTTGCAAGGCAGTTAACCGATCAGTCTTCAGATCCCGGTCGATCAAACTAGTTACATTTCTTCCAAATGCTCTAACAGTAAGCCCTTCGGCCAATGCCTGCCTTACCAATTGTTTTCCAACCATTCCGGTTGCTCCAAATATGGTGATAATCATTTTGCTTTTTTGTGTAATTTAAGAAACTGATTCTGCTTATTTAAAAATGATATTTGTCATTCAGCAATCAGTCAAAAGCTAAGAACTTTATTTAAAATTAAAATTGCCATAATGATTATCAATAACAAATCAATCCGTGAATTACATTTTGACCATGAATTGTGGTTAAACGAAATGGCTTTCTGGAAGCAGGAGATAGCAGTTCTTGACAAATACCTTGCAGCCGTTATCGTATCCCTTACCGACAAACAAACCAGGGGAGAAGTGGATCATTTTGAGAACCAGTTTACCATACAACGTAGTTTCATTAATTCTCTGAAACACGATGTAAAAGCACAGGAGAAACTGATTGCAGAACTGGAAAAAGACATCAACAATCGCAAACTGCAACAAAAAAAGGCAGACGATGAGTATGAGATCCGCGACAAAATGCTTACCAACCAGAAATTGTACAACGATCTGAAGTCGTCGTTCAAGAACTGGTTATCCAATAAATTATAACAGTTAATTAAGCAGTAAGAGCCTGCTCAGATATTTCATCCATGCTGATGCCTGAATGGCTTTCGTCGTACACGCATTGACCATTTCGGATCAATAACACTTGCGGCGACTCGTGATAAACTTTAAAAGTTTCAGCTACTTGTGCCGACAAAGACCTGTATTTAATCAGGTCGAGAAAATAAAAATCAATTCCTTCGGGAGCATCAGCTCTTTCCAAACGGGTTAACGACATGCTGCTAATGCTACAACGGGTACTGTGCTTAAATATAAGCTGTGGCCTGTTTTGAGATTGTGCAATGATAAGAGGCAGTTGATCCTCAGAAATAAGTGGAATCCAGTTCATCGAATTAGTTAATCTTTTAGAGCCTGTTTACGCTGAACTATCTACCCTTAAAAAAGTTCTTATTGGTAGTAGGGCAACTGCTACCGCGTGAAGAAACACAGGAGGAAAATAATGCCAGCGTGAAAGAGGCGATTACCAGCAGACAAGTGATTTTTTTCATTGGTAGTTTTTGTAATGTAATTGACAGTATTTTTATACAGCTTTATAACGGTAAAGATAAAGTTTCATTGTGAAATGCTGCCTTTGTGGGCTGTTATAATTGTTAAAATTTAGGTTGTAGATAATAAAAATAGGATATGAGGGTACATTTTATTTCGATTGGAGGAAGCGTCATGCATCAATTAGCGATCGCGTTAAAGCGAAAGGGGTATCAGGTAAGCGGCACCGATGATGAGATATTTGAGCCTTCGCGCACTAATCTGATGAACGAGGGGATATTTCCAAAACAAATGGGCTGGCAGCCTGATCTGATTACAAAGGATATAGATGCCATCATTTTAGGAATGCACGCGAGGCAAGATAATCCTGAACTGTTAAAAGCGGTTGAACTGGGACTCAAAATCTATTCTTTTCCCGAATACATTTATCAGGAAAGCAGAGATAAAAAAAGAATTGTGGTGGGAGGTAGCCATGGTAAAACAACTACTACCAGCATGATCATGCACGTGTTGCGATATCTGCAAAAAGATTTCGACTATCTGGTTGGTGCAAAACTGGCAGGCTTCGACCAGTCTGTAAATATTACCAACGCGCCGGTGATTGTTTGTGAAGGCGATGAATATCCGGCGAGTGCTATTGAGCGCAAACCAAAATTCCATTTTTTGTTTCCACATATTGCCATACTTACCGGCATTGCATGGGATCATATCAATGTATTTCCAACATTCGATTTTTATCTGGAGCAGTTTAAAATATTTATTCAAAAAATTGAAGCAGGTGGTATCCTCATTTACAATAGTTCGGATCCGGTATTGGATCAACTGGTAAAAGAATGCCATCGAAGCGATATCCGTTATCAAGCTTATGCGGTTCCGGAACACCGGATAGCAGATGGCAAAACAACTGTAACGATTGAAGGCAACAGTAGCGTGCTGATGGTATTTGGAAATCATAACCTCATGAATTTGTATGCTGCATATTATGCATGCGCTGAAATTGGTATTGGGGCATCCGATTTTGTAAGAGCTATTGCAAGTTTTACGGGTGCATCAAAAAGGTTGGAGATCATGGCTAAGAACGACAACTGCATTGTGTATCGCGATTTTGCACATGCTCCCAGCAAAGTAAAAGCCACCATCGACGCGGTAAAGCAACAATATCCCGATCGTAAATTAATTGGCATACTTGAGTTACACACGTTTAGCAGTTTGAACGAACAATTTATGAAAGAGTATAATGGTGCTTTGAGTAAGGCTGATATTGCCATTGTATTTTATTCAAAACACGCTTTAGCGCTGAAACAATTACCAGATCTGCCTTACGAAAAAGTTGTGGCAGGTTTTAATCAGAAAGGGTTACTGGTGATGAACAACAAGAATCAACTGGCTGAATGGCTCGAAAAACAACATTTTGAAAATGCTAATATTGTTTTGATGAGCAGCGGCAATTATGATGGCTTAGATATGCTTACTTTCGCAAAACAGATTACTCATTAACACAATCTATCAGAAAATTACCCGGGAAACATGAAACTTCAATTAACGCGTCCAATTGCATTTATCGATTTAGAAACAACAGGCATCAACATTACCACAGATCGAATTGTTGAATTGGCGATCTTTAAAGTTCTGCAAGACGGTACCAAACAAGTAAAAAGAAAATTAATCAATCCTTTAATGCCCATACCTGCATCATCCAGTGCAATACATGGTATCACGGATGAGATGGTGAAAGATGCACCCAGCTTTAAACAGGTGGCAAACGAAATAAAACAATTTTTGGAAGGTTGTGATTTAGGTGGTTATAATAGTAATCGATTTGATATTCCCATGTTACTCGAAGAATTCCTGAGGGTAGGAATTGATTATACCGTTGATGGTAAGAAGCTGGTGGATGTGCAGAAAATCTTTCACATGATGGAACAAAGAACCCTTAGTGCTGCTTACAAATTTTACTGTGGTAAAACACTTGAAGGCGCACACGGTGCTGAAGCCGATGCAACTGCAACCTGGGAAGTTTTGGAAGCACAATTGGAAAGATATCCGCAGATAGGCGATAGTGTGGAAGGCATTGTGAAATTTACAGGAGAAGACGATATTGTTGACTTTGCCCGCAGGTTTATAAAAGACAAAGGAGTAGAAGTTTTTAATTTCGGAAAGCACAAGGGTAAGCCCGTTACACAAGTACTGAAAGAAGAACCTCAATACTACGATTGGATGATGAAGGGCGATTTTCCAATCAATACAAAGCAGAAACTCACCGAGATGCTCAATAAAACACTACTAAGAAAAGGTTAATTTGAATATTCTACCTGATTTATTGGGTTTTTAGCCAAGATTAATGCGAATGAAAAGAACAGAATAGTAATTTAGCGCCAAATATTGGAGAAGGCATTGGAAAAAATAGTTATCATACCCACTTATAATGAAAAGGAAAATATTAGCCTGATCATTGAAAAAGTTTTTTCATTGAATCAGGGCTATCATATTCTGGTGGTGGACGATAGTTCTCCCGATGGCACCGCCGATATTGTTAGATCGCTGATGCTCAAATATCCCGACCAATTATTTATTGAAGAAAGGCACGACAAACTTGGTTTGGGAACGGCCTATATTCACGGGTTTAAATGGGGAATTGAAAAGGGCTACCATTTTATTTTTGAAATGGACGCCGACTTTTCTCATAACCCCGAAGACTTGGAGCGATTGTACGAAGCCTGTAAAAATGGAGGCGCCGATTTGGCAATTGGTAGTAGGTATGTAAAAGGTGGCAGAACAGAGAACTGGCCGATGGATAGAAAGATCTATTCTAAGGGCGGCGCATTGTACACTAGGATACTTACTTGGATGCCAGTGCAGGATCCCACTGCTGGATTTATGTGTTATAAACGCGAAGTGCTCGATGCCATCAATCTCGATGAGATTAGTTTTGTGGGATATGCATTCCAAATTGAAATGAAATTTGCTTCCTGGAAACTAGGTTTTAAAATCAAGGAAGTACCCATCACATTTATTGATCGTAAAGTGGGCTATAGCAAAATGAATAAAGGCATTTTGAAGGAAGGGGTTCTTGGTGTTTTAAAAATTCAATGGCATAGCCTCTTTAAGGATTATCACAAGCGTCTTAAAAACAATAATTAATTCTACTTCTTTTTTAATCCTGATATACTGCTTTGATTTGGCCCCATGCTTTGTTTTTGATGGCATCAATCATAAACCAACAGGCAATTGCCGATAAGATGCTTAAAATAATTACCACAGGCATGATACCGTAAACCAAGTAGTGCAAACCAGCAATTAAGCCCGGAATCACCAAAGAAAAAATTCCTCTGATAAAATTTGATTTTGCCTGATTTTGCACTTGCGCAAACGGAAATGCGTTAACCGAAATATATCCGGTAGTGCAGGTAATCAATAACTGATTAAAAAAGCCCAATAATAAATTGGGGATAATGCTTGGCCCCACAAGCCATAAAGCAGTAATTGCAGTGATGGTAACCAACGGTAAATAAAATTTTGCAATAATCGATTTGATGGCTCCGCTAATAATCTTTCCTGGCTTATCTATTGGGGTAATATGATAAATCCAGGCAGCTTTATATTTTTCTGAATAGAGCATCTGACTTACAGACACGATTAAAATGAAACTGCTAAAATAAATCAGTCCGATAAAAATACCTTTTCCACTGCCTGACTGATTTTGAATATCACTAAGCCTGAATTTATTGCTGCCGAAAAACAGAATAAACAGATACACCAGAATATATCCCAATGAAGGATATACTTTCATTTTAAAATCCCTGCTGCGGGAAGTCATTTTCCAAGTATGCAAAAACGACATTCTTTCTGCGCCTGCGTGGGTGAACCAATGCGATAAATTGCTTAAATAAGTTGATGTAGTGGGCTTAGGTTTTTTCTGAATCTCAGTCACAGGTTGATTGCTCATTTCGCTTCCACTGATCATCGAAAGTTTTTGATTGAAAGAAGGAGCAAAATATTTTATCACAATCCAAATGCTTAACACCGGTACCACCAAACTGATCATAAAACATGTAACTAGTGTTGGAGTGAATTGCAAGCTGGTCAAAAATTCCATGCTGCCTGCAAACCAATAGGGTGGTGCCAGCCAGACCCAATTATTGCTATTAATATCATAATGTTCAAGCGCCGCTTTATTAATAAGCCGTGGTACTAATTGATAGCTTGCATAAAATATAATGGCAAAGAAAATTTGAAAATAACTGATGATGACTTTAAACTTCTCTGGAGTAGTTACTTTTAATATAAAAATATACAATGCATTGATCAGAAAAATGGTAAACAAAGTAACTAGCATTGTTAAAAAAGCGAAGGGGATTAATTGAAGAACGCCTTTTCTAAGACCAAGATAAATCATCGCAGGTAGGGCCAATGGCAATACCATCTTTGTTATATGAATCAAAATATGCAGAAGGCGGGCAAGTACAAAAGTCTTGTCTGTAACGGGTTTTGGAAGAATAATCACATTGTCCCGAATATCAATTAGCACCGAAGTAAAATCTGCAATGAGGGTAGACGCCAATACGAAAATGAAAAAAGAAAAATAGATGGTGAATTGGGTAGTAATATTGTTTCCTACAAAAAAACTAACTAGGAAAAAACAACCCATGAATCCCGTGAGTAGCATTGTACCCAGTGTTGCAAAAGAAATTGGTTTTTTCTGTTTTTTTTGACTGGCTTGATGCATGGTGTTGGGCCTCCTGTCGTCCAAAATTAATTTGGCGTTGAGAATGGCTTTCAGTTGAAGCACATTAATACCCATGTTTTTGTAAATGCCAGAGGGTAGCAATACGATATATAAAAAGAAACGGTTTACTAAATTCATTTTCTACTGTTTTAAATTTCAAAAGCACGCATCATCTGATCTGCTGCATCCGATAAAGAATCTTTGGCGGTCATGCGGGCAAAAATTTTCTCCAAACTTTGGTTTCCCTGTGCTGTTTGAAGCTCTTCAAAACTTCCATCGGCGATAACAGCCCCTTCATTGATTAACACAATCCGGTCACTCACTTTTTCAACTACATCCATCATATGGCTGCAATAAAATATGGTCTTCCCGTCTTTTGCCAATTTGCTAATCAGGTCTTTGAAAATGATAACGCTATTGGCGTCAAGGCCACTGAGGGGTTCATCCAGAATAATAATGTCGGGGTTGTGCAATAGGCCCGAAATGATCAACACTTTCTGGCGCATACCCTTACTAAAAGTATCCATTCGCTGGTTGAGATTGGCTTCTAATCCAAATGCAGCAATCATTTTATGGATGCGATCTTCCGCCATTTCTTTTGGAAGCTCATACAGTTCTGCCATAAATCCCAGAAACTCTGCCGGAGTTAATACATCATATAATTCAGCCAGCTCAGGTACATAACCAATCTTACGTTTAGCAGAGAGTGGGTCGGTTTTTAAATCGAAACCTTCTACCAAAACATCGCCTTCGTAATCTGAGATTAATCCGCAAAGGATTTTTACTGTGGTGCTCTTGCCGGCACCATTCGGTCCGATATAACCAATTACCTGACCGGGATAGATGTCAAGATTAATTCCTTTTAATACCTGTTTATCGCCGTAGTTCTTGTGAAGATTTTTAAGTTGGATGATGGGAGTCATATAAGCAATTTGGTTGTTAGTAGCCTAATTAGTAATTCCTTACAATATCTTTCTAATTATTATAATTAACAATAAAATGAATGCAAATATTTTTTAATTGGATTTTCTGTAGTGCCGAATGAGGTTTACAATCTGGATATTAATTAGAAATGCGTTCCTTTGAGGCAGATGAAAGAAGCGCTGATTAAATTACATATCGCAGTATTCCTGGCCGGGTTTACCGGCGTTATGGGAGTACTGATTAGTTTAAACGAAGGCCTGCTGGTATGGTATAGAATGACCCTCACCGTTATTAGCTTATTCATTCTTTTGTTGTGGCAAAAGAACCTGCAAAAAATTAGTTTTGATAGGGCCGTGAAATTATTATTGATTGGATGTTTGATTGCGCTGCACTGGGTTTGTTTTTATGGCAGCATCAAATATGCAAATGTTTCGATTGGATTGGTTTGTTTTGCATCAACGGGTTTATTTACTGCTCTGCTGGAACCCCTGCTTACACTCAAAAAATTTAGCTGGGTAGAAGTATTGCTTGGATGCATCAGCTTGGTGGGGATCTATCTGATATTTCATTTTGATGAGCGGTATCGTACCGGAATTTTTATTGGAATTATTTCTGCCATATTCGCGGCACTATTTACTGTGTTAAACAAAAAAAATGTTTCTGTAGTAGCGCCAAAAACAATGATGTTGTACGAGCTAAGTGGAGGCGTGTTATTACTCACTATTTTAATGCCTTTTTATTTGCAAAAATTTCCTGCAACACATTTGTATCCTTCCTTATCAGAATGGGGCTGGCTGTTAATACTTAGCTGGCTGTGTACCGTGTGGGCCATGGGTCTGATGTTGCAAGTTCTGAAAAAAATATCTGCTTTTACCGTGAACCTCAGTCTGAATCTTGAACCGGTATACGGAATTGCTTTGGCTTTTATTCTGTTTCACGAACAAAAGCAATTGAAATCAAGTTTCTATATTGGGTTTTCGTTGATTGCACTTTCGGTGGTTTTGCAAATGATTCGCGTTCTCCGGTTGAAAAAGCACTGATAATTTTTCGATAGTTAGTTCTCTTATGATCGCCACACCCAATAACTTCATTTATCCACTGGTGTAAAAGGAAATATTTTCTTGCCCACCTGTGTTATATTTAGAGATTAGTTGAAGGCAATAAAAATTAATCCATGCAAAAGTTTATTCTTTTATTTTGTTTGATTACTTCTTTTAGTTTTTTAAATGCACAAAAAAAGCCGCTCGATCATAGTGTTTATGATAGTTGGCAAAGCATTGGAGAAAGGTTGATCTCGAACGATGGAAAATATATTTCTTTCGTTGTGAACCCGCAGGAAGGGGATGGTAATTTGATTTTGCAATCTGTTGACGGAACTTATAAGAAGGAATTTTCAAGAGGATATAGCGCTGAGTTTACACAAGATAGTCGTTTCCTGATTTTTAAAATAAAACCCGGATTTAAAGAAACCAGAGACGCTAAAATTAAAAAGAAAAAGCCTGAAGAAATGCCAAAAGACAGTCTGGCATTTCTTGCAGTAGGGCAGGAGGAGCTCAATAAAATTCCAAGAATTAAAAACTTTAAACTGCCTGAAGAATCAGGCAACTGGTTGGCATATTTAGCAGAAAAAAATGTTGCGGATAGTTCGAAAACAAAAGCAGTCAAATCTGCAGAAGACCCAATTGAAGAAGGTACAGACCTGATTGTACGCAACTTGATCAAGGGAGAACAAATCGCTGTTAAATTGGTGACGGAATATTTCTTTGATAAAAAGGGAAATATGCTATTGTATGAAACCAGTAAAAAAACGGGCGACAGTTTGCTGAAACCCACAATTGTGAAACTGGATCTTATAAAAAACAACAGCAAAGAGATTTTCAAAAATTTCAATGATGCCAAAGGGTTTAAGCTGGATGAATCCGGTACACAAATTGCTTTTGTTGCAGAGCGCGATAGTTCTGCTAAATCGCTCCAGAAATTTTATAAGCTGTATTACTATCGGGATGAAATGGATAGCGCTCAACTGATTGTAGACCGCAATACCAAAGGAATTGCCGCGAATAATACGGTTAGTGACAATCCTAATATTGTATTCAGTAAAACCGGCCGACAATTATATTTTGGTACTGCTGCAATCCTGCCTGTAAAAGATACTACACTGCCCGACTTTGAAAGGGTGGCGGTAGACGTATGGCATTACAACGATGATTATTTACAACCCATGCAACTGAAAAACCTCGAGAACGATTTAAAGAAAAGTTTTACAGCGAGATATGATTTTGAGAAAAAAGAAATTATTCAGTTATCAAATAAGACTTACCGGAATTTTTATTTAACAAACGAAGGAGATGGCGCTTATGCATATGCTGTTGCCGATATGGGTAAACGCGTTGCAAGCCAGTGGCAGGGTTTTACTTTGAACGACCTCTATCTGATTAATACAAATGACGGCACAACAAGTTTGATTGAGAAGGATTTTAAAGGCAACCTGAGTGTTTCTTATACCGGAAAGTATTTGGCGATGTACGATGAGAGGAAGCGCAGCTATAGCGCTTATAATGCCAACAGTGGTAAGATTGTGCCAATTGCTAAAGATATCAACCATCCGCTCTATGATGTAGACAATGATGTGCCGGAAGATCCGAATGCATATGGGGTAGTAGGTTGGATAGAAAAAGACTCTTCCCTTTTGATTTATGACGAATACGATATATGGCAGGTAGATCCACAGGGAATTAAACCATCGGTTTGCATTACGGGCGGGCAGGGTAGAAAAAATAAGATCACTTATCGCCATATCGTTTTGGACAAGGAAGAAAAATTTTTCAAAACCGGACAACAATTATTATTGTCATCCTTTAACAACCGCGATAAGGGTACTGGATTGCAATGGCATATTCTTGGAAATGGTTTTGTAACTGCAGCAACTTTTCAAACAAGGATAAGCTCCGTTATCAAAGCAAAGAAAGCAGATACATTTAGTTTTGCATCTGAAGATTATCAGCACAGTGCAGATATTAGGGTATTGGCAGCATCGCCGAATAATTTTACGAATTCAAAAAAATTACCTGGAACCATTCTGTTTCAACCAAACGAACAACAAAAAAATTATAATTGGGGTACTGCCGAATTATTCAAATGGAAAGCTTATACCGGAAAGGAAACAGAGGGAATTGTTTATAAGCCAGAAGATTTTGACCCAAAGAAAAAATATCCGATGATCGTTTATTTTTATGAGCGAAATAATAACACACTTTATAATTACAGTGCACCTGCTCCAACAGCTTCGCGTTTGAATATTCCATTTTTTGTGAGCAGGGGATATATCGTATTTGTTCCCGACATCTGGTATCGCAAAGGATACCCCGGTCAGAGTGCATACGATTATATTTTGAGTGGTACCAGAGCCGTAGTAAAACAGGGATATGTAGATAGTTTGAAGATTGGTTTACAAGGTCAAAGTTGGGGAGGTTATCAGATCGTTTATTTGATTACTAAAACAAAATTATATGCTGCTGCTTGGGCAGGAGCTCCCGTTGCAAACATGACCAGTGCTTATGGTGGTATTCGCTGGGGCTCAGGTATGAATCGCCAGTTCCAATACGAGAAAACGCAAAGTCGTATTGGCGCTACACTATGGGAGAAACCCAATTTATACTTAGAGAATTCTGCTTTATTCTCTTTACCAAAAGTTACCACACCACTGGTAATAATGGCCAACGATGCAGACGATGCAGTGCCATGGTATCAGGGTATTGAAATGTTTACCGGCATGCGCAGGTTGGGTAAAAAAGTTTGGATGCTGAACTATAATAACGAAGCCCATAACCTTGTTGAAAGAAAAAATAGAAAAGATATACAAATCCGCGAACAACAATTTTTTGATTACCTGTTGAAAGGAGCGAAACCTGCAAAATGGATCAGCGAAGGCGTACCTGCGGTGATGAAAGGAAGAGACTGGGGATTAGGGGATGAGTGAAAAAAATCAAAATTCAAAATTCAAAAGTCAAAAATCAAAATTCAAAATTCAAAAGTCAAAATTCAAAATTCAAAAGTCAAAAGTCAAAAGTCAAAATTGAAGAATAAAAAATTAAAGTAAAAATTAAAGTAAAAGTATTTCCTCTCCCAAACATGTTTGGGAGGGGTGGCCGAGCGATTTAGCGATGGCC
>JAIEMK010000044.1 GCA_019752295.1 Chitinophagaceae bacterium | reverse complement strand
ATCTGGTGGAATATCAGCAATAAAGTGAACAGCAAAAATCTATGATACAAACTGTAAAAATAAAATACATGCAAATCATATTTTGGGTAAGCCTTTTTATAATTATTTATACTTATGTAGGATATGGATTTGTTTTATTTCTGATCATTAAACTGTTGCGCATTTTTCGGAAAAAGAAACCACTCAACCCAAACTATGAATTGCCATCGGTTACACTGATAGTAGCTGCATATAATGAAGCATATTGTATTGAGGAGAAGATTAAGAATACCCTTGCTCTCGAGTATCCTGCGGAGAAAGTAGAGTTTATATTTATTACAGATGGGTCTACTGATGCCACTCCTGAAATTATTGCAAAATACCCAGAAATTCAATTGATGCACCAGCCCGGAAGGTCGGGCAAAATTGTAGCTGTTCATCGTGCTATGTTGGAAGTGCATTCCGAAGTTGCAGTGTTTACCGATGCGAATACTTTGTTGAATAAAAAAGCCCTGATTAATATTTGCAGGCATTATCAGGATCCAACTGTAGGTGCCGTGGCAGGCGAAAAGCGCGTTCAAATTGATGATAGTGGCGATGCTACTGCGGGAGAAGGATTTTACTGGAAATATGAATCGAAATTAAAAACATGGGACTCAGAATTATTTTCTGTGGTGGGGGCTGCAGGAGAATTGTTTAGTGTAAAAACAGCGCTCTATATCCCGGTAGCAGAAGATACATTGCTCGACGATTTTATGATCTCGATGTTGATTGCAGAGAAGGGTTATCGAATTGTGTACGAACCCGATGCATATGCTACCGAAACTGCTTCGGCGAATACAAAAGAAGAGTTGAAAAGAAAAGTTAGGATTGCAGCGGGAGGAATTCAATCCTTTTTAAGATTAACCGGATTACTCAATCCCTTTGCACATCCCATTCTAAGTTTTCAATACCTGAGCCATCGTATTTTACGGTGGACAATTACTCCTTTTTTAATGATACTCTGTTTTATACTAAACTGGGTGATTGTATTAAATTTTGAGGGCGACTGGAAATACCAGATCATTCTGGCAGGGCAAACATTGTTTTATGGATTTGCATTATTAGGATGGGTAATGCAGTCGAGGTCGATTAAAGTAAAAGTATTTTTTATCCCTTACTATTTCTGCATGATGAATTATGCAGTTTTCGCAGGAATCAAGCGCTATATGTCTTCCAGTCAATCTGTTTTATGGGAAAAGGCAAAGAGAAAATAATTGGGTGTTTTTGTTGATTGATTTTTTTCGGTAAAAACAATTTCTTATTTTGTTCATCTAAAATAGTAATTCCATATTTTGCGCAGTTCGGTAATACTCTCCATATTATTTTTCTTTGCTTCAAATGCTACAGGATTCTGCCAGATAGAATGGAGTTTAAAAAAAGACAAGGATGGAATAAAAGTGTATACCGGCAAGGTTGCGGATTCAAAATTTAAAGTGGTAAGGGTAACTGCTGTTATGAATGGATGCTTATCGAGTTTGGCTTCCATTATTTTGCAACCACAAGTGCAACCCGAATGGGTTATCGCCACAAAATCGGCCAAAACCATAAAAAGCCTTCAAGAAAATCATTTGTATTATTATGCCGAAGCAAGTTTGCCCTGGCCCATGAGTAATCGGGATATGGTGATCGATTTACAAATTACACAGGAGGCTTCCAGTAAAAAAATGACAGTTCGTGCAAATACCATCAGCAATATACTGGCCGAAAAAGATGGGCTGCAGAGGGTTCCTTACTCGCATGCCACTTGGGAAATATATTCGATTGGAAAGGATCAGATTCAGATCGACTACAATATTCGAATTGATCCGGGAGGAGGAATACCGCCATGGATGGTGAATATGTTTATTGCCAGAGCACCTTTTGAGTCGTTCCGGAATTTAAAGAGACTCATTCAGGAAAAACGGTTTCAGCATCAGCAATTCGATTTTATCAAAGAGTAGTACTGCGGTTAATTAAGATACAATTTTAGAGAGCATAAAAGCTTTAATTTCTTTTACTTCCGATTTGGTAAAGCCGTGTGCTCTGATCTTTCCTTCGCCGGTGGTTTCTATGATAATAGTAGAGTATCCGATCATTGGGGTTTCAATATCTACCGAAGAAATACGACTCATTGGAATGGTAGATTCTTTACCATTGAATAATCCCGGTATTTTATAAGTAACAGATTGTTCATCCAATTGAAGAACACAGGGGAATATTTTATTGCCTTCCGAAAAACGTGATGCGGTATAGGTTTTCATTTTCAGCTTTTTTGTTTCACAAAGGTATTGTATGCAAGTGGCAATTGATAGATGCTTCTTTTCAAAAAGTTACTGTAATAAGGTAGGAATTCACCAGATTCACCTAAAATTTTACGGTTCACAAACTCAAAGCAGATGGCAATAAGTTGCAAAGAACCTATACTGCAACAGGAAGTTCTGTTACCAGTGTTACTACTTATGTAAATCAGTTTGTGTATACCGAAACGGTTGCTTCGAATAACGGTTCAACAATTCCATTAGGAGGTTGGGGAGCAGGAACCGACACCTTGCGCTATATTAATTTTGAAGAGGGGCGTATACGCCTCATGCAGCCTGTATCGCAGGGTAATGGTTTTGATGCGTTGGTAGAAAATGGTAATCTAGTAATGCCCAATAGTATGATGGGCGTGTACGATTATTTTATCATGGATTACCAGAAAAATGTGCGGATGATATTGACGGAAGAAACGCACCAAAGCAGCGGTATGGCTACTATGGAAACGGTGAGAGCACCAATAGAAGATGGCGTATTTGGTCAACAGGGAACCGCCAATGAGGTAGAAGCAACAAGGTATAATAAACCGGCAGGATGGACAGCTAATACCACCGCATCTGTAAGTAGATTAGGTAATATAGCAGGTCATAATTTAGGCCCTAATACGCTACAAAAAGTAATGGCCGGCGATCAGGTGAGTGCAGTAGTACAATACTATCACCAAGCAGCTCCAGCAAGTACCAGTAATAATTTGGTCACTAATATTATTGGCAATCTGGTATCCCTATTAAATATGGGTGGGGCCAATTTGAGTAACTTGGTTAAGAGTAATGCTGCTACTATTGCGCCGCAAATCAACAGTACTGCGCCACCGTATATAGGAGGGTTAAGTCCACAAAATCCGCTAGCCACAGCACCCAAAGCCTATTTAACTGTTTTATTTTTTGATGAAAGGTTTAACTTTATAGCTGCTGCAGATGGTGGAGCCGTACAACTGCAAGTAGCTGCAACTGTTGATGGTAATGGAGCACAACTAGTAATACCCAATGTAAAAGCACCAAAGAATGGTTATACCTATGTGTATGTAAGTAACCAGAGCGATCAGGATGTGTACTTTGATAATTTACAAGTTGGTATTACGGCGGGTAATATTATAGAAGAAAATCATTATTATGCATACGGATTAAAGATTGCAGGAATAAGTAGCAAGAAACTGGGGGATAGTTTTGAGGGGATGCTTAAGAATAATTACCAGTATCAGGGTGCGTTTAGTGAAATGGATGATGATATTGGTTGGAATGATTTTGAGTTGCGGAATTACGACGCACAAATAGGAAGATGGGTGCAACAAGATCCTTATAGCCAATATGAATCACCATATGTAGGAATGGGTAATGACCCAATGAATGGAGTGGATGAAAATGGAGGATTGTTTGGAATAGTTACCAGTATGTTATGCCCCGGATCATCGATATTGGGAGCAACATTAAATGCTGCTATGGGTTCGATAGGTCCAATCTTAGGGCTTGTAATTAATGGAGTTAATATCACCAACAACTCCATGAGTATTGCGCTTAACTTTAGAAGTCGAGAGCAAATTAATGGGCAGGTAAGTACGGAGGGCGTGGGAGATCCAGGTGGACAACAAAAAAGAAGAGGATTAGATGGCGTAAATGGGGGCATGCCTACTCAGCAAGATGTTGACACAAGATTGCGATTAGCAACTGAGAAAAAATTCTTAGAGTTAAGAAAGAAAAGCTGGAGACACACTTATGCTAATCATTGGGTCAATACTTTGACTGGAGAAGAAAATTTTAAATCTGAAGCATTAGGCGATGAATTAGTTGGGCAAGTTGCAATGGCGTATGTATTGGGAAGAATGCCTTTGCCAAAGTTTGGAGGGCTTAGTGGTTTATTTGGTATGAGTATAAAAAGTGTTGAGAAAGGAGTGTCAGTTATTGGGCCAAGAGCAACCTATCGTCAATTTGCAGAAGAATTGGGAGCAAATTATCTTAAAGTTTCCGATGATGCATGGACTTGGTCAAAAAATGAAAAGTTCCTCGAGGGGGTGGTTAAAAGAGGAGACGATGTAATATTTGCCGGAAAGTTTGATCCTGATTTTCTAGATAAAACTTCTGTTCTCGCAAAAGAAATTAATTACCTAGAACGAAAGGGCTACCAATGGACAAGTAATTTTTCCAAAATGGTTTTAAAGAAATAATAAGTTATGGAACAAAAAATACCTAAAATTTCAGAAAGCGATATCAAAAGAATTATCAAAAGAGATTTTCCAAAATTAGAGTTTGTTGAAATACTAAACATTTTACAGATGTACAATTCTAATAGTGAAGAAGGTAGGAATAGAATATTTGCATCTATTTTAAAGTTATCTAATGGTGATTTTGAATTGATAAAAATGTTTGTTGAAAAAGCCAATTTTGATTTTAGAGATGTTATTGCTTTGTCGGAATATCCAAATTATTCAAAATATGCTTTTGAAGAGGACTTGCCTCAGCAAAAGAAAAATCAACTTATTAACGAAGATTGGAATCAATTTGAGAAATGGTTAAAAAAAACATCTTAATGTAGATATTTTAAACATTTTTAAATTCATTGCTATTATCCATACGGATTAAAGATTGCAGGAATAAGTAGCAAGAAACTGGGTGATAGTTTTGAGGGGATGCTCAAGAATACTAATTTGTACAACGATAAAGAGCTCTTTGATGATGGTGATTTAAATTGGTATGATTACGGGTTTAGAAATTATGATCCGCAGATTGGTAGGTTTACGCAGCTTGATCCACTAACAGATGATTATCCACTATTAACACCATACCAGTATGCAAGTAATGACCCAATAACTAATATAGATTTAGACGGATTAGAAGGGGTTTCTTCTACAGGGCTAACTGATGTTATGGTAAGTGGCGTAAGGCATTTGGCACTTGCTTCTGGGCCCTCTTTATTATCTATTAGTGGGAATTTTTTAAAAGGGTTAGGTCAAAGTGGTTTAAGTACATTAACGAGTTTAGGGAATGCGATTATAGATCCATTAACAACAGCAAGTGCAATTGGCCATGCAATAGCCAACCCTGTTCAAACAGGGAAAGCTATTTATAGTGCTGCAAAAAATACTTATAATGAGTTTCAGAATGGCGATGCTAATACGAGAGCTAATATATTAGGCAATTTAACTGGGGATATAGCTCAGGCATTTATAGGAACTGGAGAAGTAAAAGCTGCTGCATCTGCATTAGAAGCTGCAAAATTCGAAAGAGCGTTACTTAAATTCGTGACTAAAACTGAGAATGTTGCTGCTAAGGAGGGGCAGACTATTATAGGGGAAGGAATGAAACGGGTTAGTATGGAGGCAACAAAACGTTCTGGTTCAGTTATTTTAAATGATATGCCAAAATTTACTGGTACTGCTGATCAGGTGACAAGTCAAATGATGACTTATAATCGTAAATGGATTTTACAACAAATGAGAAGTGGTAGGCCTGTTTTAGATATTGGGCTTGATGCAACTAGAAGTAATCCGAGTATTTTCTATCAAATGGAACAAAACATGATGAGGAATTATTTAAAACTTCATCCTAACGCATTTAAAATTATCAAACCATGATAGAAGGAAAGAAATATATAGAAGTCGTAAAGTTATTTTACTCTTTTCTTGAAACTGATTTTGGGTTTAGTAAAGTAAATGAAACTATTAATGGCAATGCCTTTTACGATGTTGAGTTTAAGAATATAGAAAAAGTAGTCTCTATATCTTACGAAAATATAGAAGATTACTTGCAGGTTATTGTTTTTATTTTACACAACGGAGATATGCCTGAATATGATGATAAAACGAAAACACTACACTTAAATCAACTAAATGAGAAGATTTTGTCAAAAGTTGATAAAGGTGAAATCAGTTTGAATAATGAATATTTTGTAAAGTTTAATCCTAAAGATGAATTAGAAAAGAGGTTGCTGAAATCAGCGAAAGAGTTGCGTTTATGCCTCAGGCACTTTGACCAATTGCAAGTTGCCTGAGTTTAGCCACCTGTCAAGAGATTACTGTATTAATATTTGATTCAGTGTGAGTTTTACAACTATTGATTAAAAAATTGTTACAATTTTAAATGCACCGCAGTTAAGTAGTACCGCACCACCTTATATAGGAGGGTTAAGTCCACAAAATCCGCTAGCCACAGCACCAAAAGCGTATTTAACTGTTTTATTTTTTGATGAAAGGTTTAACTTTATAGCTGCGGCAGATGGAGGAGCCGTACAACTGCAAGTAGCTGCAACGGTTGATGGTAATGGAGCACAATTAGTATTACCCAATGTAAAGGCACCAAAGAATGGGTATACTTATGTGTATGTAAGTAACCAGAGCGATCAAGATGTGTACTTTGATAATTTACAAGTTGGTATTACGGCAGGAAATATTATAGAAGAAAATCATTATTATGCATATGGATTAAAGATCGCAGGAATAAGTAGCAAGAAACTGGGAGATAGTTTTGAGGGGATGCTCAAGAATACTAATTTGTACAACGATAAAGAGCTCTTTGATGATGGTGATTTAAATTGGTATGATTACGGGTTTAGAAATTATGATCCGCAGATTGGTAGGTTTACGCAGCTTGATCCACTAACAGATGATTATCCACAATTAACTCCGTATCAATATGCCAGCAACGATCCGATTGGCAATATTGATATTGATGGACTAGAAGGGGGTGTATCTACATTTGCAACCGCAGGTGAAGCAGCAAATTCAATGGCATCTTTTGTTAATGATGTACATGATTTAGGTGAAGTAGTAGTAACTGCAAGCCGAGTGTCATCTACGGTTGTTCAAGTTGGGAGTAAGGCTTCAAGTTTGGGTAGTATTTTGAAAACATTAAATACTATAACAACATTAGTTAGAGATTTCTTGAGTGTGATGAAAACGGTGGATGATACCAAATCAGTGGGAGCAACAAACAAATTCCTTAGTTTTAAAAACGGCAGAGGAAATGAAGTAGCTTATTTTGAAACAGGTAATGTGGTTTCTACAACTACTGATGCAGATATTGATACAGACGGTGATATTTCTGATGTTCCAAAGAGCGAAAGAATAAAAGATGAATCCCATATAAATTCTGTTGCGTCGGGTCAAAATGTTCATCCATATTCATATAATTATGATGTTCTACCTAAAGAACAAAAATATTTATCTGCTTTAAGAGCCAATGGGGTAAAAATAAGAGGTGTGTATGCTTTAATATACAAAGGACATACTACTTTTGGAACAAACGAAGACACTGGTCCTGCTGATCAATCAACTAACGGTGAATTTTCTCCAAGTCAGATTAATGATGCGGGAATGGCAATTGATAAGAAGACTGGTAATGGGGGTACTGATGAGAATAGTATTCAAGTATTTTATTTTAAAAATAGTGAGCAGCATTTTTATAAAGATAAGGGTAGGCCTTGGTTTACAGGAGGTAGAAGAAACGTCCCCACTCAAGAACAAGTAAATCAACTTGGTGAATTTTTGTTAAACCGCAATAAATCTGGAGTAGAAAAATTGCAGAATCATATGAATAAGAATGTAAAACATGTTAAAAATTATGACTAAAAAACTGGCTTTAATTACTCTGGTTATCAATATAATGAGTTGCACTTTTGCAAATAGTAATTTGGAAGGCACATATTCTAAAACTGAAAAATCAACAAAGATTTATCTGAAAATAAAAAATATTAAAGATTCTCTTTACTATTTTATTTTGAAAGATTATGATACAACTAAAGAAAATTATCAACAACGATGGATTGTTGGATCGTTTATTTATTCTTCGAATAAATGCAAATTATTTAATGCAGAATGTTATCCTTATCATCATTTTTCTATTTTAAAAAAATCGACAAATATATTAACTATTGATTCTTCTTACTTTCATATGTATTTCGCATTTGATGATATTAAGGGTAACTATATTAAAGAGTCTGATTCTGTAAATATAAACTATAGCGAGTATAAAATTTATAAAATGCCAAATAACATTGATGCTGCTAAAATAACTTTTGAAACAGTTTTGTATGAATTTCCAAGTAAATTTTCTAAAGGTGAGAAGATCAAGTTTGATAAAAATGAAAAAGTCTATACCATTACAACTGTTGGGGGCTTTTTAGGGTCTAAACCATTGCCATCCGACATGATTAGATTCTCACTTATTGAGATACCTCGTCTTAAAATACGAAACTGGATAAATACTGATGAATTAGAAGATAAATTTAAATGATATTATGCATCACTAGCGTTTTGATATTTGTCGAAGAAATTCAATTGGTTACGATTTGCTTTTTGAAATTTTGTTGTATTGGGTTTGCGAAAAGTTCATTTATCGGTACTTTGTCAAAGACAGATATGCTGATAACTTGAAGCATTTCATATAGAGACTATTTTAAGTGAATTTTTTTTGCGATTGCTACAATTATATAAACAGAGATAGCAATCCATATCTGAACTTTCACTGTATTTTCACTAGTACCCCAGAATGTTTTAATTTTTAAGTTCTGTTTAATCCACTTAAAAAACAATTCAATCTTCCATCAGTGTTTTTACAGTTTAGCTATTTCAGTTGCTTCCAGATCTAAATTATTTGTTAGAAATACAAGTACTCGTTTATGCTCTTCGTCATAGAATTTTATGCGTCTAATTTTTGCCGGATAATTTATAGATGCATAATGCCCTTGAACAGTTATTAATTGATCAGCGAGAATGCCGAGAGACCTATTTTTCTTATTAGACTTTACACATTTAAAATTCATATTTTCTTTTGCTCTAATTACGAAAAACGCCTTTAAAGTTTGGATTCGATAAAGCCGTTCATAATCGATGTAACCCCTATCCAGTATGTAAAAACTGTCAATCTGATAAGATATTGTATCAAGAATATTAACCTCATGAATTGCAGCAGGTGTTATTTGAATAAACTCTGGAATGGCAGATCTTAAATCAAGTTGAACGTGTAGTTTTATTCCAGCTTTTGTTGATCTAAAATTAGCCCACTGAAAAAGCGAAAGGCACATATCAATAGTTGAAGCATCAATTGCAAAAACAGGATTATCAATGGAGAGTTCGAGATCTTTTTCGCCAACGTATAATTTTTGGGCTTCTTTAATAAGTAGAGGCTATCCCTTTTGAGACAGCCTCCTGTATGTTAAATACAAATGTATTTTCGGTGATTATTTTTACATTTTCGGTGATTGCTGGTATTTTTGCTCAGAAAAAAGGGTGTTTTTACGGTAAGCAATTGGGGATACTACTACAAAACACTGCACCGGGTCTGCTGTACTTTTGTATAAAATAATTCGTATGAATTTCTTCTCGATTCCGGTGCAAACAGAAATTAAAGGAAAGCGAATCAATGGTTTGTTAAGAGGTAACCTTGTGTATTGGGAGTTTGAATCGTATAGCAGTTTCTTTGTGCAATATTTTCCAAATAATATTTTCAGCAGCAGAACTACCCTACGCGATAATTCCGATAGCATGGTAACATTGGTAGAGGGGCTGCTCTCTGCATTTGATAAAAGTATCGAACCCATACTGGCTTAATACAACCATTTTTTTTAAATCTATTTGCTTCCACGATATCTTTCGAAATTACTCGTAATTTAACGGCAAATTCTTGCCATGCTATTAGAAAGACGACAATTGTTAAAGCAATTATTATTTGCTTCTGCCGCCGTTACGCTTGTGCCATCCTGCTTGATCAATCAACAAAAATCGGGGATTCGTTTAAAACATATTACCGTAAATGATACACAGGAAGCATTGTTGGCCAGGCTCTTATCTGCCATCATCCCCGATACGGATACGCCGGGCTCAAAAGCACTGCATGCCGACCTTTTTGCATGGAAGATGCTCGACGACTGCAGCCCAAAAGCCGATCAGGAAAAATTTATAAAAGGACTCAATGAGCTGGCACAATTTGCGCAGCAGAAAACCGGACAGTTTTTTAATAAGGCCAACCCCGAACAAGTTGATCAGGTCATGCAGCTTTTGGAATCAAAAAATGGCGTCAGCGAATCGTTGAAGGGATTTTATTGGATGGCTAAAAGACTGGCTATTGAAGCCTATACCAATTCTGAATTTTATATGACGAAAGTGCAGGTGTACGAACAAATACCGGGGCGCTTTCATGGTTGTGTAAAAGCATCATTTTAATCTACAATTTGAATCAATCAATATGGGCGATAAAAATAACAATACCGCAAAAAATAGAAATTTCGACGCAATTGTAATTGGCTCCGGCATGAGCGGGGGCTGGGCTGCAAAAGAGTTTACAGAAAAAGGATGGAAAACACTGGTTTTGGAAAGGGGACGTGACGTGGAACACTTAAAAGATTATCCCACTACCAATATGCTACCATGGGAATTTGAACACCGTGGAAAGTTGCCTCTCGAAATTACCGATGCAAATCCCATTATTAGCAGGTGCTATGCATACAGAGAAGACGCCGCACATTTTTTTGTGAAAGATCAGGAACATCCCTATGTGCAGGATAAGCCCTTCGATTGGATAAGAGGCTATCAGGTGGGTGGAAAATCTTTGATGTGGGCCCGACAAACACAACGTTGGAGTGATTTTGATTTTACCGGTCCCGCGCGCGACGGTTTTGCGGTTGATTGGCCCATCCGATACAAAGACCTTGCCCCTTGGTATAGTTATGTAGAAAAATTTGTGGGCATTTCGGGCAATAAAGACGGACTGGCAAACCTTCCAGATGGAGAATTTCTTCCGGCTCTTGAACTAACATGCGTGGATCATTATTTTAAGGAGGTTTTGCAGAAAAATTATAGCGGACGACACTTGATTTATGGTCGTTGTGCGCATTTAACCAAGCCAAATCCGGTACATCTGGAGCAGGGCAGGGGTCAGTGTCAAAATAGAAATCTTTGCCAAAGAGGATGTCCGTTTGGCGGATACTTTAGCAGTAATTCTTCCACTATCCCTTGGGCTGCAAAGACCGGTAACTTAACCATGCGACCTTTTTCGGTGGTTCACTCAATCATATACGACGAAAAGAAAGGAGTGGCTACCGGGGTGAGGTTAGTGGATACCAACACAAAAGAAATGGTAGAATATTTTGCCAAAGTAATTTTTGTAAATGCAGGAGCCATCAATACCAATTTAATTTTATTGAATTCTACTTCTAATAGATTTCCTCAAGGAATCGGAAACGATTATGGCATACTTGGAAAATATGTGGCATTTCATAATTATCGAGCTAGGATTAATGCAGAATATGAAGGCTTCATGAACAGCACTACCGATGGCCGTTCTCCTACAAGTGCTTATTTGCCAAGATTTAGAAATGTAGAGAAACAAGAGACTGACTTTCTGCGCGGCTATGCTGCCGGATTTTCTTCGGGCAGGTATCCAAAAATCAAGTACGACGGGTATGGTAAGGCCTTGAAAGATCAGTTAAGTGAAAAGAAATTGGGTCCTTGGTATGTTGGCTCGCATATGATGGGAGAAACTATTCCGAAAGAAACTAATATGGTTAGCTTGAACAATTCGTTGAAAGATGCATGGGGCATGCCGCAGTTGAATATTAATATCGCTTATGATGATAACGACGAAAAAATGGTGAAAGATTTTCTGGAGCAAATGACTGAAATGTACACGAAGGCAGGATTCAGGAATATTAGCACCAGCGATTCAAAACAGGCCCCTGGATTAGACATACATGAAATGGGTGGTGTAAGGATGGGAAAAGATCCGAAAACTTCGATGCTAAATGAATTTAACCAATTACATGGCTGTAAAAATGTATATGTAACAGATGGGGCTTGCATGACTTCAACTTCAACGCAAAACCCTTCTCTTACCTATATGGCAATCACAGCAAGGGCTGTTGATCATGCGGTAAACGAAGCAAAAAAAGCGGTTTAATCGATACTGATTTTTTAATTTTTAGAAGCTTTCAAATCTATTTGTGTTTTTCTTATTAGATTGCGCCCTGAAAGACAGTAAAATTTATTCAGGTATATGACTATTGAGCAATTTAAATTATTGACGTTAGAAGAAAAGTTATCTCAGTTAAAATATCATGGAGAACTTTTAGGTTCTTATGAGCGTAACGGAGAACCAAATACACCAAAGATCCCGGGCGATATTTATGCTTTACACGATTTTTGGGCTTATTTGAGCGACGATGAACAAACCGTTATTCCAACCAGAAGAAATCCACTAGCGGTAGAAGAATAGTACTCTATTATTTGATTGTTTTTAAATGATATACAGTTGCTACCAATTTTGAGTAATGGATATATTTATTGAGTGCCCCGAAAGGGGTACTTTTTTTTGATAATGATGGAGTCAAAAAACGGTTGATAACACCTGTATTTGTTTAACAACTTTAAAGAAGGGAATTAATTAATTTAGCAGGATATGAAATGAGCATTGCAAAAATTTGTTGCCAACCGAAACGATTAAAGACGAATTCCATTTGGCAATTTAAAAACAATAGAAATAATCAAATGAAAAAAATAATATCACATTTTTTAATACCGGCATTTCTTTTTGGTCTGGTTCAAAAAGCATCTGCGCAGAAAATGGATTCTGTTATGACGATTTATGAAGAACAGTTTCCGAAAGAAAAAATTCATATCCATTTCGATAGAACCATTTATAATAAGGATGAAACCATCTTTTATAAATTGTATTTAATGACCGGCTCCGACCTGAGCCCCTTGAGCAGAAATGTGTATGTGGCATGGTACGACACAAGCGGTAATTTTATTCGGCAAACTGCAGCACCGCTATACCAGTCTTCTGCAAAAGGAAGTTTTGATATTCCTGCAAATTATAAGGGCGATTTTATTAGGGTAAAAGCATTTACCCGCTGGATGCTGAACGACGACAGTAGTTTTATATATCAAAAAGACATCCCGATTAATTCGGGTACGTTTTCTAAAACAAAGAGTGCAGTTGCTAAAACAAAAGTTGAATTATTTCCAGAGAGTGGCGTGTTGGTGCAGGGCTTAAACAGCAGATTGGCGTTTAAAGCCACCAATGGTTCGGGCCTGCCTGTTTTTATAAAAGGCTTTTTAGTAAACGATAAGAACAAAGTGGTGGATACCATTAAAGTAGCACACGATGGAATGGGCTTGTTGAATTTTAAAACAATTGCCGGCGAAAATTATCAACTAAATTGGATTGACGAAAACGCGCAAAAGGGCAGCACACCTGTGCCTCAGGCTTTAAAGTCAGGAGTTACTTTGAGAGTAACAATGGATAATGAAAAAGCCTATGCACAGGTAGAGCGTACAAGCGAAGTGCCGGATAATTATAAATATCTGCGATTGTTGGTGCATCAAAATCAACACTTAATTTATACGGTAGAATTTAAAGGAGAAGACCGCTTGATACAAAAAGCAAGCTTGCCAATTGATGAATTACCTACAGGCGTTTTACAACTCTCGCTTTTTACGAAAGACTGGATGCCCATTGCAGAACGGATTGTGTTTGTAAATAACAGGCTGCATGAATACAATGCAAAGCTGTCGGTGCCCCTCAGTAATTTGTCGAAGCGGGGAAAGAATGTTATTGAGATACTGGTATCAGACACGGCTGCTTCGAATATGTCGATAGCAGTAACAGACGCATCGATTGTGATGCCGGAGCAACAAAATATTTATTCCGACTTTTTGCTGAGTAACGAAATACGAGGCAAAGTTTATCGGCCTGCCTATTATTTTTCAAGCGATGCCGATAGTGTAGCGGCACACCTTGATTTGGTGATGTTAACCAATGGATGGAGAAAGTTTGATTGGGAAAAAGTAAAAGCCGGAGTAGTGCCCGTGAATAAATATCCTTTCGAAAGCGAGTTCATGAAAATTGCCGGAAAAGTTTACGGTAGTCAGGCCAATAAAGTTCCTCCCGATCTTCAATTGAATCTGGTGATTGTTGCAAAAGATAGCAGCAAGAAATTCTTATACATGCCAGTAATGAAAGATGGAAGTTTTGAAGAGAAGAGTGTTTTTTTCTTTGACACTGTTCGAGTTTTTTATGGGTTTAATGGCAGTGGCAATACAAGGCTAACAGATCAGGTACAAGTGCAGTTGCAAAATGGATTGTTGCATCAGGAATTCAGAAAAATAAATTTAGGGTCCAATGGGTACCAGCAGGGTTGGAGCGATAGCATGGCCCGTGCAAAGCTGAACTACTATTTGTTAGAGCAGGAAAAGTTGAGAAAACAAATGGAGTCCACTACGCTTCAGGAAGTAATCGTAAAATCCAAAGTAAAGTCGCCCACTCAGGTACTTGAAGAAAAATATGCTACTGGATTATTTTCGGGAGGGGATGGTTATTCTTTTGATCTTTCATCCGACGCCAGTTCCACGGGTGCAATGGATGTTTTAAGTTATCTACAGGGCAAAGTGGCGGGCTTAACAATTTCGGGTTATGGTGCTCAGGCTTCTGTAAGCTGGAGAGGCAGCACACCTGATATTTTTCTGAACGAAATGAAAATGTCGATCGATATGGTACAAACCATACCCGTTACCAATATTGCCTATATCAAAGTACTCCGTCCTCCTTTCTTTGGGTCTGCAGGAGGTGGCGCAGGAGGTGCAATAGCGATCTATACCAAGAAAGGGAAGAGTGCAACAAGCAATACTGATAATAGTAAAGGCATGGAGAATACCATTCTGGGCGGGTACTCTGTTTTTAAAGAATTTTATAGTCCAAACTACGATAAGCCAACCGGAAATTTTGATGCAGATAACAGAACTACCCTCTATTGGAATCCCTACCTGCTTACCAATAAAAGAAGTCCCAGAGTAAAGATTGAATTTTATAATAACGATAGCAGTAAGAAATTGCAAATTGTTTTAGAGGGGGTTAATTCAAATGGCAAGCTTGCAAGAGTAGTAAAGTATATTGAGTAGAAAAGAAAGCTTTCTGAAACGAAGTAAAAGAATAAAAAAGGTTATATTCATGTCCCCTAGGTAATTTCTTTTAATTAGGAATCAAAATGATTCCTGCATACTTAGTTAAATGAAGAACCCCATTCCTTTAAATGAAGCAGGCCGCCTGAAGGCGTTAGAAAACTATCAGATATTAGATAGTGTAGAAGAAACAGAATTTAACAGATTTGCCGAATTAGCATCGTTGATCTGCAATGCCCCGATCAGTTTGATTACACTGGTTGATAAGAACAGGGTATGGTTTAAATCAAAAAAAGGATTAGAGGGTACTGAAGTTCCAAGAGAAGTTTCTTTCTGCCAGTATGCCATCATGGAACCCTGCATTTTTGAAGTTGCCGATGCTATCAAAGATGAAAGGTTTAAAAACAATGCGCTGATAACCGGCTACCCCAATATCCGATTCTATGCCGGCTACCCTTTAGTAGATCCACATGGCTATGCATTTGGTACTATCTGCGTCATGGATAATGTGCCGAGAACATTAAACGATAATCAAAAATCATCTCTGAAATTACTGGCAGATCAGGTGATTGAATTAATAGTAGAAAGAAGGCAAAAAGAGGAACTTAAAAGTTTCGAAAGATTATTTAATTTATCGATTGATCTGATTTGTATTGCCGGAATCGACGGACTATTTAAGAAAGTGAACCCTTCATTTACCAGAATCTTTGGATGGGAAGAAAAGCAGTTGCTTTCAGAATCTTTTTTTCACATGGTGCATCCCGACGATGTTTTTGCAACACAAAAAGAAATTGCAAAACTTGCCACAGGGGTCAATACCATCAATTTTACCCATCGATTTAAAACAATTAACGGCGACTATCGGGTTTTGCAGTGGGTGGCAACTCCGGAAATAAAAACAGGCAATTTATTTGCAATTGCAAGAGACATTACAACCGAGAGAAGGATTGAAGAACAAATTAAAGTAAGTGAAAATAAATTCCGTTCTTTTTTCGAAAACTCTCAGGGATTGATGTGCACACATGATTTGAATGGAAAGTTTCTTTCGATTAATAAATCCGGCGCTGCCTTACTAGGCTATACCCCCGATGAATTGAAGAATAAAACATTGTATGATATTGTTTCGCCCAAATACCATAACGATTTGAATGAGTATTTACAAAGAATTGCGAAAGAACGCACCGCAAATGGACTAATGACCACCGTACACAAAAATGGGACGGGTCTGGTATGGCTATACAATAATATTGTTGAAACAGATGTGGATGGCAATATTTATGTGATAGGGAACTCGGTTGATGTTACCGATCGATTGAAATTGGAAATGGAATTAAAGCAGGCAAAATTACTAGCCGAAGAAGCCAGTATTGCCAAGTCGGAATTTCTTGCAAATATGAGTCATGAAATACGCACTCCTCTAAATGGGGTTATTGGATTCACAGACCTCATCCTGAAAACAAAACTTGATGAAACACAGAAACAATATCTTGGAATCGTAAATCAATCTGCTACCGCATTATTAAGTATCATTAACGACATTTTGGATTTCTCTAAGATTGAAGCCGGTAAATTAGAATTGCAGATAGAGAAAAGTGATTTGTTTGAAATAGGCAGTCAGGCCGCAGACATCATTACTTTTCAGATTCAAAATAAAAGGTTGGAGATGTTATTGAATATTGCGCCTAATCTTCCTCAGTTCATTTGGACGGATGCAATTCGTTTGAAACAGGTTTTATTTAATCTCTTGAGTAATGCCGCAAAATTTACGGAGAAAGGAGAAATTGAATTGAAAGTGTATGCACTATCGGATGTGGAAAAAGAGTTTGTTGATTTTAGGTTTGAAGTGCGCGATACCGGTATTGGGATTAAGGAAGATAAGCTCGAAAAAATATTTGAGGCTTTTTCGCAAGAAGATGGTTCCGTTACCAAGAAATATGGTGGCACTGGATTGGGCCTCACCATTAGCAATAAAATTTTGGCTTTGATGGGAAGCAAATTGTATGTGAAAAGTACAGTAGGGCAGGGATCGGTATTCTATTTCGATTTGCACCTTAAAAAAGAAGATTCAGGGTTTACTAATTTAGAAAAACTCGATTTCATAAAAAAAGTGTTGATTGTTGATGATAACCAAAACAACAGAACCATTCTGCGACAAATGCTCTTACTGAAACAGATTCACAGCGATGAAGCAGTTGACGGAATCGAAGCGCTTCAGATTTTGGCAAGGGGTCTTCGGTACGATTTGATTTTAATGGATTATCATATGCCTGTAATGGACGGACTGGAAACTTCAAAAAAGATTCGGCAAAACTATTTTGCGAATGCTGCCACATTGCCCATTTTATTATTATCGAGCTCCTCTGATGAAGAACTGGTAATAAAAACGAGCAAGGAAATAGGTATTGCGGCAAGAATGGTAAAACCCATTAAAATGCACGATCTCTTTAAAGCGCTTTCTCAATTGGCTCAAATTGGAGTTGATATAGTGGAAGAGGAAGAAACGAGTATTGTTTTTAAAGAAAAGTCGCTCATTTTAATTGCAGAAGATGGGATGGTGAATATGCTGCTTGCCAAAACTGTAGTGGAAAGAATTGCACCCAATGCAATTGTAATAGAGGCTGTGGACGGTTTGGAAGCTGTTGAATACTGCAAACAACAAATGCCCGACCTCATCCTGATGGATATACAAATGCCAGAAATGAACGGATATGAAGCTACAAGGGAGATCCGGAATATAAAATCTGCTAAGCGCGCTGCTATCATTGCTTTAACTGCTGGAATTGTAAAAGGCGAAAAAGAGAAATGTATAGAAGCAGGTATGGACGATTTTATTTCAAAGCCATTTACCGAAGAGGCCATCGTTTTAATATTTGAAAAATATTTGAATATGGGTAAGACAGTGCTTGAGGTAGCAAATAGTTTAACAGAAACAGAACAACTACTCCATATTGACTATGCTAAAGTTGAAAAGTATCTTGGAAATAATCCGACACTGGTAAAGCAGTTTTTTGAACTTACTAAAACGGAGTTGAATAGGGCTATTGTAGTATTGGAAGAGGCTGTTACAAAAAAAGATTTAAAACAATTAAAAACTGTCGGCCATAAACTAAAAGGAACTGCGCTTACAGCCAGTTTAAATGCCTTGAGTAAAATTGCTATCAGGTACTCCGACATGGTTTCATTTGATCAGCAAATTGCCGAAAAAAATTTGAGCGATTTGAAAAAAGAAACCGAACTGGTTCTGGAATTAATGACCAGAATGGGGCTCTAATTTTTACCTTATCCCTAATCCAATTTTATGATTCTCAAAAAGTCGATCATGGCTTGATTGATCTCTAAGTTCATATTATCGTTATGATCTTCCAGCGATAACTGAATCAGGTGTTTTCCTTTTAGCAATTTAACATGAACACTATTGCTAGATCCCCAGTTACTCCACTCTTTAGTGCCTCTCTGTGGTAATATGATAGTGCCCTTAAATTCCTTATTCACCAACAAACTTCTAATGGCACACTTGTTTTCGGTATTTGTTGGTCCATTCCCGTTTGCATATTGGAAGTCGATGGCATAAAGCCCATCCTCACTAACTTCTATCGGGAAGCTAAGTGTTGGATTAATTGTTTTACTGGTTTCTACAAAACCGTTTCCTGCATATCCGAGATATGGAAGATCCGACTTTTGCGTATTCAACTCCGCTTCAAATTGAATTGCCTTTTTGCTGTTATACACCTGAATGGGTTCGCTGGCAAAAGAGGGCACTTGATTTTTATCCAAAGCAATTATCTGGTATTCCGAAAAAACAGCAGATTCAGTTATAGTATATTCCAACTGTTTCAGGCTTGCAATCTTTTTTCCGTTTTTTAAAACCTCATACGAAGTAGCGCCTTCAACTGGTTGCCATTGAAGCTGGTTCTTGAATTGTTGTACAATCGGTGCAGCAAGACTTGTATAGTTTTCGGTTTGATGAATTGGCTTAGCAGGTATCGGCGTATTTGCCATGATGATTAGAATAGAATGGTGTCCGGTTAAGTTCTGGGGGATGATTGCTCTTGATTGTTTTGTTCCATCGAACAAGAATGTTTTAATGGTATTACCTGTGCCCTCTAAGCGAATATCTAGAACTGCATTTCTGTATTTGAAATTTGTGAGTGTTTTTTCTCCATCATACAGTTTTGGAACAAAGGGACTAAATGCCAACGAATCGGAATGGAAACTGACACCAAAAATAAGTTTATGAATTAAACTAAGATTACCTGATAAACTCCAAAGCATATTGCTGCTATTGATTTGCGTGCCTGCGTAATCGCCATTGTCGGCAACAAAATTTTCTTTGTTTGTAAGAAATAAAGCAGCAGGTCGATAAATGCTTTGTATGGATTGCATAACGGCTGCTTCGTTACCAGATTTTGCAGATGCCAAAGCCCAATAAGTTTGTACAAAAGGCCACACAGCATTATTATGATAGGGTGGTATATTGGGTATTTGCGGATAGATGCAACTGATACCATATTGGGTTAATGGTACGGAAGAAATAATTTGCTCTGCCCTTTTCTTGTCTGCTATGCCGAATAAAACACAAAGCGCTTCTCCCAATGCTTCAGATCGGGGAGAAACTATTTTATAATTTCTGCCATATAAAAACTGTGCATAGTATCCTTTTTCAGGAATCCATAAATATTGATTGATGCCTTTTTTGATCTTCTCTGCAAGGGTCAGATGTTTTGCTGAAACATCTTTTTGGCCAAGCTTTGCAGCCATTTTGCTCAAAACAATATTAGCCTGATAGTGCGCTGCATTAGTGCCTAAGCACTCGCTTTCAAAAATGTCGGCAGGCTGCATCCACTTAGGATAAGTTTGTTCGCGCCAATCCAGAAAAGAGGATTCGCCTTTTACCATTCCGGTAATTGGATCATAACAGTTTTTCTGATCATCTTCGATGCTGTTCTTGATAATTTCATATGCCAGTTGCAGCCAGTCTTTATCGCCAGTTGCAGTATACACTTCCCAGGCAGCAACAGCCCAAATCATCCTATCTGTTGAAGCGGGATATGCACCACCGGTTCCCGTATCCTGAATGATTCTTTTCTTTTTATTTACTTTTTTCAGCAAACTGTTTTTCGCAACCTGAGGTTGTAAATAAGCCATCGATAAAATAATGCTATAACTGATGTCCCTAGTCCATACTCCTGCCCATTCCTTACCGGTTCTGAAAGTGCTGTCAGGCTCAACGGCCCTGATCATTTCTTCGAGCGACATATTGTAGATGGCATTCGATAACTGAAAATTTGAATGGTATTGTGGAAAAGCAGAAATGTCTTTTGATAAATTCCATTCAGCGGCAATTTGTTTTTGATCTTGTTTTACATTCAGTATTAATTCTGTTTCAAAGATTCCATCACCTTTTGTATCCTTCAACAGCAATGCGTCTCTATGAATCAGATTGTCGAAATCCCAGATCATTGGCAGGGTACCTCCGGCAATATAAATGCCTTTAAAATCCTGTTTATAAATTTTGGTTCCGTTAAAGCAGGTATAGTATCCTTTGTTAGCAAACTGATTTAGGATCTCTCTTCCATCAAGGCGCACTTTTAATGTAGTGTTGGGTTGCAGGTATTGTTTTTTATCAGCATGCTGATTGAGTTGTTTTCCAAATACAATCACAGGTGTTTCTGCATAACCATCTTTTGCAGTTACCGTAAAATGGTGATCCTGCCCTGAAGCCATTTCGTTGTCGCGACCATTGATTGCAAATTTGAAACTGATATCTGCCGATTGAAATAAGTTGGCGGGACTTTCATAATTGCTCGTAAGCTTTGTTGCAGATACTGCTTTGGCAATATAATTGTTCTGCACTATTTGATCTTTTTGCATAGTAAATGCTGCTTTCCCGGAATGTAATGCTTGTGCAGAACTGTTAATAGTAAATGCAATTAGCGACATAACAATCAGATTAGTTTTTGAAAAGCAATCGTTTTTCATATTCAGATAGTTCAAAATTTTTTAAGTGCCTGCACCCGATGGCGTAATGGGTTACGAGGATAAATTTACTACTAATTGATGGTCGACAAAAAACGATTAGTGTTTCCTCAAATCGGGCATATAGTAAAAAAATAGCCGAAAAGTATTATTCTTATCGTACTGGTAACCGCTTGCTTTTTGTTGTTTAAGCTGCATAAAGCCCATATCAAAACTCAGATTCTTATTAATGGTTTGCTTAATGCCCAAAAATAATCTGTTCTGATCGAAGGTATTATAAACCACTTCGTCGCCAAACTGTACAAGTAGTTCATCAGAGAGGACAAGCGAAGGCAGTTTTTTATTTTTCCAAACAGGTATGGTAGCGCTGAATAAATACCTTACTCGGTTGGTAAATTTGTAGTTTCCGGTAAACACGTCGTTCGCAATTTTTTCCTGCCAGCGTTGCTCAGTACGCAACCTTTGAAAAACCCCGATTTTCCCAATTTTTGAAACCATTTGCAGTTGTTGGTAAATACGGTTTTCTTCTGCAAAGTGTTTCCAGTTGGGCGTTGTAGGAGCCAGCCACATTTTTGCATAACCCAATGCAACCGTAATATTATCTGTTATCCAATAGTTAGCAGATCCCCTTAAAAAATAAAAACTAGGATCGGCCATAAAGTTATTTCTTCTGATATGTACATCGGCATTGAACCCCCATTTTTTTGTGAGTCGGGTAGTTGAGTTCATGCTGATCCAGAACTGACTTTGCGTATTTACTTCTTTGGTCTTTGTTTGTGCCTGCAAAAACTGGAAGAAAAAACAAAAAACAGCAGGCATGATGAATCTATACAATCGGATATTACTAAGAAATTTCATTTTATCGATTTAAGTGAATAATATATTGTTACAGTAGCTGTTGCTGTAACAAATGGGGTTTGGCCTGATTTTATATCAAGCAAAAAACAAGATGAGCAACTGAGCTGCCAGTATACGCAGAATCATGGTTAGGGGATATACCGTGGCATAAGTTGCTGAAGGAATATCGTTGCCTGCCACTTTCAAAGCAAATGCAAGTGCAGGAGGATCCGTACAGGCGCCTGCTAATAATCCCGAGATTTCGAAATAGGTTTTCTTAAAGAATTTTTTTGCGAGTACACCAACAATCAATAAAGGCACCATGGTAATGGTAATTCCCATTAAGATCCATCTGTATCCGCTTCCGTCAGCAAATGCTGCAGAAAGATTTTGTCCGCTACTTAAACCTACGCTGGCAAGAAATAGTGCAATACCTAATTCTCTGATCATCAGATTGGCGCTATTGGTAGTATAGTTATTCAAATAAAGAAAGTTCCCAAACCTGCTCAAAAATAATGCAACAATCAACGGACCGCCAGCCATTCCAATTTTTACTGCAACAGGCATACTTGGAATATGAAAAGGAATGCTTCCCAAAATAATACCCAACACGATGCCAATAAAAATAGGTCCCAGGTCGGGCGACTCTAATCTTTTTAAAGAATTGCCTACAACAGATGTAAATTGGTTTACACTTTCCTCTGTTCCTACAACGGTCATGGTATCGCCAAGTTGTAAAAAAATATTACCATGAGCTACCATTTCAATACCAGCCCTTTTAATTCTCGAAATGGTTAGGTTTTCGTTTTGTAATTCCAGAATATTTCCAAGTCTTTTGTGCGTAATTTCTTTGCGGGTAACCACAATAAATTTCGAAATAAGATTGCTGCCCGGTTCATTCTTTAAATTAATAGCTGCTTCGGATCCCACTAATAATTTTACATTTTCCATTAATTTTTTTGGAGCAACAAATAGCATAATATCGCCGTCTGCCAAAACAATGTCGGGAGTGGGAGTAATAATTTCTCCCTTGTGCATCATTCTAGAAATGATTACCGGCTCGTTCAGTAATTTAAAGATGCTCCTCAAGGGTTGACCAATCAATTGTCTGTTCTCTAATTTTAAATGAATAGAGATGGGTCGATTGGATTGTATAAAATTTAATTTGCGATGCAACTCTTTTTCCTTCTCCACATCAATTCTCAAAACCTTTCTCAATATAACTAGCGATAGAATAATGCCTACCACTGCAAAAGGGTATGCTACTGCATAAGCCAGCGTTATAATGCCGTTATCGGCTCCCTGTATGTGCAGGTCTTTTACCGCAGCCTGTGCTGCAGCTAGTCCCGGTGTATTTGTAACCGCACCACTCATCACTCCCGATAAAGTGGCAATATGAATACCAGAAGTATAGAAGAAAATAATTGTGATAAGAACACCTGTGAGTACAACAGTTGCCGCCAAAGCGTTATTGCCTAAAGCCGTTTTCTTTAGGGAGGAGAAAAAACCCGGACCAACCTGAAGACCAATTGCGTAAACAAAAATAACTAAACCGAACTCTTTTATAAAATGTTCAATCTCTTTATTGATCGAGATCCCAAAATAGGAGAACAATAGCCCGATAAATAATACCCAAGTAATTCCAAAAGAAATTCCAAATAGTTTTATTTTCCCCAGTGCAATCCCCAGTGCAATTACTAGGGCATACATGATAGCAGCTTGTGGAACTGACTGTTCTGTAAACAATGATATAAACCAGTTCATAAAGTATTTTTAAAACGATGGTTCAAAAAAAAGAACGGACTTTGAAATCCGTTCTTTTTTATCTTAAATATGTTCAGGTTCCAATGCCCAATGTTCTGGTGAACGCCATAAGGCACTCAACAATAATTCGCGCATGAAATAGAATTCTTTTGGAAGACGGTCGTACAGTTTTGAAAACAATTCTTCGTGTGATAACAATTCTTGTTTCCAAGGCTCTCTGTCAACAGTCATGATTTTTGCGAAGTCTTCTTTACTGAAATTCTCAATGCCTCTCCAGTCAAGATCTTCGTACCGTGGCATCCAGCCAATCGGTGATTCAACACCACCTGCACCGGATGTAGCTCTTTGCACAATCCATTTCAACACGCGCATATTATCTCCGAATCCGGGCCATAAGAATTTTCCGTTCTCATCTTTTCTAAACCAGTTTACACTAAAGATCCTTGGCGCATTTGGTAGATCGCGACCAAACTGTAACCAGTGATTTACATAATCACCCATATTATATCCCATGAATGGCAGCATCGCAAATGGATCGCGACGAACTCTGCCAATCTCACCAAAAGCAGCAGCCGTTGTTTCACTACCCATTGTAGCAGCAGTATAAACGCCAAAACTCCAGTTAAAAGATTGACAAACTAAAGGCACTGCAGTACTTCTTCTTCCGCCAAAAACAAATGCGGTAATGGGTACTCCATTTGGATTATTCCACTCGCTATCAATTGCAGGATTTTGGTAAGCAGGTGCTGTAAAGCGGCTATTGGCGTGGGCTGCAGGCTTTCCTGAATTTTTATCATAAGGTAAACCATGCCAATCGGTTAATCCATCCGGAACTTCTTTGGTCATACCTTCCCACCAAACATCACCATCGGCAGTGATCGCAACATTGGTAAAAATAGTATTTGCTTTGATACTATCCATTGCATTCGGATTGGTATGATAATTCGTACCGGGAGCTACTCCGAAATATCCTGCTTCGGGATTAATGGCGTATAAATGCCCGTCTTCAGATTTATGTATCCATGCAATATCATCACCTACAGTAGTTACTTTCCAGTCGTCAACTCCTTT
>JAIEMK010000019.1 GCA_019752295.1 Chitinophagaceae bacterium | reverse complement strand
TCTTATGCGTAGGCAAAGGAATTGGACCTGTAACTACCGCACCCGTGCTGCGCACAGTTTTTACGATTTTCTCTGCAGATTTATCTACCAGATTGTGATCGTATGATTGTAATTTGATTCTGATTCTCTGAGACATAGACAAACCCAATTTTCTGATTGGGGTTGCAAAGGTAAGGGGACACGATTGATTGGGCAAGTATTTTTAAAAGTTTTTTGTGAATTTCTTCGAAAAAAAAGAAAAAATATACCCAAAATTGGCTTTTTGGGATTTTCTCTGCCCTGATAGCCCAAAAAAGCCCCGTTCTTTTACTGAACGGGGCCATATTGAAATGAGATCCATTTAAAATTAGTCTTCCGACTTCACTTTTCCCTTGCTCTTCGCGATCACTTCTTCAGCGATATTGTTTGGAGCTGGGTTATAATGACTGAACTCCATAGTTGAAGCAGCACGACCAGAAGATAAAGAACGTAGTTGAGTAACATAACCAAACATTTCGCTCAACGGAACTTTAGCTTTGATTACCTGTGCATTTCCACGGGTATCCATGCCTTCCAGCATACCACGACGACGGTTCAAGTCACCAGTTACGTCTCCCATGTATTGATCAGGAGTTACCACTTCTACACGCATGATCGGTTCGAGCAATGTTGGCTTTGCTTTACGGCCTGCTTCACGGAAACCGGATTTGGCACATAATTCAAAAGACATCGCATCAGAATCCACTTGGTGGAAACTTCCGTCGAATACACGCACTTTCATAGAAACTACCGGATATCCTGCCAGAACACCCACACCCATTGAGGTTTCGAAACCTTTTTGAATAGCAGGAACAAATTCTTTAGGGATTGATCCACCAAACAAATCGTTTTTGAATTGGAAAGTTTTACCCGGATTTTCAGTTAACCATTCTGCATCTGCAGGTCCAATGGCAAATTGAATATCTGCGAACTTACCACGACCACCAGACTGTTTCTTCAACACTTCGCGGTGCTCAATGGTATTACCGAATGCTTCTTTATAAGCTACCTGCGGATTACCCTGGTTGATTTCCACTTTGAACTCGCGACGCATACGGTCTACGATGATTTCAAGGTGCAACTCTCCCATTCCAGAAAGAATAGTCTGACCAGTATCTTCGTCGGTTTTAACTCTTAATGTAGGATCTTCCTCAACCAATTTAGCGATTGCCATACCCATTTTATCCACGTCGGCTTGAGTTTTAGGCTCAACTGCCACAGAGATTACGGGCTCAGGAATGAACATGTTCTCTAAAGTGATTGGATGGTTCTCATCGCATAAAGTATCTCCGGTTTTGATCTCTTTGAAACCTACCGCTGCTGCAATATCACCGGCTTCAATAAAGTCGATTGGATTTTGTTTGTTGGCAAACATCTTCATGATACGGCTGATACGCTCTTTCTTACCACTTCTTACGTTCAATACATAAGAACCGGCATCCAGATGACCTGAATAACAACGGAAGAAAGCCAGACGACCTACGAAAGGATCTGTCATAATCTTGAAAGCCAAAGCTGCAAAAGGTTCTTTAGCATTTGGTTTACGGTGAATGGTTTCTCCTGTATCAGGATTGGTACCTACGGTATCTTCTACATCTACCGGACTAGGCAGGTAACGACAAACCGCATCCAGTGCAGTTTGTACTCCTTTATTTTTAAAAGACGAACCGCACATCATTGGAACGATACTCAGATCGATACAAGCTTTACGGATTGCTTCGTGAACTTCATTTTCAGTGATTGTAGCCGGATCTTCGAAGAATTTCTCCATCAAATTATCGTCGTATTCAGCAACAGCTTCAATCAATTTAGCTCTCCATTCATTGGCTTCTTCAACCATATCAGCAGGAACCGGAATTTCTTTGAAAGTCATACCTTCAGTTTCCATATCCCAAATCACACCTTTCATGGTAATCAAATCCACCACACCCACAAAATCGTCTTCCGCTCCAATAGGCAACTGTAACGGAACAGCATTAGCGCCCAACATTTCTTTCACCTGATTTACTACCATCAGGAAGTCGGCACCGGAACGATCCATTTTATTTACGAAACCAATACGTGGAACTTTGTAACGATTTGCCTGACGCCAAACAGTTTCAGACTGGGGTTCAACACCATCAACTGCTGAAAACAGCGCGATCAAACCATCCAGTACACGCATAGAACGCTCTACCTCAACAGTAAAATCCACGTGACCCGGAGTATCGATGATATTAAAATAATAAGACTTGGTGTTAGCATCTGCTGTACCCTTATTCGTTGGGAATTTCCACTCACAGCTTACTGCGGCTGAAGTAATGGTAATCCCTCTTTCTTTTTCTTGCTCCATCCAGTCGGTAGTAGCAGCACCATCGTGTACTTCACCGATCTTATGAATCATACCGGTATAGCGCAGGATACGCTCGGTAGTGGTGGTTTTGCCGGCATCAATGTGGGCAGCAATACCAAAGTTGCGTTGTAATCTCAAGTCCGCCATAAAGAGTTCTTGTTTAATGTTTATTTTCTGAAGTAAGCTTCAAATTTTTCGAGCGGCAAAGGTAGTAATTATAGCGATTGAACAAGGGGTTCACAAAGAATTAATTCTTATGGGGATAATTTATTGACCTCGGCGCATAAAAAAGCCCCCTCGAGTAGTCGGGGGGCTTCAAATATAGCAAGTAGAAAACTACACTTTAAAGTGAGAGAAGGCTTTGTTTGCCTCAGCCATACGGTGGGTATCTTCTTTCTTTTTGAAAGCAGCACCTTCACCTTTAGCAGCAGCCATAATCTCGTTTGATAATTTATCTGCCATGGTACGACCATTTCTTTCGCGGCTGTAGCGGATCAACCACTTCATACTCAAAGAAATTTTACGGTCGGCACGAACTTCAGAAGGAATCTGGAAAGTAGCTCCACCAATACGACGGCTACGTACTTCTACAGCAGGTGTAACATTTGCAATGGCTCTTTTCCAAACTTCATAACCATCTTCGCCAGTTACTTTGGTTACTTTATCAACTGCATCATAGAAAATGTTGATAGCAGTAGATTTTTTACCCTGCCACATCAAATTGTTGATGAAACGGGTAACTAATTTATCGTTGAATCGTCCGTCCGGAGCGAGGGGTAATTTTTTGGCTTGTGCTTTACGCATTTTTGCTAATTTTTAATTTGAGCTGAATTTCTTCAAGTATTAAAACTTTACTCAGCTATAATAAATAATTGATTATTTTTTTGCTTTTTCTTTCTTAGTACCGTATTTAGAACGGCTCTTCTTACGATCTTTTACACCGGCAGTATCCAAACTACCACGTACAATATGGTAACGTACACCTGGCAAATCCTTTACACGACCACCACGTATCAAAACGATACTGTGCTCTTGCAGGTTATGTCCTTCACCGGGAATGTAGGCGATCACTTCCACTTTGTTAGTCAAACGAACCTTTGCAACCTTACGCAAGGCAGAGTTTGGTTTCTTTGGAGTGGTTGTATAAACCCTGGTACAAACACCACGGCGCTGAGGACATGCATCCAAAGCTCTTGATTTACTTTTAGCCCTGATTATTTCGCGACCTTTTCTAACTAATTGCTGTATTGTAGGCATTCTAATCCGTTTAAAATTTCGGACGGCAAAGGTAATGGCTGGATGTGAAAAACCAAAATGTTTTCAAAAGTTTTCCCCCAGTATTTTTAAAAAAGCGCAAATCAGGCCATAAATAAGCTAAAAACGGGGATAACTATCCGAAACTACCCACCAAAATTACTGGCTACCGACATTTTTTTCCTAAAATTTTTTCAGGACCGCTAAAACACTCAGGCCCAAATCTGGCAGAACACCTAAACTTCTCCGGTTTTTAGCCCAATCAGTTCCAGAGCCTTGTTTGCTGCTTTTTCAGTTATTTATTTTGAAGTTTAAATCGGGCCCTATGTTTAAACTATTTCTTACCTCCTTATTTTTTACATCTGTTTGCCTCTCCTCCAGATCGCAGGGCAGCAATCTTTTACCCGGCGATATTGCCATCGTTGCGCTCCAAACCGATAATAGCGATCAGTTTGCCTTTTTGGCGTTGGTAGATATCGACTCCACAACCAAAATTCAGTTTTCTGAAAAGGGTTGGAACGGATCTTTGGCTCAACCCGCATTTGTGAACAGCTCGGAAGCCATTCATACCTGGACAGCCCCATCAAATGGAATTGGCAAAGGCACTGTGGTAACAGTAACCTTTAGTAGCACCGGCAAAAATCCGGTTGCCAATTTTGGAACCATCAGCTCAACAGCGGCTTCAGGACTCTCCACATCAGGCGACCAGTTAATCGCCTATCAGGGAACGCTGGCAGCTCCTGTTTTCATCTATGCCATTTCATCGCGCTCCTGGATTAATACAGGCAATCCTACAACCACCCAATCCTGGTTGCCCCAAGGCTTGATCAATGGCCTCACTGCCAGAGATTTTCCTACTGAAATAAATGACCAGTATTTTAAACTCACTCCTGTGGCAGATACAAAAGATGGCATTTTAAAATCGATTGGAAATATTGCTAACTGGACAAGGAGTAATACCCGTTTTGCAAGCCTTCCAGCCTGGCAATTTTCCTTTATGAAAGCTTATTACAGCAAAGCCATTGGAAATATTTCGGACACGAGTAGCTGGGGAGTTAAAACAGATGGAAGCGGACAAATGCCTTCTGGTTTTAAAGAGCCATCAACTGTTTACCATATTGCCAACAGAACAGATACCATTCAGTTAACAAGCGATTGGCAGGTGGGTAAGCTAATCATTGATAAAAATATATTGCTTTCTCTCAACGGTTTTCAACTGAGTATGGAAAGTTTAATGGAATCAACCGAGGGTAAATTACTGGGTGGTATCAATTCACAATTAAGTATTACAAGCTCTTCCGGCCCTTTGAAGTTTGATAGCGCTACTGCAATTCTGAGAAACCTGATTCTCACAAAAAATGCATCTATTAATTTACAGGAGTCGCTTCAAATTGCGGGAGGGCTGGATGAAGGAAGCGTTTCACTTGCCGATAGTGCTATACTAAATTCAAATGGATTCTTAATTCTCTGTTCCGACGAAAAGGGTGCCGCCAATATTGCTCCATTAGGCTCAGGAGCCAGCGTTCAGGGGGAAGTACAGGTTCAAAAATATATTCCCGCAGGAAAAAGGAATTTCCGGTTTCTGGCGCATCCATTCTCCCACTCTATCGGGCTTAATATGATCATTGCTGATATCGACATTTCGGGTTCCGGTGGAAAAACCAATGGCTTTACAAAAACGGGAACCAATAATCCATCTGCATTTTGGTATGATCCATTTAAAGGAAATGGCGCTGAAAAAGACACGGGCTGGATTGCCTTTGATCACACAAATGGCTTGAATAAAAATGCATGGAATTCAACAGAAGGAATCAGGATAAATATACGCGGCAAAAAGGGAGAGGGACTTAACGGAGCCGCTTATAAACCTTCTGCTGTTACGATGCATTTTAAGGGGCAACTCAACAATGGTGCAAAGATTATTACGCTGTCAAAAAATGCGATCAATCCCGGCTTTAATCTGGTCGGTAATCCCTATGCATCTTGTATCGATATGAGCAAACTGCAGATAGGCAATAATGTGATGGCGAACTACTATGTTTGGGACCCCAATCAGGGTACCAAAGGTGGGTATGCCTGCTACCCATTTTCAAGTAAAATAATACTCCCTGCGTTCTCTGCATTTTTTGTTCAGGTGATGGATACCAGTTCGGGAAATACTATTCAATTCTCAGAAAATTCAAAACAGCCAGGAGCTGATCCTGCACAAATTTTCGGCCAATCAAATCATCCCACTAATCAGTTGGAACTAGCACTATATTCCGACAGTATTTTTTATGATAAACAAGTAATCATTTTTAAAACAAGTGCATCCGATAGCATCGATCGCTTTGATGCCATTAAAATGATGAATCCCGAATGCAATTTGTACAGCATCAGTAGCGAAAAAGAAAAACTAACTATCGATACCAGAAAAGCCGGTAGGGCTTTAGTAATTCCATTGGGGTTAATATCCACAATGGACAGGTCGTTTACACTGAAAGCCACACAGGTAGCGGTGATGGATGGATTTGCGCTGATTCTTCACGATAAGAAAAAAAATATAACCACCATTATAAAACCCGGTTTTAAGTACGATTTTTCGATCGATTCAACTGAACAATATCAGACCGAAGAAAGATTTGAGATTATCGTTTCTGCAGTTACAAATTCTAATCAAACAGAAGCCATCAATAAATTCAGCAGTTTGGTTTTCCCAAATCCCGCGAACAATCAATTCATAGTAAAGGTTAAAGCACCAGTTTCGTTAAAACTATCTATACAAGTTTTAAATGAGTCGGGGCAATTAATTCAACTGAAAGAGTTGAGAAATGTACAGGAAGCGGTAGTTGAGTTGGACTGCAAGAATTGGTCAAAGGGAATTTATTTCCTGAAGCTTTCAACCGGTGAAGAAACCGTCATTCACAAGATTATTAAATTATAAAACACTTCATATGAAACCGTTAAACTTTTTTAGATGGATTTTATCATTAGCACTTCTATTTTCCCCTACAATTTTAAAGGCCAGTGCACCCGGTTTTGATGGTGATACCAATGATGTTCCGATTGACGGCGGACTCAGTCTACTCCTTGCTGCAGGAATTGGTTACGGAATCAGAAGAAAATTAAAAGAGGAGAAAATTGTTGAAAAAAAATAAGCCCACACAAAAAAATAGTGCAGGCTTAGTATAATGTATTGATGCTTTAAATTTTAAACATCCAACCGTGAATATCGGCCGATTTCAAATCTCTGATATCATTCAATTGTTGTTTGATTGCAGGTGAGATTTTCCAGATAGTGGTATCGAATTGCATGATAATATCCTTGTACTTCATTTCCTTGATCGGAGCAATGGTTGCAGCAGTTCCTGTGCCGAAAACTTCCTGAACATTGCCTGCCTGATATGCAGCAACTAATTCGTCGATACTAATTCTGCGTTCCTCTACCTTAATGCCCATTTCGGTAAGCAGTGTTAATACAGTTTCTCTGGTTACACCCTTTAAAATAGTACCCTCTTCGAGTGATGGGGTAACTGCTACTCCGTTAATAATAAACACTACATTCATCATGCCAACTTCCTGTAACCATTTATGTTCAAAAGCATCGGTCCATAATACCTGATCATAGCCCATTTTATTGGCTTCTTTTGCAGCAATCAAGCTACCTCCATAGTTACCGGCATTCTTTGCAAACCCAACTCCACCAGGGGCTGCACGCGTATAACTTTCTTCGACCAGAATTTTCATAGGGGCGGCAAAATACGGGCCAGAAGGACTTAGAATAATCAAGAATTTATAGGTCTGCGAAGGTCTTACTCCCAACATTTGGTCGGTCGAAAACATAAAGGGACGAATATATAAGGAATGGTCTTTTTGAGAAGGGATCCAGTTTTTGTCGAGGCTGATTAACTGACGCATCCCCTCTATAAAAAGTTCTTCAGGAACTTCGGGCATACACATTCTTTCGGCCGACTTATTAAACCGAATGAAATTATCGAAAGGCCTGAAAATATAAGCTTCTCCATCTTGATTTTTATACGCTTTGATGCCCTCAAAAATCGACTGCCCATAATGCAGTGCGGCCAAAGAAGGGTCAAGGGATAAGGGTTGATAAGGCTTTATTGCAATATTTGTCCACTCTCCATTAATATAATCCGCCTCCAGCATATGATCCGTAAAATACTTACCGAAAGGAAGGTTTTCGACGTTCAATCCTGCTAATTTGCTTTCTCCAATTCTTTCAATCTTTATCTCTGCTGATGCCACCATAGTTTTATATTTGTTGCAAATTAACGAAAAAAATAAAGGCTAACAATCGTTAATATTGCATACTGATGATGTCTGACAAAAAAATTACACTTCCCGATTTTATCATAGCCGATCTGTACACGAATAATCTGGTGATTGGAAATGATTTACATATAACCGAAGCTGCTTCTGTCTTACCCGAAATTCAGTCTGCTCCAATTGTATCTGTTGCCGAAAACTTTATATCTGAACCAATTCTTAAAAAGCCTGCTACCAAAAATGATAACAAACAGGTAGAAAAAACAATTCCTGTCGTTCCTGATTTCGTTGATCAAAAACCAAAATGGTTTCTAGGGAATAACGGTAAAAATATTACGATTCTGATAAAGGAAAAAGATGTGGCCTTTATTACGGAACCACATTTAGAGTTTCTCTCCAACATACTTAATGCGTGCAAATTGAATCTGGGTGATATTGCGCTCGTAAACCATATCAATCACCCTTACCTATATTCGGATCTGAAATCATCTTTGCAACCAAACTATTTGATACTCTTCGATGTGAGTACAAAAGAGATTCAGCTTCCTTTTACCATTCCAAATTATCAGGTTCAACGTTATGATCAATTGCAAATTTTATTGGCGCCTTCCCTCTCTAAAATGGATGATGGAAGTCAGGAAGCAAAAATAGAAAAGAGCAAACTTTGGGTTAGTCTCAAGACCATGTTCCAGCTCTGATTCTTAACTAAAAAAACAAATAGGGATTCCAAAGGCAGGTTAGCATAATTGAAATCACTTCAAAAATCAGAAACTCAAATAGGATGCTTGAATCAATCGACTTAGTGTTTGCAACAAATAATCAAAATAAAGTAAAGGAGATTCGTTCTATATTAAAAGATCCTTTTCGAATCATTACTTTACTTGATGCCGGCATCTATATCGACATACCGGAACCGCATAATAGTTTAGAAGCAAATGCAACCGAAAAATCTACCACCATTCACAAGATTACCCAAAAGAATTGTTTCAGCGAGGATACGGGTTTGGAAGTGTTTTCTTTGGATGGAGCGCCCGGTGTAAAGAGTGCCAGGTATGCAGGCGAAGCAGCAATTTTCAAGGATAATATTGAATTACTTTTATTGAATTTAAAAGGCCGGCCCAATCGTTCTGCAAGATTCAGAACAGTAGTATCTCTGATCTGGCAAGGGCAGGAATATTTGTTTGAAGGAATTTGTGCAGGCTCCATTACTGAATCGCAGAAAGGGCTTGAAGGATTTGGATACGACCCCGTATTTATACCAGACGGTTCGGATAAAACTTTTGCAGAAATGAGTATGGACGAAAAAAATAAATATAGTCACCGAAAGAAAGCCATCGCAAAACTCATTGAATTTTTAAAAGAAAAAGTGAAATGAATCGCATCAAAATAAGTCTTCCGAAAGAATTTTTTTTCCAAACACAAATGTCAATCCGGATCACTGACTTAAACTACGGAGGCCATGTTGGAAATGATAATTTTCTGTCGCTGATACAGGAAGCGCGTCAACAATTTTTAAAGCAATTCGGTTATGGTGAATTGAATTTTGCCGGTTATGGATTGATCATTGCAGATGTTGCCATTGAGTACAAACACGAATTAAATTATGGCGACAGGATTAATATAGCGGTGCAGGCAGCAGACTTTGACAAGCTTGGATTTGATCTGTTTTATTTGATTGAAATAATCAGAGAAGAAGGGAATATACTTGCAGGAAAAGCTAAAACGGGAATGATCTGTTATGACTATGCAACAAAAAAGAAAATAAGTATCCCTGAAATTGCACTTCAAAAATTAGTAAATGGATAAAGTATTCTGCCATCATCAACAAATTATAGTATGCCCTCTTATAAAAATTTAGTAATTCTTTTTATCGGGTTGATTAGTATGAATCGCTTATCGGCTCAATCTATCCCTGCTTACAAAAATGCTTCACTACCCATTCCTGAAAGGGTTCAAGATCTACTATTGAGAATGACACCGGAAGAAAAATTCTGGCAATTATTCATGATCCCCGGTGAAATAAAAAAGGAGGAGGCAGAAAAATATAGAAACGGATTATTTGGTTTTCAAGTTAGCGCAGAATCCACTGAAGCAGGTGCTGCAAATCAGATTTTAAAATATAGTAGCAACGACAATGCAACTAGTCTGGTAAAAAAAATTAATAGTATTCAACAATACTTTGTAGAACAAACCAGATTGGGTATTCCCATGATTGCATTTGATGAAGCATTGCATGGTTTAGTTCGAAACGGTGCTACAGTATTTCCTCAATCCATTGCATTAGCCGCTTCTTGGGACACTTTACTCATGCATGAAGTTGCCGGCGCTATCGCCCTAGAAACTAAGATCAGGGGTATTCGACAAATATTGTCACCCGTTATCAATTTAGCAACGGATCCTCGTTGGGGTAGAACAGAAGAAACTTATGGAGAAGATCCTTTCTTAAGCTCAGCCATGGGTGTTGCTTATATAGGTGCTTTCGAAAGAAATAATATTATTACTACACCCAAACATTTTATCGCCAATGTAGGCGATGGTGGTAGAGATAGTTATCCAATACAATACAACGAAAGAAGATTATATGAATCCGATTTCCTGCCCTTTATTGATGTGATTAAAAAGGCTGGTGCAAGAAGTATTATGACGGCCTATAATTCGGTGGATGGTAGTCCCGCTTCTGCCAATAACTGGTTACTCAACACCACATTAAAAGAAAAATGGGGGTTCAAAGGATTTGTAATTTCTGACGCGAGTGCTGTTGGTGGTGCGAATGTGTTACATCATACTGCAAACAGTTATGAAGAGTCTGGAAAGCAAGCCATAACAAATGGACTTGACGTAATTTTCCAAACAGCACAGGAACATGGAAAATTGTTTATTCAACCATTCTTAGATGGAAGTATTCCAAAAGCCACTATTGATGCGGCTGTAGCAAGAGTGCTCACGGCGAAATTTGAGCTGGGTTTATTTGAGCATCCCTATGCAACAGAAAATAAAATCGATACCAGTTTTTATTTAAAGCATCTAGCGCTAGCCAAAAAAGCTGCAGAGGAATCTGTTGTTTTATTAAAGAATGAGCAGTCTATTTTACCCATCAATCCCAACGTTAAAAAGATTGCTGTAATTGGTGCTGATGCAATTGAAGGAAGGCTGGGAGGTTATTCCGGACCTGGATTGGGTAGAGTAAGCATTCTTGACGGCCTTAAAAATCTGGCATCAAAAAAAAATATCTCAATAGAATATGCAGCAGGTTCAACGCGTTTAAATCAGGATATTCAAACTATTCCAAGTACCCATCTATCTTCATTACAAAATGGCAAAAGAGTTCCTGGTTTAAAGGCTGACTATTTTAATAATATTGAAGTAAATGGGGTTCCTGTATTGAGTAGGGTTGATGAACGCGTTGAATTTAATTGGACATTGTACCCTCCTACTGCCGAACTAAATGCTGATTTTTATAGTGTTAAATGGTCTGGTGAATTTACCCCAACAAGCACTGGAAAAATTTCGATTGGTTTAAAAGGAAACGATGGTTATCGTTTGTATATCAATGGAAAATTGTTGATTGATCGATGGAGCAAGGAAAGTTTTCATACCGATCTTGTAGATTATGATTTTGAAAAAAATATACCTTACCCTATTCAGATAGAATTTAAAGAACCAAGGGGTAATGCACATATTCAACTGATTTGGAAATTGCCCAATCAGGAAGAACAGCATTTAACAGAAGCATTGGAGGTTGGCAGAAAATCTGATCTTATTTTATTTACCGCAGGCATTGAAGAAGGAGAATTTCGCGACCGTTCTTCTTTGGCATTGCCCGGAAATCAGGAAAAGGTATTACAAGAACTCATTGCCAGCGGAAAACCAGTAGTAGTACTACTTGTAGGAGGTAGTGCCATTACAATGAATAGCTGGTTGCCAGAAGTAAAAGCGGTAATTGATTGCTGGTATCCCGGCGTTAAAGCTGGTGAAGCAATCGCATCTATTTTATTTGGCGAAGCCAATCCTGCCGGTAGATTACCCATCAGTTTTCCTTTATCTGTGGGCCAACTACCCTTGCTATATAATCATTTACCTACGGGACGTGGGGATGATTATAACGACCTTAGCGGTCTCCCACTTTTCCCCTTTGGCTTTGGATTGAGTTATACAAAATTTAAATATTCGGACTTGCAATTAACAAAAAAACAAATGCAGGCAACTGATACCTGTATGTTAAGCTTCCAATTAAAAAATGTGGGCGATAGAGATGGGGACGAAGTAGTACAGTTATATATCCACGATGAAATGGCTACTGTGGCGAGACCGGTAATAGCATTAAAAGGATTCCAGAGAATATCACTCAGGAAAGGCGAGAGCAAAAAAGTTCAGTTTGCCATTACAGGAGCGTTGTTGGAAATGTATACAGTAGAAATGAAAAAAGCAGTAGAACCAGGCAATTTCAGAATCATGATTGGAGCTTCTTCAAGCGATATTCGCCTAAAAGAGACCATCAATATAAACTAAGCAAATTCTTTCCGGCATTAACTAAACGCCAAACTGTTGTAGATGGTGATTCAGGTGTTTATAAAACATATTATTCCATTCGCTTTTATTTAAATTACCGAAAGAGTGCGACTCTCTACCGTCGAAATAAGCTTCTCCTAATTGTTGTGTTTTTTGAATATAACCAATGAGTCTTTCTTTTTCCAGTTGAAAATTTTTCTCATCCTTTATAATAAAAGCCGGCGCTGTTTGTCCGTTTTGTTTGTAGGGAGTATCATTTACAACCGATTTTTTTACCAGTAGTTTTAAAATAAACTTCATAAACGCATTTGGCTTGGGGTGAATATGCTCATATGCCATTTCGTAACTTACATTGCAGTGAGCCAACATCTGATCAACGCGCATTTTTCCCCAAAGCGCTTTCGTTTCTGGAGTTAAAGCATTGATGCGACGAATGATTTCTGCAGAATCGTTTAGATCAAATACGTTTGGCATGGCTGATTTTTTTTATTTAAATTATCTAAAGGTATCATTGATGTGAATGATATAGGGATTGCTGTGAGCTTGTTTGCTTCGGTAATTAGAAATTATTTTATTGAGAGTCAAGCAGTCTGTTCATTCCAAATTCTCCAACTCTCTTCAGCTTGTAAGATAAGCATTTCCCAACCGTTCTGAATCGAAGCGCCGCGTTGCTTTCCCAGTGTTAAGAACTTGGTTTCTGTTGGATTATAAATCAAATCGAACAAATGGTGCCGGGGTGTAATATACTCGTAAGGAATTTGAGGAAATTCATCGATGGCAGGGTACATTCCCAAGGGAGTGGTATTAACGATCAGGGTGAATTCTTCTAATAAAGTTTCATTCAAATCCTGATAACTCAAAGCATTTTGAGAGGCTGTTCTGGAAACAAATTGATAATCGATATTTAATTTCTCTAACACATATTCAACCGCAGCAGACGCCCCCCCGGTTCCTAATATCAAGGCTTTGCGATGCTGAGGCTTTAGAAAAGGAATTAGTGATTGCTCAAAACCAACTGTATCCGTATTAAAGCCTTTCAATTTTCCATTACTAATTTTTACACAATTGCACGCCCCCATTTTTTTTACCGGATCCGATGCCTCATCCAGAAAATCTATTACGGCTTTTTTGTAAGGGATTGTAATATTAAAACCTTCGAGTCCTTTTTTGGATGAGAGTATTTCGGTTAATCCTTTTATATCGGGAATTGAAAAATTTTCATACACACAGTTTTCAATTCCCAGTGCAAGAAATTTTTCGGTAAAATATTTCTGCGAAAAAGAATGAGTTAAAGGATAACCTAGTAATCCAAAATACCGCATTAGCAGGGTTTATTTATCAAGGTATAAAGTAAAGGTATCGCCCCTTAGTCCGATACGCATTGCCTCAAGTGCAAGCATCTCGTTCGGTGCTATATTTCCAAGGTTTACATTGCAGCCTATCAATTCCAGAAAATATAATTGTTGCGTTTTTTGTGGAGCTTCCCATATAATTTTTTCGGCAGGGATCTGAGTTAGAATTTCCTGAACCAATCCTTCACGCACTTCTCCACTTCCTCTGTAAATGCCAACGTTACCAGCTTCGCGGGCTTCTGCAATAACATAGGATGAACCGGCTTCTAATTCAGCGCGCATTAATTCGATCCATTTATAGGGGGGGATGATATGTGCTGCGTCCTTACTTCCTACCTCGCTCAATACAGTTGCATGCTTGGTTAATTTTTCAATATATCCGCATTTTTCGGGGTGCGGTATGCTGATGGATCCATCACTTACTTCCACATAATTAATTCCATAATTTTTACAAATAGAAACATAATCTTCGAACTGATTTCTAATTAAAAAAGCCTCGAAAAGTGTACCTCCAAAGTATACAGGAATATTGTAAGATTGATAAGCTTCGATTTTCTCTTTAAGATTTGGGGTTACATAAGCAGTTCCAAATCCAAGTTTCACAATATCAACATGCGGACCGGCAATGCTCATAAAGTTGTGTACCTCAGAAATACTTAGACCTTTGTCCATTACCATTGTGATACCGTGTGCTCTTGGTTTCTGAATACGATCAGGTATCTGTGTCAGATTAAAATTCATTTCAATAGATTTTCGGCTGCAAAAATAGGTTAATCGGGCGACTTAATCAGTGAAGCCCCGGGCAGCTTTTTTTATGTTTTGTTATATTTTCCTTCCTTTCTTATAGCGGGCTACAATATCTACCACCTGATTATTTTGTAAAATAGAAGGATTCAGTTCAATAAATTTTTTAAGTAGCTTGGGAGCTTTCTCCATTGCAATTTCCAACTTCAGCAAGCCTTCCTTGGTTTTGCCGTTTACAAAGAGAGCCGTACTCTGATAAAAAAGGAATATCGGTTTACCATCAGTTGCTTTCATTGCAGCAATCGATTGTACCAATGCTTCTTCATAAAATTCCCCTTTCAGCAAACAGCGAATCAAAGCTTCCCACCCTGCTACATTCTTGGATTTTTGACGAACCACAACGCTAAAATATTGAATGGCTTCTTTGTATTGCAACAAATTCATTCTGCATTCTCCCATTGCGAGATTATACTCGGTAATATTTCGTTGAATGCGCATTGCATTTTCCAAATGCTTTACAGCACTCTGCCACTGCTCTTCGAGCATATAGGTTACTGCTATTTTATAGTGGAGCTTACTATCTTCTGTATTTAAGTGTGCGGCTTTTTTATAGTGAAAGCGTGCCTGCGCATAATTTCCCAATCGATGATAACAATGGCCGATCGCTTCATAGATAACATCTTCGGGGCGCGATAATTCAAGTACTTTTTCCAATACTTCAATCGCCTCTTTATACTTGCGTAGACGCAGATAGGCATCGCCCATATTCCGATAAGCATAGTCGAATTTTTCGTCAATCGCTACTGCATACTGATAGGCATCAATTGATTTTTCGTACAATTTCAGTCCCTGAAACGCTGCGGCCATGTTAAACCATGCCAGTTCATTATAAGGATATTCATCAATAATTTTCTGATGTACCCTAATGCTTTCTTCGTTTCTTCCCGTAAAATCGGTCCAGAAACAAATCTTATATAAAGCCTCTTCATTATTCGGCTCTTCCTCCAAAATCAACTTTAAACAATCGAATACTTTGTCAAATTCCTCATAATCATCGTACACATCAGCCAATTCAAACAATAAGTCGAGCCGTTCCTCTCCCTCAAAAAGCGATAAAGCAGCTTCCAACAGTTCCACTGCTTTTGCCTGTTGATCGAGTGCCAGATAAGCATCTGTCTTTAATATATAGAGATTTACATCGTTGCTGTCAAACAATTCAGCCGTTTCTAGAATGTTCAGGGCTTCCTGATATTTCCGGGTCGCCAACAATAAATCGGCCTTTTTAATCATTAACATGGCGGAATAAGGGAACTGCTCAAGGGCTATTTCTGCCGCTTCAAGGGCTTCAGGGATATCATCTTTTTCGTCGTAATAGTCAATAATGCGCTCAAAAGCATCTTCTTCAAGGAAAGAATGGCTCATCCCCTGCCTAAGATTCTGGTATTGCATTAAGAGTTCTTTGAGCTCCTCTCGGTCTTCGCGGTATGGATTTTCCCTCATTGGACTATCGGTTTATTGAATATAGAACTATTTTTTTCTTTTTTTCAACTCTCAGGCAACTTTTTTCTATTTCATGCGTCTTATTAATATTATGTGAATTACCATATAATTAGGAAAATAAATTACCTTTGAGCTAATGAGAACTAAGCATACCATACAAAAACTAACCATTTCCATCCTTTTAGTGATGGTGATACAGGTGGCTTTTGCAGCTTTCTCATTCTCTGGAATTGCCGATGAACACGCCCGAAACAGCAAATATTCATTGAAAAATTTGAGTAGTCTATCTCGCAAAACGGTGACTTATTCTGCGATGAAGTCGAACCTTCAATTCAAAGGCACACAAATTATACCTTCTACCGATCCACAAAATGCTTCAGAGATTAATTCTATGTTGCGCTTTGATAATGGAAATGCAACTTTTGTTTATCCATACAAATTCAAGTTGAAAGTGCCTACCAAGTTTAAAACTCCGGTAGCACCACATCATTAATTCAACACTCTATATCCACTGGTAGGAATATCGTATTTTGAAGCCTGTACTGGGCTCAGACTTATTTTTACAGCCCTGTATGTAGCAACTGAACCACTCTGGTCTTTTGCCTGAAACTCTAGTACAAATCCTGGAATATCTTTAAACTGATATTCAAATTCTTTAACGGATGGAGTTATAGCGGTTGCATAATAAACATTAAATACACTACTATCTTTCAAGGTAATTAAAGCCTTCTTACACTCATACCCCAAAATGGTTTTCGTTTCGTTATTAACCAGTTGAATATTCATTCCCTCGTACTTTTTATTGGCCAATTTCCATGCCGACTGATTTAAACGGATCATGAATTTATTATTTCCGAACTCTTTGAGTACTACTGCCGATCCGTTTGATTTATCGTAGATCACAGATTGTGTTAGGGAAGGACTTACCAGATCAACCCTGCTGTCATTCCCTTTGATATATACCGTTCGGAAACTTTGCTGTATGGCATTTTGTACCTCTTTATCAGTCTTTGTTTCTGTAAGACTAATCTGATACGTAACCGTACATTCCGCTACAACCCTTTGCTGAGCGAATGCATCAGAATGTAAAAAACTAAATACTGTTATCCATCCAATGATCAATTTCATATCATTGATTTTACTGGTTAATAAAGCAAAGAACAGAAAACCCCCAGAATTACTGAGGGTTTTTCTAAACTATTTTATTTTTTCTTCTGAGTACGCTCTTTTAAATCCTGTACTTTTTTATTGCTATCCATCATCTGTTCGTATTTCTCCTGCCACTTACTCTTAGTTTTTGGAGCTTTCCGCTTGATCTCGATTTTAGCAAGAATCTTATCATGATCGATAATATAGTTCTGTATCACAAATTGCAGGCCTAGTGTAATTAGATTCGAAACGGTATAGTACCATGTTAACGCCGATGGTAATCGATTAAAAATAAACAAGAGCATGAAAGGGAAAATATAGGGCATGTACTTCAGTGCAGGATTATCCTGTGTAGGTGTCATGCTCATATTATAAATCGAAATCAGGAAACTTGTTATTACAGCAGTGATGGTAAATAAACTAATATGGTCGCCAAATCCCATTGGTACATTGAATGGCAATTTTGCGATTACATCATATGAAGAAAGATCCTGACTCCACAAAAACGACTGCCCACGCAGTGCGATATTCGAGTTAAAGAAGCTGTACAAAGCAAAGAATATCGGGATCTGCAACAAAGCCGGAATACAACCACCCAGCGGGTTTACGCCGGCTTCCCTAAATAGTTTCATCTGTTCCATGGCAAAGCCCTGCTGATCATCGCCGAATTTCTTTTTAAGTGTATCAAGTTCAGGGCGCATTACTTTCATTTTAGCACCACTCAAATAACTGCTGTAAGTTAAAGGAGCCGTAACCAAACGAATGAATAAGGTGAGTAGTAAAACCACCCAACCATAATTCTTTACAAATCCCGCAAAGAAATTAAACACATTCAGGATGATATATTTATTGATGGGTCGAACAAATGAATACATGTCCCTTCCCAGATTTACAATTTTCTCCATCTCAGGAGCCTGCTTCCTCAATATATTGTAATCACTTGGACCATAGTATAATTGAAGCGGAACAGAAACAGAAGCTGTTAATGGCAATTTCATTTGCAGTGAAGCATCTACTGTAGCTAGTTGAGAACTGGAATCTGTTTTACGCGACCAGTTTACATTGCCGGTGCTAAAGCCATTTTTAGCAATCACTGTAGTGTTAAAAAATTGCTGAACAACACTTAACCACTGAACTGGCTTTTCGAATTTATGTTCTGTCTTTGAAGAGATATAATCAAAATCGTTTCCCTCAGAAAAACAGATATTCGACATTTGGCGTTCATAAGCAGCAGTTTTTTCGTGCTGCTCGGTTGTTGCATGCCACTGCATATTTAGTTGTCCCTGACTCAATAATTTATCTGCTCCAGATAAATTCAAATTCCAATCGATCATATACTCACCCTTTTTGATCGTGTACTCATGCACAATGCTTTCTCCATTCTGTGCCTGAAGTGTAAAGCGAATCGTCTGGCTGCCATCCGTATTTTTTAGAACTGCTCCCGGCGTAAAAAATAATTCGGCAGTTTGTGCAGATTGATTGGCTCCAGTATTCACTGCATAACTTATCTGATCACCGCCACCCGAAAGTGTTACTTGCTGACCATCGTGAGATTTGTAATTCTTCAACAACACACTGTAAACCTTACCGCCTTTGTTCGAAAAGTTTACTTTCATTACTTCGTTCTCGATAGCAACCATTTGTTCAGTACCTGTAGCGGCTGTAGTAAAGCTTCCTGCAGCAGAAACCCTGATAGCAGAATCTCTTTTAATTGAATCCAGTTTAGCTGTGGTGGTGTCCAAAACTTTAATTCTGGTGGCAGCAATACGTGCAAGAGAATCTTCTTGCTTTTTCTTCATTTCTACTAAAGCAGTCTGTTGTTTATTGGTATACCAGAAGTATAAAAAAAACAAAATACCCAGCAGCACAAAACCTATTACCGAATTCTTATCCGTCTTCATATCAATTTTTATTGAGCGGCAAAGGTAGTATTTGCAGTTTAGATTGAGAATCTGGAATTTTAAAAATATTATAGCGTTAAAATAGGTTTAAAAAGGGCCTAATTAACTGATATATGGCATTTTCATCGTTTCTTTACCCTTTACCACTTCAACCTAGGGCTTTCCCAACTTCCACCTTCACATTTCAATTTTTTTCATATGCAGGAAAATACAGATCGTATTGTTCCGGGCGATAGCTATACCCCGGGAAGGTTTACCAGATTTTTGTGGTGGTTATCGACCGCTGAGGCCCAACTTTTAAAAGACTGTGTAATCGACAGGAATCGGTATGCGATAACAGGTATGACTGTAATGGGAACCTGGCTATTTGCTACGCTGGCCTGGACCTATTTTTTTAGCACACTGGTGGGCAATATTTTTATCGCAGTTGCACTGGGTATTTTTATGGGTGGCATTATTTTAACAATCGATCGCTCATTAATAAAAGGTATTAGTAAGGCTAATAAAAATAAATTCGGGCCTATCTCTTTTAGAATACTGTTAGCTCTTACAATTGGACTTTTTATGGCACAACCTGCTTTGTTGTATTTGTTCGACAAAGAAATTCATGTTCAGATATCGCTCGATAATGAAAAAAGAAAAAGGGAAAAAATTCAGACACAGGACAGTGTGTATGGAACGATGAAATACGAACTGATTAAACAAAGATCACAGTTACAAAACCAGTTACTTACAAAAGATGCTGAAGTATCTGCTGCAAGGCAAAATTTTATTGCTGAAACAGATGGTACAGGAGGAAGCAAAAAAATTGGACTAAAGGATATTGCCAAAGCTAAAGAAGCCGCATATTTAAAGTTGTCGGCTGATTATTCAAAAATACAACAAGAATTAAATCCCGCAATCCAATCGGCTGATAGCAGTTTGCAAATAATTGATGCTGGAATTATGAAAGAGCAAAAAGCTTTTGAAACTTTATTGAACGATGGTTTCATTACAAGAATTGAAGCTTTGAATAATCTGATAAAAAATAATTCTGCTGTGGCTTTCAGGTATTATTTATTGGTAGCCATCTTGATGCTTATAGAATTAATGCCTGTACTTGCAAAAACATTATTGCCTTCCGGAACATACGATGAAAAATTAAAGCTGCAGGAAGAGATGGAAAAAACGCTTACACAAAATAATTACAGAAGGTTATTCGAACTTAAGGAAACTTATAATGAAAAAGCATTTGAACAGAACAGCGATTTCATCAAAAGCTTCTTAAACAAAAGCGAAAAAGAAAGAGATGAAAAAATGCAGGAAGAGTTAGCCGGTTGGAGAAAAAGCGATACTCAATCTTTTGATCAATTGTGGAGTGATCTAAAAAATAGTATGCTTACAAAAGCAGAAAATTAAAAAGCTGCGATCTCCATTTTTTTAGAGATCGCAGTATAATTACCTTGCTCCACTTGCACAGTTTCGTTTCAAGTAATCTGTGTATAATTGAGATAAATGCGTAAAAGTTCCGGCGCCCTCAGAAATGCTATGGGTGCGATTCGGATAGCTCATCATTTGAAACTGTTTCCCATTTTTTACTAATTCGTTTACCAGCATTTCCATATTGGAGTAATGCACGTTATCATCCCCTGTTCCATGTATCAGCAGGAGATTTCCTTTCAGGTTTTTTGCATAAGTAATGGGAGATCCTTTGATAAATCCTGATTTGTCTTCCTGAGGTAATCCCATATAACGTTCTTGATATAAATTATCGTAAGTGAGTTGATTTGCAACACCCGCAACAGCAATCCCAGTCTGATAAATATCGGGATATTGGAACATCAGATTTTGTGTTGCAGATCCTCCGCCACTCCATCCCCAAACAGCAACTCTTGTAGAATCGAGATACGGTTTTTTTAAAATTTCCTTCGCAGCCAAAGCCTGATCACGGATATTTACCTGACCAATTTTTTTGTAAACAGATTTACGCCATTCCCTTCCCTTTGGCACAGGAGTTCCACGATTGTCGATTGATATGTAAAAATATCCGTCGGCCGACATATCGCCTCTGTAAAGAAAATTATATCCCGCTCCATACTCGTCTTTTACTGTTTGCCCCCAAGGCTCTGTGTACACATAAAACACAACCGGGTATTTTTTTTCGGGATCAAAATTATTTGGCTTTACCATCCACGCATCCATGGTTACTCCTTCGGATGTTTTTACGGTAAAGAACTCCATATTTGATTTTGTTTTATCGGAAGCCAGAATTGCTTTATTTACTTTATCTCCATCTAATGCAATATGTGCGGGCAGCTTTATCCATTCCGAAACATTGGGTGTATAATAATTAGAGAATTTATGTTGCGCATAAATGGCATTCGGAGAAAGTTCATAATCATTTGTACCCACTTGGTTAGAGGGAGTAACTCTTTGAGCGGATCCAGTTCCGTCTAACTTGGTTTTGTAGAGATATTTTTGTGTTGCGTTTTCGGGTGAGGCTTCAAAATACAGCCAACCGTTTTTTTCATCAATAGCCGATATTCTTATTACGTCATATTTTCCATTTGTAATCTTTTTCTCCAGCCTTCCGTCTCTACTAATTCTATAAAGATGCCTCCAACCGTCTTTCTCGCTGGCCCATAAAAATTCGTTCCCATTATTTATCCAATCCCATCCGCCATAAGAATATCTCTCATCCCATAAAGCCTGTATATCGATCCACGCAGAATCTTCTTCATGATAGATCGATTCAACTCTGGTGCTGTTTACATCGCATAGCAAAATAGCTGTTTGATTTTGTCGCCTGTTCAAATGCTGCACGATCAGTTCACTGCTATTTGCGGCCCACTCCATTCTTGGCAAATAAGTTTGCAGGTTGGTATCCGTTGGAATATCCATCCATTTTGTTTTTGGATTGGCAATCGACACTACACCGATTTTAAAAGGCGATGGTTTCTGACCTGCAATCGGGTATTCTACAGGTATTGCAAAAGGATAAATCGAATCGGTATTATTGATCATCAAATGATCTCTTGTAATTTTTGCATCCATTTGCCAGTAAGCGATCTGTTTGCTATCCGGACTCCACCTAAATCCATCTCTGCAAAAAAACTCCTCTTCATATGCCCAATCGAAAGTTCCGTTGATTCTTTTTCTGTTTCCTCCAGTTGTTAATGCAATTATCTTACCGGTACTGAGGTCTTCATAATAGATATTATAGTCGCTAACGTATGCTACTTTTTTATTGTCGGGCGAGAATTTTGCAAACATCAACGAAGACTCGGGCCTTCCCTTACCAATCTGCTTTAATTGGTTGGTGGTAAGATCCAATAACCAATAGTCGCCCTTGGTATCATAACGCCATACTTTTTTTGTGTTGGTGTAAATCAACATTTTACTTTCATCACCTGAGAAAATTATATTCCTTACAGACAAAGGTTTTTCAGCATCTTCCGGAGTGATTTGTTTTTTTGTAACGATCACCCATTTTTTATTGCTGCTCAGATCGTTGTAAGTAATTTCTCCGGATTCAATGGTATAATAGCCATTGCCGTCTTTACTCCAATGAATTCCTCTTGGCGGTTGTGCTTTAAGAATCCCTACACAAGAAAATAAAAGAGTAAGCAGAACAATGCGTTTGAATAATATCATATAAGCAAGATTAAGAATCGGAAATTACTAAACAAATTGTATCAAAAAAGTTAGAATGGATAAAAGGTGATTTAAAAACAAAAGTCCCGGAGTGCGGTTACTCCGGGACTATAAATCATATCTATTCGAAACTATGCCTGTGCAGGTTTCTTTTTATAAGTATTAATTTTTTCATTGTATTTTTTTGCTGCAGCAATAAAGCTTACGAACAACGGAGCAGGGTTTTCTACAGAACTCTTTAATTCGGGGTGGTATTGTACTCCAATGAAGAAAGGATGAGAAGGAATTTCTACGATCTCTACAAGACCTGTTTCTGGATTTACTCCACTTGCAATCATACCATTCTCCTGAAACTGATCCAGATATTCGCTATTAAATTCATAACGATGGCGGTGTCTTTCACTGATCGAAGTTTTACCATAAATTTCGTGCGCAAGGGTTCCAGGTACTATTTCGCAAGGATAAGCTCCTAAGCGCATGGTTCCCCCCATCATTTTGATTTTCTTTTGTTCCTCCATCATATTAATTACCTGATGGGTAGAAGTTGCATCCATTTCTGTAGAATGGGCATCTTTCATTCCAAGTATATTTCTTGCAAATTCAATTACAGCCATTTGCATACCCAGGCAGATTCCAAAGAATGGCAATCCTTTTTCGCGTGCATATTGCACCGCAATTATTTTACCATCAATACCCCTGAGTCCAAATCCAGGAGCAACCAATAAACCATCCAAGCCCGACAATTTTTCTGAAACATTATCTTTTGTGATGTACTCACTGTGTACATTCACCACTTCTACTTTCACTTCGTTCATTGCACCTGCGTGAACAAAACTTTCCAAAATAGATTTGTATGCATCCTGCAACTCAATATATTTTCCAATCAACCCAACTGTTACTTTACTCTTAGGATATTTCAATTTATCCAGAAACCCCTTCCATTTTTCAAGGTTAGGTTCTGCATATTCGGTGATATTCAATTTGCGTAAACATATTAAATCAAGCTTTTCGCGCAGCATCAACAAAGGAACTTCGTAAATGGTAGAAGCATCCATTGCTTCAATAACTGCTTCTGGTTTTACATTACAGAATAGAGCGATCTTTCTTTTTATTTCGTTGTTTAGTGGCTCTTCGGTTCTGCAAACCAGAATATCGGGATGCACCCCGTTTTCGCTCAGAAGTTTTACACTGTGTTGTGTAGGCTTAGTTTTTAATTCCTTTGCAGCTTTCAAATAAGGAATCAGTGTAAGATGAACCACCATTACATCTTCTTCGGGTAATTCCCATTGCAGTTGACGTACCGCTTCAATAAAGGGCAAGCCCTCAATATCTCCCACAGTACCTCCGAGTTCGGTAATCACAATATCATATTTTTCATCCTCGCCCAAGAGCAGCATCCTGTGTTTGATCTCGTCGGTAATATGCGGAATCACCTGAACCGTTTTACCCAAAAAATCGCCTGCTCTTTCTTTATTAATAACGGTTTGATAAATCCTTCCGGTAGTAACGTTATTGGCCTGAGAAGTATAGGTACTTAAAAATCTTTCGTAATGGCCCAAGTCCAAATCTGTTTCAGCACCATCTTCTGTAACATAACATTCTCCGTGTTCATAAGGGTTTAAAGTGCCCGGATCCACATTGATATAGGGATCAAATTTTTGAATGGTAACTTTCAGTCCACGCGCCTGTAGCAGCTTTGCGAGCGAAGCTGCAATAATTCCTTTTCCTAAACTACTGGTTACACCACCGGTAACAAAAATGTACTTAGCCATATAGCGTTTATTGATCAATGTTTAATACTTCAGGGAAGTATCAGAATAAATTTTGTAGAACTGCCAAGCACAACGGCCTCCTCGCTTTCTTTACACTTACCCACAATCCCGACAAAACAAAAAATAGCTCAAAAAAGCTATGCTTTATTTCAACCAGAACGAGCGTTTAAAATTTGACCAAGGGGAATAAATGACTAAAATTCTCAGCGGTCGTACAAACCTACAGCAAAAAAACTGATGAAAAAAATAGAAGCTCCAAATCAAAGGAAGCAAAATCGGAACTGTTAATTTGAAGTGTAAATCTTTCCTCCAAAAAAAACGGAAAATCAAAATTTATTGATTTTAATCCCGTTTCATGTGTTTTTTATTGATTTTGGTTACATGTAATTCGCTAACAAACATTTCAGTTGGTGTCAAATTTTTGTTAT
>JAIEMK010000037.1 GCA_019752295.1 Chitinophagaceae bacterium | reverse complement strand
CGCGCAAAACACTTAACAGTCTTGGCGAAGGAATAAAAGGAAGTTTATTAGATCCTTCAAAACTCTGATTAAAATGTGCTGCTACCAACGAAAAGCTATTTTCGAAATGTAACCAATCGAATGGATGCGGATGAATATCCAATTTTGCTTCCAGTCCGTACAGAGATGCCCCCGCCTGACGGAACTTAAATGCAGAAATTAAATTGCCTTCGAAATTCACCAACGAATCGCCTCCAAGAGTTGATTCCAGTTTACTATAAAAAATATAATTCTGAATATTATTATAAAACCCGTTCACAGCAAAACTCACATGGTCTTTATTGATTTCAAATCCCGCATCGATTTGTAAAGTGGTTTCTGATTTCAAATTATTATCACCATACTCGTAGCGATTGGTTCCTTCGTGTGCACCGTTGCTGGCCAACTCCGACACATTTGGGGCACGATATCCGCGGGCTAAATTAAACTTCCAAGTAATCTCTTCGTTTGGAGAATAGCTAACACCAACACTTCCGCTAAGGTTTGCAAAATTTTTATTGAAAGCCAGAAATCTCGTAACTCCATTCCGATAAAGTTCTTTGCCAATTGTGTTTCTGTAATCAGCCCTTAGTCCCCCGCTTAATGTAATTTTTTTGAAAGTCTTTTTTGTATAATAAAATGCACCGATATCGAATTGATTGTATTCGGGAATTAAAACCCGCTCTGCCATATTTCTATTTTGTTGATACATTCCCGTCAGTCCAATCGAATTCATCCAGCCATTGTGCTCGGTCATGTGGTATTGGATATTATAATTCAGGGTTCTTAAATCAAAAAACAAATCGGGCAATTTTGGTCTTGCTTCATCTCCAAATTCTCTTCTTTTGTTTTCCTGATATCCAAAATTTACTGCCATTCTGCCGGCGCCAATATTAAAATTATTATCAGTTGCAATTTTAAAATGTGTGACTTGCTGATAGGGTGTAAACATATCCCTGCTATCTAATTCCTGTTGTGTAGCAATATGTACAAAAGGGGTTTCGGCAAATACCAGAAATGCACCGCTGGCACTATCTCTTGCACCATCAATAATACCAAGGTGCTGATTGAAACTGCTGATGAGTAAATGACTGTATCCCCAGGATTTATTGATGCCCAAATAGCCACCGAAATTTTTTTCGTTGAACCTGCTATTAAAGACCTTTCCGTCGTAGGCATTCTGGTAGTCTCCTGCGCTCTTGTATGTGCCGTATGCATTCCAGTTAAACCCGTCTTTTAAATGGCCAGATATATTTCCACTTGTTCCATACAACCCATTATTTCCATTATAAGTTCCAAGAATATTACCGCTAATAGTGCCTCTTTCAACCGGAACATTTGTAATCAAATGCACCACCCCGGCCATTGCATCGCTTCCATAAAATAAAGAAGCAGGGCCCTTTAGTACTTCCACTTTTTGTATGCTGTATTCATCCACTTCAATGCCGTGTTCATCGCCCCATTGTTGCCCTTCCTGACGAACGCCATCGTGTACTGTTACTACCCGATTATATCCCATTCCTCTGATAATTGGTTTTGAAATGGCAGGGCCTGTTCCTAAACTGCTTACACCAGGAATCATTTTGCTCAAAGCGTCAATAATATTTGTGGAAGCCGATTGCACTAAATCAGCTCTTTTGATAATGGAGATGGGTTGAGCTGAAAGCTTTGTTCTGGTAGCGGATGCAACACCTGTAACGGTTACCTCTTCGTGTTCCACTACCGCTTCCTGCATAGTGAAATTTAAAATCGTTTTACCGTTGATCTCAATATTTTGAATGATGGTACCATAACCCTGATAGTTGATCTCTACCAGATATTTGCCCGCAGGAATTTCAGGCGAAACAAAATAACCCTCTTCGTTAGAGATGGCACCTGTTTTAGCTTCGTGAATAATAATTGAAGCACCTGCTAAAGGGCTGCCGGTTTTTTGGTCAGTAATTTTTCCGGACAAGGTAGACTTAACAGCATTACTTGTGGTGACTGGCCTTACAGATTCAATCGGTTGCTGCGCATTGGTTTCGGCAACATTGATAAGGAAAAAGGATATTGATAAATAATAAAATAAACGCATTTGGAATTTGTGCTACGGGTTACAAAAATTGGGTATAAGCTAATTGTAACATAGAAGTAATATGCATCAACTGCAAACCAACTACTCCTATGATTATACAGCAGGCGGCCCTCTTAGTCCACTGTATCCCGAAATGGTTTTAAATACAAAAGAATATTGCTTCTGATGAAAAGAGCTCCTAGCATTTATTGCGGGGATTTCATATTTGGAAAACGTTGAAAGAAAAACAGACTCCACAATTAATTGTTCGCAGTTGCAATGAATAACGGCCTGATGAACCCGCGCTTTTGGGCTGCCGTAACCATAAAAATTTATGGATTGCGAATCGGTATGCGTAGCAACTAAATCGTGTAAAATTTTTTTGGGTGTAATACTGAATGCAAAAAGCACCAGCATTAAACCTGCCACAAATTCCCTTATGATTAATTTTCGCGTCAATTTAAAATCTTAGTAGGCACAAATATAGCGGGCTTCCAATCACATTTTATCCGGCAAAGGCATTTTAACGAAATCATTACGCATGATTTAACGATTACAAATAATCCGATTAGTTTAAAAAATCGATAAAATAGTCGCTTTTAGGTCTTTTTTAAGCACAAAAAAATGAGGAAGATGCAGCTTTTAACAACATTTTTTGTCTATATTTAGGGGTACATATATAATTACCCCTCATGACTGAACAGGCAATTATCGCGGGATGTTTACATAACGACGTTGCGGCGCAACGGGAGTTATATAACCGATATAGTCCCAAAATGCTTAGTGTTTGTTACCGCTTTGCACAGAATCGCGAAGATGGTGAAGACATGTTGCAGGAAGGATTTATCAAAGTATTCACCCAGATACATACTTTTCAAAACAAAGGTGCTTTTGAGGGATGGATTAGAAGGATTATCGTACATACTTGTATCAACTTTTTAAAAAAGCATAAAAAGTTCAATGAAAGCATTGATCTAGCTTATGCCAGCTATATACAGGTTAAGGAGGAAACGGTTCCATCAATCATGCAGGCACGTCAAATAATTGAATGTATCAGATTGTTACCATTAGGTTACCGAACTGTATTGAACTTGTACGCTCTTGAAGGCTATAGCCACAAAGAGATTGGGGGAATGCTGGATATTGAGGAAAGTACCAGTAGAAGTCAATACACGCGTGCAAAGTCGATGCTGGAAACAATTTTGATTAGAAAACAAATCATTGAAAGGCCTAAAGAAGAATTTAACTGGTTGGCCGCTTTGAAAAAATAGTCGATGTAGCTGAAGCTGTATATGGAGAACAAAATGTACCAAGACGAACTTGAACAATTCCTTCAGGATGAGACCAAAGATCATCGGATGTATCCATCTGACCATATCTGGCGGAATATACAGTCTGAAGTTCACGGGCATCAGACCTGGCCGGCGCTTACTTTTATTTCCTTATTTATTATTTCTGCATTAACGGTTTCCACTTTACTGATTAATCACCCTGCACAAAAATTAGCAAAGCTTTCGTTTTTTAAGAATCTGGAAAATAAAAAAATACCATCTCCCGAAACACAGGAATCGCTTTCGGATTTCAATAGCATTTCTACCGAGCAGGTAACCGCTAAAACGATTGCGGGAATTGAACAACAAAGAATCGAAGAAGAAAGAGCTATGGCAGTTGAAGCGCCTGTTATACAAATGCGTTTTACTAAAGCCGATCCCATCATCATCAATGCGCATAAAGCCCAGAAATTTCAGTTGCCTAACAAACCTTCTTTTACCAACAACGATCCAAAGACATCGACTGAAATTGCCCTGCAACCTGCTGTAACAGAAAATTCAAATAATCTTACCGAAGCTTCAGAACCAATAGTTGCTTTATCGGAGAATGTTGAAAATAAAATAACCACTCCTGAAAATAAAGTTGCCGAAAACACTTTAATTGATCAGACAATTGTTGCTGCTAAGATCGAAGCGAATTCTGCAGACGACTACCTGAAAGAGTTTGCATACAAACCCGTTACAACCCTTACCGCAAAAAATTCGAAATTCGGTTTTGGTTTTTTCATAACTCCATCTACCAGCTACCGCAAATTATCCGACAGCAAGGCTAAAGAAATTTTGGGTGCCGCTCCTGCAAATGCTCCGGTGGGCTTGAATTATACCAGCAATATCAACGAAATTGTACGTCATAAACCTGCTGTAGGACTGGAGCTGGGATTCGCTGTTTTATACAATATGACCAACCGTCTTAAGTTTAAAACAGGGATTCAATTTAATATTCGTCAATACTATATCGAAACTTTTCAGGCTATTACCGACCTGACTACTATTTCGCTGGTTAATAATCGCGGAGTTGAAAACATTACTTTGTTATCTCCTTATAATAATAACAATGGATATCGTTCTACTGAACTGGATAATAAAATGTATCAGGTATCCATTCCAATCGGATTTCAATATGATCTGATAAAGGGACAACATGTTGGCATTACTGCTGAAGCTTCGATTCAACCAACTTTTACCCTTAATAAATCACTCTATCTGTTATCAACCGATTACAAACACTATGCCGATGGCAGTAGTCTGATGCGTAAATGGAATATCAATAGCGCTTTCGGCATCAATATTACCTACAAAACCGGCGTTTATCAATGGTATCTGGGGCCACAGGCAAGATTCCAACATCTGCCAACTTATTCCAACAAATATCCGATTACAGAATACCTGATGGACTATGGTATCCGTCTTGGATTTATCAAACAGCTTAAATAATTTTTCTACATTCTGTTAAAGCATCAACATCGTCAAACGATGATGATTGTATGAATGAGCTTTTGAATAATTTTGATACATGAAACTATTTATATCCTTGCTGATGATGTTGCTAGTATTTACGACTTGCCATAATAAAAAAACAATAAGCGGCGGAAAAACCAATTCAGACAGCACAAAATTTTACCCGCTTCAAACTTTTTTCAACCAACAAATTGTTGATGTTGATTTAGGTGCTTTCCCGGTTTTTCAAATCAAAGAAGTCAACGGAAAAAGAGATTCATTTTCGATTAGCAAAGAAATCTTCAAATCATACGCATCCGAATTTTTACAAAAAGATATTAGCACCCCTGCTATGCAAGTAAAATTTACGGAATCGGTCTTTCATGATTTAAGCACCAAAAGTTATACGCTAAACTACAGGCCAAAATCGGTGGACGAACCGATTCAGAATATTGATATTCTTTTGGACGAAAATACCAATCTTGTAAAGCGAGTGTTTATCAGAACCGAAATACAACACCAGGATACCAGTATTGTTGAACAGTGTAATTGGAAAGCCAATAAAAGTTTTCAGATCAATCGTTTTTCGAAAACAAAAGGAGGTTATGTTTCTAATGAACTGAATTATATTTCCTGGAACGATAGCAAAAAATAATTTTTCAGGATGACAGCAGCAGAATTTCAAAAACTATCTCATACCATACCTACAGATCCCGGTATTTACAAATACTATGACGATGATGGCGTTTTATTATACGTAGGCAAGGCAAAGGATCTCAGAAAAAGAGTGAGTTCTTATTTTTCAAAAACATTTACTACTTATAAAACACACGAGCTGGTTCAACGCATCAGGCAGATACAATTTACCATTGTAAATTCAGAGCAGGATGCTTTTTTGTTGGAGAACTCGTTGATCAAAGAGTACCAACCTAAATACAATATCAATTTAAAAGACGATAAAACTTATCCCTTTATCGTAATCAAAAAAGAAGCTTTCCCAAGAATTTTTTTAACCAGAAATAAAATCAACGATGGGTCTGAATACCTTGGTCCATTTACTTCTGCCGGAAATGTGCGCGAGCTGATTTCTTTTATCCGACAATATATTCCGTTACGTACCTGCAAGCTTCCGCTAACAAACAACAATATTAAAAAGGGTAAATTTAAAGTTTGTCTGGAATACCATTTAGGCAATTGTAAAGGGCCTTGCGAAGGATTGCAAAGTGAAGAAGATTATAACGAAGGGTTGCAGCAAGTACGTAATATGCTCAAAGGAAATTTGAACGCTGTGATTCTACATTTTAAAAAAGAAATGCAGGCTGCTGCTACCAATCTGGCTTTTGAAAAAGCAGAACTGATTCGAAAAAAAATTGACCACCTCGAAAACTACGAAGCCAAGTCCGTCATTGTGAGTAAGCACCTTTCAAACCTCGACGTATTTTCATTGGTTAGGGAGGCGCAATGGGGTTATGTAAATTATCTGATGGTGCAGAACGGCACTATTGTACAAACACATACTGTTCCCTTAGAAACAAAGTTGGAGGAATCGGATGAAGAAGTATTGAGTTTTGTAGTTAGCAATCTTAGAACCAGTTTCAACAGTTTATCTAACGAAATAATTGTTCCCTTCCCTATCGAATACCCCGACCCTGCGATTACGATTACGGTTCCAAAAGCAGGTGAAAAAAAGAAACTCTTAGAACTCTCTGAGAAAAATGTCATCTACTTTAAAGAAGCTTTGGTTCGCAAACAATTATTGCATCTCGAAGGCAAAACCGACATGGAGAAAAAGCAGGTATTGTACGAGCTGCAGGAATATTTACAACTGCCGGAAACGCCGGTGCACATTGAATGTTTTGATAACAGTAATTTTCAGGGAAGCTTTCCGGTATCGGCCATGGTTTGTTTTAAAGAAGGTATTCCCAGCAAAAACGATTACAGGCATTTCAACGTTAAAACGGTGAAGGGGATCAACGATTTTGCAACCATGACAGAAGTAGTTTATAGGCGTTATAAACGCGTTTTAGATGAATCCCTTCCAATTCCTCAACTAATTATTATTGATGGCGGAAAGGGGCAATTGAGTGCCGCTATGGAGAGCATTCATCAACTGGGTTTGCACGGAAGAACAACGGTTGTGGGACTGGCAAAAAATGAGGAGGAACTTTTTTTTCCGGGAGACAGCAGTTCCATCAAATTGCCATGGGACAGCGATAGTTTAAAGCTTGTAAGAAGGATCAGGGACGAAGTGCATCGTTTTGGAATTACTTTCCACCGCAATCAACGGTCGAAGGGCACCATAAAAAATGAATTGGAAACGATTAACGGAATTGGTAAACAAACCGCCACTCAATTATTAAAACAATTCAAATCGGTGAAACAGGTAAAGGAGCAAACAAAAGAGCAATTAGCAGAACTTATTGGACAACAAAAGGCAGCACTTATTTATGATTATTTTCATGCTCCCGACGGATTGGCATAAAAAAGGGGCCAGGATGAATATCCAGCCCCGTTTTAAAATCCAATATCCTATGAAAAACCGTAACTAAGTTAAGTAAACTATTGTATCAAACAAAGATTTATTGCGCTAAAAATTGCGTAAAATACCCTAAAACGCAAAAAAAGAGCCGGATTGGCTCTTTTCTTAAATTTTATTATCTCGGATTCTAGTAATTCCAGAGGTCCTGCTCGTAATTGAATATTTTTTCTTTGATATTCTGTCCTTCCAATAGCCTCATTAAAGGATCTTTTATAATTCCATTCAAGTACTTATCGCCCGGATTATTCATAGTGGTTTTAATGACATATCCCGAGAAAAAGCGGCCTTCAAAAAGCTCTTCCCAACTCATTCTTCCTGCAAAGTTTTTAGGATTGTATACTTCAAATTTCACAAGCGATTTTCTTAGATCGGGATAGTACACCCAGAACAAAGTTCTTGGCTGCGATTTTCCGGCAACTACCTGCTTAGCAATGGGCGCAATGCCGATGATACGGCAATACATTCTGCTGGCTTCCTTGTCAAAGATCCACTGTTCCTTAATTCTAAATGTATAAACCGAATCGGGGCTGAATTTTGGTTTCTTGGTAATCACCCTTTCAATAACACCCGATACAGGGTCAGCAACATCTACTGTATCCAAAGAACCAGTAGTTAAATTAGAAACCTGCTCAGCAGTTAAAGGAGTTTTGAACTGATCCGACTCTGGCGAAAAAGCTACTACACTATCGTTTTTAATAGCATTTAATAATATTGAAAAAAATCTTTGATCTCCATTATCATCTTTACCGGGATAAATAAAAGACTGGTTGATCTTTTCGCGACCATCAATTTCTTCCCAAACAAATTCACTCCAAACCTGATCGTCTTCGCGGATATAATCGTATTCCAAAGGCTTTCTTTCTTTGATCAGGTTTCTGTCAACTGCATAATTGCTTCTCAAAGAAACTTCCTGTTTGGTATCAAATCCACCCGGAATAGTAGTATCGTATCTTACGCTTACCGCAGTTGAAGCAGGCACAGAACTAATAACGGTTCCGGGTTTTGTAGTATCAGTTGCTGCAGCCCCAGATGTGGCTGCATTACTATTCAAATATTTTGATCCACCTGTTTTTGTACGGGTATTTGCCGGAGCATTATTTGCATTGGCTTTTGCGGGCTGCGTGTTGGTTGCAGCGGGTTTGTTAGTGGCAGCTTTATTCTTATACTTCGACTGCGCTTGCACATTCATCGCATTCATCCCAATAATACAAAGCGACCCATATAATAATAATTTTTTCATACCTGCATTTATTGAAGTGTAAACGAAATATTTTGATCTAATTGTCTTGAACCACCAGGTCCTTTTACTTTAATTTCATCAATTACCACTGTTGAACCCGGCTGACATCTTTTTAATAAAGACTGTGCATCTGCGTTAAAATAGTAACCCGTAACTTCTGCAACACCAAGACCTTCTTCAAACCCTTTACCTGTACAAATCAGCGTAAACGAAGTTACTTCATAACGCACTCCTTCAAATACAAAGTCGCGTAATTCTGCAGCAACCCCTTTCTGTACTCGAAATACGTTTGCCGCAATGGGTCCGCCTGCTTTACCACCAACTGTTGCCAGTGGATCCGGAACTCTTTTAATAGGAATGGTAATTCTTTGAGTACTTTTTCCATCAGAAGCTGTAACAGTTGCAGAGCCCAGATTCTGACAACTTACAATATACTGACCGGGACCATCTTTCCTGCTGCTCACCCCATTTCCATCAACCGAAACAGAAACTTTTTCATCACCACCTCCACCGGTAACACTCAATGGATTATCTAGTCCCTGATAGAATACTCTTGTTTTATCGGTCGATACCACTAAGCCCGAAGGAACACCCACTGTATATTTTACTTCCTTCTCAACAGTAGCAATTGTACCGTCGGGTTTGGTATAAGAGATACGCACTTTTTTAATATTAGCACCCGAACCACTTACGGTTGATTTATACTCTGCAGAACCATCTTCCTTAACTGCTACAGGAGCACCGTCAACAGTAATATTTGGTTTTGCTGCTTTACTAAATGCTCCGATACCAGCAGTGATAATCAATTCTTCACCGGGCATTAGGTATTGCGAATTTGTTCCGGCAAATGCGGCAAACTCGTCGTATATCAATTCTACTTCACCAATTTCTTTATGGCAATATTCAACAACCTGTCCTTCGCTATTTTTGATATCGTTCTGAAACTTGCTCAAAATGGTAATTGCAGCAATGGTGGGAGTCATGTGAAAGTAGAGGTACGACATATCATCTTTCACAGCCTTATTCGTAGTTGGCGGCGGAGTTAAATCGAGTGGCAATGTTGGGCCAACTTCTTTTGCTACATCCGGATCGATCGCCAATAAATCTTCTTTATATTTTTTCAATCTGTCGAATAAAATCTTTCCCTTACCCTTTCCACTTGGAGGCGATTCCACTAATAAACGGGTAGCGGCTTCCAGATCATCTTCTTTAAAATCTTCCACACCATTCACTATTTTGAGCCCCGATTCTTTTTTTAGTTCTTCTTTTAATCCATCTATAAAAGCATACAGATCATCCGACAAAGCTTTAGCCTTCAGCGCTTTTGGCATCCATATCTCAGCTTTCTCTTTTGTTTTTGGATCTTCAATTTTTTTCTGGAATGATTTGAAGATATCTACGTTCTTCTTTTCAACCATTGAACTGGCAGTATTCAAACTGTTGTTTACAGTTTTGAACGCATTCAGAATCTCGTTCGAAACATTCAGTGCCAATAATGCTGTAAGCACCAGGTACATCATGTTGATCATCTTCTGCCGCGGCTCCTTAGGTAATGACATGCTAACTTAATTTAGAAATACAAATTTTACAATTGGTTCAACTTGGGTGGTGATTATCTTCCCTGCATTGCAGTTAACATACTACCATAAACCTGATTTAATTTACCCAGATTATTTGCAAGTGCTGCGATCTGTTCTTTTGCTTTGAGTGCATCATCGGCAGTTCCTGTCATGGCTGCTGAAGCCTGCGACAGTTTACCATAGAATTGATTCAATGCTTTTAAATGACTGCTGCTTTCCTGCAATTCCAATTCGTAGATTGTATTTAAAGAAGCAAGGTTTTTATTTAAGCCCTGCATTTGTTCGTGAAAATGTTTTGCAGATTCAGAAGCGCCGTGAAATCCTGCTAACGAATGGCTTGCATTAAGTGTTGCGTCTTTAATAGAATTTAAAGCAACTGTGGCTTCTTTTGCTTTCACAGAAAAATCTCCTGTTGCTTTTACTACATCACCTATCTCGCCCATATGATCTACAGTAGCTCCCAGTTTCTGAAAACTATTACTCAGCTTACTAAGGTTAGTGGGTGTGATATCGGCTTCCTGTAACATTTTATCCAATGTTTTTAAAGCAGGGTTTCCTGTTTCAACAGGAGCTGCATAAGAAGGTCCCATATCTGGAGGAGGTAAAATAGCATACACTAAAAAGATCAATGCTTCTGTTGACAGACCAATTTTTAATGCCCAATCTGCCCAAGACAAGTGCAGGATTTTTGCCATTGCACCAAAAATTACTACAGCAGCACCGGTACACACAATTACATTTACCGCGCGATTTACAGTTGGAGAAACACCTTGAGCCATAAAGGTTATTTTTTAGATGAGTTAAAAACGTTTTAATTAAATCAGGTATGATGCCTGATATTGATACATGTTAGTTGGGAATTATTTTTTCATTTTTGGAGCCAGATCGATCACACAGCGGAAGCCGATATAAGATTTTGCAGTATCCTGATATTCAAAGTTTCTGGTACTTACCTGCAAGAAATATCCCACATCTTTCCAACTTCCACCACGAACCACTTTACGTTTCATTCTTGGAGGATCAGAATCTTTTGCATCCAAACGAATATCCGGACTCATATCACTCACAAAATTATAAGCACCTTCGTAGAAATATGAATTGGTCCATTCGGCCACATTACCGGCCATATTGTATAAGCCATAATCGTTAGGCCAGTAGGCATCTGCACGAACAGTATAGAATCCACCATCTTCTGCGTAGTTACCACGTCCGGGTTTAAAGTTCGCAAGCAAACATCCTTTTTTATTTCTCAGGTAATAGTTACCCCATGGATACATACTGTTACTGCGCGCACCTCTTGCTGCATATTCCCACTCTGCTTCACTTGGCAATCTGAAATCGCTTTCAACTGCTAATTTCTTTTTTTCTAAAAAACTGTTCAGGTAATGAGAACGCCAGTGGCAAAACGCTACGGCCTGCTTCCATGTAACACCTACTACTGGATAGTTACCAAAAGAAGGATGCGAGAAATATCTTTTGGTCATTGGCTCGTTATAAGAATAAGAGAAGTCTCTCATCCAAACCAATGTATCGGGATAAACCGGCTGATCTCTTTTGACCATAAATTCTTTGCGTGGGTGTCCTGCATTTTCTCTTTTCGCTGCAGTGGGCAAATCGAAGTATTCGATTCTGTAAACAAGTTTAGCAGGGTCTACTTCTGCCTTACCATATAATCTGTTATCGGGAGCCAGATTTAACTCATTGAGTTTTTCGATAGTATTTCTGTCGTACTTAATGGTAGCAACTTTTTTCCAGTCAACCGCCATGGTATCGGTTTCCTTATTGATACCCTGACCAAATAAAACTTTGAAGGCCAGAGAGTCTCTTGTCCAAGTAACAAACTGACGGTATTCATTGTTTGTAATTTCGGTTGCATCCATCCAGAAGCCAGGAATCGATACCTGCCTGTTACGTGTGGTTAGGTTATAACTGATGTCTTCATCACTTGGTCCCATATGGAATGTTCCCGGCGGAATATATACCATATGCAAAGGCCTGTTCATGCTTTGCTTTGCAGCAGGCGGCAAACCATGTAATTGTCCATCGTCAGGCATTGCCTTCGCCGACTTTCCGCCTTTTTTAAGAAAGCAGGAACTGAAACTCAGCGTGAATGCCGCCAATATTAGTATTCTTAAGTACCCTTTCATTTGATCAGAATGATTTTTATGACAGTGACAAATATATGTTTTTCATTGGCTCCTAAGCTTGATTTAGGATTTTGTTACCAATAAATTTAATCGTGTAGAAATCTACTTATGGGGCTACTATTTTATGCAAAAAAAGAAATTATAGGTTCAGCTATCGCTGTCATTATTAGCAAATTAAAGGAAAGTTTGTTACACATTTGCTAAAAAATCTACAATATTATAAAATGGCCTATCACAAGTATAATTTCTACAGATATAAAAGCTAACCGGAAACGACCCGTCTCTTCCTTCTAGTAACGGAAAAACACCCGAATTAGTTTCCCCGCTCTGTATTATTTTATTGGGAATAAAACGATTCAATACCTGTTTTAGATATAATAAACAATCATTTCCTGTTATAGCAATTTCAATTTTTCCGAAATGAGCCTGCTGCATCAGCGAGGCCCAGACGCCAAAAGATCCGGGGTATTTGAGGATGGTATCTTTTAATGATTTCAATAAAGAAACGGCATGTGCCTCCCAATCCGGCCTGTCAAAAACCGTTGCCAGATAAAATAGATTGGCCGCCATTATGCTGTTACCACTTGGGGTAGCTCCATCATACACTTCTTTTTTTCGAAGTATCACATCCTTTTGCTGATCATGGGTAAAATAGAAGAATCCCGTTTGCTCTTCCCTAAAATGAGTCATCAGCATTTCGAGTATTTGCTTTGCTTTCAATAAATATTCCCCATTGCCAGTAATTTCTTGCAGGTGTATCAGGGCCTGAATCAGGTAAGCATAGTCGTCGAGAAAAGCAGGTTGCTTTGCCTGATTGTTTTTATAGACATGATGCCAATTGCCCTCTTTTTGTTTGAGTTGCTGCTCCAGAAAATCCATGTTTTGAATTGCCCGCTCTTTGTATGCATCAATACCCAGCGCAGCAAATGCTTTTGAATAGGCTGTATTCATGAGCGCATTCCATCCCAATAAAATTTTATCGTCCAGTGCGGGCCGAACTCTTTTATTTCTGAACTCCATTAATCTTTTCTTTGAAAAATCCAGTGTCGCTTCTGTCTGCTGCAGATTTAATTGATTGGCTTCGGCAAAATCTTTCACCCAATTCTTTACCCATAGTATATTGGTATGCTCCCAATTTCCCCTTTCCGTTACCTGATAGTACTCGCAGAAGAGTTTTGCATCGGCACCCAAAATTTCTTGTATCTCCTGATGAGACCATGTATAAAATTTGCCTTCAACTCCTTCGCTATCTGCATCAAGTGCACTATAAAAACCTCCGGAAATATCCATCAGTTCGCGTTCAATAAATAAAATGCTTTCCCGGATGGTGCTAGCATAGATCTCGTTACGGGTTATCTGATAGGCTTCAGATAGCAGGCTTATTAATAAAGCATTATCGTACAACATCTTTTCAAAATGGGGCGCCAACCATTCTTTGTCAGTACTATATCTTGAAAAGCCTCCCCCCAATTGATCGTAGATTCCGCCTGCAATCATTTTATCAATACTCAGTATTGCCTGCTTCAAAGCCGATTCATCTTTTGTAAAATGGTACTGCCTGAGTAAATACTGAATCGAAAAAGTTTGTGGAAATTTGGGTGCACTTCCAAAGCCACCCCATACTTTATCGGCATTATCCAATAACCGCTTCGTAATATTTTCCAGATCCTCGGGAGTAATACTATCATCAACATCCTTTGAAGAACTCTTCTGTATGCCAAATACATTCGAAGACGTTAAATGCTCTGTTAAGTTCTCAGCTTGTGATAATATGTCTGCTCTCTTTTCTGCATAAGCCCGATGAATTTCTTCCAACACTTCTTTCCAACTTGGTCGGTTATAAGCTTTCACCGGCGGAAAATAAGTACCTCCGTAAAATGGTTTGGCCGCTGGTGTTAAAAAAACATTTAAGGGCCAGCCCCCGCTTCCGGTAATGGCCTGAACCGCATCCATATAAATATGATCCAGATCCGGACGCTCTTCACGATCGATCTTTATATTGATAAAATATTGGTTCATTAAAGCAGCAGTGGATTCGTCTTCAAAACTTTCGCGTTCCATTACGTGGCACCAATGGCATGCTGCATATCCGATGCTCACCAAAATGGGCTTGTCTTCTTTGCGGGCTCTTTCTAATGCCTCTTCTCCCCAAGGATACCAGTCAACCGGATTACTCGCGTGTTGTAATAGATAAGGACTTGTTTCGTAGATCAACCTATTGGTATGCTCAGAAGACATAGGAATATTTTATGAGCAATTTATACAAGTTATCATAGAAAACCCTCCCTGTTGAAGGGGAGGGCTCGAAAAAAATTAACGATGAATTATTTTTTAGCGGATAAGCTGGCGCAAAGAAATTGATCAAGCGCGGCACACATGCTGGGTTTTTGTGGAGCAGGTACTTTAATCTCAAGATTCAGTCCGGCTTCTTCTACAGCTTTAGAAGTATTGCTTCCAAAAGCGCCAATAACGGTACCATTTTGCTTAAACCCGGGAATATTATCGAATAAGCTTTTTACTCCGCTCGGCGTAAAAAAGCAAATCACATCATAGTCGCTTTTGTCCATTACCGGTTTGATATCGTTGCTGATACTGCGATACATAAAGCCCAGTTGGAATTCGCATTTATTATTTTTCATCCAACCAACGATTTCATTATCCTGTTGGTTTTCGCTGCACACATAGAGGAATTTTTCGTTCTCCTTGTGTTTATTAATCACTTCAAACATGCTCTTATTGGTACCGTCGGCACCATAAAACACTTTGCGTTTTCTGTATAAAATAAATTTCTGGAGGTAGAGTGCAACGGCTTCTGTGATACAAAAATATTTAGTGTCCTGTCCGATGCTGATTTTCATTTCTTCGCAGGTGCGGAAAAAATGGTCAATGGCGTTTCTGCTGGTAAAAATAACGGCAGAATACTGGAGGATGTCGATCTTTTGTTTACGGAATTCTCTGGCCGGAATACCTTCCAACTTAATAAAAGGAACAAAAACCAACTCAACCTGATGCTTCCTTTCTAAATCAAAATACGGAGACTTATCACTTTCCGGTCTAGGTTGGGAGATTAAAATTCTTTTAACTTTCTTCACAGTTTCTGAAGTTTTTGACCCGCTTTTTGCCATGCTTCTAGTCTAAAAAAATTATAAATTAAATACTTCCGGCTATAAAATTGAGCAACAGTTTGTAAATCAAGAGCAGTGGAAGTAGTTCAACGGCACAAAGGTACAAGAAAAAATGTAAGGCACTTACTTTCAAATTTGTTCTGATTACCCCGAAAGAGATCAAATAACGGTAACCGAAAAGCAAAGCGGCCAGTCCAAACGAGATGGTGAGCGCTACCTGCATGATCGGCAAGGGTGAAAAAGTAACTACCAAAATAAATGGAATTAATACTACTCCTAATACTTTATTTACCAGAAACACGATAAAAGTATAGGCATTGGTAGCATCGGGTACATTAAAAACCCAGCCCGAGAATAGCAGAAAGAGGTATTTCCCCAGATACACGATAAATAGAATTGCGCTGCAATAGAAGAGCAATTCATAAAAAGGCTTATCCACCCAATGCTTATACTGAATAATCAGAGTAATATAAATACCAGCACTGGCTATAAATAACAAATTCATCAATAGAGAAGCCATATTGTTTTGCAGCAACTGTTCGCGGGTTTGCTTTTGCCTGATGGAAGTTTGCATGAATAACAGAAACAGGTTCTTGAAATATTTGGGAAAGATTAACCTTATCATTGCCAGTAGCGCTACCAGACCTGTAAGAATATAAAAAAGCAGGTCTTTCCCCTTGTGCTTTCGCTCCGGAACAATCAAATAAAAAGGAGTTTTATGAAAGGGGAGCCATTGATGTTCATAATATTTCTCATATGTTGTGGTGTCGGGTATATGGATTGCTAAAGCCTTCATAGCAGCCAACCGAATACTATCTTTTGTTAAACTATCGGTTAGGTAATTCGAGTTGCTGGTATCCGAAAAAATGGATGGTTCCAGATTCTGTACCGGCTTTTGAACAGGCGATTTTGCTGTGGAATCGGTGGCAAGATTTTTAGAATTTACCGAACCCTGTTTTTTTGCAGCCGTGTCTTTTGGTTTTAGCACCGTATCATTTTGTGCTAAAGCAAGCCCGGTAAAACACCAAAAAGAAAGTATTAAAAAAAATTGCTTCAAGCAGAATTATTTGCGCAAAAATATTGAACTGTAAGCATTAAATAAGATAGTTGCCGATTTATATATTCCCATCATAAGTTTGACGGCTCAAAATAATATCTTTTTTTATACTATTTATTAATAATCTCATTATTTAAAAAGTGGGGTATATGAAATCGAAACGCAAAGCACTCACTTATCTGTCAATTTAAATTATGCGAAACCGTATTAGCGAATACTTCTAATTAGTCTCAATTGCTGCATTTTAAAATACCACGCAAAGGGTATTGTTTCTTATCTGTTTATTTTATTCTTTTAACTATGTTGAAATGAAAGTAATACGAAGTAGCTGCAAAAAAGATGTGCAACAGTTACACTTAACACTTAAACAAAGTGATGTAAGCAGCATTTTCATTTAATTCTGGCATTTATTAAATAAAATTTATGAAATACATTTTGGGTATTCTTGTAGTGCTATTTGTAATTGTGGGAATATATACTGTAGTAAATAATAATGAACCCTCAAAAGCATTTTTACACAAAGTAGATCTACAGCAAAATCCTTTTACTGTTCCAAGCGATAGCGCAAACATTATATGGAAAAGAGCATCTACGTTTGTAGAAACAAGAAAAGGGTGGATTGGAGGGGGAGAAATTCATCGAAACAATAATCTTATTTTTATCCCCTATTCTAATTCCTTTTACCGGGGAACTTCGCTCAGAATTGAAAAATCAATTCTGGGAGACTCTACTGTTTTTCAAATTAGTTGGTGGTATTCAAAAGAATTATCTCACAAATTATCCAATGAAATAGCTTTATACATGAGAACCGGTATTGACCGTTATCACTATAAATGAGTTAAAACCTTAAACTAATAGTAATTACTGATTGTGATAGCAAGCTCATGGCGTTTGTAATCGGCACTTTGATTAGTTGACAGCTCAATTTGATACCCGAAAAAAACATTCTTGCCCGTCATTTTAAAAATCTTATAGCTATTATCCGTCTTAGAAGTGAAATTGGTTTCTCCTAACTTCTCCAATTCATTTTTTACAATCTCCCATTGTGCATTGGTGTCCGACTCTTTTTTGCTATCAAAAAGAACTTCATTATATTGTTTATAGGTATTATTATCAAAGCCCTTTACATCTTCTAAATATGCTTCCGTTTTATTGCTAATATGATATTTAGAAACATATTTTATATCGAACAAAAATGAAGGCCCACCAGGCCGTTGTGTTTTAATTTCCTTCCCTTTTAAAGAATCAAAACTGCTCTTGCTTTTCAGTAGTTCAAGAACAATATTTACTTTATTTACTAATCCATTGTCGGCATTATTTTTCTGCGAAAAACAAAAACTTGCTGATAAGCTAAATACTACTATCAGAAAAAATTTCATATTTTATTTTTTTAGATTTTGTATACATGTAATTTCTCTTTAAAAATATAGTTAGCTCTTGAAAAAAAAATACCCTCCCCGTGGTATTATTTCAAAAATCAAACCTCCGTTAGCAGAACGCTTAATGCGAATTTTGTATATTTAGGCCTCATGGCAGGCATTTATATTCATATCCCATTTTGCAGAAAAGCCTGTCATTATTGCAATTTTCATTTTTCAACTACACACCATCAGATCTTGCCCATGCTGGCTTCTATTGAAAAGGAGGCTGAGTTGCAGAAAGAATATCTTACAGAAAATATTCGGACAGTATATTTCGGAGGAGGTACCCCATCCATCTTATCGATCGAAAGTCTGGAGAAGCTAATGATTTGTTTGCGAAAATTTTATTCAATCGAGGCAGATGCAGAAATAACACTTGAAACCAATCCCGACGATATTCATGCAGAAAAACTGGAAGCATGGAAACGGATGGGTATTAACCGATTGAGTATTGGTATACAATCTTTTTCGGATCAGGACCTGTTATGGATGAATCGCGCACATAGTGCAGAACAAGCTATCAGGAGTATTGAACTCGCGCGTGCTGCGGGTTTTGATAATATTACGATCGACCTCATTTATGGAACCCCGGCTTTGACAGACGAAGTCTGGAAAATAAATGTACAGAAAGCCCTTTCATTTGGTATCGATCATTTATCCTGCTATGCATTAACCGTTGAGCCAAAAACGGGATTAGAAAAAATGATTGCTCAAAAAAAGATGGAAGCAGTTGATCCGGAAAAACAGGCGCGCCATTTTACGCTCTTGATGCAGTGGTTGTTGGAAGCGGGTTTTGAGCATTATGAAATTTCAAATTTTGCCAAGCCCGGTAAAAGAAGTAAACACAATAGCAATTACTGGACGGGCACGCATTATTTGGGATTGGGGCCGTCGGCACATTCTTTTAATGGCCAATCACGCCAATGGAATATTGCGAATAATGCTTTATATATTCAAAGTCTTACAAATAACAAGGTTCCATTTGAGATAGAGATATTGAGTAAGATGGAACAACTGAATGAATATATCATGACAAGTCTTAGAACGATGGAGGGTCTTTCGCTGCATCGGGTGCGCAAAGGCTGGGGCGAAAAAGAATTATCAATTATTATGGGGCTTGCCAAAAAATCAATCGATCGAAAATATTTGATCTTAGAAAACGAACAGTTAGTTCTCACCAATTCAGGAAAGTTGATGGCAGACGGAATTGCTTCGGATTTGTTTTTTGTGTAACTACGATCACTAGTATAAATAGCCTTCAATTTTCTTGAATCCTTCCACTGCAGGAAGATGCTCCCATAAGATCTGATAAATGGTTTGAACAATCGGGATCTCTGCTCCTACCTTCTCGTTAGTTTGTACAATACATTTACTAGCATTATAACCTTCTGCAATCATACTCAGTTCTAGTTGCGCCGCTTTTACAGAATAACCTTTGCCAATCATATTTCCGAAAGTGCGGTTTCTACTATATAAAGAATAACAGGTCACCAATAGATCGCCAAGGTATGCTGATGCCGTATAATTAATTTCAGGATTATTGGCTCCGGGCTCTGGTAATAAACGTTTTAGAAATACAATCATCTCATTGGCGCAATTTGCGATATACACACTCAGAAAATTGTCGCCATAATCCAGTCCATGTGCAATACCTGCACCAAGTGCATAAATGTTTTTCAATACTGCCGCATACTGTACCCCAATCACATCGTGATTAACAACCGTATTTAAATATTCTGTTTGAAAAAACCGTGCAATATCATATGCAGCAGCTTCATCGATTCCTGAAAAAGTAAGGTACGACAGTTTTTCTGCGGCTACCTCCTCGGCATGACAAGGGCCAAGAACCGTAAAATATTGATCGATTGGAAAATCAAATTGCTTTGCGAGAAACTGATTTAATAATTCGTTTGTGCCCGGCAGAATGCCTTTTATTGCAGAAATAATTTTTTTCCCCTTTAATGCGTCGATGTCTAGCGTAGATAAAGCATCGGTTACAAAAGCAGATGGAACAGCAATTATCAAAGCATCTGACTTACTTACAACCTCAGAGATGTTGTTACTCAGATATAATTGTGAAGGATCAAAATACGCAGCACTTAGATAGTGTGGATTATGCCTGCGCTTCTGCATCAAGAGGATCGTTTCTTCGTTACGTATCCACCAATTGATCGAGTTCCCGTTATCCGTAGTGATTTTAGCTAATGCGGTAGCCCAACTTCCACTTCCTATAATTCCAAACTGCATTTACAGTATTTATTATTTCAATACAAACATACGAAAGACTATTATTAAAAAACAAACGACCCCAAATTGGGGCCGCTGTATATCGATTATCTCAAAAAAACTAGTCCTTCTTTTTATCGTCGTATAATTTATCCTTAGCCACCACAATTACTTTGGCTCCATCTTTCAATGTCTTGCTAACAATTGTGTAAGGTGCAGTTACAACTTCATCTCCCTCTTTCAAACCATCCAGAATTTCAATATTATTCAAATCCTGTACTGAAGTTTTTACTTTTACTTTTTTAACGGTATTATCTTTTTGCAATAAAAATACTACCTCTTCAATATCATCATCTGCACTGGTAGATTTTACTGTTGTGTTGTCGTCTTTCTTATCGTCTTTCTTATCACTTGGCGCTTTATTGTCTTTTTTATCGCGGGTGGTAACAGCATTCAAAGCAATTGATAAAACGTTTGATTTTGTTTTAGTTTGAATATCCGCACTTGCACTCATACCCGGACGGAAAGGGAAACTCTTTCTAGGCGTAATCAAATCTTCGTAAGAAGAAGTCAATAATCGTATATGTACTTTATAATTTGTTACATCGGTAGATGAAGAAGTAGTTAAAGAAGAAGTATTAGGGTTTGCTATTTTATAAACAATTCCTTTAAACTTGCGATTTGTATAAGCATCTACTTCAACAATTGCAGTATCGCCGATTTTTACTTTTGGGATATCGTTCTCTCCAACATCCACGCGTACTTCAATGCTTCGCATATCTGAAATGCGCATCATTTCTGTACCTACATTAAAACTATTACCTGCAACACGTTCCCCTTTTTTTACACTCATTAAACTCACCAATCCATCCATTGGTGCAGAAATAACGGTTCTGGATAAATCTTTATTCGCTTTATTCAACTGCGCTTGCGCTCCCTGAATATTTGCTTCTCCGCTTTTTAGGCCTTCTTTAGCTGCATTATAATTTGAAAGCGCAGAAAGGTACGCTTGTTGTGCCTGTTCGAATTCTGAACGGGATATTACTTTATCGTCAACTAATTTTTTCTGGCGATCGTAAACAGACTTCGCATTGTCGAGTGTTGCTTTTAAACCGCTAAGACTTGCATTTGAATTCGACAACTGGGCTTTAGCCTGATTTACGCCTGCAGCAACCTGATCGCGTTGAGTAGAATAGATATCGGCATAAATTCTTGCCAGCACCTGACCTTTCCTAACAGTATCGCCTTCTGCAACAAATAACTCAGTGATTTCTCCACTAATATCGGGACTCACTTTTACTTCCACTTCGGGATAAACTTTACCGCTCGCGTTAACGGTTTCAATGATATTGCGCTTAACCACTTTTTCAGTTGATACTTTTGTACCTTCTTCTTTACCGATAACGCCGCCTTTTTTCAGGCCAATCAGTACACCAATAATCACTACCAATGCTACGATAATCCAAATCAATTTCTTACTCATATAAAACAGTGTTTCTGTGTTTGTTAATTTTGCTACAATGCATTTATAATTTTATACCCTGACCCTTATAAAATTCAAGCACTTTTAATTTAAATACATATTCATAGTGGTTACTCAATTCTTGAATCTTAGCCGTAAAAACATTATTACGAGTAGTAATCAGATCAAGTGTTCCCAATAAACCTACATCATATCTTTTTTGCGCATAGTCCATAGCTTTCTCCGACACCTGAACACTTTTTCTAGAAGAATTTAATTTCTGCAAAGCCGAATAAGCATCCTGATAAGCATTATAAATATTGGCACGAAGGGTTTGCTTTTCTTGATCGTCTTGTAACTGGTTCTGACGAACATTGATTTTTGCACGCTCCCATTGCGCTCTCGATTGGTGTGCATTAAATAAAGGAACATTCAGATTCAAACCAAGTGACTGACCAAAATATCTATTCAATTGATTACCCAGTGAAACTTTGTCGATACCCGTAACCTGAAACTGTGGTGCATATACCGGATATTTATTTAGGTTATCGACTGCATAAGCTCCTGTTGGTCCAACTAAAGATTGAGTTCTATAGTCGTACACATTATTTGCAAATCTGGTATTCAATGTTCCTGAAGCAGTTAAAGTTGGATACATTGCTCCTCTTGCTGCAGTTACCAGTTTTTGAGATGATTCAATTCTAAGTGCAGTAACTTTTTGCTGAGGTTGATTTGTAATTGCAAGATCGTATACAGATTGTGGGCTCAGATCTAATAAATTCTCAACTGGAATTCTATCCACATCAGGATATACAATATCAAAGGGCTGTGCAAAATCAAAATTCATAAATGCTTTCAGGTTAATCAAGCCCTGCTCAACACCAGCAAGAGCCTGAATATATGTAGCGCTATCTCTTTCAACCTGTGCTTCAATCTGTATGGCATTCAGTTCGGGTTGGCTACCTGCTTCAACAAATTTTCTGGTATTTCTTAATTGCTCCTGAGATTGCTTTAGTTGCACTTCACTTAAGCGAGCTTGTTCTTTTCTAAGCATCACTTGCAAAAAACCATTGGCAACTGTAAGGGCAAGGTCGTTTCTTGTTTTTTCGATATTCAACTCGTCTGCCTTGGCTGTTAATACATTTGCAGCGATATTATTTTTACGTGCATACCAGTTAAAGATGGTATAAGAAGTATTAAAGCCAAGGTTGCCACCTGTAATATCAATATTTTCAAAAACGTTTGTGGTAGGGTTGATATTTAAGCCGTGTTGGTATGTTGTACCCACAGTGGCATTGGCATTTGGCAAACGTGTCATCTTGGATTGATCGGCGAGCAATTTAGACAACCGTGCCTGAACATCGGCCTGCCTTACAGAAATATTATTCTGCAAAGCATAGTCCACACATTTTCTTAAATCCCATTTCTCCTGTGCGAAGGAATGAAGGGAAACTGCTAAAGCAATTAAGGTCAAAAACTTCTTCATATAAAACAAAAGTAATTCAAACCCCTGCAAGATCTAAAAAATTAGACAGACGGAAAGGAACCTAATTAAACCCGCCAAAAAATCTTATGAAAGGTGTTCAATGGCCAAAAATGCCTGATTCAGGTCATTCATCAGGTAATCTACCGACTCCAACCCAACATATAATCGCAACATTCTGTGCTCGGGATTGGCTGCATTAAATTGATCGGGGCGCATTCCCGAGCATTTTGGAATGATGAGCGATTCGTGCCCACCCCAGCTTACAGCCATTAAAATATGTTTTAGCGAATTGCAAAAATGTTCAATCGTAGCACATTCTGTTGCTTTGATGATAATGGTCATTAATCCGCATGCTCCCTGCATTTGTTTTTTTGCCAGCTCAAATTGTGGAAATTCAGGATCCAGAGGAAAAATCAGTTTTTCGATTCTGGGGTGATTTCTCAACAAGGGAATAATTGCTTTTGTAGTGCGGTCGATTCTTTCAAGCCGGGCTTCCAGTGTTCTTAATCCCCTGATCAGTAGCCAGGCATTAAAAGGCTGAATACCCGAACCGATATTCATGTACTCGCTATTAAAAATGCGCTCTATCATTTTTCTGCTGCCACTTAAAACACCAGCAACAGTATCGCTATGCCCACTAATATATTTGGTAGCAGATTGCAAAACCAGATCGATACCCAATTCATAAGGGCGTTGATATAATGGGGTACAATAACTATTATCACAAATTGTAATAATCCCATTTTGCTTCGCCAAATCTGCAACTGCTTTCAGATCCTGCAGTTCGTAGGTCCAGCTATTTGGCGACTCCAGATAAATCACTGCTGTATTTGGCTGGATGGCATTTTTAAAATTTTCAATATTGGTACCATCAATATAAGTATGCGTTACCTGAAATCGGGGCAAAATATCTTCAAACATTTTTTTGGCCCAGGTATACGGGTTCTTTACACTTAAAATATGATCGCCCGATTTTACATTGGCCAACACCGATGCAAAGATGGCAGCAGCCCCGCTGTTAAAAACAAGGCAGTCTTCGGCACAGTCTAAAGCAGCCAGTTTTTTACGAAGAATTTCCACTGTTGGGTTCAATCCCCTACTGTACAACCATGTGCTGTATTCGTTTTCGAACGACTTGCGCATAGCGTCCACCGTTTTAAATGCAAAGTTGCTGGATTGAATAATCGGTGGGGCTATTGCCCTGAAATAATCTTCGCGGTCTTCTGCAAACTCATTGAGTATATAAGAGCGTTCCATTTTATAACTGATCTTTTTGAATGAGGGAGTTATCGTTTTCCGAAAAATATTGTCCAATAAAATATATCATCATAAATGCTGTCAGCACGCTCAATCCGATTACTGCAATTTTTGGTGTTTGCAATGTAATGCTGATGCCTACAAACAAATAAGCACTCATAAAAATCAGGGGGAGCAGGGGATAAAATTTCATTTTATAAATCCCTGTGCCATCAAGGTGTTTAGTTCTTTTGCGTAGAACAAAAATGGTTGCACTCGAAGCCACCATGCCAAAGCAATCCAGAAAAATGGTAAAATTTAAAATCTTTTCGAATGTCTGCGCAAAAAATAAAATCACGAGGCACATTGCTGTAAAAGCTGTCAACGAAAAAACCAACACGTCGTTTTTCTTCGACTGTTTTCCAAATACTTTTGGCAGAGCCCCCTCGGTACTCATTGCGTACATAACTCTGGGGTTGCTCATCAGCAAAGCATTTACATAGGCCAGTACGCCAAAAAATAAAAAGAAAGAAAATATATCTGCACCAGTTTTGCCAAAAACTTTGTACATCAGCGAATAAGCAATTTCGCGCTCGCCCTTCATGCTTTCGAAGCCAATAATATGATAGTAGCTCATGTTCACAAGCAGGTACAACACAATGATAATGGTAATGCCTATAAATATTCCGCGTGGAATATTTTTTGCCGGATTGGCTACTTCGTTTCCAAAGTTGATGGTTTGCTGATATCCGCCATAAGTAAAAGATACAGCGATCAAACTAATACCCAAGCTTTGAATCCAGCTCATATGCACATCAGGAGCTGCAACAATTGTAGTAGCATGACTGGCTGCTTCATGCAGCGGAAAAAATAGAGCCAGAATCAGTACAATGATCATGCTGATTTTGATCAACATCAAAAAATTCTGAGCCTTCGAACTCATCTTTAAGCCCATCAAATTAATTACATAAAAAAACAAAATAGCAGCCGAACTAATCAGGGCCTTATCGTTGTCGGTCCAGTTATATTGAGGGAATAGTTTGGTAATATACCCGCTCCCGATTAATGCTACTACGCTCAAACTTGCAGCATTGCTAATAAGA
>JAIEMK010000085.1 GCA_019752295.1 Chitinophagaceae bacterium | reverse complement strand
ATTTGTACTCTGATATATCTATCAATGATTTTGCCAAGCTTTGTAATTGCGGAGTTACCACATTTAAACGAAAATTTAAAGAGCATTATAAGAATACGCCAGCAAAATATATTTTAGTAAAAAAATTAGAAAAAGCTACTCAATTGCTGTACATCAAAAATAAGGCAATTGCCGATATTGCATACGACTGCGGCTTTGAGACCATTCCTAACTTTAATAAAGCTTTCAAAAAGCATTTCGGGAAATCTCCATCTGAATTCAGATTGGACTAAATGGATAAGTAATGAGACTAAAAAGATAATTCTACACATTTTATCATAGCCATCTTCGCATTGTTAAATCAAACAATAAAAAAGAAAAAAATGGCAAAATTAAAATTGGAGAATATCGAAATTTCTCTCAACTCAAAAGCAATTTTAGAAAAAACAAAACAAGCAAACCCGTTTTTACCAAATATGTATGTAAAAATGGCTAACAATACCGCTTTGCTTGATGCTTACTTACATTCTTACGAAAGTTTTAAAGCAAATTCGGGATTCACTCCAGCCGAACAGCAGGTTATTAGTTTAATCGTTTCTTACGAAAACAACTGTGAATATTGCATGGCCGCACACAGTTTTGTTGGTGAAATAATGGCTAAAATTCCAACTGAAATAATTGAAGCAATTCGCAATGGGCAAGAAATTTTTGACGCAAAACTAAATGCCCTTACAAAGCTCACCCGTTCCTTAACTGCAAATCGTGGAAAAGTTTCGCAAAAAGAAATTGACGATTTTATAGCAGCAGGTTACAATGAAGCGCATGTTTTGGGTATCATAGCAGGGATTGGTGCAAAAACGATGGCTAACTACTCTAATAATTTGACAAATCCTGAAGTTGACGGCCCTTTTGTAAATAAAATTTGGACAAAAAACAATGAATCAAACTAAAATGAAAAAGATACTTAAGTGTACAATAGTTGGTTTATTTTTTTTGGTGAGCAGCACGATTTTAGTTGCTCAGGAAATCAGCTCAGCATTTCCTTTTGAATCAAAGTATCTGGATTTGTTTGGCTCAAAAATGCACTATATTGAAGAATATGCAGACTCCACTAATCCTGAGCAAACTACTTTTTTATTTTTGCATGGAAATCCAACATCGAGTTACTTGTGGCGAAATATTATCCCATATGTTAAAGGGAAAGGGAGGGCAGTCGCTATTGATCTTATAGGGATGGGAAAATCTGACAAGCCAGATATTGACTACACATTTCAAGATCATATAAAATATGTAAATGCTTTTATCGAAAAGAAAAAACTAAAAAACATTGTACTGGTAATCCATGATTGGGGGTCCGCCCTTGGTTTTCAGTATGCTTCGAAAAACGAATTTAATATTAAAGGAATTGTTTTCATGGAAGCCCTAACTAGGCCAATGGTTTGGAATGATATGCCTTTTATACAGAAAATTATTTTTAAAATGTTTAGGAATGAAAAAAAAGGGCATAGAATGATAGCGGAGAAAAATATGTTTATCAAATCTTTTCTTTACAAGCAAGGAATAAAAAGAAAATTGTCAGACTTGGAAAAGGAATATTATGCGAAACCTTATCCTACCGTAGCGTCGCGAAAACCTATTGAAGTTTGGCCAAAGGAAATTCCTATTGAAGGCGCGCCTAGGCGAAATTTTGATATTGTTGAGAATTATGCTCTCTGGCTTAGAAATACAAATGTTCCAAAACTACTGTTATACGCTACACCTGGAATGCTCTTTACGAAAAAGGAAGTTGCCCGTCTTGAAGCTGAATTGAAAAATTTAAAAACAGAAAATGTAGGTAAGGGAAAACATTATATTCAGGAAGATCATCCACATGAAATTGGAAAGTCAATACTAGAATGGTATTCTAATTTACAAGAATCTGCGAAATGGTAATACATAAGAAATAAAAAGTGGCAACGTTTAGGGATACTAGCATAGTTAAAACATTATTGGGGAACAAGTAAAGTGTCCACAGTTAGAAGCTCGAAATCATTTTCCTAGGTATGTTTTTTAAATATTAATAATAACTAATTATATGATAATTCAAAAAGAAATAATAATAAATAAAAGTGTGCAGGATGCATGGAATTTATTGGGGCCTCGCTTTGGTGATATCTATCTTTGGGCTTCTACCATAAATCATACCGAAATAAAAGGAGAAGGGAAAAATGGGGCTCCATGCTCAGAAAGAGGATGTGATACAACACTTGGTGGAATTAAAGAAAAGCTATTAGAATATTCTGCTAATGAGCATTTAGTAAAGTTTGATATCTATCAAGGCTTACCCCCAATGGCGAAAAATGCACTCAATACATGGCAAGTAACCGTTGTTAGTAAGGAAAAATCAAAATTTACTATAAAGTCTGATGTTGCATTAAAGGGAATCATTGGCTTGATCATGCAACCAATGATGAAACTGATGATGGGGAAAATGGTTAAGGAGATGACAGAAGATTTTAAATTTTTTGTTGAAAATGGCGAACCAAGTAAGGCAAAATTAAAAGCAATGAGGAAATACAAAGGGTAATAGAAAACTAAAATTATGTGATCATACAACCTGATTGTTTCAAAATTACCCAAGTGTATAAAGAAAAAATACAGTTTATGTGGTACTATCAAGAGCAGGTTGCCATTAAAAGGCAACCCGCTTACATTTCGACTTTTTAATTTTGATTTTTGACTTTTATTCTATCGCTTTATAATCTTTAAACACTTTCACCGGTGTAGCTTCTGCTAGTGAGCGATAACCCTTCCATGCGCCATCGAAGAAACTATTGGAACGTTTGATTACAGCACTCACCATATTTTCTGCGTCTACAATTAACCTTTCTTCCTGCGCTCCGGGTACGGTTGCTTTTGAAAGTACGGTCCAGCGCGCTTCACCCAGTACGCCATTAACAGTTATTTGCGGAATATTGCCATAGCCTTGCTTTTCCTGAGGCTTGCCATTTAATTGCTCTCGAATTATTTTGATGCTGTCTTGCATTGCTTTTGCAACTTTTTTCAAAGTGTCTGATTGCTTCTGCTCCATATTGGCATAATTGCTCTCAATCTTTTTGATAATTTCTTCTGCTTCGGTTAAACGATCTGTGAGGTCAACTATCTTCAAAGCACTTTTATTCAAACGGTCGTTGCTTGCACGCAAAGCATCTCTTACAACTTTTGGTATCGGCGCATTCGGATCGTCGTTTACTACTACCTGCATGCTGTCTGTAAGATCTTTACTCAGGCTCAACACAATTTTGTATGTTCCGGGGTCAACAGGAAATCCTCCGGGTTCGTCCTCCGTTTTAGGCGCAATATTTCCACCCCTTCTGCCTGAGCCCGCAGATCGAATACCCTTGCCTTCCATTCCCCAATAAAAGCGATTAAAACCACTATCTGCCTTTGTGCGTAATGTTCTTACCTGTACATTGCTGGCGTCGAAAATTTTTGCAGTCAGCGTGTCTGCGATTTTATTTTTTCCGGTATCACTTGCAGTTTTATTCAAGAAAAAACTAAGCGCGGCGCCGCGTTTTTTATTCTCTCCTTCATAAGTTCCATAAGTGCTGTACTCAATGCCTGGTGCATTTTTTTGTTTGGCTTGATATGCCATCGGAACATCGAATGCAACCAATTTTTTTGCAAAGAGTTGACCTTTATTTGCTGCGAGTTTTCTTAATGGGCGAATATCATCGAGTATCCAGATGGCCCTTCCAAATGTTGCAATCACTAAATCAGCTTCTCTTTCCTGAATGGCAAAATCGTAAGTTGAAACAGCAGGGTAACCGTTTTTAAATTGTTGAAATGTGGCAGCATTATCAAGGCTAATCCACAAACCCTGTTCTGTTCCAACAAAAATTAAATTGGGTTCTGTAGGATCCTGAATGATCGTTAACGCATAACCCGTTACTTTTTTCTCATCCACGATCCTGCTCCACGTTTTTCCGAAATCTGTTGTGCGAAAAATATAGGGCTTCATATCACCCCTGCGATAATCGTTAACTACCACAAAAGCCTCACCAGCATTGAATTTGCCGGCACGAATCTGTGGAACCCAAGCACCTGCAGGAAAGCCCGGAATTTTTCCTTTAAAGTTGGTCCATGTTTTTCCGCCATCTCTTGTTAGTTGTACATTACCATCATCTGTGCCTGCCCAGATTATATCTTTTTCTTTGGAAGATGGTTCGATGCATAAAATGGTACAATAATTTTCTGCGCCGGTGATATCAATCGATATACCACCATTATTACTTTGATCGATTTTTACAGAATCATTTGTAGTAAGATCAGGAGAGATGATGCTCCAGCTTGCACCTTTATCAGTGCTTTTGTTTACAAACTGACTCCCATAATAAATCGTCTTCTTATCAAAAGGATCCTGCGCAATTGCGGCGTTCCAGTTAAAACGTTGTCTGGTAACCATATCAGGTCGTGGGGGACGAATGCTCCATTCATCACCAGTAGCCATATTATACCTGCTAAGATATCCGCCCTGACTCATTGTGTAAACCCAATTAGGATCTTCCTGATCTGGCATCACGTCGAAACCATCGCCGCCACTCAGACCCTGCCAATAACCATTGCGAATGCCACTTTGAATCCACGCATATGCAGGTCCGCTCCAACTTCCATTGTCCTGCAATCCGCCCATCACATGATAGGGTAATTGGTTATCGGTATTGATATGATAAAACTGACCGAGCGGTAATTTCTCGTCGAATTGCCATGTCTTACCCCTATCGCGCGAAATGCCGATGCCACCATCGTTTCCGTCGATGATAAAGTTTGCATCATAGGGATGTATCCACCACGCGTGGTGATCGGGATGGATACCGCTATATGGAATCACATTTTTAAAAGTCTTTCCTGCGTCTTCACTTACACTGATCATCTGGTTGATATTATACAACCTGTTTTCATTAATTGGGTCGCAGGAAATATCCTGAAAATAAAATGCACGATTGGTTACAACAGAAGGATCACTATTCACCAATTCCCATTTCAATCCGCCATCTTCCGATTTATATAAACCATTCTTAGCTGCTTCCACCAATGCATATACACGACTGGGTTGTGAGCGCGAAATACTTATGCCGATTCGTCCGTATTCGCCTGCTGGCAAGCCTTCTATCTTGCTCAACTTTTTCCAGTTTCTACCTGCATCATAAGTAACATACAAACCACTTCCGCTACCACCACCTTTTAAACTCCAAGGAGTACGTTTGTGTTGATACATGTTCACGAATAATTTATTGGGGTTCGATGGATCCATCACCATATCACCCACACCACTGGTATCGTTCGTATGCAGGATGAGCTTCCAGGTTTCACCACCATCAGTAGTTTTGTACACACCGCGTTCTGCATGTTCTGCAAAAGGATTTCCCATCACACCAGCATATACCACATCGGGATTATTCGGATCGATAATGATGCGATGGATATTGCGGGTTTTTTGTAAGCCCATGCACTTCCATGTTTTTCCGCCGTCAAGTGTTTTATAAATTCCCTCACCCAAGCTCACCGAATTACGGGGATTGCCTTCGCCGGTTCCGGCCCAAACCACGCTGGGATTAGATTGTGTGATGGCGACCGATCCGATATTCAAAATGGGTTGTTCATCAAACACCGGATTCCAGGATGCACCGCCGTTTTCGGTTTTCCAAACACCACCACTTGCCGTGCCCAAATAAATCGTAGTAGGATTTGTGTACACTGCATCAATTGCGGTAACACGTCCACTCATTCCTGCCGGTCCGATATTACGAGGCTTAAGATTTTTGAATTGCTTATTGATATCTACGGTCTGTGCTGCAAGGCTTATACATATGCCAATAGCCAGCAATAGGGAAAATTGTTTTCTCATCTGCTTAGTTTTGTAATTGGCAATATCGAACATAAAAAATTATTCGTCAAAAAACTGTGAGGAACGGAGGAAGAAGGAAGTTAAAAGTCAAAAGTCAAAAGTCAAAAAAAGAAGATGACACACAGATGACGCAGATGAAACAGATTTACGCGGATGATTTTTTCAAGAAGGGATGGTTAGCTGTAGGATATCAAATTAATTTCCCTTCATCAAAAATTCTGACCCTCTTTTAAATTCTTCCCAATATGATAGTATCTTGTTTACTCATTTTTAAATCAACACTATGCGGATATATATTTACGCGCTACTATTTCTAGCTATTTCTCCGGCAATTGCACAGAAAAAAAAAGAGGACAAAAAAGCAATTATAACACCTGCAACAAGTACTGCAAATCTGGATAGTATATTTAAACAAGTTCGCTTCCGTTCGATAGGACCCTTCCGTGGCGGGCGTTCTGTTACATCAACAGGGGTAATACAAAATCAGTTGGTGTACTATATGGGAACCACCGGTGGTGGTGTTTGGAAGACCGAAGATGCAGGGCAAAGCTGGCACAATATTTCTGATGGCTATTTTAAAACCGGATCTGTTGGCGCTGTTGCTGTTGCCGAAAGCGACCCGAACACAGTATTTGTTGGAATGGGAGAACACGCACCACGTGGTGTGATGAGTAGCTATGGAGATGGGATTTATAAATCAACCGATGCAGGAAAAACATGGACGCATGTAGGCCTTGAAAAAACAAGAAGCGTTGCTAATATCCGCATCCATCCGCAAAACCCCGATATCGTATATGTTGCTGCACAAGGTGCCATGCATGGAGCAACACCCGAACGTGGCGTTTATAAAACAATTGACGGCGGAAAGACCTGGAAAAAAACTTTATATGTGGATGAAAATACCGGTTGCGCAGATCTGAGTATGGATATGAATAATCCTCGCATCTTATATGCAGCGATGTGGGATTATAGAAGGCTTCCATGGGAGATGCGCAGTGGCGGAAAAGGAAGTGGATTATATAAGAGTGTTGATGCTGGTGAAACCTGGACCAAAATGGAAAAAGGACTTCCCAAAGAAATGGGCAAAATGAGTATCAGCGTTTCGCGAGCAAATAGCGATAAAGTATATGCACTCATCGAAAGTGATACACAAAAAGAAACGGGCGGATTGTTTGCGAGTGATGATGCAGGCAAGAGCTGGAACCGTGTAAGCAAAGACCATCGCCTTACGCAACGTGCCTGGTATTATATCGAAGCCTTCGCGGATCCGAAAGAAGAAAATACCGTGTACGTATTAAACTCTCCGGGATTGAAATCAACAGATGGCGGCAAGACCTGGAATTATTTGGGTGGTATTCACGGCGACTTTCATCAGCTCTGGATTAATCCGAATAATAATAAGAATATGATCGTCTCAAACGATGGTGGCGCGGGTGTTACATTCAATGCTGGAAAAGTTTGGAGTACAGAAAATAATCAGCCCACTGCACAATTCTATCGCATTAGCGTTGACAACCTTTTCCCTTATAATATTTATGCAGGACAGCAAGACAACTCTTCTGTAAAAATTAAAAGCTGGAACCCTAGCGGATGGCAGATCGATCAGAGCGACTGGACCTATTCGGCAGGTGGCGAAAGTGCATTCATCGCATTCGATCCGAATAACCCGCGTTATAGTATGGGTGGCAGTTATCAGGGAACCATTGGATTATTTGATCAGGAAATTATGGAAGGGAAAAGTATCATGGTAGCTCCAATACAATACCAGAGCCTGCAACCAAAAGATATGAAGTATCGCTTTAACTGGAATGCACCCATTACTTATAGCGAACACGAACCGAATACTTTTTATCATGCGGGAAATGTATTGTTTAAAACAAACGATTATGGTAAAAACTGGATTCCAATTTCTCCGGATCTAACCAAACACGATACTACTAAAATGGGAATGAGTGGAACCCCTTTTACCAATGAAGGCGCCGGCGGTGAAAACTATTGCACCATTATGTATGTAAAAGAATCTCCTCTCGAAAAAGGTATTATCTACACCGGCAGCGATGATGGTGTGGTAAGCATTACAAAAGATAATGGCGCTACCTGGAACAATATTACGCCACCCGATTTAGGGGAAGCAATCGTTAACTGCATCGACGTTTCGCCATTCGATAAAGCCACAGCCTATATTGCCGCAACAAGATATAAATTCAACGATTTTGCGCCTTTGTTGTATAAGACAAACGACTATGGTAAAACATGGAAAAAAATTACGGATGGTATTCCAGATGGGGCGTACACCCGTTGCATTAGAGAAGACCAATCCAGAAAAGGATTGTTGTTCGCCGGAACAGAAACAGGATTGTATATTTCTTTTAACGATGGTATGCAATGGCAGCAACTACAATTGGGTTTACCCATTGTTCCAATCACCGACTTAAAAGTGCATCAGGGAAACCTGATTGCCGCAACCATGGGAAGAGCATTCTGGATTCTGGATGATCTGAATATGCTGCGCCAATACGATGCTACAAAAAACAATCAGTTTTATTTATTTCAACCAAGAGACACTTATCGTGTATCGGGTGCAAGTGTTTTAGACAAAGTTTTGAGTGATGAAGAATTAGAAACACCGTTGCAGGGATCAACCGGATTGAATGCGCCAACAGGTTTGGTATTGTATTATCAAATACCATCCAAAAAAGATTCGGCTGCTCAATATACACTTGAAATAAAAGACAGTAAGGGGAACCTTGTTCGTAAATATGCTGCTGAGGCAGATAAGGATTTTGTTGGCGGCTATCCCGGTGGACCCTCCCCAGACCCTTTATTACCAACAGTTTCAGGGCTTAACCGTTTTGTATGGGATCTGCGCTACCCACCACAAACAGGTGTGATGAATGTGTTTATCGAAGGAGGATATGATGGCCATAAAGTAGCTCCGGGAGATTATTCTGCTACGCTTAAAATTGGGAAAGAAATAAAAACAGTAAACTTTAAAATTCTACCCGATCCGCGTATAAAAGCATCGGCAACAGAATATGAAGAGCAACATATCTTATCAGCAAAAATAGAAGCGGGAATTGTGGATATACATAATTCTGTAAATAAAATGCGCAAACTAAATAAGCAACTTGCAGACCTGAACGAGCAACTGCAAGCGGGCGATACAACCGCCAATAAATCAATCAGAGATAAAACTACAGCAATCAGCAAGAATCTGAATAAATGGGAAGAAGCACTTGTGCAAACAAAAGCACAAAGTAACGATGATATTATTAATTATATCAACAAACTCAGTGCCGACTATATCTTCCTGAAAGGAGAGCTTGATTCTAATATTCCATACACCACAAAGGGCCAGCAAGATCAGTATTTGTTTCTGGATAAACAATGGCAGGCCCTGAAAAAACAAATGCAGGAACTTGTAAATAAAGATGTTGCAGAACTAAATAAAATTTGCAAAGAAAAAGACATTGCTAAAATTATAACAGGTTTATAGTTCAACAAACAATGTGTTAACTAAGAAGGCTGCATCATTGTGCAGCCTTCTTAGTTAATATGGTTTATTTATGCTTAGTGCTTTCCTTCGTATTTTTTTTCTGCCTCCTTTGCTTTTTCAAAATCAAGCACTACTCCATTAATGCAATAACGCAAACCGGTTGGGGGCGGCCCGTCATCAAATACATGACCCAAATGTGATTTACACCTGCCGCATTCTACTTCAGTGCGCTTCATTCCCAAAGTGTTGTCGGGCAAATAAATTATGGAACCCTTGCTAATGGGTTCGTAGAAACTTGGCCATCCGCAACCACTTTCAAATTTGGTATCGCTCTTAAATAATGCATTTCCGCAAACAGCACAATAATAAGTTCCCGCCTCCTTAAATGCTTCGAACTTGCTGGTGTATGGCCGCTCAGTTCCCTTCTGACGGGCTACATAATACACTTCGGGCGACAAAACTTCTTTCCACTCATTGTCCTTCATCACCACTTTACTGCTATCGGTTCGGGAATAAGAGGGATAATTTTTTTTCGGAGATTCCATATTGGTTTCTTTTTTAGGATTGTTCTGAGAATAACAGCTTTGTAGGCAAACTGTTGCAAATAAGAGTACAAGAATTGATTTCATTTTTATTGACTTGTATAAGTTATAAAATATTTAATATGTTATGTTTGAATGCTTAGACGATGAAAACAATAAGGCCTTTCACCTATCTTCCTCTATCTACGCAGATTTAGTATTTATAGTTCAATTAATGAGTTGTTAAATGTTTTTTAAACGATAGACCTTATCTTTGCCATTCATTCAAGGTTAGCAAATACATGTTTAATATTATTCTGTTTGGACCTCCGGGAAGCGGAAAAGGTACACAAAGTGAAAAACTTATTGAAGCTTACGGACTAATACATTTATCCACCGGCGATATTCTGAGAAGAGAAATTGCAGCGCAAACAGCTCTTGGACTGGAAGCCAAAAGTATGATGGATAAGGGCCACTTAGTACCAGATGCAGTTGTGATTGGAATGATCAGCACTGCATTGGATAGCAATCCGCAGGCAAAAGGTTTTTTATTCGACGGATTTCCGCGTACCGAAGCTCAAAGTGTTGCACTGGATGAATTGCTGGCACAGAAAAATACGGAGATAGGAGTGGTGCTGGCTCTTGAAGTAGGCCGCGAAGAATTGGTAAAGCGTTTATTGAACAGAGGCCTCACCAGTGGCCGCTCAGACGATACCAACGAAACCATTATCGGCAACAGAATTGAAGAATATCAAACCAAAACTACTGTAGTTGCAAATTATTATAGTAAGTTTGGGAAAGTGGTTCATATAAAGGGCGAAGGAACTGTGGATCAAATATTTAGTTCCCTTTGCAGCGAAATAGACAAAAGATTGTCTATTAATTAACGAAGATTTTCAATCAATACCAACTGCGATCCCGCTCTAACCAGGCGGGATCATTTTTTTACAAACCTATCAATCGTTAGCTTTATGCCAAACTAAGGCGATGCTTCAACTGGAAAACTATATTCTGGGGAAATGGATTATGGGGGATGGCGATGGGCAGCAATTGTTCAATGCCGTTACGGGCGAAGAACTCGCATCGGCTAGTACCAAGGGACTCAACTTTTCTGATATTCTGCATTATGCCCGGCAGAAGGGAAATCCTGCTTTGCGTAAAATGAGCTTTCAAGATCGCGGATTGATGTTGCGGGCACTCGCATTGCATTTACGCAAACACCTCGATAAATTTTATCAGATCAGTTACCTCACAGGCGCTACGAAGGCAGATAGTTGGGTAGATATCGAAGGGGGTATCGGCAATCTTTTTGCATATGCATCTTTGCGCAGAAAATTTCCTGATCAAACCTATTGCCTTGATGGAGAAGCACATTCACTGGGCAAGGGCAATACTTTTATGGGTCATCATTTATTGATTCCCAAAGAAGGCGTAGCAATTCATATCAATGCCTTTAATTTTCCTGTTTGGGGAATGCTCGAAAAAATTGCAGTCAATCTTTTAGCCGGAGTACCCGCAGTAGTAAAGCCTGCAACCCTTACATCATATTTAACCGAAGCCGTAGTTCGCGAAATTGTTGCATCCGGAATTTTGCCGGATGGTGCATTGCAATTAATATGTGGTAGTGCCGGCGATCTTTTAGATTATACAGATTCGCAAGATATTGTAACGTTTACCGGTTCTGCAAGTACGGGGCATCTGCTTAAAGCACACCCACGCATCCTTTCTGAAAATGTTCCCTTTACTATGGAAGCCGATTCTTTGAATTCGATTGTATTGGGAGAAGATATAACACCCAACATGCCTGAATGGGATTTGTTTATCAAAGAAACAAAAAGAGAAATGATCAGCAAATGCGGACAAAAGTGTACTGCCATTCGCCGGATATGGGTTCCAGAAAATAAAATGGAAGACGTGCAAGCCGCACTATCAAAGGCTTTGGCAGAAACAGTAATTGGTAATCCACTAAACGAAAAGGTTCGAATGGGTTCTTTAGCAGGCTTATCGCAAAGGATAGAAGTAAAAGAGCGGGTTCAAAAATTATTAGCTTCTTCACAAATTATTTATGGCTCTTTAGATAGTGTTACCGTTTTAGATGCCGACCAAATAAAAGGAGCATTCATGAGTCCGATTTTATTAATGAACCCGCAGCCCATGTACAGCACGGCCGTTCACGAAGTGGAAGCTTTTGGTCCGGTGGCAACTTTGATGCCCTACAATAGTTTGCAGGAAGCAATTGCACTCGTTAAACTTGGAAAGGGATCGTTGGTGAGTACCATTGTTACAAACGATAGCAATATTGCAAGGGATTATACAATTGGTGCGGGCACTTATCATGGTCGTATATTGGTATTGAATCGGGCATGTGGAAGAGAAAATACCGGACACGGTTCACCGCTGCCCTTACTCGTTCACGGTGGTCCGGGAAGAGCCGGAGGTGGCGAAGAAATGGGTGGCCTGCGCGGGGTAACACATTATATGCAACGAGTAGCCATACAGGGTTCGCCCGATATGATTACGACAATTAGTAATGTGTATCAGCAGGGAGCAACAGGCATTCAAGATGCTATTCATCCCTTTAAAAAATATTTTGAAGAACTACAGATCGGCGAGCAAATTCTTAGCAAGGAAAGGGTCATCACTAAAGAAGCTATTGACGCATTTGCTGAATTAAGTGGCGATCATTTTTATGCGCACCTCGAAGCAACCGATTTTACAAATACCATGTTCGAAAAACAAGTGGCCCACGGATATTTTCTAATGAGTGCAGCAGCAGGATTATTTGTAGACAGCTTTGAAAAAAATCCGGTACTACTCAATTATGGAATCGACGAATTGCGTTTTACAAAACCAATTTATGCAGGCAACAGTATTAGGGTTCGCTTAAGTTGTAAAGAAAAAATTCCGCAAACGAAAAAAGAAAACACCGATATTGAAAAAGGAATAGTGAAATGGTTGGTTGAAATATTGGATGCAGAAAATGAGATAGTTGGCATTGCAACTATACTAACCATGGTAGCAAAAAAAGAGCAAGCGTAAAATAATTGTATGCAGCAAAAACAAACACCCTATACCCGTTATCAGGTGCAGCATCATATTGGCATCGTTGAGTTTTTTACGGCACAACACAATAGCATGCCTGCGGCAATACTTGCTGATTTGGCCAAAACAATCAACACTGCTGCTAATGATCCAAACAGTAAAGTGCTGATTCTAAAAACAGGAGGCGAAAAATCATTTTGTGCAGGTGCATCATTTGATGAATTATTGCTGATACAAAATGAGGAAGAAGGCCGTGCTTTTTTTAGTGGATTTGCGAACGTAATTAATGCTATGCGCAAGTGCCCGAAATTTATTTTGGGTCGCGTTCAGGGTAAAGCAATCGGTGGAGGTGTTGGATTAGCAGCGAGCTGCGACTATACTTTCGCTACAACAGAAGCATCCATCAAATTATCAGAGCTGGCAGTGGGTATCGGCCCCTTTGTAGTAAGCCCTGCAATTGAAAGAAAAATAGGTACTAGTGCCACTTATGAACTAGCGATCGATGCATGCAACTTTAGAACTGCCGCGTGGGCCAAAGAGAAGGGTTTGTATGCCGAAGTATTTAATACGATCGAAGAGATGGATAAAGCAGTTTTGGAACTGGCCATTACTTTAGCAGCTTCGAGTACAGAAGCAATGATTGAAATCAAAAAAACTTTTTGGACTGGCACAGAGCACTGGGATCAACTCTTGCCGGCAAGAGCGGCTATTAGCGGAAGATTAATAGTTAATGAAGATGCTAAATCCTATTTGGCATCATTTAAAAAGTGGAAATAAATATCCCGGTTTTTTTCTATCTTACCTGTCTGATTGTTTGCAACGAAATAAACAGAGCTGTAACAAAACTTGTTACCACTGAAATGTTTATTAGCAAATTACAGCTAGCCAAAATCAAAAAAAGACATGAAAATCCTGAAAAGAATTCTTCTAATTCTGCTTGTACTGATTATTGTAGTTGCCGGAGGCGCTTATTTCTATCTCCGCTCTTTGCAGCCTAACTATTCTGCTAATCTACAATTACCCGGACTAAAATCCGAAGTTGAAGTATTATACGACAACTATGCCATTCCACATATCTATGCACAAAACGAAGAAGACCTTTTTTATGCATTTGGTTATGTACATGCACAGGACCGACTGTTTCAAATGGAAGTTTTGAGAAGATTGGCCGACGGGCGCTTGTCTGAACTTTTTGGCGAGAAGGCTTTGGCAAGCGATAAATTTTTTCGCATGCTCAGCTTTAGGGAGCAGGCCAAAACAACTTTGGCAACAGTATATAAGGATCCCAATGCACCATTTGTAAAAGCAGCGAAAGCATATCTTAAAGGAATTAATCAATATATCAAAACAGGTAAAACTCCAATTGAGTTTACGCTGGCGGGAATTCCAAAAACGGAATTCACACTAGAAGATATGGAAATCATTGTGGGTTATATGGGCTATACATTTGTGGGAGCATTTCGCGCTGAAGCTGTTGCTACACAAATTGCAAGCAAATATGGAATGGATTATTTTAACGACGTGTTGAATGGATGGCCCGATTCTTTACATAAAATTCCGGTGCAGGCTTCCGAAAAAATAGCTCAGCAAAACGCAGCAACTACTTTAACAACCATGGCCAACGATCTTACTGCCATGCAAAACAATCTGATGTATCCTCCCTTCTTTGGATCGAATGGATGGGTGATAGCCGGTAGTAAAACAAAATCGGGTAAGCCCATCTTATCGAACGATACGCATATTGCATTTTCACAACCTTCTGTTTGGTACGAAGCGTCGTTGGAATGCCCGGGCTTTAAGATCTATGGAAATTTCTTAGCAGGCACACCCGTTCCGGCATTGGGTCATTCCGATAAAGGAGGCTGGGGATTAACCATGTTTGAAAATGATGATGCCGATTTTTTCAGAGAAAAAGCAAACCCCGCTAATGCTAATCAGGTTTGGTATAAAGATCATTGGGAGGATCTTATTGTGCGAAAAGAAATCATCAAAATAAAAGGTAAATCCGATCTGGCTTTTGACGTAAAAAAATCACGCCACGGATACATTATGAATGGTGCATTTGAAGGAGTAAAAGATATTGCAGATCCGATTGCTTTATGGTGGGTATATCATCAGTTTCCATCCCGGCATTTACAAGTGTTCTATAATATAAGTCATGCTTCAAATGCCGCAGAAGCGGCTATTGCAGTGGAGCCGCTTACTTCACCCGGGCTAAATTTTATGTGGGGCGATACAGCAGGAAATATTGCATGGTGGGCAGCGGGTAAATTACCCATTCGCCCCAAACATGTTAACCCGCAGTTGATATTGGATGGTTCAACTGGTTTGGATGATCCGCAGGGATGGCTTGATTTTAAACAAAATCCGCAAATACTCAACCCTGCACGCGGCGTTTTATATACAGCAAACAATCAACCGATGGATATGGGTACTGGATTGGTACCCGGATATTATGTTCCCTCAAACCGCGCAACAAGAATTGAAGAACTTGTTTTTACAGATCAAAAAGACTGGACAGAAGAATCGCTGCGTAAAGTAATCAACGATGTACAATCCACAAATTACCCAAGATTGCTGGCGAAAATTCTTCCTGTTATCAATAAAGAAAAACTAAGTGGCGCTGCACAAAATTGTTATCAGATCCTAAGCAAATGGGATGGTATGCACGGATTAGAAAATATAGAGCCAACTATTTTTTATAAATTTTTGCACCTCATCAACAAATATGCATTGGAAGATGAATTAGGCGCTGAAGCATTTCAGGCTTTTGAAAATCAGGCCAGTTTAAAAAGAAATACCGAAAGTTTTTTTCAGAATGATAGTTCAAAATGGTGGGACGATATTAATACTCCTGTGAAAGAAACGCGTGCAGAAATTTTTGCCAAAGCATTGAACGATGCAACCGAAGCTTTGAATAAACAATTGGGAGAGAATATTGCCAACTGGCAATGGAAAAAAGTGCATACTATCGAGCACAAACATCCCTTGGGTATGATACCTGGAGGAGGTAAATGGTTTAATGTGGGGCCAATTGCAGTGAATGGTGGAAAAGAAACCATCAATAATTTTGATTTTAATTTGGATAGTAGCGGACTGTACAAAGTGGTATATGGACCTGCTTTGCGCCGTATTATCGACTTCGGAAATCCTGCTGCAGCCATGAGTGTCAACCCAACAGGCCAGTCAGGATTTTTCATGAACAGCCACTACGATGATCAGGCAAAAATGTTCGCCGAAGGAGGAAAACGTGCAGAACTTTCTAAGCGCGAAGACGTTGAAAAAGTAATGATTGGGAAGACTATTTATTACCATCCAATCCCATAATCCTCTCCATTATTACTACTTCCTCCCCAGATACTACCATGTTTTTTGTCGAGGTAAATAGCATTAATTGGGCCGCTGGTGCGATTGCCAAAACTAACTTTGTAGCCCATTTTTTTCAACGCATCACTAACCGCAGGTTTTGTTGTATTGGATAAGAGAATATTCCCGGCTCTTGGTTTACGATCGCTCATCTTAGTACCACCTAACGATAGCCAGAGTTGATTGGTATTAAAATTTGGTGCTTCTGTTGCTTCCTGAACGGTCATATTAAATTCAACCATATTCAAAAAGAATTGCAATAAATTTTGATCCTGTGTGTCTCCACCCTGCACGCCGAAACATAAAAATGGATTCCCATCTTTTAGTGCAAGCGATGGAGTTAAAGTAACACGTGGTCTTTTACCAGGCGCAACTACATTAAAAGGATCAATAGTGCTATCAAGCACAAAACTCTGCATACGCTGACTCATGCCAATCCCTGTATTTCCTGCAACACAGGCAGGTAACCATCCACCACTTGGTGTAATAGAAACCACCCAACCCGAAGTATCTGCAGCTTCTACAGAAGTGGTACCGCGCCATAAACGATCGTGATAAGCTTCATCACTGGATGCAATTGAATTCTTCAAATCTTCATTGCTGATAAAACTGATCTGATCATGTTTTGGAATGGCTGTTCCCTGTGTAGCAGCACTATCAGTGAGTAATTTTCTTTTTTGCAAAAGCGATAAATAAGGATTGGTTTTTCCTTCGAAAGGATAAGGATCTCCGGGTGAAATGCTCGCATCATTTTTTTCAGCAACAATTTGATTGGCTCTTTCTTTCGCATATGCTTTACTCAATAATCCCTGCATGGGAATATTGGAAGAAAATGCAGGGTCGCCATAATAAAAATCGCGATCTGCAAAACTCATACTCAATGCCTGATAAACAGTATGAATATATTGCGGACTATTATAACCCATCGATTTGAGATCAATATTTTCCAAAATATTCAATCCCTGCAAAAGCATGGGCCCCTGTGTCCATTGTTGCAGCTTGTACACTTCAATTCCTTTATAATTTACATGCAGGGGCTCTTCGATTTTTGGCTTCCAATTTGCGAGATCGTTCATTGTAATCAATCCTCCCTGCTCGTTATTGCCACGAACAAATTCTTTTGCAACGTCACCTTTGTAGAACCTATCGTAAGCAGCCATGATTGCGGCTTTGCGGCCCTTCTTATTTTTCAATGCATTCTGTTCGGCCTCTACCAGCTTACTAAGTGTTGCGAGTAAATCTTTCTGAACAAAAATTTCTCCGGCCTCAGGTGCTTCTCTTTTCTGTCCGATATGCGGCAGAAAAATGGCTTTCGAATAAGGCCATCCTTTGATCATTTCCTTACCTCTTTCCATGCTATTGGCGGTTTGTGCTTCAATCGGATATCCTGCGGCCAGTTGCATCGCTGGAGCTAATACTTCTTTCAGACTCATCGTACCAAATTCACTCAGCATTAAACAGAGACCTCCAAAAGTTCCGGGCGTAACAGCAGCAAGTGGTCCGTATTCCGGAGGAAATTCGTATCCCTTGCTTTTAAAAAATGCCACTGTTGCGCCAGTTGGAGCCACACCCAATGCATTAATAGCAATTACTTTTTTTGTTTTGGGATTATAAATCAGGGCTTGTGTTTCGCCACCCCAACTCAATACATCCCACATGGTGCAGGTTGCAGCCAACATGCTGCATGCTGCATCTACTGCATTACCGCCTTTTTGAAAAATGATTGAACCCGCAGTTGCGGCCAATGGTTTTCCGGTAACAGCCATCCAGTTCTTGCCATGCAAGGGAGGCTTTTGTGTTGGTTGTGCTAAAGCGTGTACACTTATGATTATCAGTAGTGCAAGTGAGGGGAAGAGTTTTGGCATACAAAAAGTTTAGATCAGAATAAAGAATTCAAACTTAAAATTAACGGGTAATCGTTAAAATAACAGAAATGCCTACCAATTGTTCTGTGTTTGTTTTATTCACCGAACATTAGAGGCATTCGTCTTTGATAAGTTTAGAATTTCGTTGAATCTATTTAAGAAACTTTTTCCAAAACCGGAATTAGTTCAAGCAGATTATCCAGAATAAAATCGGGATTGGCAAGCTGAAGCTGCTCTCTGGTATGTGCGCCAGTAGTGATTCCGATACTAAAGCCGCAACCTGCATTTCTGCCTTCTTCAATATCGATAGTAGAATCACCTACTTTGATCAGTTCTGCAGGATTGCTGATTCCAAACCTTTCCATGGCAAGTAAAATCATATCGGGCGCTGGTCGGTTATGCGCAACATCGGTTGCTGTGATGAGTCCGTCAAAATCAATATTTTTCTCCCAGCCTAATTTTGCAATCAAAGAGTTGGCGGTCTCTGCATTATAGCCGGTATTTAATACAACCAGAATATTGCGTTTTTTTAATGCTCTAAAAAGGTTGATTGCATTATCCTGCGGAAGGATATTCATATTTTCATAGGCAGTTCCAAGGAGTTGTATAAAGTTCTGATAGATACTGTCGGCTAAAGCATCATCTTCAACACCTGCATGCACGCTTAAAATACTTTTAATGGCCTGTAGTTTCTCTTTTCCTGCTCCCTCAGCGAGCACTTGGTTTAAAGAAAAAGAGTAGCCAGCTTCATTAATCGCTTTCATTAGGGTTTTATATACCACATTGTCTTCATTTACTGTGGTTCCGGCCATATCAAAAACTACCATCCTAATCATCGTGTAAAATTTATTTTTAAAGCGTTTATAATGGGAAGAAGATTTTTAAGTTAATCCCGGCCGAAAAGATATCATATTCAACTGTTCTCAACACCGTAATACCATTATTGTTTTATTAAATCCAATTCACATGCTCAAAAGTAGAATTTTATACCTAGGGTTAATACATCCAAGAGAAGCACTTTCATATAGAGACATTAATATCATTTTGAAGAGAAGGTATACTATGATATAATACTCTTACCACTTTTTTTTAAACAATCGTATTCTTGTAACGGCTCAAAGGTTGCATTGGAAATCAGTTTATTAGCTCAAATCCGGTTCCCATTTTTTGAAATAAATTCATGTATATTGATTGTTTTGGAAGAAATTTGTAAAATATTAGATTGCCAGCCGGGAGATATTTTGGAATATATGGACGATATGAGTTACAAAAAATTGTTTAGCAGATAATTTTTGTACTAGACCCTCATTTCATTACCGATTTAATAGAAACAACCCAACAAATATGACTGAACTTGAACAATACATCAAATCATACTTTGGGGTAGTTGACAATGACGACTTGCAAAATATAGTTTCATTGTTTAAATTAACGACTATTAAAAAGGGCGATTTTTTATTAAAAACGGGTAACCGTTGCGAAAAATTAAGCTTTGTGCAATCGGGACTTTTGAGAATGTTCGTAATAACTGAAGACAAGGAAGTAACACAATGGATTTCAACAAAAGGGTATTTTACAACCGACCTTTCAAGCTTGGTGTTTGAGACGCCATCGCGCTGGACGATTCAAGCTCTGGTTGACAGCAACCTCTACACCATAACAAAAGATGATTATAAAAAAATAGGAAGCCTGGTTCCTAAATGGCATGAACTCGAAAAATTATTTATTGTGCGTTGCTTCACCATTTTAGAAGATAGAATATTCAGTCACTTATCTATGACTGCAGAAGAGAGATATCATTTTTTCTTCGAAAACAACCGCGAACTTTTTAATCAAGTACCCTTGCAATTCATTGCTTCAATGCTTGGAATGACGCCAGAAACATTCAGCCGAATTAGAAAAAAACAGATTTTGTAATTTCTTGATTTTTGTCAAGAGCAAGATGATTTTTCTGCCTGACCTTTGTATTGTAATTCAAAACGATACAAATGAAATTCCTCACAACTATTATTTTACTTACATTTTTAAGCAGTACAGCAATGGCAAAAGAAATCAAAACTGAAATTTTAATAAACGCAACACCCGAAAAAGTTTGGGCGATTCTTACCGACTTTAAAAACTATCCCAACTGGAATCCATTTATAAAGTCAATACAAGGAGATGTAAAACCGGGTAATAAAATTGCTGCGAGAATTGAACCACCGGGAGCAAAAGGAATGGACTTCAAGCCGAAAGTTCTGGCATTTGAAACCAACAAAGAATTGCGTTGGCTCGGGCATTTATTATTTGCAGGGCTTTTTGACGGAGCGCATAAGTTTGAGCTGATTGACAATGGTAACGGCACAACAACTTTTAGGCAAAGCGAAAAATTTACAGGCATACTTGTGCCATTATTCAAAAAACAACTGGATATTAATACAAGAAAAGGTTTTGAAGAAATGAATAAAAAACTAAAAGAGTTGGCCGAGCAAAAATAAATGAAGGATCTGGCAACAGTTTGCCAAAAGCGGTGAAGCATGATCTGTTTCACCGCTTTTTTAATAATAATAGTCATTTATTTCTTCGCAAAATTGCGCAAGTAATTTATCAGGTCACCAGGGCTGCGCACTTTACCAAAACTATTTTCAATGACATCGTCATTATCCGGAATCCTGTTTTTGAAACCGGGCATATCGCGATGACCAAAATAAATTTTGTACAACAAAGCCCCGTCTGTTTGTTTTTGAAAAGCAGCCGAAGTAAAGTCAGTAGGTGTTTCGCTCAAGTGCTGTGCTTTTTTTCCATCTCCGGTACCCCTTACGCCATGACAGGAAGCGCAGTGAGTTGTATAAATTACATTACCCGCTTTGATTGAGGCTTCGTCAGATGCAATTGGGTTCTTCATTTTCTCGTATTTCTCTGGAACTTTCCAGTGATCATGCTTAGGTTGAGTATAGGCAATGGTTCCTGTTAAGAATGCCAGACATGCCAGCAATAAAATAAGCGTTTTCATAAAATTAGAATTTTGAAAACTTTGATAAAAACTGAGTATTCAGTGAATCGAAGTTACACTAGAAAATCAGGATAGCATTGTTATAAATATTCATTTATTTCAATGTGGCACCATTGGTTTTTTCAATATCCTCGTTTATTTCTATAGCTTATTTTCTAACCGGAATTTTTAAAAATGAATTGCTTTTGTTAGTCTTCCAAATACCCAAATTTTCCTTTATTAAAATCATCGAAAGCTTGTATTAGCTCTTGCCTTGTATTCATTACAAAGGGCCCGTGAGCCGCAATCGGTTCATCAATGGGTTCGCCGCTTAATATTAAAACAACAGCATCCTCAACAGCTTTTACGGTAAAATTTTCACCATCATTTGCCATTAACACAAAGTTGTTGGTGGGTGCTTCTTCGCTTCCGTTTACAACAATGCTTCCTTCAACAACCAATAGTGAGGTATTGAAATTTGCGGGCAACGAAAAATCGGTTTCAACTCCTTTTTTTAGTTTCACATTAAACATATGAATGGGTGTAAAAGTAGAAGCGGTTCCTTTAATGCCTTTGTGTTCACCTGCAATTACTTCAATTTCTCCTCCATTATTTTCGATGCTATAACGATTGATATTTTCGTTTTTAATAGCTTGATATTTTGGAGTACTCATTTTATCTTTTGCAGGCAGATTAATCCAAAGCTGTACCATTTGAAAATCGCCACCTTTTTTACTCCATTCCTTTTCGTGAAATTCTTTGTGCAAAACACCGCCTGCCGCTGTCATCCATTGAATATCGCCTTGGCCAATTACGCCACCACCACCACCGCTATCGTGGTGTTCAACTTTACCCTGATAGGCAATAGTTACCGTTTCAAAACCCCTGTGCGGGTGTACACCTACACCTCTTGGTTTTTCGCTTGGAGAAAAATAAAATTTAGAATTGTAATCCATCATAATAAATGGATTCATTCTTTGCATATCCAGCCGAAAGCCACTGGGAATAAAATTGTGCACTCTAAAGCCGTCGCCAACATAATGCGGTTCGGGTGGGCCTGCTATTAATTCAACTGTTTTTGTTGTCATTGTAAAAAATTTAGGATGTAAAAATACAGTGCTAAGATAAATCGGACATTGATCTATGATAAGAACTCATTTTTTGAAATTTTTATATGCCAACTCTTTTCTAATGCGACTTAGGCTTTCGGGTGTAATGCCCAGGTATGAAGCCACCATTATTTGCGGTACACGTAATAATATGTCGGGGTACATTTTAATAAAATCTAAATAACGCTCTTCGGCAGTAGCGCTTAAAAGTTGGTTAATTCTATTTTGCAAATGCCTGATATGGTTGTGTAGCAGCTTGTTGTTGAAGTCGATAAATGAGGGCACTTTTTCTGAGAGTTGTTCAATAAATTGTTCGTCGATCAATGCTACCCGGGTGGGTTCTAACGCCTGTATAAAATAGTTCGATGGCTGATTAAAATACACGCTTTCTCTGTCGGTAAGAATCCAGCTTTCCGGCGCAAAATGCAGGATATGCTCTTTGCCTTTCGCGTCGATTGAATACTGACGAAGCAGCCCTGTTTCCACAAAAAAAGAATGTTTACAATATTCTCCCTGTCTTAATAAATAGTCGCCCTGCCCAATTGTTTTAGTTTTGCAATGATCTACAATTAAAGAAATGGTTGTTTCGTCCACCTGTAAATTCGACGTTAAAAACGTGCTTAAAGTAAAGTTATTCATTCAACTATTTTGTTGTGGTTTTACTTTCGTCAACCGCAATTAAATATAGGCAATAAAACACATCATTTTTTTTGATTCATTAATTGCAGTTTTAATCCAATCATGGATGTTAGAATCAGCAAGTAGGGTAAAAACAAAGAAGTTATAATGGTCCACGCATCAAAGAAGAGTAATTTAATGAGTAGAATTTGCGAAACAATGATTAGGGCCAAAATGATTATTGTAAACACCCAAAACAACAATGCCTTATTTTTAATTGAAACCGTGAAGCTTTTAATCAGAATAAAAGCGGTGAAGAATGTGGGTAGCAAATAGAGAAAAAAAATTAGCAGCACTTCTTCCATTTGCGTAAGTTAAATAGTTTTATAAAAATTATGGAATTTCTTATTGATTGATAGTTTGGCAAAAACCAGATATAAAAGCTTGAGAATAAGGAGTTTTAATTTGGAATACTGCATACTCGACCCAGATTAGTCATATTACTGAGCCGAATAAGCAAATTAATTAGCTCATGCTATATATAGTAACACAAAACCTGTATGCTCTTCACTTTTCAGGTTAAAATTTTTTGCAAAAAGTTTACTAATAGAAAACAATGAGTATATTTGTCTGTGTTCAACATCATTACAAGAAGAACCCTATTGGAGTATTGTAAAAAATATCCGGTTGCTGCAACGGCTCTTTTTGAATGGTATTATGAACTGGTTTTATGTAATTACAAAAATTTTAATGAGTTTAAATCGGATTACCCGAGTGCAAGTCTTGTTGGTGACGATCGGGTTGTATTTAATATCATGGGAAATAAATTCAGACTCGTTGTAAGAATTATTTTTGAATTTAAAGCGGTACAAATAAAGTGGTTTGGAACACACGCTGATTATGATAAGATTAATGTGGAAACCATTCAGTACAAAAAGAAATAATTATGGAACTCAAGTTAATCAAGACAAAGAAACAATATGATGCCTACTTGGATTGGGTAGATGCTATGTTCGACAAGAAAGTAAAACCCAATACAGCAGAGGGTAACAAAGTAGAAGTTGCACTTTTATTGATTAAACAGTATGAAGATGCAAACTATCCCATACCTATGCCAGATCCCATTGACGCCATACGGGTTAGAATGGATGAGATTGGATTAAAAAATAAAGACCTTGTTGGTAAGTTTGGAAGTAAGGGATATGTATCTGCATTGTTGAATAAGAAGAAACCGCTTACACTTGAATTAGCAAAACTCTTTCATCAGGAATTGAATATTCCAGCAGAAATTCTTTTGTCTTGACTACAAATAATATTTTACACGAGAGGAAGTAAAAAGGATGGAATTCGGTTTTCACTAGTTAGTTCACAAAAGTTTTAAACTTATTGTTCTATTTTAGAACAATAAGTTGTTTTATTTTAGAACAATTCATTACCTTTGTATTGTTGAACTGTAATAAAAAATTGATATGGGCTTAAAACTGTCGCAAAAACAAATTGGTGAGAGGATAACTGAATTTCGTAAAATGAAAGGGTTATCGCAGGAAGATTTGGCCAGAAGTGTAGAAATATCCCGGCCGTCTTTGGCTCAAATTGAATTAGGAAATAGAAGTATTGATATTCTTGAATTACAACGATTGTCGATAGTGTTGGGTTTTTCTTTGGATGATTTCATGTCTAAAAATTTTACAATCAGCCTGGATATTGAAAGTATGACTGAAGTGAAACTAAAAAAGTTAAATGAACGAATTTCTGTTCCAACTCTGAAAGTCAGTAAGTTTAAGAATGTGTTGCTGTATATTTTAGAACGATGTGCAGGCAAGCCGAATGTTGGAGAAACCGTGCTTTACAAATTGCTTTATTTTTCTGATTTCAATTATTATGAATTGTATGAGGAACATTTGACAGGCGCAAAATATCGCAAGTTACCTTATGGCCCAGTTCCACAAAAGTTAGATGCCATCCTTGGGAAAATGATTGAAAGCGAACAAATAAAAAGAATAAAGACAACATATTTCGACAAAATGCAAATTCGTTACATTCCACTTGTGAAGGCGGATTTAACAGAATTGAAGGCAAGTGAAAAAGAAGTGATTGATAAAGTAATTGAGCAATTATCTGACTGGTCTGCTTCAGCAATAAGCAGCTATTCTCATAAGGATATGCCTTGGGTGGCTTCAAAAGAAGGAGAAGAAATAAATTACGAATTAGCTTTTTACAGAGATGCTCCTTTCTCGGTAAGAAACTATGGCGAAGAAATGGAAGAACAATGACCTTTGAAGAACTTTCCGAATTTACGAAGGATTTGAAAGGCCTTTTGAAAAAATACAGAACGCTAAACGATGATTTAGGGGTGGTAAAACAAGTATTAACCACGGCGCCCGGGGCAAGACCCCCATTCAGTTTTCGTATCGATAATTTGGGATTAGAAACATGTGTAGTGAAGGTAAAAAAGATTGCTTGCAGGGCACTAAAAGGACAGGGTGTTAATTCGGGTTTGAGATTGGTTTACGCTCATTTTGAAAAAGAAGAAAAAATTATTTTCATCGAACTATATCACAAGAACGAAAAAGAAAACGAAGACAGGCAAAGAATTTTGACAAACTTTAAATGATGATGGGTCATGTTTTCATTTTTGCCTCTTGCAAAACTCAAATGTTCTAACCAATTTTGCAAGATGCAGCCTAAAAAATTTTATGAAATTAAATTCTCGACATTTTATTTTAGCAATAATTTGCTTCTCAATTTTTGGTTGTAGTACAAAAATACAAATTCAGAATGCAAAAGAATGGCAAGGAAAAAAAGTTGCTGTGCATTTAATTAACATTAGTAATCTCACTCTGATTTGAAACAGTTCCCGAGCAAGTATTCAGATAATGCCTTAG
>JAIEMK010000013.1 GCA_019752295.1 Chitinophagaceae bacterium | reverse complement strand
GAGCTTTGGATCGTTTGATACTTTGAAGCCCTTTACGATACTTGTTGAAGGGTTTACATCAACAGCCCAGTTTCCATCGGCAATAAATACCTGATCCTGTAACACCCCATTTAAATAAAGATTTAAAGTGGCTTCGTAATTATCGCTTTCTGGTATGGTTATAGTGCTGCTGCCATTTGCCGCAATACTAAAAGGCACTTGTTTTTTAGTAATGATGGTAGATTGTTCGTTGGCTTTTTCAAGTATTTCGAAATAACCATTTGTTGCACTATTTGCATTGGCAATATCCACTACAATATTATCTGCATTTCTTGCCCCTTTTGTAACATAGGTTTTGGGTAGTTCAGGATTATTAATTACTTCCTGCAGTGGCATTGAATTGCTCAGTGTATTTAGAATGTCGGCAGCCATATTTGCAAGCAGCGATGGCGATACAGCCCACAACTGAAGATTGTACATTACTTCGTCGGGCGTATAATCTTTATTCAACCAGTTTGATTGAATGGTATAGTTTGCCCTACCTGTTTTAGCACCAATCACAAAGCTCAACGCATACTCCACTTCACCGCTCGAATTCTTTAAATTGTATTGTACCAGTTTGATATTATTAACAGTGATGTTTTGTATTGCCAATAATTCAGAGCCCTTTAAACGGTCGCAGATTGCTTTTGTGTGATCGTACACTTCGCCCTGCGTTTTGGTAGCGAATGCAACAGCTTTTGCATTGTCGTTCAATGTATAATCGATCGACAACACTTCTTTTGCATTGGTGATAGAAGGAATATCAACGGGTGAAGAGATATACGCTTTAAAATTATTTCCGGTGATTTGTTTTGGCAGGATATCAGACAAGCTCAAGTTTGTACCAACGCCTGTAATTCTGTTTTGATTGCCCCTTGTTTGAACAGTTTGCAATTTTGAATAGTCAACCGGTCCTTGTAAACTATTTACTGCCTTATTGAAAATGCGTTTACCAACAGCATCTCCTAAACTCTTACTCTCCAATCCACCGCCGCCGCCGCCGGGTACAGCCGAACTGAATCCAAAATCGTAATTATGGTTATTTGCACCCGCAACCCCTGTAGTTACAGCAGCATCTGCGTTTGAGCCAACCAATAAACCATCACTATCAATATTATCGGCATTGGGGCCAATCAGGTTTTTAGCAAGTGTAAGCGCTTTTGTTCCAAGTGCTACTTGTTTGCTGCCACCAGTAACATCAGGTACCCTAACTGTAAATACGGTATTCGGAGTTAGTGCCGCTATATGATAGATTGCACTCGCAGTAGAAATACCATTGGGATCGCTGCTGAAAATATAATTTCCGTTGGCATCTGTTACGGCTGTTGCGATTACGATACCGGAACTAATTAACTGAACTGTTACGCCTGGTAAAGCAGGTTCTCCCGCATTCTGTGCGCCGTTGCCATCGGTATCGATCCACACACGGTTTCCAATTTCGATGGGTGCAGGTGCTGAAATAATTTCTATATCTCCCAATCCATTTGCTTTGCCAAAAACGCTTGCATCAGCTCCTTCATATAATTTCATGGCTTTTGATGCAACACCGGTTGTGTTACTGTAATAACGGATACCACCACTATACCAACTTGTTATTGGATCGAATGCAGAACTGAGCACTTCGCCTTTACCTGCGAACAGCCCTACACTTCCGGTACTGGTTTCTTCGTGATCCAGATAGGCATTACCTACTGTGATATTACTAATTCCCAAAGCACCGCCATCGCCAGCTCTAAATCGATCGGTAAAATAAAACTCACCACCACCCGGGCCTTCCTGGTTACCTGCACCCACAGTAGTTGACACACCATCGCTTGCATTATTTTCTAATACAAAAGAGGAATAGAGGCCACCGGTATTTGATGCTCTTAATATGTCGCCTGCAGCATTACCGGTATATAAAGTTCCTAATCCTGTATTGGTTCCGAAGTTGGCATTACCAATTTGATTTCCAATTCGATCCATGATGCCTAATATCATTGAACCGTCAACCGGATCAAATTCAATTCCCGATAAAATAGGTTGGGGATATAATGGATGCGAATTGATATACAATAGTTCATTAAAATTTCTTGCCCAAGGGTGCCATGAAGTATGACATAGCGTAATATCTGTTCCGTTAGGATCTGTATAGTTTGTGCTTTTACCGGCACCATACCCTGTATTCAAATTCGATTTGCGATTATAAGTAAGCGGTGCATTAAAGACCGTAGTAAAACTTGCCGTTCCGGGAGTGGCAGCAGCATCTACCTTATACACATAGGCACTTAAGTCGGCCCTGTTTACACTCGAATTGTCGGGCTTTACACCATCGGTAACACCGCCAACATAAATAGCCCCTCTATAAAATTTTACTGCATAGGGTCTGAAAGTGCTAGTAGCCGAAACAGTGGGAAATGCAGGGTACGAAATGATTTGAGCGGAATTAGGAACAGCACCTGTTGCGCCAATCTGTACACGCCAAAGTTTTCCATCATTTAGATTAACAAGATATAAATATTGTCCGTCGTCAGAAATAGCCATCCCTCCAATTCCTTTTTTTCCTACTGCGTCAAACATATTTTCATCGTAATTGGCGCTAGCTTTATCACCATTACCAGTTGCAAAATTTCGAACAACGATACCTGCATCAAAAGCGGGATTGATAGCGTGTAGGTCAGCGAACACACCAGTAGTAGCAGTATTGGTTGCTGCTTTTACATTGGTTGTTACATATAATCCACTCAGGCCAAGTGACCCAGTTGATACGTGACGTTTAGCAACAGCCGAATAAAATAATTTGTCTGCCTGTCTGCTATATGCGGTACCCCAAACAGCGCCAATTTGGCCCATGGTACCCAATACACTCTGAACACCGGTAGCATCATAATTATAGGCATATACCGCATCAGCACTTGCCGAAGTACCTGCAACCTGATTATTACCATTTGCATATACAGGTATAATCACCCTTGGATTAATATTATCGATATAGTCGCCGGGATAGTTGATGGCAAAATTAAAATTGGTAGCCGGGGATTTTGCGAACTGAACATTTGTTCCGTTATCTGTACCGAAAGGAGCCGGGAAATCTACATTAAGCGACCATCCTGAAAATTCAAGGCGAACATCGGTGCCGGATGGAATTTCGGTGGCATTAAAACTATAGCCCGTTAAGGTGGTAACTTTAGTTGCAAGCAGTGTACCTGTAGCATCATAAGCTTTAACAGTAATTCCACTTACAGTAGGTTCGTTAAATGTGGCGCCGGTATTTCGTATCCCATTACCATTAAAATCGCGAAAAACAATACCGCTTACCTGTGCTTTTAATGATGGAATAGCAACCAATATAAGGAGGCAGGAAAATAGTAGCAGGCCAAGTTTTTTTCGAGCGTTTTTTTTGAGTAAAGTTTCAGTATACATAAGTTAGTTTTCTGATGATGAATAGGGACTTCATTGTCAGTAATGAGCGCGTAAAATAAATGGAAAGTTATTTCTACAAAATACCAAGTACTTGGTATGCTGAAGTTTTGCCTCAAAAAATTGTAAAATATTGCTCCATAATATTTGCAAATATAATTTTATCTCTACATATTCTCAAAAAGCACCCAATTATTTAATATAAACGCCTTTTCTCTAAATAAAACAACTGATTAAAAAATAATTAAAATATCTTAGTTTTTAAAATAAGTGTCGGAATTCAGATTTATTATTGATTTAAATATTCATTGTATCAAATATCAAATGCTAATACTGTTTCTTTTTGCAGGCATTAATTTATTTGCCCAGAAAGAAATAAAGCCCTGCCAGAAGGAACCAATTTTTATTAAAAACCTCGGCTACGATCCTGAATGGACGGCCTTTAGCAGCTCAGAAAAACAGATGATGGGATTGGTTCTGATAGAGCTGGTAAAATCGGGCAAAGAAAAAACGCCTTCACTAGAATCGCTGAGAGGAAAAATTTATCAGGATTCGAGTTGGAAAAAAGCTGGGTATCTAGCAGGGATAGTACGAGATGCGGATGGTAATATCTATAGCATTCCCGCCCCCCATGTATCGGTATTGAATAACAATCCTGCAAAACAAAACACCATTTATCGGGTAGATGCCCAAACCGGCAAAATGAATCCCTGGCTTTCATTGCCCAATCATCTTTCAAAGCAAAACACAAATCCATATGGTTTAATTGGTATTGGTTATGATTGTACTTCTGGTATATTATTCGTTTCAACAATTGCCGGTTCTACAAGATTTGAGGAAAAAGGAATGATTTATTCCATTCAAACTAAATCAAAAAAAATAATCGACAGCATCAAAGGGATTGATGCTATGGGCATCACTGTTTTTTTTGATGCAAGCGGAACTAAAAGATTATATATCGGCAAAACAAGAGTTGGCGAAATTTGGTCTGTGCCAATTAATGAATCCGGAAAATTTATAAAATCAAAACTACTGCAAGAGTGTTCCATTGAAGGATTGGGCCCTAGGGCAGACGACAAAGCAAGAAAGATAAAATATACTGCAGGTGCTTTGATCATCACTGGTGTTGCTTTCAACTATAACCTGCAGGCATCAAGTGAAAAGCCAGAAACCAGTTATATTTTTAGTTGGAATAAGGATCTGAAAAAATGGGAATTTCGTAATTTGTATTAGTTGTATTTTCGATATAGTCAAATAAAAAAATGGCCCCTCTATTTTTTAGCAAACCGAAATTAGTGCTTCTGTTATTGCTTTTCTTAGCTGTAACCGGTATTCAATCGATTGCCTTTTTTAATAGCACGAATACTAATTTAGAGAAGGAAAGGATAAAGCTGGGCAGATTTTTATTTTATGATACCCGGCTTTCTTACAACCAATTAAAATCATGTTCGTCCTGCCATGATCCGGCTTTTTGTTTTACAGATGGCTATCGTACTTCGGCCGGCGCTGATGGATATAACGTGAAAAGGAATGCACCCTCACTGATTAATTCGGTGTTCTTAAAAAAATATACCTGGGCTGATACTACCGTTCACAATTTTGCAGAACAGATGCAATTCCCCATGTTCAACACCGATCCGAAAGAACTTGGGATAAAGGGAAATGAAAAAATTATTTTAGAAAGATTTGAGTCCGACCCATTTTATAAAAAACAATTCAGCGATTGCTTTCCTCATCAAAAAAATCCAATCAACATCCCCAATATCATCGAGAGTATCGCAGCATTCGAGTCTGTGATTATTTCTTTTGATTCAAAATACGATGCTTATTCAAAAGGTAATAAGAGCGCACTCAACATGGCTGCAAAAAAAGGAATGCAATTGTTTTTTTCTGAAAGACTCGCCTGTAGCAAATGCCATATGAATGTTACATTGGGAAAGGAGCAGGAACTTTATTATGCCAATACAGGACTGTACAATGTGGATAGTAAGAACAACTACCCTTCTGAAGATCAGGGCCTGTATGATAAAACAGGAAATGAAAAAGATAAAGGGAAATTTAAAATCCCATCCTTACGCAATGTATTATTAACTGCCCCATACACGCATAATGGCAGCGTTCAAACCATCTCTGAAATGATTGATATTTACGCAAGTGGTGGCAGAGCGATCGTTGAAGGTTCGTATAAAGGTGATGGAAAATTGAATACCAATAAGCACATTCTTATCAAAGGTTTTGAAATTTCAAAAGAAGAGAAAACAGATCTGATTGCCTTTCTGGGTTCGTTTACCGACACCGGATTTTTAAAAAACAAAATGCTGCTCAACCCCTTTAAATAAGCCAACTATGTGGAATAAAATAGTATGTAATTGTTTCTTATTCATTAGCCTATTTTCAACAGAACCATTAAGGGCGCAGGAGCAAAAAAAAGTTAGGAAAAATTCTCCAAATGGCTATGTAAGTGAATTTAAGCCCGGCATATTGGGTAATCAAAAGCCCGATACTGCTTCTTTTATAGTGGCTCGAAAAAAAGAAATCGTTGAAACCTTAAAAAAAGAAATACCGATCAAACTGTTGGAGATAACAAAAGCAAATTCGAATTTCGAATTGGTACAGCATGTGGCTATTGCTGACTCGAATTTTACAAAATATGTATTTGACAAACAAACACATCAAAAATTATTAAACGAAATATTTGGTGTATATCCTGCTCGCCCCGGAGATATCAAAAAAACTGTAGGGCATTTACCGGGAACATTATATCGGGTTGAAATGTATAATTATGCATATAACCTCACCACGGTTGGAATAGTTGATGTATTTACTCAAAAAGTACTTGACGTAAATCATTATCCACAAACACAACCCGATCTTCCCAAAAAATTAATCGATCTGGCTACAAAAATTGCAGTGAATTCAAATGAAGTTGAAAAAGCATTGGGCTTCAAGCCCGGCATGGATTTTCCGATAATGAGTTCAACAAAAACAGCTTTAAACAGAACCAAATGCGAGCGCTCAATGCACTTATGTGTGGCCCCCACTTTTGTGCAGGGTACGCGTGCTCTTTGGGCCATTATTGATTTAACCGACTGCAGACTGGTAGGAATAAGATGGACGAATACCGGATCTGATTCCGTTAATCGATCGATGACTGAAAGAAAATTGCAGAACGAAACGATTGCAGATTGTTTTTGTGATAAAGTGAATCGGGTTAATAGAAATAACTGGCAAATGGATTATCTGATAACCAGTTCAGATGGTTTAATGATTAGTAATGTTAGTTTCCTTGGTCAAAGAATTTTGAACAGTGCAAAATTGGTAGACTGGCACGTGAGTTATTCCGGAACAGATGGTTTTGGATATAGCGACGCTGTGGGTTGCCCCATTTTTAGTCAGGCTGCAGTAGTTGCAACAGAGCCCCCGCAGTTTTTTGATCTAATTGAAAACGACAGCAGTGCAGGTTTTGTTCTGGAGCAAAAATTCTACAGCGAAATGTGGCCTGCCCCATGCAATTATAGTTACTCACAACGATATTTTTTTTATAACGATGGACGATTCAGAGTTAGTTGTGCCAATCTTGGAAGGGGCTGTGGTAATAATGGTACATACCGGCCTGTTTTCAGAATTGCTTTTGCAGGAAATCATCAATCCTTTTTTGAATGGAAAGAATCAGGGTGGAATATTTGGAACAAGGAGCAGTGGCAATTACAAAATGCTTCAACAAAATATGATGCAAGTGGATATCAATATAAGTTAGAAACATCAAAGGGTTCGGGCTTTTATATCGAACCTGGTCAGGGCCAATTTAAAGATGGAGGAAGAGGCGATAATGCTTATGTGTACGTTACAAAAAATCATTTAAATCTGGATGAAGGAGAAACAGACCTGGTAACAATCGGGCCCTGTTGCAATACCGATTACAGACAAGGGCCTGAAAAGTTTATTGATAAAGTTCCTGAACCGATTACCAATACAGATCTGGTAGTCTGGTATGTTCCACAAATGAAGAATGATGATACTCCGGGTTCAAAATATTGCTGGGCCGATGCTTATTACGAAAATGGAATTTATAAAGTACGCGCCTATCCTTGCTTTGCAGGTCCCCAATTTATCCCGCTTCGTCATTAAAAAATTTTATCCATAAAGTCAATAAAAGCAAAAGCCCCATATTTTTTTATGGGGCTTTAATGAATCAGAGATCTGATATTTATTTTAAGGAAGCCATATCAATTACAAATCTATATCGCACATCGCTTTTCAACACGCGCTCGTAAGCCTCATTAATATAATCCATATTAATAACTTCTACTTCGGATACGATTTGATGTTCTGCACAGAAATCAAGCATTTCCTGTGTTTCTTTGATACCTCCAATTAATGATCCGATAATGCTTCTCCTTTTCATAATCAGGGGAAATGCATGGATAGAAATGGGTGCAGGCGGAACACCCACAACGATCATGGTTCCATTTGTACGCAATAAGTTCAGATAAGTAATATACTCGTGCTGTGCAGAAACCGTATTTAATATTGTATCGAAATGGTTTTCCAAGCTCTTCATCGTTTCAGCATCAGAAGTTAATGCAAAATGATGTGCCCCTAATTTCTCAGCATCGGCTTTTTTGGATGGAGAAGAACTCAACATAGTAACTTCGGCTCCGAATGCCACAGCAAATTTAACTGCCATATGCCCCAGTCCGCCTAACCCCAATACAGCTACACGATCTCCTTTTTTTACACCCACATGTTTTAAAGGAGAATAGGTTGTGATACCTGCACAAAGTAACGGTGCAACACCAGCCAGAGGTAGTTTGTCAGAAATTTTTAAAGTATATTTTTCATCAACCACTATTTGAGTACTATACCCACCATAGGTTGGGGTACCATCTTTTTCAACTCCATTATAAGTACCTACCATTCCCTCTTCGCAATATTGTTCCAAACCTTCTTTACAACTATCACATACACGGCAAGAGTCTACAAAGCAGCCCACTCCTGCCAGGTCGCCCACTTTAAATTTTGTAACATGCTCTCCAACACTAATCACTCTTCCTACAATCTCGTGACCGGGTACCATTGGAAAGGTAGAATTTCCCCATTCGCCCCTTACTTGATGGATATCGGAATGACATACCCCACAATACAGAATTTCGATTTGCACATCATGTGTGCGCGGCTCTCTTCTGCTAAAATCAAAAGGTGCTAATAGTTCATTAGCAGATTTTGCTGCATAAGCTTTTGTTATTGCCATTTTATTTTGTTTTGTTTAGAATGAATGATTTTTTCAAAGTCAAAACTCAAAATTAGAGGTTTAAATGAAGAATCCCATTATATACTATTAACTCAATATCAAATTTTTCTCTGACAAAATCCATAATTGTTTTTTTAACCGAAAATAAATTTCCCCTCCAAACCATGGTTTGGAGGGGTGGCCGAGCGATTTAGCGATGGCCGGGGTGGTTGATTCTTTTGGAGATTATTTTTCCTCGGTTCATGTTTTTTCCCACCCCGCGGCACTGCGTGCGCACCCCTCCCAAACACGTTTGGGAGGGGAAATATTTTTTTTTCTTTTTTTTCTTTTACTTTTTATTCTTCTTCACTTTTCACTTTTCACTTTTGAATTTTGACTTTTGAATTTTGACTTTTGAATTTTGACTTTTGACTTTTGACTTATTCCACCGGCCCCAGAAAATTGGTCTTGCTTTCACTCACTTTTTTATCACCTTCATAGAAGCTCAACTTGATAATTGTTTTTCTTTGATGGATCCTACTCTTTGGCAAGATTACAAAAAAAGTTCCGGCGCCCTGTCCTTCTTTAGCCACTTCCACATAATCCTTTCCGATCATTTCAATCCTACCATCTCCTCCTTCCAACTTAACGGTAAGCGGAACCATTTTCATGGTTTTATTCACCACTTTCAGGCTGTATAAATTTGATATACTATCTTTTCCTCTCTCCTGAAACAACTGGCCCGGAGTGCGCATCACGGTTGGGTCAACATCTTTTCTGGTAATCAGCAAAATGCTCAAGACGGTTAACACTATAGCACACAAGCCAGTATATAACTTCATGCGTGTGGTAAAACGCAATGGCTCTCCGTTAGCAATGCTGTTTTCAGAAGCATAGCGAATTAATCCTTTTGGCTTATGAACTTTATCCATGATATTATCGCAGGCATCGATACAGGCTGTACAACCCACACATTCCATTTGTAATCCATTGCGAATATCGATACCGGTAGGGCAAACCTTAACACATGCATGGCAATCAATACAATCGCCTGTTTCGGTTTCAGCTCCTTTTTTAATGGGGCCTCTGGGTTCACCACGCTTATAATCGTATGCCACAATCATTGAATTCTTATCCAGTAACACACTTTGCAAACGGCCATAGGGACAAACAACAATACAAGCCTGCTCGCGAAAGAAACTATACACTGCAAAGAAAACGCCACTGAATATGATGATGGCCGTTAATCCGCCAATATGCGCTATCACTGGCTCTGTAATAATTTTTTCTAGTTCTCGCATTCCAATAATATAGGCCAGAAAGAAATTAGCAATCACAAAAGAAAGCAGGTAAAAAGCAACTTGCTTGAATCCTAATTTAAATATTTTTTTACTGGTCCATGGTGCTGCTTTTAATTGTCGCTGCGCAGGAGCATCCCCTAAAATCAGGAACTCCACTTTACGGAACATCATTTCCATGAAATTGGTTTGGGGGCAGGCCCATCCACAGAACAATCTTCCAAAAGCCGCCGTAAACAGCACGATAAAAAATACAAAAGTCACCATCGTGAGTCCGAGGATAAAGAAATCCTGCGGCCAGAACACTTTTCCAAAGAAAATAAATTTTGCCTGCGGAATATTCAATAAGAAGAAGGGACGATCATTTACATAGATGAAGGGCATTCCAAAAAAAACTGTGAAATACAACACACTAAGCCAGGTGCGAATATTATAAAACTTCCCGTTAGGTGGCTTATAAGCAAATACCCATTTTCTTTTACCATCCTGATCTACTGTGCCGATTCTGTCTCTGTAACTTTCTCCTTCCGTAATTGGTTCGTTGATGTGTTCGTGAGGTGAAAACATAGGTAAGTTTTGAAGTGCAAAATTACTACTCTTTTAAATAAAAAACATAAGTGTTCCTTTGCAGGTTCTTGTTAAGAAAAAATGATTTTATTTTAGAAATTTTTACCTGCAGTTTTCATATGTGTACCAACAAAAGGAATCGGAATGCCCTTTAAAAGCATATTCCAGTAAATCCACCTAAATGCGAGTTTCCCCCAATGGTTGAATACAGATTCTTTGAGTAATTGCAATGGTCCAATACCGGCAAATGGGAATACTCCGGATACAGGCTCATGTGTGTAATTAAAATCTATCAGTAGCGCTTTCTGATGACCGGTTTCGATAAAACAGTTGGCGTGTCCGTCGAAACTTGCAGCAAGGGGTTCTTTATTGATATAGTGCAAAATGTTCTCAGTAAGAATTTCTGCTTCGAAGTGAGCAACTGAGCCAGCTTTAGACGCTGGAATATTGGTAGCATCCCCAATCACAAAAATGTTTTCGAACTGTTGCGATTGCAATGTTGCTTTATTGGTAGGTACATAATTTAATTCGTCGCCCAAACCAGATCTTTCCATCAACTGATCGCCTTTATTGGTAGGTACGGTTACTAATAAGTCAAATGGGATAGCTCTTCCGCCATAATCCACAATTGTTTTTTTATCGTTATCCACTTCTGCAATTGCAAAATCGCTTTCGATTCCGATATTTTTCTCACCCAATAAATGCTCCAGTGCGGCAGTAGATTTTGGTTTTGTAAATGCCCCGCTTAAAGGTGTTACATAAGTTATGTTTACTTTATTGCGCATCTGCTTGTTTTCAAAGAAAGCATCTGCCAAAAATGCAAATTCCAGTGGAGCAACAGGGCATTTGATGGGCATTTCGGTAATATGTACCACTAATCTGCCGCCATCCCATTCGCGAAGTTTATTACGCAAAGCAAGTGCTCCCTCATATGTGTAAAAATCAAAAACAGATTTATGCCACTCTGCTCCTTTCATGCCTTCCACTTCTTCGGGCGCAATTTTAGCACCTGTGGCAATAATTAGTAAATCGTAATTCATCAGCTCCCCATCATCCAAAAGAATCTTATTTTCTTTAGCGACAATTTTTTCAATTCTTTCCTGTATCAATTCTACTCCCGAAGGGATAAAATCTTTGATATCCTTAATAATATTTTCGGGTTGATAGATATCGAAAGGCAAAAACAAATAACCCGGTTGATAATGATGCTCCTTGCGCTCATCAATAATACTGATCTCCCATTCTTTTTTGTCTAACTTCTTACGCAGATGATTGGCCATCATGGTTCCGGCAGTGCCTGCTCCTAGTATTACAAGACTTTTCATTTTTTATTGATTTTAGTCCCGAGTGCTCGGGATTCGCTAATAAACATTTCTGTTAACTGATTTATAAAGGTTTCAATTACAACACAAAGGTCTCTCGCTGCAATTGCTGCTTCGGTGATGTTAGTTACAGAAGAATATGATTTATATCATGAAAAAACTGCTTTCAAAAATTTGTTCCATCAAACAAATTCCGTAAACACTGGGTGACTAATGTTACCGTATGACGATTTAAGCCAGATTAATTTTGCATCAAATTAAAAATTCATGAGCAGAAAAAAAATCATTTTCCCATTATTGATTTTGGTCAGTCTTCTTTCAAATGCATATAGCACAAGCATTTTAGCGCAGGACAGTACCCGTTACCTAAGCTTGAATGAAGCCATTACGAATAGTTTACAAAATAACCAGTCGGTTCAACTGGCAGAAATGGACGAAAAAATAGCTGGGGCTCGTTACAAACAAACAGAAGCTATTTATTTACCCCAGATTGCGCTCAGCTATACCGCGATGAGTACCAATAACCCACTCAACGCATTTGGATTCAAGCTTCAGCAAAAATCAATTTCGGGAAGCGATTTTAATCCGGATTTATTGAACCACCCTTCCGGAACACCCGATTTTAGTACAAAAATTGATGTACTGCAGCCCATTGTTAATCTGGACATCTGGTATCAGAAAAAAGCCGCTGCAACCCAAACCGAAATGTATCAGTTGCAAACCACCAGAACCAGAGAATTCATCAGCTTTGAAGTACAAAAAGCCTATTTACAACTAGCGTTTTCTTACGATCTGGTATCGGTGTTGGAAGAAGCCCTTCAAACAACAAAAGCTGTTAATAAATTCACAAGCGACCATTTTGAACAGGGCCTCATTCAGAGATCGGATGTTTTAAATACGGAAGTACAGATAAAAACAGTTGAAACAAATCTTTCCAAAGCAAGATCGAATATTAAAAATGCATCCGATTACCTGAGCCTGCTCATGCATCTTCCAACCGGCATTATTTATTCGATCAACAAAAATGAAGTTACTATTAAGGGTGCGCAAAAAATGGAAATTGCTGATACGCGTGCAGATTTTTTGGCCATGCAAAAAGCGATCATGGCTTCTGATTTTTTAATCGAGTCGAATAAAAAATCTTACTTACCCCGCTTAAATGCATTTGGCTCCTATCAATTAAACGACAGTAGAATGTTGGGGTTTGGATCAAATGCGTATTTGGCCGGAGTGCAATTATCATGGGATATTTTTAAAGGGAACAGAACAAAGAACACAATTGCCACTCAAACACTGGAAAGAAACAAACTAAATGAGCAACTGAGCCAGCAAAAAGATCAAAACCAGCTTGCACTCAATAAAGCATTGCGAGATCTGAACGATTCAAATTTTGAAATCTTGCAGCAGGAAAAAGCGGTAGAGCAGGCAAATGAAGCATTTCGAATTCTGCAAAACCGTTATCAGCAGGGGCTTGCGAACACAACCGATTTGTTAATGGCTGCCACTCAATCATCTCAACAAAAATTGGCCAAAGCACAGGCAATATTTAATAGCAATATCACAAAAGCATATATACAGTTCCTGACAACATCAAATACCAAATAAATTTTTATACCAGTCCATACAATCATTATGAACAGAATTATCTACCTATTCACATTCGCCTCTCTACTGATTCTTAGTAGTTGCTCTTCAAAAAATAAAAAAGAAGCAGTAAATGTATCCGATTCAGTAGTGTTGGTTTCAGTTGCAAGCCCATCCGGAAATAAAAGCAACGAGCTCAATATCAGCGGCCAGATCGAAGCTGCACAAACAGTAAATATCAGTACCCGCCTGATGGGATATATTACTATGTTGAAAGTAAAAGTGGGCGACAGAGTAAATAAGGGACAATTATTGGTTACCATCAACAACGACGATATACTTGCAAAAAGAGCGCAAGCCGATGCCCAGATTGCAGAAGCAGAAGCTGCGGTAAAAAGCGCTCAGAAAGATCAGGAAAGGTTTACAAATCTTTATAAACAACAAAGCGCTTCTGCAAAAGAGTTAGATAATATGACACTCCAATTTAACTCCGCAAAATCCAGGCTCGAAGCTGCAAAACAAATGCGCAATGAAGTAAACGCTATGTTACATTATGCACAATTATATGCCCCATTCTCGGGAATTGTTACACAGAAAATGGCAGATGCAGGTAGCATGGCCAATCCTGGAATGCCCATCCTCACTATTGAACAGGCAGGAGCATTACAAGTTAGTGCTACTGTTCCTGAAAGCGCTATTCAGCATATAAAATTGGGAACAGAAGCAGTGGTACATATTCAATCGATCGAAAAAACATTTAAGACTAATATCAATCAGATCAATCCTTCATCACAGTTTACCGGTGGACAGTTTATTGTTAAACTTCAAGTTCCTGAACCGGTACAAAAGGGGCTATATGCAGGCATGTATACGAATATTAGTATCCCTTTACAAAACAACAACCAAACATCAGTAAATGAGCAGATGGTTTTAGTGCCTGCTTCCGTTATTGAGTATAAGAATCAGTTAACTGGATTATACACTATCAGCAATACCAACAAGGCATTACTAAGATGGGTTCGTTTAGGAAAAACTTATGGAGATAAAATTGAAGTGTTGAGTGGTCTGGAAAAGAACGAATCGTTTATTAGCAGTGCAGATGGAAAATTATATAATGGCGTAAGTGTAAAAATCAAGTAAACCAAAAAAAATGCAAAAAGGATTTTCAGGAAATATAGCAAACGCTTTTCTGCAGTCGAAATTAACGATACTGCTGATGATGGCTTTTTTATTGATTGGCGCATACAGTACCTATTTAATACCCAGAGAAGAAGAACCGCAAATACAGGTACCCATGGCCGATATATTTATCGGTTATCCGGGAGCTGAACCTAAAGACGTGGAAACCAAAGTAGCAGCCCCACTTGAGAAAATGATCTCGAACGTAAAGGGTGTTGAGTATGTGTATTCTACTTCTATGAAAGGGCAGGCAATGCTGATCGTTCAATTTCACGTGGGTGAAGATGTAGAACGCTCGCTGGTAAAATTGTACAGCGAGTTGATGAAGAATATGGATAAAATGCCCCAGGGAGTTACCCTACCCCTGATTAAAACAAGGGCAATTGATGATGTTCCTGTATTGGGCATTACACTATGGAGCGAGACCTACGACGATTACAGATTAAAACAGATAGGGCAGGAATTAAGCAGTGAGATCAAAAAAATTAATGATGTTTCTGATATCAATATTTTAGGAGGAAGAAGCAGAGAGATCAAAGTATTTGTTGATAAAAATAAATTGGCAGAGAATCATGTCGATTTTTTATCGATGAGCAAACTGATTCAGGGAAGCAATATGCAAATGCAACATGGAAACTTATTGCAAATGGATACTGCATTCTCTGTGGAAACAGGAAATTTTCTACACACTGCAGATGATGTTGCCAATCTGGTAATTGGAATGAATCAGCAGCAACCTGTATACTTAAAACAGGTTGCCAAAATTGAAGATGGTCCAGAAACTTCCAACCAATATGTGTTATTCGGATATGGAAAGGCATCGGCTGCATCTGCAAAAGAACATCCCTCAAATTATCCCGCGATTACTTTGTCGGTTGCAAAGAAAAAGGGCGCCGATGCGATGAAACTATCAGAAGAAATTCTTGCAAAGGTTTCAACTCTAAAAAAGAATTTGTTACCAAATGAAGTGCAGTTAACAGTAACCAGAAATTATGGAGAAACAGCATCGGATAAAGTTTCTGAATTATTGTTCCACTTATTCATTTCGATTGTGGTGGTTACCCTATTTGTAATGCTGGCAATGGGATGGCGTGGAGGCTTGGTGGTATTTTTATCAGTACCAGTAACATTTGCCCTTACCCTTTTTGCATATTATTTTATGCACTATACTTTGAATCGCATTACGCTATTCGCACTGGTGTTCATTACCGGTATTGTGGTCGACGACAGTATTATTATTGCCGAGAATATGCACAGGCATTTTAAGATGAAAAAACTGCCGCCCTTACAAGCTGCTATTTATGCAATCAACGAGGTAGGCAACCCAACTATCCTTGCCACTTTTACAGTGGTTGCTGCCGTTTTACCAATGGCTTTTGTTTCGGGCATGATGGGGCCATATATGAGCCCAATGCCAATTGGCGCTTCGATTGCAATGATGCTTTCTTTGATCGTTGCCCTAACCCTGACTCCTTATTTGGGTTATATCTTTCTGCGTGAAAAAGAATCGAAAGGAGTAGAACATGAAGAAAGCAAGCCACATAAACTGGAGTCTACCGGGATTTACAAAATATACAAATCCTTTATTCACCCATTATTGGAGTCGAGAGGAAAGCGTTGGACTTTCATCATCAGCATTGTTGTAATTCTAATTGCTTCGATGATGTTATTCTATACAAAAACCGTAGCGGTTAAAATGCTTCCTTTTGATAATAAGAATGAATTCCAAGTGGTGATTGATATGCCTGAAGGAACTACTCTTGAAAAAACACAAGCTGTTGCAAGAGATATAGCAGATTACATTTCACAGCAAAAGCTGGTAATGAACTATCAAACCTATATCGGCATTTCTGCACCAATAAGTTTTAACGGACTAGTTCGTCACTACGATTTGAGAAGAGCAGAGAACATGGCTGATATTCAGGTGAATCTGGTAGATAAAAAAGATAGAAGCTTACAAAGTCATGCTATTGCTAAAGAAATGCGTGCGCCCATTCAGGCCATTGCAAAAAAATACAATGCCAACGTTAAAATTGTGGAAGTTCCACCGGGACCTCCAGTTTTATCAACACTTGTAGCAGAAATATATGGGCCCGACTATCAGGAGCAGATCAAAATTGCAGAACAGATTAAGTTACAGTTCAACAATACAGCCGATGTGGTTGATGCAGACTGGATGGTAGAAGCAGATCAGCCAGAATACCATATTGCGGTAGATAAAGAAAAAGCAATGCGCTTTGGTATTGCAACAGCACAGATTAGTGCAACAGTAAATGCAGCAGTTTCAGGAATGACTGTTGGTAATATGTATCAGCCGCAATCCTTTAATCAAACCGGTATTAAGCTGCAGTTAAGTGATGCCGACCGAAGCAATCTTGATGATGTATTGTCTGTTAAAGTTTTGGGTATGCAAGGGAATGCCGTACCATTAAAAGATCTGGTAACAGTAACAAGGCAAATCAAACAGAAAAATATTTATCGCAAAAATCAAAAGGAAGTTGTTTATGTTTTAGCCGATATGGCGGGAAAATTAGAGAGCCCCTCTTATGCTATTGCAAAAATTTCGGATAGTTTGAAGAATATAAAAGTGCCAAAGGGTTATTCGCTCAAAGAAGAATATACACAGCAGCCAAAAATGGAAGAGAACTATTCTTTAAAATGGGATGGAGAATGGCAAATAACATACGAAGTGTTCAGAGACCTTGGAATTGCATTTGCCGTAGTTATTCTGATGATCTATATTTTAATTGTAGGATGGTTCCAGAATTTTGTTGTGCCATTGGTAATGCTGGCAGCAATTCCTTTATCGTTAGTTGGTATTATTTTAGGTCACTGGATGATGCATGCTTATTTTACTGCAACTTCGATGATTGGGTTTATTGCACTCGCCGGAGTGATGGTCAGAAACTCCGTACTATTAATCGACTTCATCAATATCAGACTAAGAGAAGGTGTTCCATTAAAGCAAGCAATCATTGAGGCAGGTGCTGTTCGAACAACCCCCATCCTACTCACTGCAGGTGCAGTGGCATTGGGTGCAGTAATTATTTTATTCGATCCAATTTTTCAGGGGCTGGCCATCTCTTTAATGGGTGGTACCATTACATCAACATTCTTAACACTTTTGGTGGTTCCACTATTGTATTATAAAATGATGCGAAAAAAATATCCCAATCAATAATTAAACAGTAACCATGAAATTTTTAATCGTAACCTGCATCAAAGAATATCAGGAATTGGTGTTCAAAATATTTAGTCAGGCGGGCATTAGAGCTTACAGTACCACAGATATTGTAGGATTTAAAGACCAACAAAATTCAAATATGCTTGAAGACTGGTTTGCCAGTGGTGATGAGCAATTTGATTCTTGTATGCTCTTTAGCTTTACAACCGAAATAAATGCGAATAAAGCTATGGAATTGGTTTTGCAGTATAACCAAAACAATCATACCAATTTTCCGTTAAGGGCATTTATTGTGGCGGTAGAAAAATCAAGTTTTTAATTTAAAAATCAAATAAAATGAGAGAAAGAATTGTACGCGCCGTTGCCGGAACAATCGTATTAGCCAGTGTTATTTTAACTTATACAGTAAGCATCAACTGGCTTTGGCTGGGAGTTTTTGTAGGGCTAAACCTATTACAAAGTTCGTTTACTAAATTCTGTCCGCTCGAGAAAATTTTGGATGCCGCAGGTGTAAAAAAATAAAATAATTCCCCCCCGGGAATAGTAGCAGAAAAAAAGCATCCTATTTTAAGTAGGATGCTTCTGCTAAGAATTGTTTTCGATTATTTAATTTCATCCGATGCATGAATAATCACCGTGTCGCCTTTATTCAATAATCCGAACACTTCTGTTTTATCCATATTTTCGTTTCTGGTAATTACATCTACCTTTTGCTTCAGGCCATTGCGTATCAGAATTACATATTTTCTTTCTGTAGAACTTACCACCGCCGACTTTGGAACGATAAATGCAGTTGCATTACCTTTTGACTCAACAATCAAATCAGCATACATACCCGGAAGCAAGGAATTGTCGGTGTTCCAAACGTCAATCTCAATTCGTTCGGTTCTGAATTGAGGATTTATATCATGCGATTTTCTACTGATCAATCCAATATTTTTTTTGCCGGGGAACGCACTCGTAAAAAACTGAATACTATCTTTCTCGTGTAATTCAGCAGCGAGGGCCTCGGGAACATCAACCTGCAAACGCAAATGGCCAATTTGTTTAAGTTGCAGCATCGCCTTATCTTTTGCAGACGCATTTACTAAAGCTCCGGGATGAATATTTCTTTCCGTAATCATTCCATCAAATGGAGCCCTCACCTGCAAATAATCGAGCATGCTTTTCTGCATATCCCAGTTGGCTTTTTCGGCATTGCTGAGAATACTATCAGAAATTACTTTTGCTTTTGCTGATGACAAATCGTAAGGAGAAATAGCCCCCGAAGTTTTTGATGCATCCATTAAACGCAGGTAGTGTTCTGTATCAATTCTCAGATCAGATTGGGTGCGAAGATATTTTTCTTTCGATGCCAATAAAGCCTGATCTAATTCGGGCGCTTCTAATTCCACCAGCAGACTTCCTTTCTTAACAATATTTCCGATATCAACCTTCACCGTTTTAACATAAGCATTCAGTTTTGGAAAAATATTCACTTCTTCAAATGCAGCCAGTTGCGCCGGCAATTTAAAGGAGGATTTTAAACCGGCCTGCTCCACCTGTGCCGTTTGATAAACAGGGGTTTCGTTTTTGATATCTTTTTTGGGTTCTTCGTTTTTATTTTGCGAGCAGGATGCCAACAACAGAATCAGAAGAATCAATGAGCTGTATTTTTTCATTTTTTTATTAATTATTTTCAGGTAATAGTGAAACAGAATCGAATGATGTTTTTTGCTGTATCCATCCGTATACCAATGGAACGATAAATAATGCCGCAAAAGTGGAAGCAGTTAATCCTCCAATCACAGCTCGACCTAAGGGTGCTGATTGATCACCAGCTTCACCCATACCACTTGCCATCGGAATCATTCCGGCAATCATCGCTAAGCTGGTCATCAGGATTGGCCTTAAACGAATGCTGGCTGCAACTGTTGCTGCTTTAAATGGGTCTCTGTAATTTAAGCGCAGCGACTCGGCATTGGTAACGATTAAAATTGCATTTGCTACCGATACACCAACAGCCATTATAATTCCCATATAAGATTGTAGATTTAGTGTAGCACCTGTTGCAAGTAATAATAACATAGCACCCAATAAAACAGCAGGTACGGTTGAGAGTACAGCAATGGCTACACCAAATGATTGATAATTTGCAGCGAGTAATAACAGAATCACTACGATAGCAACGATCAAACCCGTTTGAAGCGAATCTAATGTTTCAGTAAGCAATGATGACATTCCTTTTACTTCAGAAATCAGTCCGCGTGGTGGTGTACCCAAACCTGCAATGGTTTTTTGAACTGCAGTAGTAGCTGTGCCTAGATCTTTTTTATAAATATTTGCGCTCACAGTTAAAAATCTTCTTGGCCCCGAGCGGTCGTATTCGCCGGGCAATTCATCCACAGCCATTTGAGCAACATCCGATAAAACGGGTCTTACTTTTCCTTTCACCAAAGGAATAGATCTCAGTTGTTCAACCGAATTCATCAAGTACTCTGGCACTTGCACCTGTACCTGATAAGTGTATGCCACTTTTGTATCTAACCATTGTATTTTTTCGGTAAAGCGGCTTGAAGAAGTAGCATCGGAAATACTTTTAGCAACTTCTGTAAGATTCAACCCCATTTGCGAAAGCCTGAAACGATCTAATGTAATTTTAATGGTTGGAAAGTGTAGGGGTTGCACAATCTGCACATCACGTAGATAATCAATTTTTTTTAGGCTATCTACTAAACGTTCTGAATAATTCTGAATATCTGCAAAGTTTTTACCTGCAACTCTAACTTCGATTGGCGTTGATGCGCCCTGCGCCATAATCTTTTCCGTTAATTCGATCGGCTCAAAAGAAATTTTGATATTCGGATATGCCGACTTAATATTTTTACGCAGCAGATCTTTGATATCATCCAGTTTTACTTTGTAACTTTCATCCAGGTTAATTTGCATCAGCGCTTCATGGGTGCCACTATTAAAAATATACAAGTTGCTCGATCCATAACTACTAGGAACCAATCCAATATAAACAGATGATATTGATATATGCCCATTAACGGTAGAATCAATCACGTTGAGAATTCCCTTAACAGCACGTTCGGTAGTTTCAAGTCGGGTACCATCAGGTTCTTTGATCCTGATTTGAAGCTGGCCATTATTTGTTTTAGGCAACAGATCCTTACCAATGATCATAAAGCATCCTGCCGCAGCAAATAAGGATGCTGCGAGATAGATCATTACAATCATTTTTCTTTGAGGCATCCATCTTTCAAGCAGTTTTGCCAAACCCATTTTAATGCGTTGAAAGAAATCATTTTCTTCAGGGTGTTTGGCATCCTGCTCATTATGCCTTGCTATTTCTGCCCTTTCGTTTTCATCCAATGCCAATCCTGCATGTGCATGTGTTGTATTATGATGATACCTGAACATTTCTTCTTTTAACAACCAGTTTGAAATAACCGGCACTAGTGTTTGTGCTGCGATAAACGAAACAATCATCGCAAATCCAATGGATAATGATAGTGGTAGAAACATAGCTCTCGGAACTCCTGTCATTACAAAAGATGGAGCAAACACAGCCAGTATACAAAGCAGGATCAATAACAAGGGAAAGGATATTTCCTGACAAGCATCTAATATGGCTTGTCGCTTGTTCTTGCCCATTTCTAAATGTTGGTGAATGTTTTCAATGGTTACCGTTGCCTGATCTACCAACACCCCAATGGCCAATGCTAGCCCGCTAAGGGTCATGATATTGATGGTCTGGCCAAAGAGGTTAAGAAATAATACGCTGCTTAAAATGGCTACAGGAATGGTAATCACTACCACAAGACTGCTTCTCCAGTCTTTTAAAAACAACAATACCATTAACCCTGTAAGTAAAGCACCCAGAATACCTTCAGTCATTAGGCTTTTTACTGCATTCATTACAAACACCGACTGGTCAAATTCATAACTCACATTTACGTCTTCTGGCAAAAGGCTTTTCATGTCGGGAAGCTTCGCCTTTAATGCCTGTACAACTCCCCAGGTAGAGGCATCGGCTGTTTTTACAACAGGAATATAAACAGAACGTTTTCCATCAATCAATGCATAATCCACTGTAACGTCCGAGGCATCAGCAACAGTTGCTATATCATGTATAAATACTGAAGTAGAGCCATTGGTAGTAATGGGAATATCCTCAAATTGTTGCACTTTCTCTTCCAGCGAATTAACCGTTGTTACATACATGAGGCTGTCGACTCTTAAATTACCTGATGGTGTAATGGCATTGTTCTTAGTGATTGATTCTACAACCTGATCGGGTGAAATATTAAAGCGCCTTAATTTTTCAGGGTCTACGCTCACCACAATCGAGCGTGAATTGGCGCCAAATGGTGGTGGTGCAGAAAGGCCCGGAACAGTTGCAAAAGTGGGCCTGACGCGTGTTACCACCAGATCGTAAATATCTTTCAGCGATTTTTCTTTACTACTAAATACTAATTGCCCCACGGGTAATGAAGAGGCATCGAAACGAATTACCTGCGGAGGTAATGCACCGGGCGGAAAAAATTTTGAAGCACGGTTTACTTGCAAAGCTACCTGTGCAGAAGCTTCCGCCATATCTGTTTTCTCGTAGAAAGTAAGTTTGATGAGCGTTAATCCCTGTATATTTTTACTTTCCATATTTTTTATACCATTCACATACAGAAATTGATCCTGCATACGTGTGGCAAAAAAGCCTTCCATTTGCTGCGGCGACATTCCTCCGTATGATTCGATCACATAGATGGTTGGCAAATTTAGTTTTGGAAAAATGTCGATGGGTATCGTTCGTATCGCCATCACGGCAAACAACAATAACCCTGTAAAAAGTACCAATATGGTAATCGGTCTTTTTAGTGCTGCTTTTACCATATCAATTATTTTATAGATTGAATAAATTGTTCGAGTGTACCATTGAATGCGGATTTATTTACCTGTGCCAAATACCAATCCGTAATAACATCCAAATAATCGGTTTGCGATCTGTACAAAACAAAAGAGGCATTTGTTAAATCGATCAACGAAATGATACCGGCTTTATATTGGGCCATCTTTTGGTGATATACATCTTCGGCAGCCCTCAATTGAATGGGCAATTCCTGTAAATTTTTTTCTGCGGTTAGTAAAGTCGATTCCGACTGTTGCAGACCTGTATTCACAGTGAGTTTTTGTTTCTGCAATTCAAAATCGCTGGCTTGTATTTGGTACCTGTTTGCTAATAATTTATCTTTCTTGTAAATACTATTGAATAAATTATAAGTGAGGCCAACTCCAACCGAATAATTGAATCGCTGATAACCTAATCCTATACCCAATGCTTTATACTGATCGTTATACTGAATGCTAGAGCCTCTTGCCCACCCGCTTCCAGCCAAAATAATTTTCGGCAGATATTCTTTTTCAATCAATTTTTGATTCGTAACAGACAAATCTTTTTTCTTTTGAAAATAATCTAGCAGTGGGTTTAGAGCACTGTCGCTACCCCCCTTTTCAAAAACCACATTTGTATTTAAATCACTCTCAAGCAACTTGTGTACATTAATGTTCGATACAGGAAAGCCCGTTAATGAAGACATCTGGATTTTAAGTTGCATAAGATTTCCCGCAGTTTGCTGATAGTTTATTCTTGCTTTTGAAAGCTCTGCTTTTGCTAAAGACGAATCAGCGCCTGCAATTAAGCCACTGGCGCTTAAAGCATGAATTACATTGAACAGTGCCTGATACCGATCGATATTCTGTTGGTCAACATCAAGACGATTCTGAATCTTCAATAACTGAAAATAAGTCTTGGCTACTGCTATTTTGATAAAATATGATTCCAGATTGAGGTCTGCAACACCTAAGCGAATCAGTGCATCTTCGTTATTCAGCTTTGCTTTGTTTAAACCAAAATTTGCTAATTCATACTCGCTATAGAGTACTGCAATATTGCCTGTTGCAGCCTGCAGGGTATTCTCACCCCTGAGGCCCGCTGAAGTTGAGGGGTTGATGCCAATTGGCAAATAGCTTCCCGCCAGAGCATTATCGGACCCCAGATTTATCTGATCGTTGAACTTTAATTGGGGCAGAAATGAATGTTTTACTTCAACAGCAGTAGCTTTTACTCTGTTCAGTTCTGCATTTTTTTGTTGAATAGACGGATAATAATTTTTTGAAGCAAGTACTAGATCAGATAATGATACCGGCTTTTCTTGTGCTTGCAAAAATGCTGAATGCAGGAGTAATAATACTCCAAATGCCAAACAGCATCTCCTTACAAGGGATATGCTCATATAATAATTTTTGAGTGAAAATCTTGTTTGCTAAATCAAATTATGCAAACATGGAGGGCCCCTTTGTTCAATGGTATGAGGGAAAATGGAAAGAGTAGTAATTCGATAAAGGCTGCCCAGTATTTCGGGTTCGTAATAACTAAACGATACAAATACAGATGGCACAATGCATTCCGGAATGGATTCGGGCTCAAACCTTTTATTTAACCTGTTGTTCGACTTGGATATAATGAACGGCCTGAGAACAAAAGAAGTCTCCCGCTCAATTTTCGATGCAGAAGAAGCTGTATTGGTATAGGGTTTCTTATTTACTGCACCATGAAGGTCAAAATTAAAAAACAACTGCACTGTAAAAAAAGCCAGATAAAGTACTGATACTAGTGCAGACTTGACTATTTTATATGTGGGAGTTCTTTTCAACATTCGTAATTCGGGACAAAGTAAAAGCTATTATTCAAATATTACTACCAACTAACCCAAAGAATTCCTAAAACTTGCTGATCAAAGCTTAAATACCACCAAAATATTCTCCGAAAGCTTGGCTAACAATGCAGTGACCGGCCATCAATAGTATGCTATTCTTTTTTTACATAATATTACATTCACTCTTTTAAACCGGGCTGAGGAGAATCAGTAAGAAAAAAAAATAATATAAACTTATTAGTGTAAGAAGGATGGAAATAGGAAGAAAAAATAAATTCGTTGCAATAATTAAAACAAATTTCGTAAAAAAATTGATTAAGAACGCTAACAATTGTCATTTTTACAATAAAAAAATAAAATGAAGATTTGTATATCAAAAATAAAAACAGCATTTTAATAATAAAACGATAAGTATATGAGTAAAGAAGCAATCCCCCATTTAAATGAAGTACCGGGGGTGATACCTGAATTAAAGAACTGGGTAACTGGAATTGCAGATCAGTGTGCAGCAAAAAGTATTCACTGGTGTGATGGATCCAAGCAAGAGTATGATGGATTATGTGAGATGCTCGTTAAGAAGGGCACGTTCATCAAATTGAATCAAGAGAAAAGACCCAATAGTTTTGCCTGTTTTTCTGATCCGAGTGATGTGGCAAGGGTTGAGGACAAAACCTTTATCTGCAGCAGGATAAAAGAAAATGCCGGGCCAACCAATAACTGGATGGAGCCGAATGAAATGAAAAAAATCCTGAATGGATTAATGGAAGATAGCATGCAGGGTAGAACACTTTATGTAATTCCTTTTTGCATGGGCCCTGTAGGATCGCCCTACTCAAGATATGGCGTACAAATCACCGATAGCGAATACGTGGTGGTGAATATGTATATCATGACCAGAATGGGTGAGCAGATTTATCCTTATTTAAAAAGAAACAATTATGTTAAATGTATTCATACGGTAGGTGCTCCAATGAGTGCTCCAGGTCATGATGTGAAATGGCCGAATAATCCTACAACAAAATACATTTCGCATTTTCCTGAAGAAAGACTCATCATTTCTTATGGTAGTGGTTATGGCGGTAATGCATTGATGGGAAAAAAATGTTTCGCCCTGCGTATAGCATCCGTAATGGGAAAAGAAGAAGGATGGCTTGCAGAACATATGCTGATTCTGGGTGTTGAATCTCCTGCAAAAGAAAAATCTTATATCGCAGCGGCATTTCCAAGTGCTTGCGGCAAAACAAACTTTTCAATGATGATTCCTGCAA
>JAIEMK010000068.1 GCA_019752295.1 Chitinophagaceae bacterium | reverse complement strand
CCAACGGTTAACCTGATCAATGCTCACATTCGAGTTATACGTTATTCCTAAACCCCGTTCTTTTCTATTGCCATTTTTGTAGTAATAATCAGAGCGCCATTTGCAGCGCGGCTCCCGTATAATGCAGTTGCACCTGGTCCCTTTAAAACTGTAATGCTTGCGATATCATCAGGATTAATATCGGATAAATCCGAACCGTAATCAACTGGGCTATCAGGTGCCAGATGCGCCTTAAAACCAGTGCCTGTTATTTTACTGCTCACCGGCACACCATCTATCACGATCAGTGCCTGATTGTTGTCAAGGTTTAAAGAGTTTTCGCCCCTTAAAGTAATTCTTGAAGATCCCATGGGTCCTGAGCCAGTTCCTTGAATATTTAACCCGGCTACTTTACCAGATAAAGAATTAACCCAATTATTGGTTTTGGCGTCTTTTACAGCATTCTCATTAACAGATTGAGCTGCATAACCAAGCGACTTCTCCTCTCTTTTAATACCGAGTGCTGTTACTACTACTTCATTGAGTGAAGAGCTAACGCTTTTTAGTTTGATAAGCAGAGAATTATTTTCATTTTGTTTTACCAGATACTTTTTAATTACTGCTGTTTCATAACCAATATGTGTAACCGAAAAATTATAAGTGTTCCCGAGTATCAATTTTTTAAAAACAAAAACTCCTTTATCATCTGTTGTTATGGCATAATGCTCTTTTGTTGCAGTATTACTTACCTGAACAGCAACACCCTGCATAGTTTCACTTTTTTCGTTAATCACAGTACCTGTAACAATTGATGTTTGTTGTGCGAAAATTGGTGCAACAGAAAAAAATAAAGAAGATGCAAAAAAGAATTGTCTTGCTTTTTTTCTGAACTTCTCTGGAAATTTAATTTTCATATTATTTTGTGTTTTATTGGGCAATAGAATAGCAGCACACGTTTAGGTGTGAGTTATAATTCAGTTGATATGTTTTATTTATTTGTGTTTGACTATTGTAAATCCATCAATTGATTTTTCGGATTCAAGTCCATTCATCAAAGCAATTACATGTAATACGGCTTTTATATCGTCTGTTCTGCTAATTGTTCCGGTAAAATTCATTTTGGATATATCTTCTGATGAGAATTTTATTTTTGTATTAAAGAAGACAGATAAAGCATCCATCACATCAGGAAGTGAAGCATTATCGAATTTAACCTCTTGTTCTTTTAACTTAATTTTTTCAGAGCCGGATCCTTCTTTTATGCTTTTACTTTTGATCTTCTCGAAATCGCTAACCAAGGCAATGGTTTCAGAATTACGCTGAAACGACATTTGTTCACCCGGTTCCAGAAAAATATCTTTTCTCCAATTTTGCAAAGACTCTGTTGCTCTAATCAACACCTTACCAGTATATAGTTTTACTCGTATAATTCCCGTCTGGTTGTTTTCGAGAGTTACTCTGAAAGAAGTACCCAGTGCAGTTGTTGACAAACAACCTGAATAAACTGTAAAAGGTTTTTTCTTATTTTTTGCTACCTCAAAAAAAGCATCCCCCATAAGTTTCACCTCCCTTTTATCTGCTTTGAAAGATTCAGGAAAGCTTATTGAACTGTTTTTATACAGTGTTACAGTTGTACCGTCTGTTAATCTGACTAACTTGCTGGAATTACCCGTATTAGATTCTGTTTTCCATTTCTTATCCATTTCTGTTAAGTAAGCAGTACTTATATCCTCCTGCCTGTACAGTTTTCTGGAGTTCGATGCAAGTTTATCTTTGAAACCGTTTGTTTGAATAAACAACAAAAGCCCTGCAACCAATATAAATGAAGCTGCAGCCATCCAGTATTTCTGCTTTGCACAAAAAGAAACAAACCTGTTTTGTGGTTTCCCAAAAAGTTTCAATTGTATAGCTCTGTATAGTTTTTCAGACAATTCAGGGTTAAAGAGTAATTCATTTTGAGGAATACAGTCCCATTCTTCTTTGCTCAAGTATTTATTCAATTCTTCTCTGTGTTCAAAAAAATGCCGAACAATCGCTTCAGTTTTTGCCGCGCTGCATTTATTTTGAAAAAAATTATCTATCAACTCTTTTGTTACCAGCATAAATAAAGTATACAATAATGAATACGTTTATAATTAGGCCATACCACTGTCGGTAACATTTACTTAATACAAGAAGTTGATTCAGAAAATAAAACAGAAAAGAATAGCTAATTCAAAAGTCACTGTTTTGATATGTCTGATAGCTTTGCTCATATGATCTTCAACCGTATTAATTGAAATGGATAAAAGATTTGCAATCTCCTGATAACTAAACCCTTGTAGTCGACTGAGGATAAATACTTTTTTTCTTACGGGAGGAAGGGTTTTGATTGCTTGATTAAAATAGTCAGATAATTCAAAACTATAATCGGGAAGAATTTTATGATCGGATATTTTTTCAGTCCCTAAATTGATAAATTTTTTATTCAGGAGCGATCGCTGACGAACATAATCTATCAAACTAGTTCTTGCAATGTTGAATAGCTGGGTATCCAAGTTATACTTTTCGCTCAATGTATGCCTGAATCTCCACAGTTTGATAAAAGTAATCTGAACCAACTCAGAAGCTACATCGTCTGATTTTGTTTTTTTGAGAAAAAAATTATACAGCTTTACATGGTAATGCATATACAAATTCGTGAACGCTTTTTCACTTCCTTCTTTTATATATGTTATTTGAATCAAAACTTTTCAGGATAAAGTTGAAATCGCCCAAAGGGGGTGTACAAATTGACAGAAAAGAAATAAATTCTGTATTAAGTCATGATTAAATAATTGTTACAAAATTCGAAATTATTTTTGCTCAATCATATTTCATTTTTAAACATTTTTAGAAAAAGTAGGATATTTAAAGTTCGGTATTTTATACGAACTTTGCAATAGTTCGTATTTTTTACCGAACTTATAAAAAGTTCGTATATTTAACCGAACTTATTTAATTTAATATGATGTTACACGCAGTTCTAACAGGAGATATTGTTAACTCAACAAAGCTTGAACCAAAGAAGGAAAAGAAGTTGATGAAATTATTTTATCAAATTCTTGAGCCATATAAGTTCGAATTTTACAGGGGTGATAGTTTTCAGGCTTATATTAGAGAACCGAAAGAAGCCTTAAAAATTGTATTGCAATGCCGAACAGCGGCAATTAGCGTTACTGGTACAGAAGAAGCCACAGGCAGTGATGTAAGAATCAGTATCGGTATCGGTAGTATTGCAGCGCCTATCAGAAAACTTGCAACAGCAAAGGGCGAAGCTTTTATTTTATCGGGGAGATCTTTTGATGTGATGAGTAAAGATGATTCAAGATTGACCATTATGGTAGGTGGAAAGAATAAACAGTTTCTTGATCTTGGGATGGAATTGGTTGCAAATTATATTGATTCAATTTACAGAGGGATGACGGCTAAACAGGCTGAGGTGATTTTAGAATTGCTCGTAGGTAATACACAACAGGAAGCTGCAAAAAAATTAAAAAAATCAAAGAGCACTATTTCGCAACTAGTTAGTTCTGCGAAATGGGTAGAAATAGAAAAAGTAATGGGTATTTATGAACAAATAATCAATTCAATAAAATGATTGTCGAAGCAGCCTGGTTGATAAAATTGTTACTTGCACATCTGCTAACAGATTTTGTATTGCAGCCCTCTTCGTGGGTGACTAAGCGCAGAGAAAAACATTTTGCTTCCCCAAAACTGTACCTGCACGGCTTGGTTACTGCTACACTTGCTTGGCTTTTAATTGGATGGCATTACTGGCCAATCGCTCTTATCATACTTTTAACACATATCGTTATAGATGGTTGGAAGTCTTATCAAAAAGATACTGCAAGCTATTTCATATTTGATCAAGCACTTCATTTATCGGTCATTCTGGGATGTTGGTTTTATTTATTTGTGAGCCGTACTAATTTAATGATAACGTGGGAACAACTTTATACCAATACAGGGCTGATTAGCCGAATAACTGCTTTTGTTTTTGTAACCTTCCCTTCGGGCATCATCATTGGTCAATTAACAAAACAATGGCGTGAGAAGATCAAAGATCCGGTAAACAGTCTTGCTAATGCTGGCAAATGGATAGGCATCGCAGAACGGGTGATCGTATTGATCCTTGTTATACATCATCAATATGCTGCCATTGGGCTTTTAATTACAGCCAAGGGCATTATCCGATTTGGCGAAAAAGATCGGGAAGAAATCAAAACAGAATATTTAGTTCTTGGAACCCTTCTTAGTATCGGACTGGCAATTATTACAGGGCTTATGATAAACTAAGTACGGTTGCGATTTACACAATTTATATTTTTTAAAGCGCCTTTTTTGATTTAGCTTTCTGCAACGTTTGATGCCGATAACAGCAGTAGCCATATTAGTAAACCCCAAAGCTGGAAAAGGAACTTCAGGCCATTTAGCAGAATGGCTTGGTAACCAATTAGAGCTAAAGCAAATTCGTTTTTCGATTTTTGTTAACGACTGGCCAGATCAATTCGATGACTTTTCTGATATCTGGATTACAGGCGGGGATGGCAGTATTAATTATTTCATCAATCGCTTTCCTAATTGCAAAATCCCGCTCACTTTGTATAAAACAGGTACTGGAAACGATTTTGCATGGAAATTATACGGAGATATTTCAAATCATCAGATTTATAAAAAATCACTTGAATCATTACCCAGACCAGTGGACGCAGGTAAATGCAATAATACCCTTTTCATCAATAGTTTCGGGATCGGATTCGACGGAGAAATACTTCGTTCAATGAACACCATTCGTTTCCTCGGAGGGCATATTGGCTATCTGATAGCAGTACTCATCAAAATATTTAGTTACCATGAACCGCATTTTAAAATATCCTCTGCTACAGAAAGTTGGGACGACCGTTTTCTATTAGTCATCATTAATAACTCCTCCCAAGCGGGTGGCGGATTCAGAATCACCCCTACTGCTGAAATAAACGATGGAAAATTGAATATGCTGCTATGCAAAAAATTAAGCTTATTACAAAGACTCAGATACCTGCCAGTTTTGAAAAAAGGAACACACTTGAGCCTGCCCTTTATAATTCACCGACTGGGAAAATCTTTTTCCATTTGCGCAGATAAAATATTATCTATTCAGGTAGATGGAGAATTGATGGAGGCCCAAAAACTACAAATTGAACTACTTCCGGCGCATTTCCTGTTCAGGTATTAATAAAAAAGGTGCCCGCAAGCACCTTATGAATGGGATATGATCAATTTTGATTTCGTATTAATCGCTGTCTTCCAAATGTAATTTCTGATGGTGCGCACCAGCGGCAATATGTAACGCAAATGCAGCAATGGCAGTATCTTTTAGTAAATTAATAAATGCCATCGATCTCATTTCCTTGTCGCCTGCATTCAGCCAATTGGGCAAGTGAATGGTCAGCACAAAAATGAACAATAAAATAGCCAGCAAATAACCAAAGAACTTGACCATTCGATTGGTGATAAAAGAAACCCCTACTAAAATAAAAGCAGTACCAACAAAATAAGCCCATGAAATTCCACCGGGAATAGAAGAGGGCACATATACTACTAGATCGCGTGGGTTCAAAAAATGAAAAATTCCAAAAATAATCATGACTACCGCAAGCAGGTAAATTGCTATGCGTGATACGATGTGATAGTGTTGCATAACAGATGATTTGATTAATTTAAGTTACAACACTTATAAGCCATTAACAAATTTTTAGCAAATTAAATTTTTAATAACAGATTGGTTTACAGTTTGATGGAAAAAATTCACTCAAAAATCATTTGCCAAAATGGCCTTAATCATTTTTTTTATCTATTCTTTTTGTGCCTGCATATAATTCATATTCTAATAAACGGCAATCGATGGTTGCATTAAAAAATTCAATTCTTCTACTCGGTTTTAATCTGATTTTTTTGGCCAGATCGAGGTTGCCGGTAAAAATGTATCCTGTATATCCCTTGCATTTATTCTTGAGAAAGTCGCCCATCCTTGCATAAGTTGCATTCAATTCCAGTTCATCACCCAAACGTTCTCCATACTCTGGATTAAACATTATTACGGCAGATTCTGCTTCGGGAATTTGAGTAGCTTCAAAATCGCAAACCTGAAAATCAATCAACGACTCTACCCCTGCCGCTGCTGCATTAAGTTTAGCTATCGAAATTGCTTTATCGCTTAAGTCAGACGCAATAATTTTTAAGCCCGGCACATTTATAATCTGTTCGTCTAATTTCCTTCTTTTGCAATCATAGACTTCTTTATCATAACCTTTTACATGCATAAAAGAATAGTTGCTTCGTAAAAGCCCTGGGGTGCGGTTTGTAGCGATCAAAGCCGCTTCGATAGCCAATGTACCCGAGCCACACATCGGGTTCACAAATGGGGCTATTTTGTTCCATTTTGTAGAGAGTATGGTAGCCGATGCAAGTGCTTCCAGCATGGGGGCTTTTCCGGGCAGTTTCCTATAACCGTGTTTTGCGAGTGTTTCGCCCGAAGTATCCAGAAATATTTCAGCTTCATCTTGTTTCCAAAACAAATAAACAACCACTGCTTTTAATTCAGATCCTGTATTGGGTCTCAACTGAGTTGTTTCGCGCATCCTGTCTACAATCGCATCTTTAACCCTTAAATTGGCAAATAAACTTGTTTGAATGGTAGGATGAAACACATTGCTTGTTACCGAAAAATAACCGTCTGCCTTGATTAATTTCTCCCATTGAATATTCACAAGGTTTCGATACAATTCGTCGGGATCATTGCAAATAAAGGATTTCAGCGAATACATCACCTGACTGGCTGATCGAAGATTTAGATTTAATCGGATACAATCGTTTACCGTTCCGGTTAGCTCTAAGCCTGTTTGAAAACTTCGGTCGATCCGAAAACCCATTGCAATTACTTCTTTTTGCAGGGCGGGTGACAGCCATTTATGGCAGGTTATAATAATCTTACTGGAACTTGTAAATACTTGCATGTTGGCAAACTTAAGTGAATATTGTAGCCAAAATCAATAAAAATCAACAGATCAAAGAAATGCGTGTTTTTTACAGGAATAGATTAATTTGAAATCTGATTGTTGAAATAAAAAACGATATATGGATAAAAGAAGTTTTTTAAAAGGTCTTGCCCTTGTAGGATGTGCACCAGCTTTTACCGTTGATTCTTTAAATAATTGGATTGACAAAATGGGAAATAAACCTGCATTGCAACTGGCTGCCGATGAAGATTTCTGGCAGGGTATCAGAAATCATTATCAGTTGAAACCCGAATATATCAATCTCGAAAACGGTTATTATAATATTCTACCAAAACCAATTCTGGAAAAATATCTACAGCATATCAGGGATGTCAATTATCAGGGCTCTTACTATATGCGGACTGTACAGTTTGATAATAAAAAAAGAATGGCAGCAAAAGTTGCTGAGTTGGCCGGTTGTTCTGCAGAAGAACTCATCCTTACCAGAAATACCACAGAATCGCTTGATATGATCATCGGCGGATATCCATGGCAGGTCGGAGATGAAGCAATCATGGCTGAACAGGATTATGGATCAATGCTTGAAATGTTTAAGCAGTCGGAAAAAAGGTACGGCATAGTAAACAAAGTTTTATCCATTCCCAATCATCCTTCAAGTGATGAGGAAATTGTGGCACTCTACGCGAATGCAATTTCAGCAAAGACAAAACTGATCATGATTCCGCAAATGGTGAATATTACTGGTCAAATTATGCCGGTCAGAAAGATTTGTGATATGGCTCACAGCAAAGGTGTTGAAGTGATGGTTGATGGAGCTCATGCATTTGCACATATACAATTCAAAATATCCGAACTGAACTGCGATTATTATGGTGCCAGTTTACACAAATGGTTAAGTGTTCCTCTAGGCTCGGGACTTTTATATGTGAGTAAAGAAAAGATCAAAAAAATATGGCCCCTTCTGGCTGAGAACGATACGATTGAAACAATTGGTCGATTGAATCATTTAGGTACACATCCCGTGCATACTGATCTTGCAATTGAAGACGCTATCAATTATTATAAGCAATTGGGGGCTGCTAAAAAAGAAGCCCGTTTACGCTATCTGCAACAATATTGGACCACCCCATTGCGTAATAAAGGCAAAATACAAATCAACACCCCGAAAGAACCGGAGCGTGCTTGTGCCATTGCCAATGTTGGAATCGATGGAATGAAACCGGGAGTGCTGGCCGAAACGCTTTTAAAAAAATATGGAATCTATACAGTAGCAATTGATGGGGCAAATGTGCATGGCTGCCGTATTGCGCCAAATGTTTTTACTACTACCAAAGAACTGGATACATTGGTTAATGCATTAACCGAATTGAGTTGATCTCATAAAAAAGCCTCTCTTTTAAAGGAGAAGCTCTTTTTGAGTGTACGGATTCAAAACAGGGGATTAAAAAAAATCTGAGGCTCATCCGCAAAGCCGGCTTTTAATTTTGTGTTTGATTTTTGGCTTTTTTAGGTCTGTGTGTATAATACATAAACACAAAAAACGCAATTGAAAAAATATAAAAATCGAAGTGCATACAATAATATTTTATTTGTTAGATAATACTTCAGTGCAAACCTACCCAGTTATGAGAAGCAAGAGAATACCAATAAATTTGTATTTCCAGAATTAATATGCAGCGCTAAATGATACTATAACTAAAAAACGCCCCTCTTATTCAGAGAGGCGCTATCATTGGGGGTACGGGGAAAAAACAATACACTGTTATACAATGTATTTAATCAATTTTATACGCTTCATTTAAGCTGCGAATGTCATACCTATTCAACAAATTCTCTATACCAACTTCCCTGTATTTTATTCAAAACTAAGAGATAAAAAAAGCGGTCTTCTTTTTTCAAGAAAACCGCCTAACCTTGGGAGCTAACATAATTTCTTAAAATGGCATTTAATAACAACTCATTTTTTTCTGTATATTTTTTTTGCCGGATTTACATAAATCAAAAACAGTGCGATTAAGATTATTGATCCATAAATTTCAAATTCCATCTTTCTATTGTTTTGTAAGTAAAAACTTCTTCAATAGAAGCTTGTTACTGTTTAGGGTACACGTTTTATTTTCGAAAAAGAACATCCCAAATTTTGGGGTTCCTTTCGCGAAAGGATTGCTGCGCCGGATGCATATAAAACATCAACACTGCAAATGCAATGATACAACCATACATTTCTAGTACGATCATGTTGTTTTCAATTAGGGGTACGAAAACGGATTATGACGTAAAATTCATTAAATTCTATAGCTGTTGAAATACCAAGTAGCTTGTATTTTTAACAGATTGTTATTTTTTTTGAGCACAAAAAAAGGTGCCGATTTTGTCGACACCTTTTTCTTATAGGAAACTGATTAATTATCTCTCCATGAAGACTTTCTTAGGAGTATATCTAATTCCTGAACCTTCTAGCGACAAGATATAAGTGTTTAAGCCAGTTTTTTGATCAACAGTTACCGGTACGTTATTGGTACCTACCTGTGCATTAACAGATTTACTGAATACCACTTTACCAGTATTGATATCTGTAACGTTGAGCATTAATTTGTTTGCAACTGCAGCTTTAAAGGTTGCAGTAAATGTGCCGCCTTTAGCAGGGTTAGGATAAACTCCTAACTCTTTAGATTGCAGACTATTCAAGTAAGCGATATCTGTTTTAGAGAATGCAACTTTACTAATGTCGGCTGTAACGGTACTTAATTTACCACCATTCACTACCAGACCAAAGATGACCATGGTAATATCTTTTGGATCGATCTTATCTTTTGTAGCAGTAGATGTGAAATCGTCCAGACTAATCTTATAATCCTGACTAGTTGAACTTAATGGCAAACTCAAACTATACTGATCAGCCCAGTTAGGGATACCATCTCGTACTAAAGTAATAAACATTGTAGCACCAGATCCACTAGCAGTAAACTGGAATGATTTATATCCAGTCAGGTTCTGAGCAGCTCCACCACCTCTTAGCATCTTATATACTGATACGAAGTCTGGCGTAGAAGCTTCTACTTGAACATTTCTGAATAATTTAAAATCATCCTTATTATCAGTAACAACGGCAGGATCATTGGTTACTCTAAACGATTTGATTGTACCGGTTGAGGCATTTACTTGAGCCGCCCAGTTACCATCTGCAATAAATACTTCATCTTGTAACACCCCATTCAGATATAAGCTGAGTGTTGACTCATAAATGTCTGTAGTTGGAATATTTACAGAAGTAAGCCCTTTAGCATTTAAAGTAAACGGAATTTGTTTTTTACCGGTTGATACTGATTGCTCATTAGCTTTTTCGCTAATCTCAAAATATCCGTTTGTAATATTGGTACTGTTATTTACTTCTAACACTATTTTATCGGAAGCCCTATTACCTTTTGTTACAAAAGTGCTAGGTAATCCCTTGGTATTTACAATTTCTTCTACCGCCTGACCAGCAGTCAATCTGCTCAACATATCAGTAGCCATAGTAGTAATTAAATCCTTTGAATCAGCCCATAATTGAATATTATACATTACTTCATCAGAAGTGTAATCTCTATTCAACCATTTAGACTGAATGGTGTAGAAAGATCTGCCTGTTTTAGCTCCAATTGCAAAACTCATTACATATTCTGTTTGGCCTAGATTGTTTTTCATTTTATAGCTAACCATCGGGATCTTATTAATTACAATAGATTCTATTGATTGTAATTCCGAACCTTTTAAACGATCGCAAATTGCTTTTGTGTGATCATATACTTCACCTGAAGTTCTTAATCCAAATGCAACAGCTTTAGCCTGATTATTTGAAGTAAAGTCGATTGACAATACATCTTTTGCATTTGTAATAGACGTTAGATCTGCAGGAGTTGAAACAAATGGTTGATAGTTGGTTCCTGTAATTTGTGTTGGTAACAAATCTCTTAAAGTAAGTTGTGTACCAACACCCATAACACCTCTCCGTATTCCGTTGTTAACGATTGAAGGAAGTTTAGTATAGTCTACAGGTGCGTGTGTACTGTTGATCGCATTATTGTAAACACGATTACCAACCGCATCGCCTAAGCTCTTGCTTTCTAGGCCACCGCCGCCACCACCACCAACTCCACCACCGCCGCCGCCACCTGGTGCGCCACTGGTAAATCCAAAATCAGTAGAATAATCATTCACTCCTGTTGCCGGAGCAATGATTGGAGCATCAGCACTCTCGCCATTTAATATACCATCACTATCTTTATTAGGATCAGTTCCCTGACCTGCTAAGGTTAATGTTTTGAGTCCAAGTACATTTTGTTTGTTTGGAGCTCCCACATGTGGAACACGTAAAATATAATGCGTACCTGGTATTAATCCTGTAACATGATACCTTGCACTTGCAGTGGAAACCTCAATTGAATCCGCACTGAAAATATAATAGCCGTGAGCATCTGTAATTGCTGAATCAATTAATCCATACGCAGCATTAAGTAAATGTACTTTTACTCCGGCAATTCCCATTTCACCATCATCCTGAATACCATTTGCGTTAACATCATCCCATACTCTATTACCAATTTCACCTGCAGCAGCAGCAATAGAAGCTGTTAATACAGGCTGAGACAATGTATAATTTGCAGACTGTCCCCCACTGATCGAATAGGAGCCAGTTAAAACTATTGGTTTACCCTGTCCAACATTAACATCCAAAAAATTAGCAGTTACAATACCAGCTCCAGTAATTGTAATGCCTGCTGCATCCGCAGGAACTACATTTTTTAGAAACGGTGTACCGCTAAGGGTAGTAGCAGTAAAATTAGCAAATGGTTTTGTCTTGTCTGCAGCCGTAATACCAGAAATGGTTACAGGTCTAGCGGTAACATCCGCAACATACCCTGTTTCGTCATTCACAATATAGTTAAATCCTTTGTCGTTTGTCGGACCGTCTCCTACAGTATATTTAAGTGTACAAGCTTTGCCTATACCCACGTTACCATTTACATTAAAAACACCCACTGCAGTGATAGTCAATTGCTGACTACCTACCTGTCCGGTAAATGTTTTACCAACAGTTACAGCACCAGTTGCAGTGGTACCATCATATACTTTAGATGCAATTGTATTTAAAGAATTAAGTCCAACAGGCGTTAAAATCTTTGGTGTAATATATGCAACACCTGTAGCGTCAACGATAGCATAGTCGGTTGCTTTACCTTGATTAGGTCCAGCAGGTCCGTCGGCTAATGTACAAGGGATATTAATTACATACATGCCCACATAAGATGCATACAATGTAACCGGTGTTACATTAACTGTAATTGTTTCGGATCCAACCAAACCTGTTACAGGAGCCAGTGTAATTGCGCCTGTAGTTGGATTACCATCATATTGCTTATCTGCAATTGTTGCAGTACCAGTTGCAATCCATTTCTTAACAATATTTCCGGAAACACCAATTGCTGTAGGACTTAATAAATTATAATTGCCTTGCCAACCGGTTCCGCTTGCCAAGAGTAGTGTTAAAGTGGTTGTATAAGAGCCAACGTGTGGTACACCCACACCTACATAAGGGGTTCCGGTGCAGGTTACTGTTAAGGTTTCAGTTCCAACAGTTCCCAGAACTGTTACGCCAGAACACCAGTTTGGAACAGTTGCTGTTCCATCGTAAGGTTTATCTGCAACTACAGGTGTACCAGACCAGGTAACATTTTTCTTAGTAATTGATAAATCATTCAGCGTAACTGGAGCAATAGAATAGTTAATTGCTTTTCCTCCGCCTGTTCCATTAGCAAGTGTGTATGTTACAGTAGAAGAATAATGTAAAGCAACACTAGCTCCACTATAATCACTAGCAGCGGCTGTAGTAGTAACTGTTTCACCTGCAACAAAACCAGCAGGAACAATGCTTCCAATAGTTAAAACACCTGCTGTAGGAAATCCATCGTACACTTTCGGTGCTATCGAAGGTGCAGCAGACATTGTTAAAGGTTTCGGAGTAATATTTCCGTTTGCGGTTGCATTGGCTGTTAAGGAATAGTTAGATGCTTTAAAAGGAAGATTATCTGATACTGTATATGTAATAGTAGAAGAATAGGTTCCAACATCTGCACTACCATAAATAGAACCAACACCAGTAATAGTTGGAGTTTCCCCTGCAATATTACCAGAAATGGTTCCTACAGTAACAGCACCTGCCACATTCGAACCATTATAAATTTTATCTGCAATTGTTCCTACTGCTGTTAAACTCTTTGCAGAAATTGTTCCGTTTACAGAAACATTTGCTAAACTATAGTTTGCTGCTAAACCAGTTACACCATTAAGCAAAGTATAAGTCAATGCAGAAGCATGTATTCCAACATCTGCGCTGGCAAAATTTCCTGCAACAGTAGTAACAGTTAAATCTTCTGTACCAATAAGTCCGTTCGCTGCGCTCAACGTAATTGCACTTAAAGCACCTGGTGCCATTGTACCATTATACACTCTACTAGACATAGTTGGAGGGGTAACTGTCAAGGCTTTTTTTGCCACAGTACAAGTTGTACTAGCAACAAAAACTGTTGTAGCTCCAGTACTTGTCAAGGCCATAGTACCACTATAAGTGCCGGCATTTTTTGTAACTAATACTCTGAAATAAATAGTAGTACTTAGTATAGTACCGGTACCAGGAACCAAAACAGATGGGGCATAAGTAACATTGTCCAATGAAACTTCAAAACTTGCAGGAGCTGTAACTAAAATACCTGCAACTGTTATTCCTGTTCCGGCTACTGTAAAAGTAGAACCCGGCGATGTAGTACCATAAACACTATTGTAAGCTCCAGAAATTGCGCCGTTTGTAATTGTTTGTGCAAGTATATTATTTATACTAAACGAACAAAATACAACCAGTAACGTTAGGGGTAAAAATTTTTTCATATTCTGAATTTGTAAAAATTTGTCGATAATCGTTTTTTTTTGGATTTATTGAATTTTATGATGCTTGATTATTATTAAAAAATAATTTTTGCTCTTGAAGGTTCTTCAATCGCTCATGATTATTCACATTCCATAAAGGAACTTGATAAAGTTTTTGTCGGAAAAATAATTGCTGAATTGAAACAGAAAAAGCGTTGAGTATACGCAAGAAAATAACACTTGGTACAATAGAAACTTGTACCAAGAACAAAGCAGAACAGCTTAGGGGATGTTCAAATAAGCGCATAGGGATTGCTTAATTCAGTAGCAAATTATAACAAATAAATCACTTTTTAGCTAGTTTTTTTTTAAGAAAGTTTGAAATAAAATCGCAACTTATTGATTATCAACATTTAAGATAAATATTAAATTATATTAAAGTAATTCTGGTTAAATGATAAGATTTACCCAAGTTTTAGTTTTTTTTAAACCAAGATAGTAGGTGGCATCTTAAAAACATTCAAGGAAAGCCGTAAATTCGCCTGATTCAATCGTTTAGCAGGAAAAAACAATCAATGCAGGAGAGCTTAAAACAGTTTAGCAAGGATTTTGACGGTCAATTCTATTTTGATACCACTATGCGTACCCTTTACGCTACCGATGCATCCGCCTACCGCGAAATGCCTTTAGCTGTTGCTATACCCCAGTCTGTTGCAGCCATCAAATCGCTGATTCAATTTGCCAAAACTCATCATAGTTCCCTGATTCCCAGAACTGCAGGCACTTCATTGGCCGGACAAGTTGTAGGGAATGGCATTATTGTGGACACATCGAAACATTTTACCCAAATCCTGGAATTAAACGAATCTGAACATTGGGTTCGGGTTCAACCGGGGGTGATTCGCGATGAATTGAATATGTTTCTGAAATCCTATGGACTCTTTTTTGGTCCCGAAACTTCAACAGCCAACCGTGCCATGATTGGTGGAATGGTGGGCAATAATTCCTGCGGTAGCAATTCGGTTGTTTATAGAAGTACACGCGAACACTTGCTGGAAGTAAAAGCTATTCTGAGCGATGGTTCGGAAACCATTTTTAAAGATTTATCTACCGATGAATTTCATCAGAAATGCGAAGGTGTAGATCTGGAGGCAACCATTTATCGTTCGGTACGCTCTATGCTGAGTAACTATGAGAACCAAGTGGAAATCAGAAAAGAGTTTCCTAAAAAGTCGGTGGAAAGAAGAAATACCGGCTATGCAATTGACGTTTTACTCGAGACCGCTCCTTTTACTGCCGGCGAACCCGATTTTAATTTTTGTAAGCTGTTAGCAGGATCTGAAGGCACTCTAGCATTCCTTACAGAAATTAAATTAAATATTGTTCCACTCCCTCCAAAAGAAATTGGATTGCTTTGTGTTCATTTTAATTCAATCGACGAATCTCTAAGGGCCAACTTAATTGCACTGCAATATAAGCCCTCGGCTAGCGAGCTCATCGATCATTATATTTTGGAATGCACCAAAGACAATATTGAACAAAGTAAGAATCGTTTTTTTGTTCAGGGAGATCCAGGAGCAATTTTGGTGATCGAATTTGCCAGAACAAATCGCGAAGAAATTATTGAGATTGCAAAAAAAGTAGAAATAGATATGCGCGCCGCGGGCCTTGGATATCATTTTCCTCTGCTGTTTGGCGACGATACAAAAAAGATCTGGACTTTACGCAAAGCGGGTCTGGGACTGCTTAGTAACCTTCCCGGAGACGCCAAAGCAGTTCCAGTAATTGAAGATACGGCTGTGGATGTGAATGATCTTCCCGCATATATCAGAGACTTTAATGAGATCCTAAAAAAACATGACTTGTATTCTGTACACTATGCCCACGCTGGCTCTGGTGAAATACATTTGCGCCCGATCATCAATTTAAAAACGGTTGAAGGCAATCAATTATTCAGAACAATTGCAGAAGAAATTGCAACCCTCGTTAAAAAATATAACGGTTCTCTAAGTGGCGAGCATGGCGATGGTAGATTACGCGGAGAGTTCATCGAACAAATGGTGGGCAAAAAGAATTACCAACTACTAAAGCAGATTAAAAATATCTGGGATCCTCATCAGATTTTTAATCCAAATAAAATAGTTGACACCCCTTCGATGAACACGATGTTGCGCTACGAGCCGGGACAAAAAACGCCTGCCTTTAAAACTGTATTTCGCTACAACGATCAGAACGTTTTACAACACGCCGAGCAGTGTAACGGATCGGGCGACTGTAGAAAGACCGCTTTGTCGGGCGGCACGATGTGCCCTTCTTTTATGGCTACACGTGACGAAAAAAATACGACAAGAGCAAGGGCAAATATCCTTCGTGAATTTTTAACACACTCAGAAAAAATAAATCGATTCGATCATAAAGAAATTTATGAGGTAATGGATCTTTGCCTGAGTTGCAAGGGTTGTAAATCTGAATGTCCATCGAATGTAGATGTTGCAAAATTAAAAGCCGAGTTCCTACAACAATACTATGATGCTAATTCTGTACCAATCAGATCAAGGCTGATCGCAAATTTTGGAACGATTTCAAAACTGGGTTCAATAGTTCCGAGCATTTATAATTTCTTTGTAACAAATGCAGTCACCAGCAAGCTCATCAAAAAAACGGTAGGCTTTGCATTGAACAGATCCATGCCCACCCTGCACCCTACTACTTTAATAAAATGGTACGGAAAAAATAAAAAGACCCTTAATACCGCTTCGAATAAAAAATTGTATCTATTCTGTGATGAATTCACAAATTATAACGATACGAATATTGGTATTAAAACAATCCTACTACTCAACAGATTGGGATATGAAGTAGTAATACCCAAACATCTTGAAAGCGGCCGTGCCAGTTTATCGAAGGGCTTGATCAGAGATGCCAAAAAGATCGCTAATCAAAATGTTACGCTACTTCATAACATCATTAACAAAGAAACTCCTTTGGTTGGTGTTGAACCTTCTTCGATCTTAACATTCAGAGATGAGTATGTTGATCTGGTAGACGACCATCTGCTAAACGAGGCGAAATCATTAGCGAAAAATGTTTTTTTGATCGATGAATTTTTGTCGAACGAAATTGCAAAAGGAAATATCAATGCATCACTATTTCATGATGAGCCACGCAAGATTTTATTGCATGGACATTGCCAGCAAAAAGCCATTGCAAGTATTCAGGCTTCCGTAAATATATTGTCCTTCCCTACTAATTATTCTGTAGAATTAATTCCTTCAGGATGCTGTGGTATGGCAGGTTCGTTCGGGTACGAAAAAGAACATTTTGAATTGTCGCAACAAATTGGAGAACTAGTTTTATTGCCAGCCGTTCGTAAACAAGCTGAAGATACCATTATCGCTGCACCAGGAACCAGTTGCCGACATCAAATCAAAGATGGAACGGGAAGGAAAGCTTTACATCCGGTAGAAGTTTTATATGCAGCATTACGCTGATGATGTGCAACAGTTGCATCTTAATACTTACTGCTGTTAAATAAACTTGCACCCAATTTTAGTCGCTTAGGAGTAAGTTGTTCATCAAACCAATTACCTCTAATCAGATAGTGTTTGTTTGGCACTTCATGGGTTAAAGTAGGATAAGTGTACATCTCGCTTTTAGATATCACTGATGATTTCATTTTATTGAAAGCTGCGATGATTGTTGTTGGAGGAGCAATCATATCCATTAATCCCGTACCAATCAACACAGAGCATTCAATTGAAGGCATAAAATTCTGTACTTCAAAATAGCTTAGTGTTTGTAGTACATTCTCTCTGGTATAAGCAGGGTGATATATGGGCAGGTTTCTGATATCCTCCAGTATAAAACAGGGTTTCTTTTCCTTTTCAATGATTTCGAGGGTATTATAAAAATCGCAGTACACCGGCGAATCGGCAGAAACCGTATTGATTCTCTTTTTCAATAAAGCAGCAGTTACCAAAGCTAAAGAGCCCCCCTGACTACCTCCATATACTGCAACCCTATCCATATCGAAATTAAATCGCTTGGCATAAGTTACCAGAAAATCCATTGCTCTGATGCAATCCATATAGATTCCCCTGTACACATATGTTTCTTTACTTTCGATACCCAACACAAAAAATTGTTTTTTCTCAGGATTGATTTTTTCCATCACAACAGGGTCTACACCCCGCACATTCAACATAAAGCAAGCATAGTTTCGATAATATTCTGGATAGATTGTTCGCAAGTAAGCCCCATAGCCAACAATCAGTGGATACTTTCCTTTAATTTTTGGAATCGTTAACCATCCGTAAATCGGAATGCTTTCGTACGACATCATATCTACGCGATACACATCAAAGTCGGAATTGCTATATTCATCCGATTCCGAAATTTTATATTCGGGGTCAATTGCAGCGAGTTCTTCTAAAGTAGCAGCCCAGAATGCATCGAAATCAGGAGGCTTATGATAGGGTGTTTTAATGTCGGCGATATTGTACCCAAAAGCATAGAAGGTGGTATCATCATATGAACTCAGGTTCAAGCATAAACGCATTTTATAAATCCCTGCCTCAGCCGGATAGGGCAATTTGAGCGTCATCGATTCAGAACCTTTTCTTTTTAATTTAAGATTGGTTTTATGTTGGTATACAACAGTTCCCCGATCATTCAAAATCTGATAACTCAAATCACCTTCCTGAGCAATACTGTAGGTGTTTTTAAAACTTACATCGTACATTATTTTGTTACCCCGGGTATATATCCCATCTTCTGCATAAGGCTTAACGGTAGTTACAACCTCCCCCTCTTCCTGTTCGTTAAAAACGGCAACTGTTTTAACAGGTGGTAAATCTTCAATGTTTTCAGTTGCAGTGTTTCTGTCCAATCCGTTATTCCTCGACAAATTGGAATGCCTGTTAGTAATAGTTGACGTTACCGTAAAGCCATTGTCCTGCTCTTTATCGGGGTTATCATTTTTTTTGGTGTTAACGGTTTTATTTTTTCTCAGAATAGCTAAGTCCTGCTCCATATCCATTGTACCCTTATCTCCTTTATAAACAAACGACTCTTTAATATTTCCGCTAAAATTGGTGATCTCCAAATGAAAATTCACTTCATAATTTCCTGTGAATTCTACCGGAATAACGATATTCGATTTCAGGGAATTTCCTGCATTAATTTTAACATCAAAAGATTTAGTTACCACATCCCGATCATTACTTGTTACTTCGTATTTCAAAATACCTTCCTGATTAACCTTGGATTTATTTGAAATAAAAAGTTGATAAATTACGGGATGACTTAATGAGTACTGTCCATTTTTTTGAGAAGCCAATATTTCAAATCGAATGGGCTCGCCAGAAACTCCTATTTCGGGAACTCTTTTATTTCCCGCAAAAAGCAGGTATGCAGGATAAAAAAACAAAAAAAATAAGAATAATATTCTAAACATAAAACTTCACTGAAGAAATATTTTCTGTTACCAATCGTTTTAAAGAGTTTGCCTCATATCACATAACGAAATAATTCAAAGTCTAGTATGTAGAAATTCGCAATTCGGGGTATTTTTAAAACATTAATATTGCATAAACAGATTAAATGAGAGTATCACTTTACATTCTTTGCTTTTTTAGTTTACTCAAAGTATCAGCTCAGTCAACATTCATTCAGGCCGATCATCCCAATATCGCCTATATCGGCAGGTTTGATTTCAACGTGCCATCTAAGCCTATATTTATGTACTCCGGTTGCACCATCAGAACCGTTTTTGAAGGAACCGCCATTACTGTGGTTTTAAAAGAGCAATCAGCCAATTATTTTACGATATTGATTGATAACCAACTGAGTGTTTTGAAAACCAATTCTGCAGATACAACTTATCAACTGGCCGAAAACCTACCCAATAAAAAACACAATCTGGAAATAATCAGAAAAACAGAATGGAGTGGAGGGAATACTATTTTTCTTGGATTCCTTGTCAACAAATCTGCGATACTCCATAAGCCGATTATTCAGGATCGAAAAGTTGAGTTTATTGGAGACTCCTATACTTGCGGTTATGGCATTGAAGGAAAAAGCCATGATGAACATTTTAGTTATGAAACCGAAAACAATTATATTAGTTACGGTGCTATCACTTCCCGAAATCTCCGGGCAGAATACACTGCAGTATGCAGGTCTGGGATTGGAATAATACAGGGATATGGAGGAGATAGAAAATTTACACAGCCATTATTATACGACGAAATTGTTCAAGGTCGTAACGCAAATTGGGATTACACTTCAAATCAACCTCAACTAGTTGTAATAGAATTGGGCACAAATGATGTATCGGTAGAATTAGATGAAAATAAGTTTGTAGTTACATATCAGCAATTCATCAATAAAATCAGAAACAATTATCCAAAAGCAAAAATAGTTTGTGCCGCCGGCCCCAATTCGGGTGGAGATAAATGGATTTTATTGCAAAAAATGACTCATCGTGTTGTTAATGAAAATGTCAATCACGATATCTATTATTTTGAATTCAGCAGTTTCATACCAAATGGTAGCGACTGGCATCCAAACACAATAGAGCATCAGCGAATGGCAACTGAATTAACATCTTTTCTCAGGAGTTTGATGAAGTGGTAGAAAAGAATTTTTAATGGAAGATCGAGAAGCTCAATCCGTTGCAATTAATTGAATACCGGTTTTGGTAAAGGCAATTTTTTGTTGCTTGTATAAGTTACCCGTTGTCATTTTAAAAGCCTTTTTGCTCATTCCAAAAAAAGCATAAATGTCTTCCGGATCCGATTTATCGTGATAAGGCAGGTACCCATTATTTTCGGTAAGCAACCTTAGTATTTTAGCAGATTCATCTTCCACTTTTTGAAAGCCCGGTTTTCCAAGCACTACATCAATCTTGTTGTCAGGGCGTATTGTTTTAATGAATCCCTCTAGTTTTTCTCCGATATGCATTTCACGATAGATCTCGTTATTGTGCAATAATCCAACATGCTTGTTATTAATAATCATTGCATAGCCCAGTTCTGTTTTACGATACACTATCAACGACACAATATCTTTTTCTTTTACAGTTAAATCTTCGTTGCTCAATATCCCGTCAATTTTTTCAGTAGCTGCTACCCTTCCTGTCATTTCATCCAGATATAATTTCACCAGATATTCAGCCCCTTTACGCATACCACCTAACTGTTTTGAAGTAGGCACAAAAAGGTCTTTCATTAAACCCCAATCCAAAAATGCACCCTGACGGGTTACTTCAATTACTTTCATTTTAGCGATATCCCCAACAACTGCAAATGGTATTTGGGTAGTAGCAATTAATCTGTTATCTGAGTCATGATAAATAAATACTTTTATATCGTCGCCAATTTTCAAATCATTCGGGGCAAAACGAATCGGCAATAAAATGCCCTCCTCACCATCGTCGAGATAAAAACCAAAAGCAACCTTCCGGCTTACTTTCATATTATTAAATTCTCCAACTTTAATCTTGTCCATTCTGCTCTTTATTATTTTGCAAAGCTACGATTGTTTCAATAGATGCGATAAATTTGCTGGTCTTACTGATTATGTATCCATACTTTCTATAAAATCGATATTTTTACAAATGCCCGAGAAGCGAATCCCCTTATTGTTTTTACTTTTGATTTGTTTTACCCTTTCACTTTCGGCTCAATCTGTTTCGGGCAAATGGTATGGAGTTGGACATATCGAAATTGATGGTGACCACGAAAATTATTTAACAGAATTGATCATCAAACAAGATGGTCAATCTATCAAAGGAGAGTTTAACTATTACTTCAGAGACAGCTTATTCAAAAACAAAATTACAGGCACTTATATTAAAAAGAAACGTATTCTTGGCATCGACAAGTTTTCAATTATTTTTTACAAATCCGCTAGTACCAAAAAAGCCGTGATGTGCAATATGACAGGCATTTTTGAATTGAGGGTGGCAAAAGCAGGTTCTGTGCTAAATGGATCCATCACCAGTATTGACGTTCAAAAATACCTAATGCCGGTAATTAATTACAGGATGATCAGAGACACAGTGATTCATCCAAAACAAAAAAATGAAATCGATACGGTGCATATTGCAAAAAGAGAAATAATGATTTCAAAACCTGAAACAAAATCCTCTGTTTCTAAGAAAACAATCGATTCCATTCCCATCAGAAAAGAGCCGACAGTCGCCACAAACAATTCGATTAAAAAAGACAGCCTCGTTAACAAAGCAATTGCTCCGGAAATAAAAACAGTTGAACAATTTAATTCACGCAAAAAAGAATATGCAAGAGTTATTGAAGTAGATAATTCGAAGATACGGTTGGAAGTGTACGACAATGGAACAATTGATTATGATTCTGTTTCGCTTTTGTTAAATGGAAAAGTGATTTTGCCAAAAACAATGCTCAATCATAAATCAGTAAAAGTAAATATCGAATTGGATGAAAGTCTGGATTTCAATGAACTGGGAATGTTTGCAGAAAATCTAGGATTGATACCACCCAATACTGCGGCACTAATCATTCATGACGGAAAGAAGACTTATGAAATTACCCTGAATAGCGATTTCACAAAGAGTGCCATCATTCAATTAAAGACCAAAAAGGGCACCAAAAAAGACTAAACAAAACCTGTTTAGCCTTTAAGTAGTGACGTTATTTATTGATCTTATTAAAAAAGTTCAGGCTGCGCATGATCTTCTTTAGGGTGTTGCTCCCAGTCCATTTCAATGGTTTTACTATAGTCTGTAAGCTTTGCCCCAACTGCTTTCCAGCCCATTACTTCCACCATATTGGCAACTTTAAACTTAGCTTTTCGAACCATTGTTCCCTTACCCGATTGTACTACTAGTATGGGAGTTTCTTCCGTTGTTACGGCCTCTAGCCTATTGCCTTCCCCATCTTTGATAAAGAGGAATTTATTTTTTAGCGTGGTAGTTTCAACTTTAAACCTTTTGATATTAAATTGTTGTTTATCATTATCGAGATACACTGCTGTAATAATTTTTTCGGGATCAAACTTCTCAATCAACAATATTTTTTCAGTTTCAAATCGTTGTAACAATTCTGTGTCGGTTAATTCATAATTACCATCCTGATAAATTACAATTAGTTTTTCATCTTCAAAACTTCCCAAATATTGCCCCTTCGATTCTGTATTGAGTCTTCCAAACTTATCATCAAACCAGAGTTTTCTACCGGCTAATGTACTCTTGCCTGCTTCTTTAAGTTTTATCTGTTTAATCGGGTATTTAGTAACCTGATTACCCATGCTGCTCCTACCCTTTATTTCCAACTCTTCGAAATAATAGTCAAGTTCTTTTATTCTGGCCGTGCAATTCGGACTCAATACTATTTTCACCACTTCCGCCTCCCCATTCAGGTTGGCTGTAAAATAGTGTACTTTACTTTTCTCCGATCCTTTTGTCAGATCATATTCTTTATCTCTGGTAATACCTGTTACATTAAATCGTTTGGCGTAACTCACTCCCGAAGCTCCGTCCAGATAAATCATGTTATACGTACTGCGCTCGTCATTCTTTTGAAATACTGCCGCATAGATGATATCCTTACCAATAAATACTTTGTCTGATACTTTAATCACTTTCATTTTGCCCGACTTAGTAAATGCAATGATGTCGTCGTAATCAGAGCAGTCAGCAAGAAACTCATCTTTCTTCAAACTGGTTCCTATAAAACCTTCTTCCCGATTCAAATAAATCTTTGTATTGGCAATTGCAACGTGCTTCACCTGAATGGTATCGAATTCTTTGATTTCTGTTTTTCGTTCCCGCCCCTTACCATATTTTTTTTGTAGGTTTTCGAAATAGGCAACCGCATAATCAGTAAGGTGCTCCAGGTCGTATTTTACTTGTTGCATATCGGCCTCAATGCCCTTAATCTGTTCGTTGAGTTCGTTGATATCCAAACGGTAGATTCTTCTAACCGGTTTCTCTGTTAATTTTAAAATATCCTCTTTCTGAATCTCTCTTTTCAGCCTTTTTTTAAATGGTCCGAATGCCTTATCAATTGCAATAATTACTTTCTCCCATGTTTCATGTTTCTGTTCTAATTCTTTATAAATTTTCTCCTCAAAAAATATTTTTTCCAGAGAGGTATAATGCCATTTATCTTCTAATTCACCTAATTTAATTTCAAGTTCCTTATTCAATAAACGCTTCGTATTTTCTGCAGAAACAGATAATAATTCGTGTACCCCTAAAAACTGCGGTCTATCTTCTACAATCACACAGGCGTTCGGCGAAATACTTATTTCGCAATCCGTGAAAGCATATAACGCATCTATTGTAATATCTGGAGAAATTCCCGCCGCCAAATCAATCTGTATTTCAACATCTTTAGCAGTAACATCCACTACTTTTCTAATTTTGATTTTACCCTGATCATTCGCCTTGGTAATGCTTTCCATCAACTGAGTAGTAGTAACTCCATAAGGAACGTCCTTAATAACCAGAGTCTTTTTGTCCATCTCTTCAATATGTGCTCTAACGCGCACTTTTCCTCCCCTCATGCCTCCATTATAATTTGAAATATCTATAATTCCTGCCGTTTGAAAGTCGGGATACAATTCAAACTTTTTACCCCTCAAACATTTAATAGTTGCATCAATTAATTCATTGAAATTATGTGGCAAAATCTTAGTCGACAATCCTACTGCAATTCCATCTGCTCCTTGTGCCAATAGTAATGGAAATTTCATGGGAAGCGTTACTGGTTCATTCTTCCTGCCATCGTAACTCAAAGCCCATTCGGTGGTTTTTGGATTAAACGCCACTTCCAATGCAAACTTCGACAGTCTTGCTTCGATATACCTTGCGGCAGCGGCTTCATCGCCGGTTCTTACGTCACCCCAGTTACCCTGTGTTTCTATTAAAAGATCCTTCTGACCAAGATTCACCAATGCATCTCCGATACTTGCATCACCGTGAGGGTGATACTGCATACTTTGTCCGATGATATTTGCCACTTTATTAAAACGGCCATCATCCATTTCTTTCATTGCGTGCAAAATGCGTCGTTGAACGGGTTTCAACCCATCTTCAATAGCGGGCACAGCTCTTTCCAATATTACATAGGAAGCATAATCAAGAAACCAATTTTTATACTGGCCCTGTACACCCGTTTCGTTTTCGTAAACCTTATTTTCTGATTTTTCTTTCGCCATAATATATGCAACCCTTTACCTGTCAAATTAATCTAAACGAAATGTATCACCCTGCCCGTCTACCAGTGCATTCATTTCAAAAACAACAATGTCGCTATCCGCTACCAACTCGTGCCAAGCATATGGATAAATATGCACTTCAGAGGGACCTACTATTTTCATGGACCCTTTTTCTTCGCCCTGTACATTGTGCCAGTTTAATGTAGCTTCTCCTTTTACTACAATAATTTTTTCAGGATTCTTTTTTGAGGAGATTCCTTTGTGATAGTGCCTGCCGCTTACACTTCCGGTTTTACGAAACGAAAAAATAAATTCACCGGTGCGATCAGTTTCAAAAATGTGTGTGGAGCCTCTTTCATCTTCTCCAATTTTTGTTAGGGGTATCATTTTAACCATAACCAATTTCTTATTGCTGATATAATTCCAAAGGTTGCCCATTGGGATCGTAGAAAAATAAAAACTTTTTTCCAGTCAAACTATCAATCCTAATTTCTTCAACACGAACAGCGTTTTTCAATAACCATTTTGAACTCTCTTCAATATCTTTCACAGCAAATGCTAAATGCCTTAATCCCTTGGCTTCGGGAAAAGAAGCACGCTCCAGAAAATCAGAAAACGAAAATAATTCTATCTGATATTTCCCATTCAGCGCAAGGTCTAACTTATAAGAGTTTCTGGCTTCCCTAAATGTTTCCAGTAAAATTTCAAAACCAAGAATTTCAGTATAAAACCTCTTTGATTCCTGATATAAATCTACACTGGTTAAAATGGCAACATGGTGTATCGCTTCTATTTTTAACATCGATTAATCTTCTGTTTCAACAATTGTTTTTGCAGCAAATTTCAAAGTAATCTCTTTCCATCCTTTCTGCCAATCACCAATGATTTCTACTTTCCCTTCCAAAGCCATTTCTCTAATCCTCCACACTACAAACACATCTCCCGTTTTCACTTTCATTCTATTTAATGTATTACTCAGTACCCTTGTTAATTTTTGCGGCTCTGTACTAATATTTTGTAAAATATCTGAGTCGTAAAATTCAACGGGCTTGGCTACGATCTTTTTTCCTCCTTCCAAAAAACGAACCATTGCATTTTCGGTGCAGGTCTTTTTCCATTCATCGGGATCCACTTCAAATTCGCTAAGCGTAATGGGCCTGGCTAACTTCTTTGCCTTTATAAATTCTTTGGGTTGTATCTCTGCTAAACGGGTAGGATAAAAAATGTTTCCCTTTTCATTAATAAAAGGAAGATTATTCAAATACAATACCTGTATTCTTCCCTGAAATGATTTAAGTTGGCTCATCAACCAGAAATAGCCGCATACATCGTGCGCGTTTTGTCCCATCCAGATCCAAACAATTTCATCAGGAGATTCTTCAAGGGATCGGATAAGTTGATGTACAGCTAATTTATCATCAACAATATTCAGTTGTTCCAGATAGGGCGAATATTGCAGTAATGTTTCCCACCAATTCTTTCTTTGCTGATAGCCTTCGGTTTCATAAATATCCACAATCGGGCCAACTGCATAATCATCTTTTATCTCTACAATATGTCCTGCTAAAGTTTCGTCCAACGCAATTGCCTTTTGAAGCGCTTCTACATTTGCAGTCTCAAATACGATATGAATCATAAAAATTTATTTAACTTCAATCCCCCTTTAATTAATGACTTTTGACTTTTGACTTTTGACTTTTGACTTTTGACTTTTGACTTTTGACTTTTGACTTTTGACTTTTGACTTT